>CAVWPQ010000042.1:0-44617 GCA_963756865.1 uncultured Actinomycetota bacterium | reverse complement strand
CCGGGGATGCATCAGCGCGACGCCGATGTGCGGTCGATCGGCAGGGTCTCCACGGGCCCCCGCCACCATGGCACCGAAGCCGCGGGTATAGGGCCGGACCTCGAGACCGTTGGGCGTCGTCAGTATCGCCTCCAGCGGAGGCAGATCGTGCGTCGGCGTCCAGTCCACCGGCAGCACCCATTCGGGGTGATCGCTGGTCCGCTGCCCGACCGGGGAGTCAAGGACAGTCGGGACCCCGGCCGCGCTCAGCACGTCCTGCGGTCCGACACCTGACACCATCAACAGCTGTGCCGATCCGATTGCCCCGGCGCACAGCACGATTCGATCTGACGTCAACGTCTTCGGGCCGTCGGGGGTGATGCATTCCGCGCCCACCGCCGCTCGCGATCGAAGCGGATCCGCGCACGACGCGGGTGTCGGCCCATCAGCGTCACGTTCAGCGAAACCCTCACATCGCCGGCTGCAGGACGCGCCGGCCGGCCCGATCCTGATTTCACCGTCGATGTTTAACGGTGCACACAGCCCCGCAGGCACATTTCTACCCGCGTCCACTCCGTTGAGTCTGCCACCACGGGTTCCCATCTCGGTCGCAGAGTCGACGAAAGCCGCTCTGCCCCCGTAGGATTCGGAAACTCGTCGGACGACTACGACCGTAGAACTCATGCAGCGGTACGACGAAGTCGAGGTCCTTCTGACCGCCGGGAAGTACGGCGGCACGTCTGCAAGACCAGTCCGGCACGGCCCATCGGTCGAAGTCCTCTGGGGGTGCCCGGCAGAAGTATCCGCCGTTGACCGCCCGGTCCGCCGACCAGCCGCCCCGCGCATGATGTGGCCGGTACGTCTCGTCGCGTCGGTGAGCGTCGTCGCGAAGTCCTCACCGCGGAACTCGCTGCGCCGATCGGCGATGGCCGAGCATCGGTGGTCTGGGCGCCGACCTTGGGATCCGACGGACTCGACCGGCCTCCACGGTCGTGGCTCGACAAGACTCGTAGCTGAAATACGTTCCGCTAGTACGGATCCCCTGCTGCCTGCGCCGATGATCGATACGTCGCTGTCCGACGCGGCGTCAGGTCCCAATCTCGGCTTGAGGGCGCCGAAGTACCGTTCCCTGACCGCCCCGGTCCACAGGCCCGTCCCGTAAGCGATGTCGTCGAGACGCTTCAGCGGTACGTAGCTGATCAGACCGACGGGCTTCATCTAGTCGTCAGTACACCATGCGCTCGGCCGTCCACGACGCCGTCGATGATCGCAGCGACCAGTACGACGTTTTTGCGGCGACGGGACATCAGCGCGAGGATCAGCGGCGATGGGCCGGTAATCGCGACAGATCGCCGCCGCGAGCTGAAGGGCGCCGACCATCGGCAGTGAGCGGCGACGACCGCGACCTCCTTGGGCTCGGTCTCGACCGTACCGAGCGAGTTGGCGATCCGGCGGCGGTGATTTTCGCCACCACCATGGACGCAAGGTACCGATTGCCGAGCCCATCGAGAGCAGAATCCACACCAGCAGCGTCCACCCCGAGATCACCAGCGGCGCGGTCTTGCCGGGATGGCGAACTGATAGTGGTGCAGCTGATTCACCGTAGAAAGCCCTGCGCACGAACCATTCTCGCAACTGCGTGCGGTGCTCGTGGGCGACCATCGCAATGGGTTCATACCGCAGCCTGGCGCCTGCCTCGACGAATCGCCAGCACAGGTCGACGTCCTCACCGGACCTCAGCGTCTCGTCGAAGCCGCCGACCTGGCTCAGCATGGATCGGCGGCAGATGATCGCGGCGCTCGGCACGTAGGCAACAGTGCCGTACGGCACGACAGGGGCCTCGCGCTGACCCAGATCCAGCGATGAACGCACCGCCTCGTACCGGGCCACCAAGCTGTCCGGCTGCGCCAGGTTGACGATGCGGGGTGCCACCAAAGCCACTGCGGGATCGCAGAAGTGGCCGAGAAGTGCCTCGAGCCAGCCACGCCGCGGCACCACGTCGGAGTCGAGAAATGCGACGAAGTCGGTGGTGCAGACGGACAGGCCGGTGTTACGTGGGGCAGCAGGCCCCTTGCTCCGGGGATGGCGCAGCACCTGCACGTCGCAGTGCGTGCCATCGAAGTCCGAGTGCTGAATCGGCGTCGCCGATCCGTCGTCCACCACGACCACGTGCATTCCGCGCAGTGCCGATACCAGCCTGTGAACACCAGAAGTGTTGTTGCGCACCGGAATAACGACCGTGACGTCGCGGTGCGACGGCCCGCTTGCCGGCCTTGGATGTGCCACGGTCGCGTCAAGCAGCGTGCGCGCCACCTGGGCGCTGAGCGCGTCGTGCACCTCGAGCCGACCACCGTTGAGCATGGTCCGCGCGGCGGGCGCCAGTCGGAGCAGCCGCGTGGGCGAACCGCCGAGCAGGGCCGAGCCCTCCCCGAGCACCTTGACTCGGCGATCGACCTGCACGGCGAACCCGTCGGGCAACCGCGGCTGACTCACGTGAGCATCCCGTCGCGGTCCGGCTTCCAGCTGGTGATCCGCCTGACACATCCATCGACCATCTCGGCGAACAGGCGTTCACCGTCGGCCGCGGTGGCGGTCGTCGGATCCCCGAGAACGCCCAACTCGCTCACCGCGGCGACGCCGCCACTGCGCATCGCAGGCAGCAGCTCGGCCAGCGGTGCCCGGTTGCCCGGCACCATCTCGTCGAACCGGACGACCTCCGGCGAAATATGTAGCAATACAGACGTTTCGGTGTGTCCGGCATGGGCGTCGGCGTTCTGCACACCGCACGAACACCATGCGACGTCTCGTCCCTCGTACCTGAGCAATGCCGTCGCGGCAGCCATGGCCTCGACGTTTCCGCCGTGCCCGTTGACGAATACCAGCCGGCTCGCCCAGCTCGCGGCCGACCTGCCGAACTCGACAAGCAGGAGGCGCAGCGCAGCCGTGCCGATCGACACGGTGCCGGGAAAGCTCTCGTGTTCGCCACTGGATCCGTAGCCGATCGGCGGCGCAACCATCCATCCGGTGCCACGATCGGCCTCAGCCAGGCGTTCAGCAACGCCGCAGGCCGCTGCCGCGGCGATCCTGGTATCGGTGTCCAGCGGCAGGTGGGTCCATGCTGTTCGGTGGAACCTACCGGGATAACCAACGCGGGTGATGTGCCGTGCAGCTGTCTCGACGTTGAGTTCCCAAGCTCGCTGGGGAAAGCCACGAGCCGATGGTAGGCCGAATTCACCTGCTGTGCGCCGGTTGTTCGCGCATGCGCAGATTTCTTTTTCCGGCTGTTTGCCGCGACCGGTGTCGGCTAATCACGTCCATCTCCCCTGCCACGCAGTTTTCAACCGCAATCGCGCTGGTAGTGGAGTCGGCGCCTCACGCGCCGGGCTCGGGCGGGACGCCGAGCGCCCTCATGAAGTCCTGCGGCACCACCACGTCGCCGGCGACCAGATCGTGTATCGACGCGCGGCCGAGGCCCATCATCACCGAGTCGATACCGCCACGGAGGACGTCGAGCACGTTCTCGACGCCGGCCTGCCCCTCGGCCGCCAGCCCCCATAGGTACGCGCGGCCGATCATGACGGCCCGCGCCCCGAGAGCCAGCGCCTTGACCACATCGCTGCCACGCCGGATGCCGCCGTCAAGCAGCACCTCGATCTGATCCCCTACCGCCTCTGCGATGGGGCTCAGCGCCCTGATCGATGCCGGAGTTCCGTCCAGGTTGTTGCCACCGTGGTTGGACACCGGAATAGCCGAAACACCGCAATCCACAGCGCGTTTCGCGTCGTCGACGCGCATCACTCCCTTGAGCATGAATGGTCCGCCCCACAGCTCGCGCAGCCAGGCGATGTCCTCCCAGGTCGGCGGCGGCGTCGCCATCCACTCGCCGTACGCAGCGAAGAACGGCGGTCCCGGCTCACCCAGTGCGGCCTGGTTCGGCACCCGCAGATCCGGCGGGCGCATCGTCTTGACCCATTCCAGGAACCAGCTGGGCCGGGTGAGACCCTCCGGGAGCATGCGTACGGTCGTACGCAGGTCCATGTGCTCGGGGATCTTCGGACTCCCCCAGTCGCGGCCATGCGCGAAGCTCCAGTCGGTGGTCGCGATCAGGCCGACGGCACCGGCCGCTCTGGCGCGCTCGACTCGCGCGGCGATCGCGTCCCTGCCGCCGAGCCAGTACACCTGGAAGAACGTCTTCGGGTTGGCTGCGACGACGTCCTCGACCGGTTTGCTCGCAAACGACGACAGGCCCATCGCCGTGCCCCTGGCTGCTGCTGCACGGGCGACGGCAATCTCCCCGTCGGGGTGGACCGCCTGAACACCCGTCGGCGAAATCACCACCGGAAGCGAAATCTCCTGCCCCATAACGGTTGTCGATAGATCACGCTTCTCGATGGCTCCGATGACGTGCGGTGCAAATCCGAGCTCACCAAAGGCGTCGACATTGTCGGCGACCGTGATGCCCTTCTCGCTGGCGGCGAGCAGGGCGCTGTAGACAGACTTCGGCAGCCGCTTCTTCGCCCTCTGCTGGGCGAACGCCACCGTTTCGAACCACTTGTCGCGCGCCACGGTCAGACCGGACTTTCGTTGCAGAGGCGCGACGGAGTCGCTCCGGCGACGACATTCGGCCTCGGCGGCGTCGTCAGCAGCGTCAGCGGAATCGGTCCCTGCTTGGTTCCGCGGGAGTGATCTCCGCTGGGTTTCGGCTTGACCCGCTCCATCTCCAGCGCCGGAACACCGTACCCCTCAACGCATTCAGGGTCGGGGCCGTCGAGCGGCAGCCCGGTGAAGAACTTCGCAGCCATGCATCCACCCCGACAGCTGTCGTAGTGGCCGCAGCTTCCGCATGCACCGGCCGATTGCGGCTCCCGCAGCTCGCGGAACAGCGGGGCATTCTTCCACACGCTGTCGAATCCACCGTCCGACAGGATGTTTCCGGCCAGGAAACGATCGTGGATGGCGAAAGGACAGGCGTAGACATCCCCGACCGGATCGATCAGACAGACCACGCGGCCGGCCCCGCACAGGTTGAGTCCGGCGAGCGCGCCGGGCGCACCCAACCCGGACAGGTGGAAGAACGAATCGCCGGTCAGCACCCCGTCGCCACGTTCGACGAGCCAGTCGTAGAGCTGCACCTGCTGCGCCGGGGTCGGGTGCAGTTCGTCCCACACGTCGGCGCCACGGCCAGAAGGCCGAAGGCGGGTGATCCGAAGGGTCGCCCCGTAACGCGCCGCCAGAGAAGCGAATTCGTCCAGCTGGTCGACATTGTGGCGGGTAACCACGACCGAGATCTTGGCGTCTTTGAAGCCGGCATCGGCGAGGTTCTCCAGCGCACGGACGGCCATGGCGAACGAACCCTTGCCGCGGACAGCGTCATTGACCTCGGCGGTCGCCCCGTCGAGCGAGATCTGCACGTCGACGTAGTCGCTGGCGGCCAGCTTCGTCGCCACCTCGGGCGTGATACGCACCCCGTTGGTGGAGAACTTCACCCCGACGTGGTGAGCGGTGGCGTAGTCGACCAGCTCCCAGAAGTCTGGCCGCACAGTCGGTTCGCCGCCACCGATGTTGACATAGAACACCTGCATGCGCTCGAGCTCGTCGATGATGTCCTTGCACTGCTGGGTGGACAGCTCGCGCGGATCGCGCTTACCCGACGACGACAGGCAGTGCACGCACGCCAGGTTGCACGCGTACGTCAGCTCCCACGTCAGACAGATCGGTGCGTCGAGCCCGTGCTCGAACTGCTCGACGAGGCGGGGCACCGGTTGTACTGAGGTCATGCGTTCTCTCCCGTTACAAGCATCTTCGACTCGGCAAGCACGCCAAGCGCGTGCAGATACGGACCCTGCTGTGCGTCGTCGACCCCTGCCGCCCGGCAGGCGGACCTCACGTCGGAGTGATCATCGAGCGAGTTGATCACCTCGACGATGGTTCGGTTCTTGAGGAACGACAGCTTGCGCGTGCCGAAGTGGTACAGCAGCGCGCCGAACGGTTCTGGCCGCACCGCCACCTGGTGGTGCAGCCGCCAACTGACGTCCGGGTTGAACGGCATGGTCAGTAGACCCCGCACATCCCGTCGATCGACACCTCTTCGACCAGCGTCTCCGTGACGAGCTCTTGGTCTGATGTCGCCGCCGGAGCGGCTCCGGCGTTCTCCACCTGCTGATTCGGCTCCATGATTGCCACCTTTCTTCAACTGGGTCTCGACAAATGTGACCGAGATCGCAAGAATATGGCATCGAGTGCCAGAATGGAAGAGCGAGGTGACGATGCGGCCGAATTCCGAGCACAGGGTGGGTCGGCGTCGTTCCACGACCTGGGACCACCTGAGCAACGTCGCAATCGATCTCTTCGTCGCCCACGGCTTTGACGAGGTCAGTGTCGACGATGTCGCACACGCCGCGGGGATTGCGCGCCGCACACTCTTCCGCTACTACCCGTCGAAGAATGCACTGCCCTGGGGCGACTTCGACGCCCACCTCGAGCGCATGCGCGATCAACTCGCCGAACTCGATCCGAGCGTGCCGATCGGCGATGCATTGCGAACGGCGTTGTTGGCGTTCAACACTTTTGACGAGTCCGAGACGCCGAGGCACCGACAGCGGATGCGGGTCATCCTTCAGACGGCAGAGCTGCAGGCGTATTCCATGACCATGTACGCGGGATGGCGCGCGGTGGTCGCCACGTTCGTCGCGCGGCGGCTCGGCGCCAAGGCAGGCGATCTGGTCCCGCAGACGGTGGCCTGGACGATGCTCGGGGCGGCGCTGTCCGCCTACGAGCACTGGCTGGGCGACGAATCCGCCTCGTTGATGCAGGAGCTGAACGACGCGTTCGACACGGTCAGGGGCGGCCTCGGCGCGCTGACGTGAAAGCGATGTCGAAAAAGATTCCGATTGGGGCGTCGGAGTTCGGCCCTCTGCGGCGACGATAAGGATGTGAGCGCCGAATTCGAGCAGGGCGACGCTCCGCGGGCGCTGCTAGCGCTGTACGACGAGGCACTGCCAACGGTGTTCGGATACTTCATCCGTCGCTGCGGTGACCGCGGAGCCGCCGAGGACCTGACGTCGGAAACCTTTCTGGCGGCGATGGACGCCGCGCGTAAAGATGTTCCGCCGCCGATCACGGTGCCCTGGCTCATCGGTGTCGCGCGACACAAACTCGCCGACCATTATCGGCGTCGGTCGGATCGATTCACCGTCCCGGTGGCCGAGCTGCCGGAACCGATTGAGCCGGCCGACGAGTGGGACACCCAGCTGGACCGGATAGTCGCCGAGAGCGTGTTGGCCAAACTGCCCGACCAGCACCGCACCGTGCTCGCACTGCGCTACATGGACGACTGCAGCGTGCCTGAATGCGCCGAACTGATCGGCCGCACCGTGCACGCCACGGAAGCCCTGTTGGTGCGGGCCCGCCGTGCCTTCAGATCGCACTACCCGGTACCGGAAGGAGGACGGCCGTGAACAACAACACAGATCCGTTGACCGTGCTGCACGGCGCCGAACTTCCGGTGCAGCCCGACCCGGCGTTCGCTACCCGACTCCGTGCACGCCTGGAATCGGCACTGAATTTCTTTGAGGCCCAGCCCAATCGAACAGGAGAGGTCGACATGAGCGGCACCGACACCGCCATCGCAGAACTTAACGAGCCCACCGCCGAGACCGAGGCCGCCGCGCCACCTCGGCCCGCGGCGCTGCCCTACCTGGCCGTCGCCAATGCCCGCGAAGCCATCGCCTGGTACATCGACACCTTCGGCGCGACGCTCGTCGGCGAGATGTACGAGATGGACGACGGGCGCATCGGGCATGCCGAACTGCAGATCGGTGGCGGCGTGCTCTACCTCGCCGACGAATATCCCGAGATCGGCCTGAAAGCACCTGCACCTCAGTCGGTTTCGGTGAGCCTGATGCTGCACGTCGACGATACCGACGCCACACTGGAGCGTGCTCGAGAGCGCGGAGCTTCGGTGCAGCGTGAGCCGTACGAGAACTACGGGAGCCGCGCCGCCACCATCATCGACCCGTTCGGGCATCGCTGGATGCTCAGCGGACCGGTCACCGGTGCCGCTATCCAGATCCAGCATGGCGACGTCGGCTATGTCTCTGTGTGGACACCTGATGCCGACCGCGCCGCCGCCTTCTACGGCCACGTCCTCGGATGGGTCTACGACCCGGACACCCATCAGGTCACCAACACCAGGGAACGCATCGGCCTCTACAGCGTCGACGTGCCGCCCACCCTGTTCTGCTGCTACGCGGTGGCCGACCTCGACGGCGCACGGCAGGCCATCGTGTCCGGCGGCGGCACGGTCGACGAACTGGAGCAGTTCGACTTCGGCACCTTGAGCGGTGCCACCGATTCGCAGGGAGCATCGTTCGGCGTCTTCCAGCCGAATCCGGGCCAGCCGCGTCCCGCGCTCAACGGTTCTGGGCCAGGCGAACTTTCGTATATCACGTACGAGGTTGCCGACTCGACCGCATTTCGAGCCTTCTACAGCCGGGTGCTGTTCTGGACCTTCGAACCGGGCCGGATCGACGACGGTTGGCAGGTACAGCAGACCCACCCGATGGCGGGCGTCGCCGGTGGCAGCGCGCAGCAGGCGACCGTGCCGATGTGGACCGTCGACGACATCGAGGCCGCGGTGGTCCGGGTGCGGGAGGCGGGCGGGACCATCATCGACGAACCGACGCAGCAGGCCTATGGCAGGTCGGCGCTGTGCACCGACGACCAGGGCAGCCGCTTCTACCTAGGCGAGCTCTGATCGCTCGACGGGAGCACGTCGGCGATCGGGGCGCCGTTGGCGATCTTCGCCCGCACCTTCATCACCTTGCCCGGCATCCCGCCGCCGACGACGCCCGCGACCACGCCGTCACGCTCGTAGAACGCCAGGAACTTTCGGCCGTCGTCCTCGACGACGTGCACGGTGTCGTCGGCCTGCGGCTCGCCGAGACACTGGATCTTGACGTCATACTGATCGCTCCAGAAGTAAGGCACCGAGACCGTCGCAGGGATCTCCTTGCCAAGCATCGCGGGCACCAGCACCCGCGCCTGGTCGGCGACGTTGCTCCAATGCTCAACGCGGACTTGGTGTCCCACCGGATGCCGCCATGACGCGACATCGCCGATAGCCCATACCTGGGGGGTTGCGGTGCGGCCAACGTCGTCGCAGACCACGCCGTTGTCCAGCTCGATGCCGCTGCCGTCGAGCCACTCGACGGCCGGTTTCGAACCGATCCCGACGACAACCAGGTCGGCGTCCAGCTCGGCGCCGTCCGACAGCACGACCTTCTCCACGTGGTCGGTCCCGCGCACCTCGTCCACGCCGACGCCGCATCGCACATCGACACCCTCGGCCTCGTGCAGCCGAGTCACCAAGGCGCCGATCTTTTCGCCGAGGACCGATGCCAGTGGGGTCGGTTGCGGTTCCACCAGAACGACATTCACGCCCATGCCTCGCAGGCTTGCCGCCACCTCGCAACCGATGAAGCCGGCGCCGACGACGACGACGTTGCTTGCCGAACCCGCGTGCTCGCGCAGTGCGATGCTCTCGTCGAGCGAGCGCAGTACCCGGATGCCTTCCAGATCCGGGAAGGACGGGATGGTCCTCGGCACGAGTCCGGTCGCGATGATCAGCTCGTCATAGCCGAGCTCGCTGCCGTCGGCCAACGTCACCGTCTGCGCGGCGGGGTTCACCGAGCGCACCCCGTTTCCGAGGCGCACCGTGATGTTGTTCTCCTCGTAGAACTCGGCCGGCTTCAGGGTCACGTCGTCGACTTCGGCGCGCAGCACTTCCTTCGACAGCGGCGGCCGGTCGTAGGGCAGATGGTCCTCATCGCTGACGATCGTGACGGCCCCGCCGAACTCCGACCGGCGTAGCTGTTCAGCGGTCCTTGCGGCGGCCAGACCGCCTCCGACGATGACGATGCCCGCAGATGTGCTCACGTGGGGTTTTCTACACGATGGCCTCGACCAAATGTGCGCCACCCTGCAGTTGTGGCCTCAGCTCCGTACCCGGTCGATGATGTTCGTCAGCACCACGATGCTCTCGCTGCGCTCGACGTCGGCCGCCGAACGGATCCGCTCGAGCGCCTCTTCCAGATGGCGCATATCCCGTGCCAGCACATGCAGAATCGCATCGGCGGTGCCGGTGACGGTGGCGGCGCTGACCACCTCGGGGATGTCGACCCACGCCTTTCGCAGCTCGTCAGGAGCGATGGTGCCGTGGCGGAACACCTGCACGTACGCCTCGGTGTTCCAGCCCAGCGCACTGCGGTCCACGACGGTGGTGAACCCGCGGATGACCCCGCTGTCGAGCATCCGGTCGACCCGCCGCTTCACCGCGGGCGCGGACAGGTTCACCCCCTCGCCGATGTCTGCGTAGGTCGCGCGCGCATCCTTCGCCAATTCGGCGAGAATCCGCTCGTCGGTCCCGTCCAGCCGCTCCATACCTACCTCCGCGCAATAAATCGCTGCTCTCACGATTCTGACACAATAGATCGCTGGTAGACACGCAATGATCGGCGATTGATTGCAAAATCAGTAGCCAATATCGTTAGATCATGACGATTTCAGATGTCGCCGCCAAGTCGGCCCCGGTATCCGATATCGCCGCAATGACGCAGCGATCCGCCCGTATCCGGCATTACGCCATGACACCTCCGACGTTCTTCGCCGTCGAGTACGCCATCAACCCGTGGATGGATACGTCGACACCCGTGGACACCCACCTAGCAATGAACCAGTGGGAGTGTCTGCGCCAGACGTACAAAGAAATGGGCCACACCGTCGAACTGGTCGAGCCCGTCGCCGGGCTGCCCGACATGGTGTATGCCGCCAACGGTGGTCTGCTCGTGGGCGGCAAGGCCGTCGTCGCCAAGTTCGCCTTCCCTCAGCGGGCGGGCGAAGCCGCCGCCTACGCCGAGTGGATGACCCGTCACGGATTCGACCCCGTTGAGACGAGGTACGTCAACGAGGGCCAGGGCGATCTGCTCGTCGCCGGCTCGATCGTGCTGGCGGGCCACGGTTTTCGCACCGACCGCCGCGCACACGACGAGATCGCCGCTGCGGTCGAAATGCCGCTGGTCAGCCTCGAGCTCATCGACCCGCGCTTCTATCACCTCGACACCGCGCTTGCGGTGCTCGACGACACCACCATCGCCTACTACCCACCGGCATTCAGCGACGAGTCGCGCGCGCGGTTGCTCGAACTCTTCCCCGATGCCATCGAGGTAGCCACAGCCGATGCCTATGTGCTCGGGCTCAACGCCGTCTCCGACGGCCGCAACGTCGTCCACCCGGCGGCCGCCACCGGCTTCGCCGAGCAACTCTCCGACGCCGGGTTCACGCCGATCGGTGTCGACCTGTCGGAGCTGTTGAAGGGCGGCGGATCAATCAAATGCTGCACGCTGGAGGTGTATCCGTGACCATCCTTGACACTGTGACGCCAACGACCGATGCGATCGCCGTCGATGACCGCTACGCCGCGCACAACTACTCGCCGCTGCCCGTGGTCGCGGCCAGCGCCGAGGGTGCCTGGATCACCGACGTCGAGGGCAGGCGTTACCTGGACTGCCTCGCCGCCTACTCGGCGGTGAACTTCGGGCACCGCAACCCGGAGATCATTGCGACCGCGCACGCTCAGCTCGACACGGTGACGTTGGTCAGCCGAGCCTTCCACTCCGACCGGCTCGGGCCGTTCTGCCAGGCGCTGGCCGAACTGTGCGGCAAGGACATGGTGCTTCCGATGAACAGCGGCGCCGAGGCCGTCGAGAGCGGGCTCAAAGTCGCCCGCAAATGGGGCACCGACGTCAAGGGCGTGCCCGCCGGGCAGGGCAACATCGTGGTGGCGCAGAACAACTTCCACGGTCGCACGACGACGATCATCAGCTTCTCCGACGACGAGACCGCACGCCGTGGGTTCGGTCCATACACACCCGGCTTCCGCTCGGTTCCCTTCGGTGACGCCGACGCGTTGGCCGCGGCGGTCGACGACGACACCGTCGCCGTGCTGATCGAACCCATCCAGGGTGAGGCGGGCATCATCGTCCCGCCCGATGACTACCTGCCCCGCGTACGCGCCGTCTGCACCGAGCGCAACGTGCTGATGATCGCCGACGAGATCCAGTCCGGGCTCGCGCGCACAGGACGCACCTTCGCGTGCGACCACTGGGGCGTGGTTCCCGACATCTACCTGCTGGGCAAGGCGCTCGGCGGCGGCGTGGTGCCGGTATCCGCCGTCGTCGCGAACAGCGACATCCTTGGGGTGCTGCACCCAGGCGAGCACGGCTCGACGTTCGGCGGCAACCCACTGGCCGCCGCGGTGGGCACCACGGTTGTCGACATCCTGCGGCGGGGTGAATTCCAATCTCGCTCAGCTGAACTCGGCGAGCGACTGCACGCGCGCCTGCGCGAGCTCATCGGCAGCGGCGTGCTTGCGGTGCGCGGACTCGGCCTATGGGCGGGCGTCGACATCGACCCGCACCTCGGAACCGGCAAGCAGATCAGCCTGCGGCTCGCCGAGCGTGGCGTGCTCGTCAAGGACACGCACGGATCGACGCTGCGGTTCGCGCCGCCGCTGGTGATCACCGCCGAGGAGATCGACTGGGCTACCGGTCAGTTCGCCGATGTTTTGACCGGACCGGGTTCACACTTATCCGCTAAGGAGATCTAGTCGCATAGGAGGCACCATGACCGCTTCATCGCCAAGCTTCTCCCAGCAACTGCTGCGTCGCAGGCCGGTCGCGGGTGCGCCGGTCGCACATGGCGCCTCAGACCACCTGAAGCGAAGTATCGGAACTTTTCAGCTGACGCTGTTCGGCGTCGGTGCCACCGTCGGCACCGGCATCTTCTTCGTGCTGTCGGCGGCCGTGCCGGAAGCGGGCCCTGCGGTGCTCGTCTCGTTCGTCCTAGCGGCGGTTGCAGCCGGCCTGTCCGCCATCTGCTACGCGGAGATGGCCTCGTCGGTACCGGTTTCCGGGTCGACGTACTCCTACGCCTACACGACGATGGGCGAGTTCGTCGCGATGGGTGTCGCGGCATGTCTGTTGCTCGAATACGGCGTGTCGATCTCCGCAGTCGCGGTGGGGTGGAGCGGCTACCTGAACAAGTTGTTGGACAACCTGTTTGGGTGGCAACTACCGCAGTCGCTGACAGCAGCCCCGTGGGACGAGGTCAGTGGCATCGTCAACCTGCCCGCGGTCTTCTTGATCGTGATGTGCATGTTCTTGCTGATCCGCGGCGCCAGTGAGTCCGCCGCCGTCAACACGGTCATGGTTCTGATCAAGCTCGGCGTGTTGTTGATGTTCATCATCATCGCCCTGACCGCGTTCAACACCGACCACTTCCACGGCTTCTGGGACAAGGGCATGGCCGGCATCACCACCGCGGCGAGCATGATCTTCTTCTCGTTCATCGGGCTCGACGCAGTGTCGACGGCCGGCGATGAGGTCAAGGATCCGCAGAAGACCATGCCGCGCGCGATCATTGCCGCCCTCATCGTGGTCACCAGCTTCTACATCCTCGTCGCGTTCGCCGGACTTGGTACACAGGACGCCGTAGAGTTCGGATCAGACGAACAGTCCGAAGCGGGCCTGTCGGTGATCCTGGAAAACATCACCGGTCACACCTATGCGAGCACCATCCTGGCCGCGGGCGCAGTGATCTCCATCTTCTCGGTGACGCTGGTCGTGATGTACGGCCAGACCCGAATTCTATTCGCAATGGGCCGCGACGGCCTGCTGCCGTCGATGTTCGCAAAGGTGAGCCCGCGCAGCATGACTCCCGTCGCCAACACCATTATCGTGGCTGTCGCGACGAGCATCCTGGCCGGGTTCATTCCGCTGAACTGGCTGCTGGATGCGGTGTCGATCGGCACGTTGGTGGCGTTCATCACGGTGTCGGTCGGTGTCATCATCCTGCGCGTCCGCCAGCCCGATCTGCCGCGCCCGTTCAAGGTCCCCGGCTACCCGGTGACGCCGGTCCTCTCAGTCCTCGCCTGCATCGCGGTGCTGTACGGCCTGCGCTGGCAGACATGGCTGGTGTTCGGCGCCTGTGTCGCAGCGGTACTGGCGTTCTACCTGGTCTGGGGTCGACGCACAGCGCGCTGAATGACGGTGGCGACGGTTACAGTCCCACCGCGATGGCCGGCGACGACGATGTGATGACACCAACCCCGCCGAAGGACGCTCAGTGACCGTCGTCGTCGGCTACATAGCCGGAAAGAGCGGACGATCCGTGCTGCACCTCGGAGTCGAGGCGGCGCAGACGCTGAGGACGTCGGTTGCCGTCGTCACCGTGGTGCCCAAGCCGTGGACCACACCATCGCCCGCTCGCATCGATGCCGAATATGCTACGTGGGCAGAGCAATTGGGTGCGGATTCGCAACGCGAAGCGCAAGGCTCCCTCGCCGAGATCGCCAAGGGCGTTGATGTCAGCTTCCACAAGTTCGCGAGCCGCACCGCGGGCGAGGGCCTTCTCGACGCCGCTGAACAGTTGGGTGCACACGTTCTGGTCACGGGTTCCTGCTCCCACGGCGCGCTGGGACAGGTGGTCCTTGGCTCGACCACCGACTGGCTCCTGCACTCGTCCCCCGTGCCGGTGGCGATCAGCCCCCGCGGGTACCGCGGCGCCAAGTCCGGCAAGCTCGTCCGCGTCACCTGCGCCTACTCGGGCACACCGGAGTCGGTACGCGTCGTCGAGCGGGTCAAGGCGCTCACCGACGACCTTGACGTGAAGATGAGGGTCGTCACCTACGCGATCAGGGGCCGCACGATGTTCCCGCCCGAAGTCGGTCTGCATGCCGAGGATTCGCTTCTTTCGGCATGGGCCGACCAGCTGCGAGAGGCGCTCGGCAAGCTGAAGGCGGACGGTGTCGTCGGCGACGACGTGCCCTTGGCGGTGATCACCGGCAACGGATGGGGCGAGGCACTCGACGATACCGAGTGGGATGACGGCGAGTTGCTGGCGCTGGGAACGACATCACGGCGAAGCATCAAGACAGTTTTCCTCGGTTCGCACGGCGCGAAGATCATCCGGCACAGCCCCGTGCCGGTTCTGGTGTTACCCAGCTAGCCTCAGTACTTCGCGGTGCCGCGGTCGACGGCGATCTGACTACCGGAGATCGTCGCGGATCCGTCGCTCGCCAGCCACGCGACGACGTCGGAAACCTCTTCGGGCATCATGAATTCCATCAGGCCCTTCTTGCCCTGATGGTTGACCGGGTGGTACGGCATCGGCGAGAAACTGTGCACATATTGGGGGAACTTGGTGAACAGTTCCATCATCGCCTCCTTCTCCACCATCGGCGTCTCGATCGAGTACGGATGGATCGAGTTGACGCGAATTCCGAACTCGCCCAACTCGATTGCCAGCGCGTTGGTCAGCGCCACCAGCCCGTGCTTGGAGGCCGAGTAGTGCCCGTTGCCCGGCGTCGCCTTCAGGCCTGCCGATGAGCTGACGATGACGATCGAGCCGCCGTTGCCCGCCTCGATCATCGCGGGGGCCGCAGCGCGGATCGTGCGCCAACTGCCGTTCAGGTTGATGTCGATGACGGTGTCCCACTGCTCTTCGGACATCTCGTGCATGCGGCCCCAGCTCAACACACCCGCGTTGGCGACCACGATGTCCAGCCGGCCGAACTGCTCGATGCCGTCGGCCACCACCTTCTGCAGCGCAGCCAGGTCACGGATATCCACCTCGCGCGCCAGGATCTTGCGGCCGGTGGCTTCCACGGCCCGCACGGTCTCGGCGAGTTCGTCGGAGCTGCCCAGCGGGTAGGTGACGGTGTCGGAGACCGGGCGGCAGACGTCGATCGCGATGATGTCGGCGCCGTCGGTGGCCAGCCGAATCGCGTGGGCCCGGCCCTGGCCGCGCGCGGCCCCGGTTATGAATGCCACTCGACCTTCCAGATGGCCGTCAGATGCCGCCACCACTGCTCCTTTCGTGGGCTGCGGACCAGGTTAACAGCCGAACTGAAACGTGTTCTAGATCGGGTCGCGGATGATCGGGCACGTCATGCAGTGGCCTCCGCCGCGACCGCGGCCCAGTTCTGCCCCGACGATGGTGATGACCTCGACCCCGGCCTTGCGCAGCAGCGAGTTGGTATGGGTGTTGCGGTCATAGGCGAACACCACTCCGGGTTCGACGGCTACGAGGTTGTTGCCGCTGTCCCATTGCTGACGCTCGTAGTCGTATTTGGTGCCACCGGTTTCGACCACTCGCAACTGTGCGAGACCCATCGCAGCTGCAACCACCTCAACGAACGGCTTGGTCTCGTCGATCACGTCGACACCGATGTCATTGTCAGCCGGCACCAGCGTGAACGGCGCAATGCTGTCGACGATCTCAGGGTAGATGGTGACGACATCGCGGTCGGCGAAGGTGAACACGGTGTCCAGGTGCATTGCTGCCCGCAGCTTGGGCATCCCGGCGACGATCACCTTCTCGGCGGCACCCTGTCTGAACAACTCGGCCGCGACCTGGGTGATGGCCTGGCGCGAGGACCGCTCGCTCATCCCGATGAGCACCACACCGTTGCCCGGGATCAGCACGTCGCCACCCTCCAATGTGGCCAGCCCCCAGGACTTTTCGGGATCTCCCCACCACACCGTCGAGCCGATGTATTCGGGGTGGAACTCGTAGATCGCCTTCATCAGCAATGTCTCGTCGTGCCGGGCGGGCCAGAACAGCGGATTGAGGGTGAGCCCGCCGTAGATCCAGCATGTGGTGTCACGGGTATAGAGCGTGTTCGGCAGCGGCGGCATCAGGTACTCGGTGACACCGGTGTCCTCGCGCGCTAGCGCCCGGTAGCCGGACTTGATGTCGGAGGGCAGGTCGCGCGTCGACATTCCGCCGATCAGAAGCTCGGAGAGCCTGCGCGGCTGCAACGAGTCAAGGAATCCACGGGTGTCGTCGACCAGCCCGAGGCCGACTTCATTGGGAACGATCTTGCGATCCAAGAGCCAGGTCTTGGCGTCAGGAATCTCCATGGTCTCGGTGAGCAGGTTGTGCAGCTCGACGACCTCGACGTCGCGGTCGCGCATCTTGTCCATGAAGTCGAAGTGGTCGCGGCGGGCGTTCTGGACCCACAGCACATCGTCGAACAGCAGGTCGTCGCAATTGGTCGGCGTGAGTCGTTCATGCGCCAGACCCGGCGAGCACACCAAGACCTTGCGTAGCTTGCCGACCTCCGAGTGAACGCCGTAGCCGTCGGATGGCTTCGTCATCTTGAATTCCTCTCGCGCCGTGGGCCGCTAGATCTGAATCGCACCTGTTGCCAAGGACACCACACCCGCGACCGCGCCGAGGAGGATCACCCCGAACAGCACAGCCTCGGCAGGCCGGAACACCCGCAGGCCCCGTTCGCGGCGGGCCTTGAAGTACAGCGCGGCCGCAGGGGCGTACAAGATGCACGACAGCAGCAGCTTGTCCGGTCCGGCGGCGTAGATCAGGAACAGGGTGTAGACCGTTGCGACCGCGGCGACGACCATGTCGCCGACGAGCGACTTGCCGTCTCCGTAGGTTTCGCGGGTGGCAGTCAGTTTCAATGCGTAGGCCGCGGCGAGAAGATAGGGAATCAAGGAAAGGGCGGCCGTCAGGTCCAGCATGAAATCGAGGGCATCCCCGGCGAACAGCAACGCGACGAGCAACAACGAGATCAGACCTGCAGCCATCACGAGTGCTGGCATCGGCGCGCCATGCCGATTGGTACGCGCCAGGAACTTCGGCATGTCTTCGGTGGTCGCGGGGATGAAAAGAACCTCGGCGGCCATCAGCGTCCAGGCCAGATAGGCGCCGAGGACCGAGACGATCACCCCGACCCGAATGAAGATCGACCCCCAGGGCCCGACAACGGATTCCAGCACCGCCGCCATGGAGGGTTGACTGACGCCGGCCAACTCGTCCTGGGGCATCACTCCGTAGGACACCAGCGTGACGAGCGCGAAAACGCTGAGCACACTGAGGAATCCGATCACGGTCGCACGCCCGACGTCTTCGCGTCTGCGCGCCATCCGGGAGTAGACGCTGGCTCCTTCGATGCCGAGGAAGACGAACACCGTGATCAGCATCGTGCCGGTGGCCTGGTCCCATATCGACGACAGCGAGGAGTCCGAACCGCCCCAGAAGTTGTCGGCGAACACATCGGCCTTGAACGCGATCACGGCGATGACGATGAACACCAGTATCGGCACGACCTTGGCGACCGTGACGACGTAGTTGATCACGGCTGCGTCCTTGACGCCGCGAAGGACGAGGAAGCAGAACAGCCACACGCCGATCAGAGATACGACGACGGCGAGAACGGTGTCGCCGGCGCCGAACGCGGGCACCACCGCGCTCATCGTCGCGGTGATCAGCACCCAGTAGGAGGTGTTGCCCGCACAGGCGGACGCCCAATATCCGATGGCCGAGTTGAAGCCGACGTAATCGCCGAAGCCTGCCTTGGCGTAGGCGAAGATCCCGGCATCCAGATCTGGCTTGCGCATCGCCAGACGCTGAAAGACGAACGCCAGCATCAGCATTCCGCTGCCCGCGATGACCCAGGCGATGATCGCGCCGAGCACACCCGTCTCGGTGCCGAACCGCCGGGGTAGCAGGAATACACCCGAACCGATCATCGAGCCGACCACCATCGCGGTGAGCGTGGGCAGGCTGACCTTGTCGCTTGATTTCTCGGTGGAGGATGAAGATGTCGTTGAAGTCATGATCCGCACCTGCAATCGTTCGAGCGACTACAAATCGGAAAGGATCTGTGCCCGCTTGGCGGTGTATTCCTGTTCGGAGACAGCGCCGGTCGCGCGTAGGGTCTCCAGTTCCTGCAACCGCTGCGAAGTCGACGGCTCAGGCGCCATCGACGGATACTGTGGCGGTGGCGGTGCGCCTGCAGATGGTGCTGAGGCCTGTCCGGCGGGTGCCTGTTGCGCTGCGGCACGCCGGACGACGGACTGAACCTGTTGACGCGCAGCGGGATTGGACCGTAAATCGATCATATTGTTCATGCCGATGCCGTTGGCCTTGAGGATCTGCAGGATCTCCATCAGCGCACCGGTCTGGCCGCTGAGGTCATATGTCCTGTTGTCTTCGGCGATCGTGAACGTCGCCGGAACCAGGCCGTTGATCAAAGCGCTTCGTTCCCAGTCGATTTGAAACTCCTGGGTCGCCGGATCAACCAGCACCACCAGCTTGCCCTTGGTGAGGTTTCCCAGCCGTGTCACGCTGGCGATGACACGGTCCTGTGAAGTGAACGGGGCGAACCCGGGGCCCTGGATCTGTAGTTGCAGCTTCACCAATGGCTGGTCATTGATGCGGGTACCCGTTTCGCCCATACCGGTGATCTGGGCGAGCGCCAACACACCGGTCTGCTCGAGTGCCTGCGTCTTGGCCGCAGACTTCGCACCGAAATTGGCGATCGCCAGGGCGATCAGAATGTCGGCGGCGGTAATGAGCAGTCCGACGTAGAACATCCATTTCAGCAGCGAGCTCTGACCGGTGGCAAAGTACACACCCACGAAGATCGGGCCGACAAGGCCGCCGCATAGCAGAACCATCAGCTGAGCCTTGATGTAACGCCACACCATCTGCCACGCTCCTCGCTTGACGCGGTTTGCGTGTCAGATTAACGCCAAAAGGCGCTCTTGACGCCGAGTTAAGACAGTGTGGTGATGCCCTCGGGCGCCTGACCATCTGGCACCTGCGGTGCGGGTTCCGTCGACGTCGACCCGAGGAGTTGCTTGACCATCCAGGTCCACATCTGCCCATCGCTGTCGGCGACTGAATAACTCGTGTGAACTGCCACCGCAGTCGCCGAGACCTCTTCGGCATCCGGATCGTAATCGCAGACCGCATCGCCTGCGTCACACACGCTGATGGTCCGAACGCCGATGTTGGCGGGCAGAAGGGCGGGGGCATGCGCGAGGATCGGCCAGTCCTGGGCGGCGCCACCCGTCTTCTCCGGGTCGGGCGATGCCGTGCCGATGTTGACGGTGGTGTCGTCCGGGTGCCGGTCGCCGTCGGCGATCAGCAGCGCGGCGGCGAGGTTCGGATTGGCTCCGATGGCCGCGAGGTTGCGGTGCACCACCATCGCGCCCTGCGAATAACCGGCGAGCACGACCTTGGACTCGGGGCACCGCGCGGTGAACTCCGCGAACTGCCCGCCAAGCGCGGCCGTGCCGACGTCCACACTGCCCATGTAGTCGAGCCAGTCGCCCACGCCCGCGTCGGGGGGGACATCCTTGGCCGGATAGTTGACCGCCTCGGCGGTGATGGTGCGGCCCTCTTGCGCCAGCTGCTGCTGCAGAGCTTGGTACGACTGATAGACGATGTCGCCCATGCCCTCGTTGGCGGTCATGTCGTATTCGGTCCGCTCACCGGAGCCCGCGGCGCCCATCCAGTGGACGTCGGGGCAGCCGGGCGCCGCGTTTGCGGTACCGGCCGTCAACCCGACAAAAGCACTTCCTGCCAAAGCGACCGCACACGCGGCCGCACTCGCCAGACGAAACATAAAACCCCCAACCCGACCTGCACAAACAATGTATCTGCGAGAACTATCGCACCATAGGTCTCACGCGTTACAGATCAATCACAAAAGCCAAGACCAGCGCCTCCCGCGGGTGCGGGTCGTATCGTCGGCGCGTGGCTTCGCCGAGTGGGATGCTCGGAGCGCTGGCGGCACTACTTCTGCGCGCCGGGCTGGGGTGTTGGCGATCACACGCTCCACGATCAGCGAGTAATCTCCCGGACGTGGCAACGATGAAGATCGCCCGCGTCCCAGCGGCGAATGAGAAGTTCGAATTGGTCGACGTCGAAATTCCGGAGCCGGGCACCGGACATGTCCGAGTCAAGGTGCACGCCTGCGGCGTCTGCCATTCCGACTCGCTGACCGTGATCGGCGGGTTGGGCAACTCCTTCCCGCGCGCGCCCGGCCATGAGGTCGCTGGCGTCGTCGACGCCGTCGGCGAAGGCGTCTCCAACTGGAGCGTGGGGGATCGCGTCGGCGTCGGCTGGTTCGGCGGTTGCGATTTCACGTGCGAAGCGTGTCGTCGCGGGGATTTCATCTCATGTGAAAACGGTCAGATACCGGGCATCGCGTACGACGGCGGCTACGCCGAGTACATGGTGGCACCGGCGGAAGCGCTCGCTCGCATTCCGGATGACCTCTCCGACGTCGATGCCGCGCCCCTGATGTGCGCGGGCATCACGACGTTCAATGCCCTGCGTGAGTCCGTCGCCCGCCCTGGCGATGTCGTAGCGATCCTCGGAGTAGGCGGACTAGGACATCTCGGCATCCAGTTCGCGGCGAGGATGGGCTTCGAGGTGGTTGCCATCGCGCGCGGCACCGACAAGGAGCCGTTGGCGAAAGAGCTTGGCGCGCATCACTACATCGATTCGAGGGCATCCGACGTCGCCGACGAATTGAACAAGCTCGGCGGGCGCGCAGGTGGTACTCGCGACTGTCACCGTCGCCGATGCGATGACGGCGACATTGGGTGCACTCAAGGCGCGCGGCCAACTCGTCGTCGTTGGGGCGCCCAATGATCCCCTTGAGGTGCCGGGGGCGGCAATCATCTTCAAGTCATCGTCGGTGCAGGGCCACGCGTCGGGAACATCGCAGGACTCCGAGGACACCTTGCGGTTCTCGGCGCTGACCGGTGTCCGCCCGATGATCGAGACGGTGCCGCTGGCCGAGGCGCAGGCCGCCTACGACAAGATGATGAGCGGAGCCGCACGCTTCCGCATGGTTTTGACCATGGATTGATTTGCTGCGGCGCAGCACAATAAGAAACGGCGCTCACCCGGTGGGGGGTGAGCGCCGTTCCGTTTTCCAACCGGTTAGTTCTCGTTGGTGGTGTTGCCGCCACCGTTGGTGTTGTTGTTGCTGCCGCCGTTGCCGCTGTGGTTGGTGCTGTTGGTGCCGGCGTCCTCCGACCTGTTCGTCTTCGACGGGCTCTGAGCAACGTTCTGGCCTGCAACGCCATTCGTCGTGGTGTGAGCGTTGGCTGAACCCGCGGTACCGGCCGTGGCGCCGGCTGCGACGGTGGTGTTGCCGGATAGCTGGTTGGTCTGCGTGACGTTGCCGATGGAGTCCGCCGGTTGAAGTCGAGTTCTGCGTGTTGTTCGCGTCGACGTTAGTCGCGCCCGTCGTCTGCTTCTGGGTCGCTTGATTGAGCGTCCCGTTGGTTTGGGTTCCCGCCGTGGCGTTGCAGTGCCGCCTCCGTTGACGCAGGCACCGGCGCCCGCTCCGCAGAAGGCCTGAGACATGTGACGTTGACCGCTATGGCGACACCCAGATTGACTGGAGCCGCTATCGGTGCCTGGCCCGCGATATTGAAGCCGCCGACACCCAGCGCCGCCCCCGCACCGATGTTGGCGGAGATCGAGGTCGCCGGGTTGAGGCCCGCGGTCAATGCGACGTTGCTGCCGTTGGCCACGGTGATCGGCAACGCGATCGCGGTGCTGAAGCCGCCGACGGACGCTGTCACGCCGATGTTGGCCGAGATGCCGCCGATGACCGGGTTGAGAACTCCCAGGCCCAACTGGTTGTTGATGCTGTTGCCCGAGGCCCAGGTCGACTGGTTCGTGTTGCCGTTACCGTGCACTCCGCCTATGTACTGGTTGTTGTCGGTGAAGTTGTCGTTGCCGTTACCGTTGCCGGCATGGGAGAAGGCGGCGTTACCGCTGCCGTTCCCGCCGAGCGGGCCGTTCAGCAACCCGAACCAGTCGGCCTGTGCGGCGGGCGCAGTGATGGCGGCCAGCGCACCGAACCCGATAGCGACAGCACCGACGGTGAGCGTGCGATTACGCTTCGCCGACTGTGACCTGCGATGAGTACTCATTGTCGTAAGCTCCTTTGTCGTTTGGCTTGTGGTTTCGAGGGCGGTCAGTCGCCGTTGTTGCGATTGGTGGTGTTGCCGCCACCGTTGTCGTTGTTGGTGTCGGTGTTGTTGCCGCTGGTGTTGGCGCTGTTCCTGCCGCTGCCCGACTGCGTGTTGCTCGACGACGGGCTCTGAGCGACGTTGCCGCCGGCTGCGGCGGTCGTGTTGACCCGGGTGTTGGCGCTACCCGCAGTGCCGCTCGCGGCGCCGGCGGTGACGGTGGTGCTGCCGGCGATCTGATTGGTCTGCGTGAGGTTGACGTTGGAGTGCGCCGCTGAACTCGACACCTGGTCGTTCGTTGCTGTCGAGGTAACGGCCCCCTGGTTCTGGGTCTGCGACGCGTTGTTGAGCGGGCCGTTATTGGTTTGGGCTCCCCGCCTGAGCTGTCGCACTTCCACCTGTGTTGATGCAGCGCACCGGCGACCGCTACGCACCCGCCCTGAATCTGAACGTTGACCGCTATCGGCGATGCCCGCATTGATCGGGATTGCCACCGGTATTTGGAGGCCGACATTCGAGCCGCCCAGACCAAGTCCCACCGCCGCGCCGAGGTTGGCGGACGCCGAGGTTGCCGCGTTGAGCGCCACTGTCCCAGCGATGTTGGTGCCGTTGAGTGCGGTTACCGGAGCGGAGAGCGAAGTGCTGAAGCCGCCGATGGACGCCGTCGCGCCCGCGTTGATCGCGATGCCGCCGACCACGGGGTTGAGGAACCCCACCCCCAACTGGTTGTTGATGGTGTTGCCCGAGGCCCAGGTGGTCTGGTTCACGTTGCCGTTGCCGTGTACGCCACCTATGTACTGGTTGTTGTCGGTGTAGTTGCCGTTGCCGTTTCCGTTGCCGGCATGGGAGAAGAGGTCGTTACCGCTGGCGTTGCCGCTGCCGAGCCCGCTGGCCCCGCCGAACCAATCGGCTTGTGCGGCAGGCGCGGTCATGGCCGACAGTGCGCCCAACCCGATGGCTGTTGCGCCGGCGACGGCACCGAAGGCGAGCGTGCGATTCAACTTCCCGCTGTGCGAGTTGCGATGGTTACTCATTTTCCTTGAGCTCCTCTGTTGATGTGATTGTTGATTTAGAGCTGGTCAGTTGCCGTTGTTGGTGTTGCCACCACCGTTGTTGTTGCTGCTGTTGCTGTTGCTGCCGGTGCTGTTGCTGCTGTTGTTTCCGTTGCCCGACGATGTGTTGGTGTTCGACGTGTTGTGGGAAACGTTGCCGCCGACAGTGTTCGAGTTGGTGATGCTGCCGTTGGCCGAACCGCCGGTGCCAGCGGTGGCGACCGCGTTGACGGTCATGCCGCCACAGGTCTGGTTGAGCGATGTCGTATTGCCATTGGCAGTCGCACCAGACGCCGCGATCTGATTATTGGTCGCAGTTTCGGTGGTAGCCGCCAGTCGTCTGGGTCGTGGTTGCCGTGTTGAGCGCCGCGTTGGTCTGCTCTCCTCCTGTCCCTGTGGCGACTTCCGCCTCCGTTGCTGCAAGCACCGATGCCGGTGCCGCAGCCACCCGATGCTTGAGTTGTTGGTGGCAGTTGGCGTTTCCGTTGTTGGTAGGAGACGCGGTCTGCGTCTGGGTGCTGGTATTCGAGCCGCCGTCCCGTTGCGCCAGCGCGCCACCGACGTTGCCGGCAGTCGACGTCGCCGTGTTGTTGCCCAGGACTTTTCCCGTGATGTTGCCGTTACCCGTGGTGATGGGCGAGGACGTCGCGGTGCTGGAGCCGCCGGTGGCGGTTACGTTTCCGTTGTTGGTGGCCGAGCCGCCGGTGACCGGGCTGAGCAGGTTGAGCTGGGTGTTCATGTTGTTGCCCGCACCCCAGGTCGTCTGGGTCGTGTTGCCGTTGCCGTTCTGGCCTCCGATGAACAGGTTGTTGTTACCGAAGTTGCCGTTGCCGTTTCCGGTGCCGTTGCCGGCAAGGGTGTCGTTGCCGCTGGCGTTGCCGCTGCCCGGCCCCGCAATCAGCGCCCACCAGTCGGCATGTGCCTCAGGCGCATTCACGGATGACAGGGCACCGAATCCGAGCGCCGTCGCGCCTGCGACGGCGCCAATAGCCAGCGTGCGATTCAGCCTCGCGACGCGCGCTTTACGATGCTTACCCATTTTCTTGAGCTCCTTCTTTCCTTATTGACTTGTCCCGCTAGATGTCAGATGTATTGGTGTAGAACAAATTCGGTGTGATCGGCTACCAAATCTGGCTGCAGTCCCGTTCCACCACCCCGGGTCGTTTCGTGTAGCGCATCACCCTCCAGAGTCCGGGTTGTCAGCGTTCGGCGTGTTGCCGCCTTCGGGCTGACTCGGTGGTGGTTGGCTTGCGCTTGGTGCGGGCTTATCGATCCCGAGCGCCTTGTTGACAGCGTCCCTGGTTCGATCAACAGCGTCCTTGACGTGCTTGACGACATTGCTGAGCGGACGAGGACGATTGGCGTTGCCTGCCGTGTTGCCTTGGGTGTTCGAGGCCGAGGCACCGGCGACGCTGGCATTCGTGCCCTCGACGACGGCATTTCCCTGCTCGACGTACTCCTCCAAGCCCTCGGGAACAGGCATCCCGGGAATCCAGGTATTCGTGACATTCGTGCCCACGGCCACGACATCCCCCGAATTGACGACATCCGGCGCGGGGTCCGGAAGAGGGCTTCCGGGAAGCCAGGTACCCAGGCGGAACTGCTGGTTGATGATGTTGCCGAGCGACCAAGCGGTCTGGGCGGTGTTGCCGTTGCCGTTCGCACCACCGACGCTGCCGTTGTTGCCGCTCGTCGACCCTTGATTGTTGCTGAAGTTGCCGTTGGCGCCGGAGAAATTGGTAGTGGCGTTGTTGTTGCTCCAGTTCTTGCCGAGGAAGGAGAACTGCGGATTGATGATGTTGGTAGTGCCTGCCGCGGTCTGACTCGTATTGCCGTTGCCGAACAAGGCACCGAAAAAGCCGGAGCCGCCGCTGCCCGTCGACGAATTGTTGCTGAAGTTGCCGTTGAACAACGACACGTTGCTGATCGCCGTGTTGTTGCTGTAGTTGTCGCCGAACAGGGAGAACTGCGGGTTGAAGATGTTCCCCGAGAACAGGGAGAACTGCTGCGTATTGCCGTTGCCGACCGCACCGCCGATCATCGACGATCCGCCTGATGACGACGAATTGTTGTTGCTGAAGTTTCCGTTGCCCACTGCGACATTGCTGACGGTGGTGTTGTTGCTGTAGTTCCCGCCGTTGACGCTGAGCTGCGGGTTGATGATGTTGAACGACAGGATGTTGATCTGGGTGACGTTTCCGTTGCCGGTCGCACCTCCGAGTGCGAGCGGCCCGAATATCCCACCGCCTGACGACGAGCCCTGCGACGAGCTGTGGTTCCCCTGCCCGAAAATGATGTTTCCGATGGTCTGGCTGATGCTGGAGTTACCGCCAGCCCCGAATTGCGGATTGAAGACGTTGCCTTCGAGGATGTTGATTTGAGTCGCGTTGCCGTTCCCTGACGGGAGCAGAATCGCCAACGCGTCAGCATCCGGCGCATTCATCTCGGCAAGAAATCCGATGCAGAGGGCTGCGCCCCCCGCGGCTAGCACACGAACGGCCATCGGTTGGCCAGGCGACGATCTCTGCGTCTGGCGTTTGTGGGCTGCCGACGGCCCGACAGCACCCTTGGTTGTGCTCATCCTCGGTCCCACCTCTCGGATGAAGCTGTGAAATTGATAAGTAGCGAAACGAGACATTAGAGCTTTGCTGTCAGATGTGTCAAGGATCACACCAAAAATACCTTGGTACGTGTCGTGCGAAATTAGCTAAACCTGTGAATGGAGGTCCGCAAACCTAGCCCCGTTAGCGGCGGTTACCCCAAAAGCTGTCCTTGACCTGTGGTGATCACGTCTGTCATGCTTTCGCAGAACCGAGTTTAGGAGCCTCTGTTATTAGCGGACACGTCAGTCGGCTATGTATGACACAGATCCCCGATTTGTCTCATCGGGGCATTATTGTCGTTTCTGTAATTAGCTCGTAACACGTCTGGTAGTGTGCTACACCGATTTTTGGCCGCGACTACTCAGGTGGAATTCAGGAATCTGTGTTTGGGCTGACGGATTTACGGGTACTCGCAACGGTCGGTTGTGCGCTACGGCACTCGGCGTGCGGCGAATATCCGCGTGCGCGTCAATAATGTGGGACATATGAATTGACGCGTGGCGCTACCGGTTTCCGCCCTACGACAGCGAAAAGGCGTGCGATTATCGCACTTTGGCGCTGAAGTGTCGACTTGAGATGAATCCGGTCCCAAACGCTAAGTGGCGCCCACCCTTTCGGGTGAGCGCCACTTCGGCGTTCTTAGATCAGTGCGTCACTTGTTGATTTTGGTGACACGCCCTGCGCCGACGGTACGTCCGCCCTCGCGAATCGCGAAGCGCAGACCCTCGTCCATGGCGACGGGCTGGATCAGCTTCACCGAGATGTCGGTGTTGTCACCGGGCATCACCATTTCGGTGCCCTCCGGCAGCGTCACCACACCGGTCACGTCGGTGGTCCGGAAGTAGAACTGCGGACGGTAGTTGTTGAAGAACGGCGTGTGCCGACCGCCCTCGTCCTTGGACAGGATGTAGACGCTGCCGTCGAACTCGGTGTGCGGGGTGGTGGTGCCGGGCTTCACGACAACCTGGCCGCGCTCGACGTCCTCACGCTTCACGCCACGAACCAGAAGGCCGACGTTGTCGCCCGCCTGGCCCTGATCGAGCAGCTTGCGGAACATCTCGACACCGGTGACTGTCGTCTTGGTGACGGTCGGCTTGATGCCGACGATCTCAACTTCCTCGTTCACGTTGACCACGCCACGCTCGACGCGACCGGTGACCACGGTGCCGCGGCCGGTGATCGTGAAGACGTCCTCGACTGGCATCAGGAACGGCTTGTCGGTCTCGCGGACCGGGTCCGGGATCGACTCGTCGACGGCATCCATCAGATCCTCGACGGACTTGACCCACTCCGGGTCGCCCTCGAGCGCCTTGAGCGCCGACACCTTGATGACCGGGGCGTCCTCGTCGAACTCCTGGGCGGCCAGCAGTTCGCGGACCTCGAGCTCGACGAGCTCGATGAGCTCCTCGTCGTCGACCATGTCGGCCTTGTTCAGCGCCACCAGGATGTAGGGCACGCCGACCTGACGGGCGAGCAGCACATGCTCGCGCGTCTGCGGCATCGGGCCGTCGGTCGCCGCGACCACGAGGATCGCGCCGTCCATCTGCGCCGCGCCGGTGATCATGTTCTTGATGTAGTCGGCGTGGCCGGGGGCGTCTACGTGTGCGTAGTGACGCTTCTCGGTCTGGTACTCCACGTGGGAGATGTTGATCGTGATACCGCGCGCCTTCTCTTCGGGCGCGTTGTCGATCTGGTCGAAGGCCGACGCCTCGTTCAACTCGGGGAACTTGTCGTGCAGAACCTTCGTAATAGCCGCAGTCAGCGTGGTTTTGCCGTGGTCAACGTGACCGATGGTCCCGATGTTGACGTGCGGCTTCGTCCGCTCGAACTTCGCCTTCGCCACTTCTATGTCCTCCTGGACTGTGTTGGTGCTTGTTGTAAAGCAGTGTGTTGATCTTTGCAGTTGTAGTTCGCCGCGCTGGCAACAGGTCGGGTTTACTGGCCCGTTGCTTTAGCGATGATCTCCTTCGACACCTGAGCCGGAACTTCGGCGTAGCTATCGAAAACCATGGAGTAGTTCGCCCGGCCCTGGGTCTTCGACCGAAGGTCGCCGACGTAACCGAACATCTCCGACAGCGGCACGTGCGCCTTGACGACGCGTGCACCGCTCCGCTCCTCCATAGCCTGGATCTGGCCACGGCGGGAGTTCAGGTCGCCGATCACATCGCCCATGTAATCCTCGGGCGTGGTGACCTCGACGGCCATGATCGGCTCCAGGATGACCGGCTGCGCTTGTCCCGCACCCTTTTTCAGAGCCTGCGAGCCGGCGATCTTGAACGCCATCTCCGACGAGTCGACGTCGTGGTAGGCACCGTCGAGCAGAGTGACCTTCAGGTTCACCAGCGGGTAGCCCGCGAGCACGCCGTATTGCATGGCGTCTTGAGCACCGGCGTCCACCGACGGGATGTACTCACGCGGGATGCGGCCACCGGTGACCTTGTTCTCGAACTCGTAGGTCGCGCCGTCTTCGCCGCTGAACGGCTCGATCGAGATGAGGACCTTCGCGAACTGGCCCGAGCCACCCGTCTGCTTCTTGTGGGTGAACTCGACCTTGTCGACCTTGCGCTTGATGGTCTCCTTATAGGCGACCTGCGGCTTGCCGACATTGGCCTCGACCTTGAACTCGCGCTTCATCCGGTCGACCAGGATGTCGAGGTGAAGCTCGCCCATACCGCCGATGACGGTCTGGCCGGTTTCGACGTCCTGGTGCACCTTGAAGGTCGGATCCTCTTCGGCGAGCTTCTGGATCGACAGGCTCAGCTTCTCCTGGTCGCTCTTCGTCTTCGGCTCGATGGCCACCTCGATCACCGGATCGGGGAACGTCATCGACTCGAGCACGACCTGGTTGTTCGAGTCGCTCAGGGTGTCACCGGTGGTGGTGTCCTTCAGCCCGATCACCGCGTAGATGTGACCGGCCGATGCATACTCCACCGGGTTCTCCTTGTTGGAGTGCATCTGGAACAGCTTGCCCAGCCGCTCCTTCTTACCCTTGGTCGCGTTGATGACCTGAGAACCGGAGTCGACCTTGCCCGAGTACACCCGGACGTAGGTCAGCTTGCCGAAGAACGGGTGCGTGGCGACCTTGAACGCCAGCGCCGAGAACGGCTCGTCGGTGGAGGGTTCGCGGATGATGACCTCCTCCTCCTTGCCGGGCGCGTGGCCGGTAGCCGGCGGCACGTCCAGCGGGGAAGGCAGGTAGTCGATGACCGCGTCGAGCATCGGCTGTACGCCCTTGTTCTTGAACGCACTGCCGCACAGCACCAGGTACGCCTCGGAGGTGATCGTCAGCTTGCGCAGCGCGCCCTTGATCTCCTCGACCGTGAGCTCCTCGCCACCGAAATACTTCTCCAGCAGCGTCTCGTCGGTCTCGGCCACGGCCTCGAGCATCTTGGTGCGGTACTCGTCGGCCTTCTCGGCCAGGTCGGCGGGAATCTCGATGGTGTCGTAGGTTTCGCCCAGCTTGGTCTCGCCGCGCCACACCTTCGCGTTCATCTCGACCAGGTCGACGATGCCCTCGAAGTCGCCCTCAGCGCCGATCGGCAGCTGAATCGGGATCACGTTCGCGCCGAGGCGATCCTCCATGGTCTTCACGGAGAAGTAGAAATCGGCGCCGACCTTGTCCATCTTGTTGACGAAGCAAATGCGCGGCACGTCGTACTTGTCGGCCTGCCGCCAGACCTGCTCGGACTGGGGCTCGACGCCCTCCTTGCCGTCGAAAACGGCAACGGCACCGTCGAGCACGCGCAGGCTGCGCTCGACCTCGACGGTGAAGTCGACGTGGCCCGGGGTGTCGATCAAGTTGATCTGGTGGTCTTTCCAGAACGTGGTGGTGGCAGCCGAGGTGATGGTGATACCCCGCTCCTGCTCCTGTTCCATCCAGTCCATGGTGGCGGCACCGTCGTGCACCTCACCGATCTTGTAGCTGATACCGGTGTAGAAGAGGATGCGCTCGGTGGTCGTCGTCTTGCCGGCATCGATGTGCGCCATGATGCCGATATTGCGGACCTTGTTCAGGTCGGTAAGCACGTCCTTCTGTGCCACGGAAATTTCACTCTTTCGGTTGCTGGGTTGCTGTTGTCGTTACGCCCGGCGGCCGCATCGCGCGCCGGCGTTTCTCACCAGCGGTAGTGCGCGAAGGCCCGGTTCGCCTCGGCCATCTTGTGGGTGTCCTCGCGCCGCTTGACGGCGGCACCCAGGCCATTGCTGGCATCGAGGATCTCGTTCGACAGACGCTCGATCATGGTCTTCTCACGCCGCTGCTTGGAAAAGCTGACGAGCCAACGAAGGGCCAGCGTCACCGATCGATCCGGCCGAACCTCGACCGGAACCTGATAGGTGGCGCCACCGACGCGTCGGCTGCGCACCTCGAGCGAGGGCTTGACATTGTCGAGAGCGCGCTTGAGGGTGACCACCGGATCGGTACCGGTCTTGTCGCGGGCTTGCTCGAGCGCACCATAAACAATGCGTTCGGCCAGCGATTTCTTCCCGTCCAGCAGAACTTTGTTGACCAGCTGGGTGACCAACTGCGATCCGTAGACCGGGTCGTTGACCAGCGGGCGCTTGGGCGCGGGTCCCTTGCGCGGCATCAGCTCTTCTCCTTCTTGGCGCCGTACTTACTCCGGGCCTGCTTGCGGGCCTTGACACCCTGGGTGTCAAGCGAGCCGCGGATGATCTTGTAGCGCACACCGGGGAGGTCCTTCACGCGACCGCCGCGGACCAGCACCATCGAGTGCTCCTGAAGGTTGTGGCCCTCGCCCGGGATGTAAGCCGTGACCTCAACCTGGCTCGTCAGCTTCACGCGCGCCACCTTCCGAAGCGCCGAGTTCGGCTTCTTCGGGGTGGTGGTGTACACGCGGGTGCACACACCGCGCCGCTGCGGGCTGCCCTTGAGGGCCGCGGTCTTCACCTTGGCGATCTTGTCGCGGCGACCCTTGCGGACCAGCTGCTGAATGGTTGGCATCTACCGGCTTTCTCTTCTTCGTTCTCTGTCGTACTTCTCTAAGTCTCTGTACTGCAGTTATGTCCCGCTCGCTTACCACGCGACCGGGAGTGTCGCGCGCGCCCGCACCGGGATTTTTAACGATCCGATTCGATGCTTCACGACACGCGAATTGGGCCCGGCGCACGGCAATCGCCTACCTGCCAGGCACGGCGATCCACGATACCAGGGCACAGCACGTCGATCCAAACCCGCGACTGGGCACCTAACCGCAGGTCAGCCCATACGGGCCGTCAGCGCCTCTGCATGCCTGCCGCCAGCCGCATGACCATGTCACTGAACACAGTATCCGTGTCGGCGATTCCGTTCATCGCCCCGGTCATCTCGAGCAGCACGAAACCGTGAAGCGCCGACCAGAACTCCAGCGCGGCATAGAACGCCTTCTCGCCGTCCAACCCGTAGGACGCCAGCACCGCGATGACGGGTCCCGCCGCGGCTCTGGTGGCATCGGTGAACTCGGGATCGTCACCGCCGAGCGGCATCCGGGTGAATGCCGAGTACCGCCCCGGGTGGTGGTGGGCGTAGCTGCGGTAGGAGCTGGCCATCGCCATCACCGCGTCGTCTCGGGTGCGGCCCTGGCCGACGGTGTTCAGCATCTCGATGATGTCGCCGACGACCCGCATCCGCACCGTGCGGCGGAGGTCTTCCAGGCTGTCGACGTGGTTGTACAACGACGGGCCCTTGGTGCCGAGCTGGGTGGCCAGTGCGTTGATCGTCAACGCGTCCCAGCCGTCGCGATCCAGGAAGGTCAGTGCGGCGTTGACGATGGAGTCCCGGCTCAGTTTCGCCGGTCGCCGACCGGACGATTGGGGCACTGAACGGGCTGTCATATGCGAAAACTAACACCTCTAGTTTATTGCAGCGTCAGTTGACACGTTCCTGACTGAGCTGAGCCAGCCGCTCGGTGACGCCGCAGAGGTCGGGCAGCGTGGCCGGATTCATCGTCTGGATCGACCAGGTGATGACGTCGCCGCCCTTGGACACGTAGATGCTGCAGGCGTTCGCGTCGAACGCCTTGAAACCCTTGTTGCCGTCGACGGACAGTTCGGTCAGCGTGCGGCCCGCCTGTTGCTCGAGGGTGCGCTCGGTATCCATGTCGCTGCCGCGATACCACCACGTCGAGATACCCATGCCAGCCCCGAACGAGCCGAGCATAGTGTTCTCCTGCCAGAAGCAGCCCGCGTCGCTGTCGACGACCTTGGTGAACGTCGACGATCCGACGGCATCGGCGACGTCGGCGTCGGTGACGTTGTTGCAGTCCCCGCTCTGGAAGCCGCCGCTGGGCGGGGAAGCGGGTGTCTGCGTCGCGGGTCGTTCCGGGGCGCCGCAGCCGGACACCATCACGGCGACACCGGCAACGAGTGTGGCGCAGAGGGCGAGCGGTCGGGATGCGGCCATGGTCACAGGTCCGACGAGAGCGTCGCGGCAAGCAGCTTTTCGGCGTCCTTGCAGGTGTCCGCGTCGGCCTTACCGCGCGTCTGCACCCACCAGCTCAGCACGCCGGGGCCTGCCGCGGTGGTGGCCGAGCAGCCCGAGCCGTTCGTATCGCGGCGGGCCAAGAATGATTCGTGACGTTCGATGACCTTGTCGGTGACCTTCGCGCCGCGCTCTTCTGCCAGGGTCCGTTCACGGTCCAGGTTGCCGGTCTCGAACCAGGAGTAGACGACGTCGATCATCGACGCCGGAGGCGCACCGGCGCCGACATCAGACCCCGAACCGCGCTCCAAGATGTACTGGCACACGGCACCGCTGTAGGGCCGCACGACGCTGTCGGCGCGCAGCATCTCCTGGATGGAACTGTCCTCGAGTAGCCCGCAACGGTTGTCGACGTATCCATAGCTGCGATCCGGGTCGGGCACGGCGGGCCTTGCGCGCTGCGCGGTCCCGGTGGTGGTGTGCGCACATCCCGCGACGGTCACCACCGCTGTGACCGCCGCGATAGCAGCCGCTTTGACACGCCAACGCATCGTTGAAACGCTACCCAGCGCAGTGCGGCGCCGCGACTCGTTCGGCGCAGGACCGCTCGGCCGAACCGGGCAAGTACTGCCACGAATCAAGCACACGACGTACGCTCTACAGCCATGACCGCTGGGGGTTGCAGAGCATTGAGCCGGTCGTTGACCGCATGCCTGGTGGCGGTGCCGGTGGCGCTTGCGGTGGGAGTGCCGAGCGCGCAGGCCAAGAACGGCGACACCCACATCACCTCGATCGGCAGCACTCAGACCATCGACTGCAACGACTCGACGCTGATCGTCAACGGGTCCGGTAACACCATCAACGCGATGGGCAGCTGCTGGGCGGTGACGGTGCAAGGTTCGGGGAACCTGATCGTCGCCGACAACGTGGTCAACGACATCACGGTCTACGGCTCCGATCAGACCGTCTTCTACAAGTCCGGCGAACCGGTCGTGTGGGATCGTGGACGTGAATTGGGCATGATGAATCGGATCGACCGCATCCCGGCCTGATCGTCGTCAGTTCTGTTCGCCCCCAACGGAAGCGAGGAACCATGCGCACGCACGTCTTGATCGGTGTCACAGCGGCCGTCGTGGTCTTCGGGCTCGCCGGCTGCGGCGCCGATAGTGGCGACTCCAACACTCCGACAGCGACATTCGGCACAGAAGGCGGCCAGGTCGAGATCGGCAATACCATCAACTACAGCTCCGTCGGCACGACGACCGAACTCGATTGCGCGGACGGCAAGTCGCTCAACATCGGCGGCAACAACAACAAGCTGACGATCAAGGGCACCTGCGCCAACGCGAACATCGGCGGAGCCGACAACACCGTCACCATGGACCGTGTCGACAAGGGCCTCAGCGTCGTCGGCTTCAACAACACGGTCACTTACAAGCAGGGTGATCCGAAGATCAACGACACCGGCTCGGGGAACAAGATCAGCAAGGGCTGACCCGTCTCCTCGGGCCTAGGCTTTGCCGCCGTGCCGCCCGGCTCCCTTGGAGAAGCGCTGCGCGCCTTCGAGAGATTCGGCCGCGACGCGCGACAGGCTGCCGAACTCGAAATCCATCGCCTCAGTTTCGGGCAATCCCCACTGATTCAGCGCCGACGTGCGGTCGGCGCGCATGCACTGCTGCGGCAGAGCGGCGAGTTCCGCGGCGAGCTCCTCAGCCTTCTCCCGGGCATAGCCCTTCGGTACGACGCGGTTGGCAAGACCGATCGAGAAGGCTTCGGCGGCGTCGACACCGCGGCCGGTCAGGATCATGTCCATTGCGCGGCTCTGTCCGATGAGTCGGGGCAACCGGACGGTGCCACCGTCGATCAGCGGGACTCCCCACCGTCGGCAGAAGACGCCCAACGTGGCGTCCTCCTCCACCACTCGCAGGTCGCACCACAGTGCCAACTCCAGTCCGCCGGCCACCGCGTAGCCGCTGATGGCAGCGATCACTGGTTTGGACAACGTCATCCGCGTCGGACCCATCGGCCCGGGTCCGGTGCGATGTGCGGGGTTGACGTCCGGCGTGCCGAAAGCCTTCAGATCGGCTCCTGCGCAAAAGGTTCCGTTGTCGCCCCAGAGCACCGCGACCGACGCGGAGTCGTCTCGGTCGAACTCGTCGAAGGCCGCGAACAGTTCGGCGGCGGTCGGGCCGTTGACGGCGTTGCGCGCCTCGGGCCGGTTCATGATCACCGTGGTGACCGGGCCGTCGCGTTCGACTCGCACACTCATGTCGCCTCCATCAGTTCAGATTCGTTTCGTAAGGCCACCAATTCGGTGGCGAATCGTGCATAAGACTCTCGCAGCGCGGTTCCCGGCCAACCGTCGGGCAGCAACTCACTGGGCAACACCGGATCGGTCAGCAGATGGCGCACCATGCCTGCAGCGGCGACGAACCGACCTGGAACATCGGTGGCGGCGCCCATGTCCTGGAGAAGTTTCTCGCCGGTGCGCGCCCACGCCGGCAGATCCCACAGGTGTCCGGCCAGTTCAGCGGGGCGGTCGTCGTATCCGCGCATCACCCGGACGCGGGAAAGCACGTCGTCCGGCAGGGTGGGTTTCACATTGTCCGGGCGCAGCCAGACACCTTCGCGCAATTCGGCGAACCTGTTCTGCTGCAGGGTCACCCGAAGTCCGGCACGGGTGCGCGCGTCGATGCCGACACTCGTGATCACCAGCGTCGTCCACGCGCCGTCCCACGAGCCAAGCTGCGGGTTGATGGCGTCGTCCTGGCGGCGCTGCCGCGCCAGCAGACGGTCGGACAGCCGGTAACCGTCCTGGGACCGGACCAGGTCCCCCGCACCGACCATCCTGGTGAGTGCGACGCGCAGGGTCGCTTCCCTGATGTCGAAATCCGTTGTGAGACGGATCAGCTCGGCCGCGGTGGCCCACGCGGGATGCGCGCCGAGCAAAACGCTCAGCACAACCGAACGCGCGGTCATCCGACTGAGCGCGGCCACCGTCAGACTCCGGACGTCCTGCGGCCTGCGTCGCCGTACGGTTCGTCGCGGCTCTTCACGGCATCTCGGAAGCCGTGGTCTCTCGCCTCGGCGACGAACGCATGCCCCTCGGGAGTGTGGCGGGCGACGCCGTCGAAGACGGTGCTCACCATGCGACTGGTCGCGACGCCCTGTTGCAGCAGTGCGGTGTTGAGCGCCAGCTTCGCCATGATGAGCTGGTTGACCGGCATCGCGGCGATGCGTCCGACGAGGCGCTCCGTGCGCTCGTCGAGATCGGCGGGCTCCGGCGCCTCGATGGCGAGCCCCCATTCGGCAGCTTGCGCGCCGCTGATGCAATCACCGGTGAACAGAAGGCGTTTCGCGCGTTGATCGCCGAGCCGGTGCGCCCACAGGCCCGCGGCGGGCACGCCCCACACGCGCATTGGCGGATAGCCGATCTTGGCGTCCGACGCGGCGATCACCTGGTCGGCGTGCAACGCGATATCGGTACCGCCGGCCACGCAGTAGCCGTGGATCTTCACCACGGTCGGCTTGTCGCAATGCATCAGGCTGGAGAAGCCGCGGACGAAGCGGCTCATCATCTGGTAGTCGATCATCGGATCCCACGGCTGATCGGGCAGATGATTGATGGCCTGCGTCTTGCCGGACAGCACGGTGTCCGCATACGGGTTGCCCCCGCCCGCCGACGACGATCCCTCCGCGTAGGCGGACAGGTCGAAGCCCGCGCAGAACCCTTCGCCACGTCCGGATACCAGGATCACGTGCACTGCGGGATCGAGGTCCGCGCGCTCGACGAGGGCCGACAGCTCCAGTGGGGTGTCGGCGATGATCGCGTTGCCTTTTTCCGGTCGGTTGAACGTGATTCGCGCAACCCGATCCGTCACCTCGTAGGTCATCGTCTTCAGATTGTCGAAGTCGACCGGCCTGATCGCGTGGGTCATCAGCTGGTCACCTTTACTCGCGAGCAGACGCAAAAGTACCCAAAATAGCGGGTTAGAGGGTACTTTTGCGTTCCCCTACTGACGTGTGGGCCCAGCTCGGCGGAAGAAGCACTGCCAAAAGGTGTCATCCCTTGACCAGGACCCGCTCAAGGATCGGCGTGAGATCCAGCCCCTCGGGCATGGTTCCGTAGGCACTCCCCCACTGGCCGCCCATCCGGGTGGCGAGGAAGGCTTCGGCGACGGCCGGGTGGCCGTGCCGCACCAGCAGCGAACCTTGCAGCGCAAGCCCGATGTCCTCGGTGACCTTCCTGGCCCGGTACTGGATGCTCTCGATATCGTCGAATTGTGGCTTGAGCGAATCGATATGGGCGTCCAGCCGTGGATCCTGGCCTTGGCTCATGGCGAGCTCGTCGAACAGAACGCCGACGCTTTCCGGCCGAGTTGCCATGGCGCGCAACGTATCCAACGCGCTCACATTGCCAGACCCTTCCCAAATGCCCATCAGCGGCGCCTCGCGGTACAGCCGAGGCATGCCGGACTCCTCGACGTAGCCGTTGCCGCCGAGGCACTCCATCGCTTCCGCGGCGTGACCGGTGGCCCGTTTACACACCCAGTACTTGCTGGCGGCCAGACCGATGCGGCGGAACAGCGATTCACGCTCATCGCCGCGGACCGCGCGGTCGGTGGCCCCCGCCATCCGCATCGCCAGGATGGTGGCGGCCTCAGCTTCCACGGCGAGATCGGCGAGCACATTGCGCATCAGCGGTTGGTCGATGAGATAGGCGCCGAACGCCTTTCGATGCTGTGCGTGGTGGATGGCGCGCGTCAGCCCGGTCCGCATGCTGGTGGCGCTACCGAGCGTGCAGTCCAGCCGGGTGAGGTTGACCATCTCGATGATGGTCGGCACCCCACGACCCTCCTCGCCGACCAACCATGCTGTAGCGCCGTCGTATTCGACCTCCGAGGAGGCGTTGGCGTGATTACCGAGCTTGTCCTTGAGGCGCTGCAGATACATCCGGTTGCGGCTGCCATCGGGAAGGATCCGCGGCAGGAAGAAACACGACAGCCCGCCGGGGGCCTGCGCGAGAACGAGGAACACGTCGCACATCGGCGCCGACGTGAACCACTTGTGTCCGGTCAGGCTGTAACTGCCGTCGGCGTTTGGCGTCGCCTGCGTGGTGCCCGCGCGGACGTCGGAGCCGCCCTGCTTCTCGGTCATCGACATGCCCGCGGTGATACCGGCTTTGGTGGCAGGTACTTTCAGCTCGGGATCGTAGGAGCGGCTGGTCAGCAGCGGCTCGTAGATGTCGGCGAGCTCTTTGTTGAAGCGCAGCGCGGGCACCACGGCGTAGGTCATCGAGATCGGGCAGATGTGTCCGGGCTCCGTCGTCCACACCGATGTCTTGGCGGCGCGCACGACGTGGGAGCCCGGCCCGATCGTCGGCCCACGGGGCGGCGTGCAGTCCGTGGCCGACCGCCACCGTCATCAGCTCGTGGTAGGCGGGGTCGTATTCGACCTCGTCGATGCGGTGGCCGTAGCGGTCGTGGGTGTGCAGGATTGGCTGGTTTCGGTCGGCCAGCTCGCCCCAGCGTTGCGCCTGCGCGCCACCGGAGAGTGCGCCGAGCTCAGCGACCTCGTCGAGGCCCCACTCCCCACCCTCCCGGATGAGCGCCTCGGTCAGCACGGGCGACGACGCGGGGTTGAAGTCCTCCAGCTGCGGGACTTGATTGGTGACGACGTGCGTATTGGCCATGCCTCGATATTACAGATCTTCGACAGCCGCACAAGATGCGTAAGAAGTGCTTGACAGCTACCGCACAGGAAACTGTAAGCATGGGGATGAGCAGCAGTTTGAATCCATCTAGCAACTTAAAAAGTGTAGGGAAACACCCGTTTCATTCAGCGCCTCACAGGCCTATCTTCAGGCCACGGGCCCAGACGCGTGCCCTGAATAGGAGATACGCCATGTCAACGAGGACGTTTATCACGGTGTTTGCCGCCGCTGCGGCCGGCGCCGCCCTTGTGACGAGTGCCGGCCCCGCGAATGCAGCCCCCTGCACCGCCTGGAAGCTGGACGCTGGCGCTCTAGTCATCAACCAGGACAACGGCGTCGTGGTGTCCGTGGACTGGCCCGCGAACACAAACAAGCCCACATCCGGCTCCTACTCGGACTTTAAGGGACCTGCAAGCGGGGGGATCGTCGGGGGCAACAAGCTGGATTTCACCATCGACTTCCAAATAGTGGCTTCCGGCGCAGGTGATGGACCGTCCCACTATTCGAACCACTACACAGGCACGATCGAAGAGGTGATGGACGGCTTCGGGCGCGCGAAGGGCACCACAGTCAACAACGAAGGTGCGTCCAATACATGGACGGCGAATGAGGCGTTCACGTGCGCCGTTGCGCCTGCTGCCGAACCGCCCGGGAAGAAGGCGGATGCCGCGCCCGCAGCACCTCCGCCGGAGGCGTCAGCACCGCCGCCTGTCACTGATGCGATCAGACTGTCCTTCGCCCCCCCGAAGCTTGGGAGCATCACGGCAACCGTGACGAACTCGTCGCCGCTGACCGCACAGTGCACTTACGATGCAGACCCGTTCGGCGAGCACCGCGACTTCACAGTTCCCGCGAAAGGCACAACCAACCTGACCTTCAGTGGTTTCAACACGGGGACCAGCTACCACGTGGTGGTCTCCTGCCATGACGCCGACGGCAAGCAGCCGCAGGAGATCGGACACGCGGAGACCGATGTGACGTTCTAGCCGGCCGCCAGCACCGAGCTACTTGCAGAGTTCGGCGACCTTGGTCCTGCCCTCTTCGCCGGCGGTGAGCCGCGCGGCCTGCTGTGGGTCGTCGTTCGTCGCGCCTGCGAGGGCGTTGATGCCGATGTCTTGAAGGTTGTTGGCGAACAGTCGGACCGCGTCGGCGAGGTCCGGCGGAGTCTGCTCGTCCAGTCGGCTCAGCAGAACGTCGCCACCGCCGATGAGCGACAGCCGCGCATTGCTCGCCACCGCGGTCTGCGCGATCGGGTCGGGTCCGAGCTCGGCGTGTGTCTGCAGCTGGACCGCCTTACTCACCGTGTCGAAGGCCGCGCACACCTGCTGCTTGGACTCGGCCGTCGGCTGAACCTTCGCCTCTTTCTGCGGCCACGCCAACACCAACGCATACGCGGCTACACCGATGGCGGTCAACGCGATGAACGGCGAGAGCAGCGATACCCAGCGGGCCCCTCCCCCGCCCTGACTCGCCGCGGGTTGCGAATGCGGTCGAGCCTGCGGGGTTTGCTGCTCTGATTCGTTGTCGGCCATCAGGGGATCGTAACGGCCGGTGACACCTCGACGGCGTCAGCGCGCCAGGCGGCCGGTCACCGCGGCCAGCACCTGGTCCGTTGCCGCGAAGAATGACCCGATGTGTGCTTGGTTGTCGATCACGTCGACGGTGGCGTCCAGGGCTTCGACGTCGGCCCGCACGTGCGGCACAATCCAATCCTTCGAACCGACGTAATAGGCTGCAGGACAACGGATCGAAGCTGGATCGACATACCGCGTTGGCCGTGTCGAGCCCTCGATCGCCGCTGCGACGGCGAGCGGGTCATTGCCGTTTTCCATCATGTCTTGGAAGGCAGGGTCGGTGACAGCGAGCGCCTGCCAGAGGCCGGCCCAGTTCCCGTCCCGCAAGAATCCGGCGAGCGGCGTCAGCAGCCGACCGACCTCTGCCTCGTGGGCATGCATCGCGTAGGCGCCGACGACTAGGCGGTTCACCCGGTCTGGATAGCGGCTGGCCAAGTTGCATGCCAGCCAACCGCCGCGCGAGTAGCCCCAGACGGTCGCGCTGTCGACTCCCTCGGCGTCCAACACGGCCACCAGGTCCGCCGTCACTCCTGCGGCCTCGTACGAATCGGCGTCGTGGGGTGTGTCGCTCGCCCCGTGCCCGAGCGGATCGATGTTGATGACGCGCCACCGCCGGGCGAGGGGTTCGACGTATCCGTACTCGACCCAGTGCCGTGCCGCACACAGCGTCCCGGCGATGAGGACCAGCGGCGGACCCTGTCCTTCCACGGTGTAGTCGATGCTGAAGCCGCGCGACTTTACCTGCACGCGGCGATCACATCACGAAGTAGCAGACGCGCTCGGTTGAATCTCCGCGTTCTGCAGCGCCGGTCCTGCCCGGCGCAACCTGAACCAGCGCATCGCTGACATCACGACCACGCACAACGCCCATCCCAACAGAATGTCGATGACGTAATGCTCGGCGGTGTACACCAGGGTGAAGGCCATCAGGAGCACGTACACCGCGAGCACCGGTTGCCATCCGCGGTTGACCCGCTTCCACAGAAATACCGCGATCGCCAGCGTCATACCTGCGTGCAGCGAGGGGATCGCGGCGACCAGGTTGACGCTGGCCTGGCCCGCGTCCAGCAGCGAGGAGGCGGTGTGCAGGTTCAGCTTGCCCCAACCGCGTCCGACGATTCGCTCGACCCAGGCATTCGCGCCGTCCTGGCTTGTCTGCATCGCACCGAGCAGACCTCCGTCGTCCACGCCGCGCGCCGACTTGAACATGCAGCGCGGGCCGGACGGGCCTCCGTCGACGTTGGCCGCGGTGCAGCGGGCAGCGGCCCACGGTGGCGCGGCAGGCACAAGCGCGTAGATCACCAACCCGGCGAACGACAGGCCGACGAACAGCTTGACGAACGCCTTCCACTCGTCGCGGTTCCGCAGCCAGAGCACACCCGCGACGATGTACGGAAGGATGAAGAACGACATGTAGACGGTGCTGAGCACGACTTCCCACCACGGCGGGAGCGGCGCCTTTATCCGCTCCTGCAGCCACACCGTCGGCACGGTGCCGAAGAACAGCCAGCGGTCAGCGTCGGCGGGCCATTGCCAGAGTGTGGGTCTGCCAATGAGGTCGGCCGCTCCCCTGCTCAGGTCGTAGGCGATCAGCACCAGCGCGAACGGCAGCCAGTCGCGGATGACGTAGAGCATGCGCCGGCCCTGCCCGATGCTGGCGGCCAGCAGGCCGGTCGCGATGTAGAGCAGCAGCAGTTCGCGGTTGAACGCGAAGCCGTCGGTCAGCGTGCGGAAGATGACGACGAACGCCCAGACTGCGATCGCCACCCAGCGCAGGATCTTGAGCCAACGACGAGGGGGTGCCGCGACGGGTTGCTCGGCGACAGGGGTCAACGCAATTGGCGCATCGTCAATCGCGGACACCCGGACGATATTAGTTAACCTCTGCGCCACCGCGAGTTATAGGCGAATTTGTTCACCTAATCGTGCTTGCCCGAGCTAGTCGAGGTTCTCCCGCAGGAAGGCGATGTCGTCCTTGCGGCCCTCGTCGGCGGTCTCGCAGATGACCGGCGCGTCTGCCGCCGTCACGACGGCAACCAGCAGGTCAGGGTCGATTTTTCCGGTGCCGAAGTTGGCGTGCCGGTCGGCCCCCGAACCCGCAGCGTCCCTCGAGTCGTTGCAGTGCACCAGGTCGATGCGGCCGGTCAGGGCCTTGATACGGTCCACGGCGTCGATCAGCGCCTCGCCCGCCGCCCAGGCGTGGCAGGTGTCGAGGCAGAAGCCGATTCCGGTGTCGCCGATGTGGTCCCACAGCTTGCCGATCGTGTCGAAGTGGCGGGCCATCGCGTGGTCCCCGCCCGCGGTGTTTTCCAGGTAGACGGGCACATCGGTTTCGAGGTACTGCAGCGCCTTGACCCAGCGCTCGAAGCCCGCCTCGATGTCGTTGTCGTCGGCGTGGCCGCCGTGCACGATCACCGCGGTGGCGTGGATCTCCGAAGCTGCGTCGCAGGTGTCCTGCAGGATCTTGCGTGACGGGATGCGCACCCGGTTGTTCGCCGAGGCCACGTTGATCAGGTAGGGCGCGTGCACGTAGAGCGGCATGCTGGCCGCCTTCAGCGTCTCGGCGTCTTCGCGTGGTTTGGGTTTCTTCCAGCTCTGCGGGTTGCCGAGGAAGAACTGCACCACGTCGGCGCCGTCAGCCTGCGCCGCTGCCAGGGGATCGTCTTGATGGACGTGGGAACCAATGAGCACGCGGCCAGTCTAGTGATGGGTGCGGACACCGATCGAACGTGCACGCACTGCGAGAATCCAGATCTAGGCGGGCCGACCGACGCGTCGTCGAGTGTGCGTCCACGGCGAAAAATCGCCGAAAATCTCGCCGCAGATGCACAGTCGGCGTCACCACGACGATGAGTTCCGTCGACGGCGCAGGTCTACCCGGCATGCCCAACGATGTGTGGCCTCTCGTGCACGCCGAGCGCCGCGCGTTGATCGACGACCTCGCGGGCCTCGACGACGAGCAGTGGTCGAGGCCGTCCCTGTGCGACGGGTGGACCGTGCACGACGTCGCCGCGCACCTGGTCGACGTCGCATTGACGACGCGACTGGGATTCGTAGTCGGCATGGCGCGGGCGCGTTTCGACTTCGACCGGCAGAACGCAAACGGCCTCCAACGAGCCCGCGGCGCCACAGCCCGCGACACGCTGGAGCGGTTGCGAAAGGTGGCGACACGGACGTCGACCCCGCCCGCGCCGCTGGACACCCGCATCGTCGAGGAGGTCGTGCACGGCGAGGACATCCGCCGGGTGGTTGGACTGCATCGCCACTATCCCGATGACGTCGTCACGAGGTCACTGCTCCAGCAGTCCCGCATGCCTGCGTCGTTCGGCGGCGCCAAGGAGGTCGTCGCCCGCGTCCGGCTCACGGCGACCGACCTGGACCTGTCGATCGGCGAGGGTCCCGACATCAGCGGGCCTGCGGTCGCATTGCTGCTGGCGGTCACCGGCCGACGCGTCGCGCTGGACGAGCTCGACGGGCCGGGTATCGCGACACTCTGCGAAAACTGACGCAAGCGTCGGGCAAAACCGCAGAAAATGGCGTGAGCAGCGCGTATGCCGCCTGACAAACAGTAGGGAAACACCCGATATCTTGGGGCGGCCCTGCTCGGTACTTTTCGGAGCAGGCAGCAGTTTGCGCAGGTAGCAAGGTGCCAACGCACTGAAGCATAGGAGCAGACATGAAGGTCATCAGCTACGCCGTGGTCATTGCCGCAGCGACACTCGCCGCGGGAGGTCTCGCCGCCCCACCGATAGCAGGCGCCGCGCCGTGTCAGGTGTGGAAGCTGCAGGACAACGTGCTCTCGATGACGACGAGTGACGGTTCCAGGGCCACATTCGATTGGGATCCTGGCTCACAGCAAGTTACTGATGGATCTATGACGAGCGGCGGCGCGCAGTGGAGCACCAATTACGCCGTGGGCAAGGCTCAGGGAACGGGCATTGGCATCAACGTCGCCTGGAGTCAGCAGGAGGGCGTCTTCGGTGACGGGCCCTTGACGACCGGGAAGATCTACAACGACATCTTCCAGGGAACGATTCAACCCGACGGGCAAGTCACCGGGACCCGGCTCGACAGCGCGAACAATTCCACTACCTGGCTCGCCGACCAGCGATTCACCTGCGCCGACCAGGCTGCGGCCCCCGAGCCCGTTCCGGACAAGCCCATCCGCGGCGTGGGGACGCCGAAGGATCCGAACGCCCAGAAGCCCGCCGCTACCGAGGCGACCTCGACCATCACCGCCGATGTCGAGCTGTACGACGTCCCCGGCGGCGGAGGAACGTACCTGGGCGATGTCGCCGGGGGGCGAAAGGTGAAAGTCCTGACACGCCAGGACGACAACTGGGTGCAGATCTCGGGCACTGGCGTGGCGAACCACGACACCGGTTGGGTGTGGGGAGATTTCGTCGGGCCGTAGCAGCC
>CAVWPQ010000041.1:0-61769 GCA_963756865.1 uncultured Actinomycetota bacterium | reverse complement strand
GCGCGGGATCCACGCTGCCGCACTCGGTGCGCGCATAGACGAATCCCGCCGCCCTGGCAGCGCCGACGTTGCCCGCGTCGACGGTGACGAAGTGGACGTCCGGGCCGAACTGTCCGACCAGGCGATCGCTTCCGTCATCGGTGGCGTCGAGGACCACCACCGTCAACACCGGAACACTCACGCACAGCGCAGCAGTCGCCAGTGCGCGCAGACACCGCGGCAAATGCTCAACCTCGTTGTGCGCAGGCACCACGACGACGACCTTCGCCAGTTCCATGCCTGCTAGATAGCCGAACCGCGAGGTTTTACACCTCGCCGGCTAGACGAAAACGATCTCTGGAACCGCCAGCTGCCGGGCGATGACCTCGGGCGCCAACAGCGGCGGCCCGTCGTCCCGCTGCAGCTGGCTGGAGAAGCAGCGCAGCGCATCCTCCTTGGCCGCGACATCGCGCGCCGTCAGCGACGCTCGGCGGGCGTTCTCCCAGGGCACCGCGGGGTCGTCGGGCAACGCCCAGTGCCACATCCAGATCGGGTACTCGACGAACACCGACGCAAGGCCTCTGCACGCCGCGGCGGCGGCCCGGCCAGTCGCCTCGTGATCGGGGTGCCCGTCGCCGCGCCATGTCGCCGCACACCAGGCGCCAGGCGGGGACTCGGCCAGCAGCGCCGTCAATTCGGCTTCGAGCCGGTCCTCGCTGGCCGTCACCTCGCCGTCGGGTATGCCGAGAAAGACCGGTTTGGCCAGGCCAAGACGTGCGGCCGCGGCAACCAGTTCGACACGGCGTACTTCCGCCAACTCCGCGCAGCGACCCGGATCGTCCGGGTAGGCCGCTTCGCCGTCGGTCACCGCCACCACCTGTACCGTGACGCCCCGCGCGGCGAGCGCCGCCGCAGTGGCGCCGAGGCCGAGCGTCTCGTCATCCGGGTGCGCCGCGACCAACAACAGCGCAGGACATTGCTCGATGTTCAGCGGGGCGAAGGGTCGGCCCCAGCCGCTCCATGTCTCGACGGGGGTGCCGCCCTCGGCGAGCGGTCGCGCCGCAAAGCGCGCGCAGTTGCTGATCGGGCTCGTCACCGCCGTTGAGTAACCCATGGCACGGATATGACACCTGCAGGCCGTGAAAGGATCAGGCGTGGCTGTTCGCGCTGTCTTGTTCGATTACTCGGGCACGCTGTTTCGTCTCGAAGAGGACGACAGCTGGTTCGAGGGCATGAAGGTCGACGAACGCGAGGTCGACGTCCACGTGCAGGCCGAGCTGATGCGCAGGATGACCGCGCCGACCGGCCAGCACGTCGAGATGACCCCTGAGGCGTACCACGCGTGGGTCAACCGCGACCTGGCCCCGCACCTGCACCGCGAGGCCTACCTTCACGTGCTGCGCGAATCCGGCGTCGCGGCGCATCAGGCCGAAGCGCTCTACGGCCTGCTGATCGATCCGATGAATTGGACGCCGTATCCCGACACTGCCGAAGTGCTCAAAGGCCTTCGCCGGCAAGGCATCAAGGTCGCGATCGTCTCCAACATCGCGTTCGATGTTCGGCCCGCGTTCGAGGCGATCGGCGCGGCGGGCGACGTCGACGAGTTCGTGCTGTCGTTCGAGGTCGGCGCGGTCAAGCCGAGTGCAGCGATCTTCGAGACCGCGTTGAACAGGCTTCACGTGGCGCCCGAGTACACGGTGATGGTCGGCGACAGCGAGGAGGCCGACGGCGGTGCACGCGCGCTCGGCTGCGGATTCCTACTTGTCGACCCGCTGCCCACATCGGAGCGACCGGACGGCCTGCGCAGCGCGCTGAGAGGGCACGGCATCGACGTCGACGCCATCACGTAGCGTCGAAAGCATGTCCAACAGCGAGCGCATTCGGCCGCCGTGGTGGCTGAAGTACGTCAACAAGGTGATGATCGGTGTGCAGCGACTCGGCTTCGGGTTCGGCGGCAACGGCCCGGTGATCCTGACGGTTCGCGGACGCAAGTCCGGCAAGCCGCGGTCGACGCCGATCACGCCGATGACGGCGGACGGCAAGCGCTATGTGTTGGCCGGACTACCGGGCAGCGACTGGGCCGCGAACGTGCGCGCTGCAGGTGAAGTCGAATTGCGTCAGGGCCGCAACACCGAACGCGTTCGGATGGTGGAACTTTCGCCTGACGAAGCCAAGCCGCTGCTGCGGCTGTTCCCTGCCGAAGTGCCGACCGGTGTCAGCTTCCTGAAGAACGCCGGTCTCGTGACTGGCCCCAACCCAGATGAATACGAGGCGTTGGCAGGACGTTTGGCGGTCTTCCGTTTCGACCCCGTGTGACGGTTCGCGGCCCTGGCCGTGGCACATGACTGGAGGCAGCACCTAGAGTCGACCGGATGAGCGCAGCCAACCCGTTCAACCCAGAGTCATGGCGGCCGGTCGACGGTTTCGAGCTGACGGACATCACGTACCACCGGCACGTCGTCGACGGTGCGCCAGAGCCGACCGTGCGAATTGCGTTCGACCGGCCCGAGGTGCGTAACGCGTTCCGCCCGCACACCGTCGACGAGCTGTACCGCGTTCTCGAGCACGCCAGGATGTCGCCCGACGTCGGTGTCGTGCTGCTGACGGGTAACGGCCCGTCGCCGAAGGACGGTGGCTGGGCGTTCTGTTCCGGTGGAGACCAGCGCATCCGGGGCCGCACCGGCTACCAGTACGCGGCGGGTGAAACCGCCGACACCGTCGATGTGGCGCGCGCTGGGCGGCTGCACATCCTCGAGGTACAGCGGCTGATCCGGTTCATGCCGAAGGTCGTCATCTGCCTCGTCAACGGGTGGGCGGCGGGCGGCGGCCACAGTCTGCACGTGGTCTGCGATCTGACGCTGGCCAGCCGCGAGCACGCGCGGTTCAAGCAGACCGACGCCGACGTCGGCAGCTTCGACGGCGGCTACGGCAGTGCGTATCTGGCCAAGCAGGTCGGCCAGAAGTTCGCCCGTGAGATCTTCTTCCTCGGCAGGCCGTATGACGCCGAGCAGATGCACGCAATGGGTGCGGTCAACGAAGTCGTCGACCATGCGAACCTGGAGACGGTCGCGCTCGAGTGGGCTTCGGCCATCAACGGCAAGTCGCCGCAGGCCGTGCGGATGCTCAAGTACGCGTTCAACCTGTCCGACGACGGGCTCGTGGGCCAGCAGCTATTCGCCGGTGAGGCAACGCGATTGGCGTACATGACCGACGAGGCCGTCGAGGGCCGCGACGCGTTCCTGGAGAAGCGCGACCCCGACTGGGACCCGTTCCCCCGCTACTTCTAGCGAATCGGGCGCGCTATGCGACGCTGAGCGCGCGTCAGCGCACCGAATTCACTCGGATTCGGGGGTGGCGGTGGCTGCGCGGCGGGCGTCGCGGCCCGTCTTCAGCAGGCTCAGCACAGTGGTGATGGTCAGCGTGGCGACGATGAACAGCAGCGACGTCACGATGCCGATCTCGGGCAGGTGGAAGTTGCCGACGTGGTCGAGGTGGCTGTGGTGCAGCGCCTCGACGATGAGCTTCACGCCGATGAAGCCGAGGACGACCGCCAACCCCTTGCTGAGGTAGACGACCTTCTCGAGCAGCCCGCCGATCAGGAAGTACAGCTGCCGCAGGCCCATCAGCGCCAGCGCATTTGCGGTGAAGATGATGTACGCGTCGTTGGTGAGCCCGAAGATCGCGGGGATCGAGTCGAGTGCGAACACCACGTTGGCGATGCCGATCGCGGCGATGACGATCACCAGCGGGGTGAATGCGCGCTTCTTGTCGGAGGCTGAATTGCTCCTCGCGTCCGTACTGCGGGTCGCGAGCTTGCGGCCGTCGTAGTCCTCGCTGAGCGGCAGGATCCGTCGCAGGAAGCGCAGCACCGGGTTCTTGTGAAAGTCCGGTTCGTCGTCGGGATCCTCGAGGGCCAGCTGAATCGCGGTGTAGACGAGGAATCCACCCAGGATGTAGAAGACCCAACTCCACGCGGCGATGGCGGCGGCGCCCGCGAAGATGAACACGGCGCGGAACACCAGCGACAGCACTATGCCGATGTAGAGCACCTTGTCCTGAGCCAGCTCGGGCACCGCGAACCTGGCCATGATGATCATGAACACGAACAGGTTGTCCACGCTGAGGCTGTATTCGGTGATGTAGCCGGCGACGAACTCCTGGCCGCTGGACCCCGGCGCGAAGATGAACAGCCCGACAGCGAACGCCACCGCCAGCCCCACGTAGACGAGCACCCAGCGAACAGCATCCCTGGTGGTGACCGTGCGTTGTCGACGGCCGATCACCGCGAGGTCGATGATCATGATGCCGACCAGCACCACCACGGTGATGGCCCAAACCAGCGGGGACACAACAGAAATCACATTCGACCTCCGGACGGCATGACGCAACGGCCCGAAGGTCTCTTCCGTCTCGAATCACCGAGACCGGCACCGCCGGGTCGGCCATGGGGCCTTCCGTGATGACGACGAGTGCCGCGGAGGAATACTCCCCTTCACGAACACGCAGAACTATAGTCCCCTGTGCAGAATTTGTCGCATCGGGTGCTAGAAGCGGAATGTCGTCTGGCCGTGCGGTGATTTCGCGAAGGCCAGCACCTTGGCGGGTGGCACACGGAAGACATACGCGATGTGGCTGTCGCCGCTTTCATCGGTGTGACCGAAGCCGTCGTCGGTGGGCGTGAAATCCCAGTCCCCGTTGTACTTCTCGCGGACGACGTCGGCCAGTCTGGTTAGCGAATCGAGGCCCGTGACCCGTTCGGCGTCGCCTTCGACGATCACGTCGAGCCCGTCGTTCCACGTGTTGGCGCCCGTCGTGACGGCCACCGACGTCGAGTGGTCGAGGTTGCGCGCCTTCTGCTCCTCGGGGCCGGTGCAGAACACGAACCCCACGTCCTCGACCCAGGCGCCGACCAGCGGGGTGATGTGCGGGCGGCCGTCCTTGCGGACGGTCGTCAGCCAGTAGAGCTCGGCGGCGGTCAACGCGTCGCTGACCTGCTGCCAGCCCACCGGCTCGGAGGCTTCGCTGAAGCGGGGATCGAGCTTTCCGGTTATCGCCATACCCATACCGACCAGACTCCCAGCGCGCAATCATCGCGAAACGACATTCCAGCACCAGAAGTGCGACGAGAAGGGCGGTGCTGGAATGTCGTTTCGCGGGCGGGAGGTGCCCCCCAGCTTCGCGGAGGTTAATAGACTCGGCGGGTGAGTAAGAGCCCGCTGCGGCGGCTGGCCAATGAGCTGGTGCTGGCCAGCATGCGACCGCCGATCGCGCCACAGCTGATGGTCTACCCCGGCCAACGCGACATCAGCCTCGACGGCAAGCGCATCCTGATCACCGGCGCCTCGTCGGGTATCGGTGAGGCAAGCGCATACAAGCTCGCCCGAAGGGGCGCGACCGTCGTCGTGGTGGCCCGCCGCAAGGATCTGCTGGACGGGGTCGCCGAACGGATCCTCGCCGACGGTGGCGACGCGATGGCGATTGACTGCGATCTTGCCGACCTGGACGCCGTCGATGCGCTCGCGGCCCGCGTCGAGAAGGAGATCGGCGGCGTGGACATCCTCGTCAACAACGCGGGCCGGTCGATCCGCCGCCCGCTGGCCGAGTCGCTCGAGCGGTGGCATGACGTCGAGCGGACGATGGGCCTCAACTACTACTCGCCGCTGCGGCTGATCCGCGCCCTGGCGCCGGGGATGCTGGAGCGCGGTGACGGCCACATCATCAACGTCGCCACCTGGGGCGTGCTCAGCGAATCCTCGCCGCTGTTCGCGGTTTACAACGCGTCGAAGGCGGCGCTGTCCGCGGTCAGCAGGGTCATCGAGACGGAGTGGTCGCACAAGGGCGTGCATTCGACGACGCTGTACTACCCGCTGGTGGCCACCCCGATGATCGCGCCGACGAAGGCCTACGACGGGCTGCCCGCGCTCACACCGGACGAGGCCGCCGACTGGATGGTGACCGCGGCCCGAACCAGGCCGGTGCGCATCGCACCGCGGATGGCCGTCACCGCCAAGGCCCTCGACACCGTCGCTCCGGGTCTTCTCAACGCGCTGATGAAGAGGCAGCGGCTGCAACCGGGCGCATGACGCGCCTGTGCCGAATCCGGTCCTGCGCGTGATAGACACAGACTCATGGAGATCCTGGCCAGCCGGATGCTCCTGCGGCCTGCAGACTATGAGCGCTCGCTGCGGTTCTACCGCGACGAGCTCGGCCTCGCGATCGCCCGTGACTACGGCGCGGGCACAGTCTTCTATGCCGGCCAGTCGCTGATCGAGCTCGCGAGCCACGGCGGACCGAACGCCTCGGGCACGATGTGGCTGCAGGTGCGCGACGTCTACGCCACCGAGGCGGAGTTGACCGGCCGCGGTGTGCCGATTGCGCGGGAGGCCCGCCAGGAGCCGTGGGGTCTGCACGAGATGCAGGTGTCCGACCCCGACGGCGTCACCCTGATCTTCGTCCAGGTGCCCGAAACCCATCCGCTTCGCCGCGACACCAGAAGCTGAAACGGCCCCGGCTCGAAAGTCGGGGCCGTCCATATCAATCGGTCAGTGAGCGGGAGCCGCGAGCGGCCAGCCGACTGACGCCAGCCGGCTCGCAACCTGGTGCAGCTCTTCGGGATTCGGTTCCTTCGCGATCACCTGATGGATCGCGTCGCGAATGTCGTCCTCGGTCACGGTGTCGGCGTCGGTCCCCCGCAGCACGGTCTGGGCCGCCTTGACGACCTCTTCCTCGGTCAGCGTCCGCTTCAACAACGCGAGCAGCGCGAAGTAATCCTTCTGCGGAACGCCCTCCGGGTAGCCCTGGTGCAGCCATCCCAGAATGCTGTTGAACACGCCCTGATTGGTTTCGGTCATGAAAGAGGCCTCACTTCTTAGGCATGAACGGGAACGGGTCAATTCCAAAGTGGTGCACGATCGTCGCCCTGGTGATCCACAGAACCGCGGTCAGGATCACCCAGCCGACGAACACGAACATCGCGATGCCCAGATATTTGAGCGCGGGATTCGGCGCGTGCACCGAGCCGTCGGCCTCGGTGACGCCTGCCCCGTTCGAGTAGGCGACCAGTCCGCCGGCGAACACCGCGGGCAGGCCTGCGCCGAGGACCAAGCCCACTATCAGCACCTTGAGGATGCTTTCGAAGTACGTCATCGAATGTCTCTCTAGTCAGGGATTCCGACGCGGTCAGACCGCGGCGGTGTCCTTGGGCTCGGCGGGGTCGCGGACCTCGGCGGGAACGACGGAGTTCGTCGAGTGGTCCCAATCGGCGTTGACGTTGTTGTGGTCGACCTTCTGCTGCTGGGCGCGCCACCACATGTAAGACGACAGCGCGACCAGCACGACGAAGATCAGGCCGTCACCCGCGAGGTCTGAACCGGTGAGCGACTCGACCCCGTGGGACAACCAGAACGCGAGTGCCCCCATCAGACCGGCGGCAGGAAGTGTGACGAGCCACGCGATGGCCATCCGGCCCGCAACGGCCCAGCGAACCTCGGCGCCGGGCTTGCCTACGCCGCTGCCGAGGATCGATCCGGTGGCGACGTGCGTGGTCGACAGTGCCATGCCGGCGGCGCTCGAGCTGAGAATGATTGCGGCCGAGGAAGCTTCGGCGGCGAAGCCCTGTGGCGACTCGATCTCCACCAGGCCCTTGCCGAGGGTGCGGATGACCCGCCAGCCGCCGATGTAGGTGCCGAGGCCGATGGCAAGCGCGCAGCTGAAGATCACCCAGAACGGCAGCCCGTCCTCCTTCACGTTGCCGCCCAGGTGCCCGGTGGTGATGAGGGCGAGCGCGATGACACCCATCGTCTTCTGTGCGTCGTTGGTGCCGTGGGACAGTGCGACCAGTGAGGCGGTTGCGATCTGACCCCAGCGGAACCCTTGTTCACGTCGCTTCTGCACGACGTTGCGGGTGATCCGGTAGACCAGCCAGGTTCCGCAGGCGGCGACAAGGCAGGCGATGATCGGTGCGGCCACAGCGGGGATCAACACCTTCTGGCTGATGCCTGACCAGTTCACCCCTGCAGTGCCCAGCGCGGCAAGGCCTGCGCCGATCAGACCGCCGAAGAGTGCGTGCGACGAGCTGGACGGGATGCCGAACAGCCACGTCAGCAGGTTCCACAGGATGCCGCCGATCAGACCGGCGAAGATGATCGTCAGACCAGTCGACGCGTCGATCGTCGGGATGAGCGCACCTGTCTTGCTGTCCTGAACCTTGAGCACCGACGTGGTCACGGTGACGGCCACCTCGACGGACAGGAAGGCGCCGACGAGGTTGAGGATGCCTGCGAGCAGAACGGCGGTTTTCGGCTTCAGCGCGCCGGTCGCAATCGATGTCGCCATCGCGTTTCCGGTGTCGTGAAACCCGTTGGTGAAATCGAAAGCCAGTGCTGTGACTATCAGCAGCACCAGGATGACCATCTCTGCGCTCATGATTGCCAATTCTGAGGGATTCTCAACGAATTTAGCCAGTCGTCAGTCACCCTAAGAGCCCCCTTCGACCAGGCACTTTGCTGAATCCTGAAAGGTGTTCATCCACTGTTCACCTACCGTCTCGGGCATGTTTGCCCGTGGCGGCCGGTCCGGCAGTCCACGCGGCAGTTCCACTATCGTGCTCTCGTGGGATTGTGGTCGGTTCGCCACGCCGTTGGAGCTGAACGGTGAACAAGTTTCTCGCCAAAATCGTGGCGTGGATTACTGCCGGATACCCGGAGGGTGTGCCGGGGCCCGACCGTGTGCCGTTGTTCGCCCTGCTGAAGCCGCGCCTGACCGATGACGAGGTCAAGACCGTCGTCAGGGAACTGCTCGCCCGCGGCGAGTTCGACCACATCGATATCGCCGTGCTGATCACGCAGCTCACCGACGAACTCCCCGCGCCCGACGACGTCGAGCGCGTGCGCGCGCGTTTGGCGGCCAAGGGCTGGCCACTCGATGATCCGCGCGACTCCGAGGAGTCCGAATAGCCGCCCTGCGCCCCGTCCCTGTGCCGGCTGGACCGTCGGCCTTGTCGGTGATGCCCGCGGTGGAGAGCGCACTTGCAGGCGGCGGCCCCGCGATGCTGCCCGTCCCGGCCGACGATGAGCGTCAAACCCGTTTGTTGACAACGTCATTGCGGGCCGACGATGATATCGACGACGATGTCGCCGTCGTGGTCTCGACGTCGGGGACGACGGGCACGCCGAAGGGCGCGATGCTGACGGCGGCCGCACTGACCGCGAGCGCGGATGCGACCCACAGCCGCCTCGGCGGCGCCGGACGCTGGCTGCTCGCGCTGCCCGCCCATCACATCGCAGGCCTGCAGGTGTTGGTGCGCAGTGTCATCGCGGGCCTTGCGCCGGTTGCTGTCGGGGCACGGTTGGACTCATCCGAACTGGCCTCCGCCGTGTCGACGATGGGCACGGGCCGCCGGTACGCCTCGCTTGTCGCCGCACAACTGGATAAGGCGCTGGCCGATCCGGCCGCTTCTGCGGCCCTGGCCGAACTGGACGCGATACTGATCGGCGGCGGTCCGACGCCGGCTCGTATTGCGGAAAGAGCTGCAGCGGCTGGGATTTCGTTGGTGCGAACATACGGTATGAGCGAAACCGCGGGCGGGTGCGTATACGACGGTATTCCGCTGCACGGGGTCAACGTTCGTGTCGACCCAGAAGGCCGTATCGCACTCGGCGGCGATACCCTCGCGAAGGGATATCGCAACCCGCCGGACAAGGACCCGTTCGCGGAGCCGGGCTGGTTTATGACCGATGATGTTGGGGCGCTGGATAGTTCGGGGACGCTCCGGGTGCTCGGCCGGATCGACGACGCGATCAGCACTGGCGGACTGACAGTTTTTCCGCAACTCGTCGAGAACGCCTTGGCCTCTCATCCGCGCGTTGTCGAGTGCGCTGTCTTCGGTGTCCCCGACGATCGGCTCGGCCAACGAGTCGTCGCGGCCGTGGTGGCCGCCCCCGGTTACACCCCGCCGACGCTGTCCGAATTACGAACCCACGTCAAGACAATGCTGGACCCGACGGCGGCGCCCCGTGAGGTGCACATCCTCGACGAGCTGCCGCGACGCGGTATCGGCAAGGTGGATCGCAGGCGGCTGGCTGCGCGATTCGGCGACTGAGCTAGCATCCTCAGATGTTGCGCCCATTCGCGGTAGCCGCCAGTGCCGTCGCCATCCTCGGGGCGTCGACCACCGCTGCAGCGGATCCCGGCGAACAGGACGCATCTACCTACGCCATCGGCAAATGCTTCGACCCGGACAAGCCGCTGGTGGAACAGCCGGTGTCGTTCGAGTACAACTGCGACAACACCGGTGTCATGAAGGACATGACGTGGACCGCTTGGGGAGCCGACGGCGCCGATGCGACCGGCACCGACAGCTCGGTCGAGTGCAGGCCCAACTGTGCGCAGGGCCGAACCCTGGTCAATCCGATCGTCGTGCACGCATGGAACCCGGTGGCCGCTCCTAACGCGGCCTGCCCTCGGGGCGTCAAGTTCTACACGGATATGACGATCGCGTATCCCAAGGGCGCACCGCCGTGGATCAAGCCGGGCACAACATGGTCTCCCGGAACGGATTTCGTGACGGTCGACGGCATGCCCGCAGTGCACTACTCGGAGCTGACACCGACCTGCACACCGCTGTAGAACAACACGCCTGCGGGCTAGCGGTCCACCTTGACGGTCACCGGACGGACGTTCCAGATGTCGTCGCAGTATTCGGTGATGGCGCGGTCCGATGAGAACTTGCCGCTGCGCGCGGTGTTGCGGATCGACATCCGCGTCCACGCATCGGTGTCCCGCCATGCGGCGCTGACCTGCTCCTGGCATTCGATGTAGGCCGCATAGTCGGCGAGCACCAGGAACGGGTCGTCGTAGCGCAGATTGTCGACCAGAGGCCGGAACACATCGGTGTCGCCGCCCGAAAAGCGGCCTCCTGCAACGAGTTGCAGTACCGCCTTGAGCTCCTCGTTGTTGTCGACGTAGTCCATCGGCCGATAACCGTCGCGCTTGACCTGCGCTACCTTGTCCTCGGTCAACCCGAACAGGAAGAAGTTCTCCGCGCCGACCTCGTCACGCATTTCGACGTTGGCGCCGTCGAGCGTGCCGATCGTCAACGCGCCGTTGATCATGAACTTCATGTTGCCGGTTCCCGACGCTTCCTTACCCGCCGTCGAAATCTGCTCGGACAGGTCGGCGGCCGGGTAGATCAGGTGGGCGTTCTGCACGTTGAAGTTCGGAACGAACGCCACCTCGAGGAACTTGTTGACCTCGGGATCCCCGTTGACGGTCTCGGCGACGGCGTTGATCAACTTGATCATTCGCTTGGCCATGAAGTAGCCGGGGGCTGCCTTGCCACCGAAAATGAAAGCCCGCGGCGGGATTTCGTAGCCGGGGTTGTTCTTCAGTCGGTGGTAGAGCGTGACGATGTGCAGCACGTTCAGGTGCTGACGCTTGTACTCGTGGATGCGCTTGACCTGGATGTCGAACAGCCAGTCCGGGTTGAGGTCGATGCCCGTTGTCGCTGTCACATAATCGGCGAGCCGCGCCTTGTTCGCGCGTTTGACCGCGCGCCACTTGCGGTGGAACCCGGCGTCGTCGGCAAGCGGTTCGAGACGCCGCAGCAGACTCATGTCGACGAGCCAGCCTTCGCCCACCGTCTCGTCGAGAAGACCGCGCAGACCCGGGTTGGCCAAAGCGAGGAACCGGCGGGGGGTGACGCCGTTCGTCTTGTTGCTGAACCGTTCCGGCCACATCTCGAAGAAGTCCTTGAGGACGCTCTCCTTGAGCAGTTCGGAGTGCAGCGCGGCGACACCGTTGATCGCGTGGCTGCCGACGGTCGCGAGATGCGCCATCCTGACGCTCTTTCCGCCGTCCTCACCGATGAGCGACATGCGCCGCACCCTGGCGTCGTCGCCGGGGAACTTCGCGCGCACCTCGTCGAGGAATCGGTTGTTGATCTCGTAGATGATCTCCAGGTGCCGGGGAAGCGATTCGCTGAACAACTCCAACGGCCACGTCTCGAGCGCCTCGGGAAGAAGCGTGTGGTTGGTGTAGCCGAACGTGGCCACAGTGATCTCCCACGCCTCGTCCCAGTCGAGCCGACGTTCGTCGACGAGCAGTCGCATCAACTCGGCAACGCCGATCGACGGGTGAGTATCGTTGAGCTGCACCGCGAATCGATTGGGTAGGTCGCTGATCCCGGCATCGGTCAGGTCATCGATGATGTGCAGGATGTGCTGCAGTGAGCACGATACGAAGAAGTACTGCTGCAGCAGACGCAGCCGCTTGCCGACATCGGGTTCGTCGTTGGGATAGAGCACCTTGGTCACGGTCTCGGAGTTGACCTCGTCCTCCACCGCCTTGTAGTAGTCGCCGGTGTTGAAGGCGTCCAGCGCGAACGAGTTCACGGCCCGCGCGCTCCATAGCGTCAGCACATTGCACGTGTTCACGCCGTACCCCTGGATGGGCGTGTCGTAGGCGACGCCCTTGATGACCCGGCCCGGCACCCACCGCACGCGTTCGTCGCCCGCGTCGTCCACGTAGCGCTCACTGTGGCCACCCCAGTTCACCAGGTAGTTGATATCCGGTTTCGGGACTTCCCACGGGTTCCCGTTCACCAGCCAGTTGTCGGTCTTCTCGACCTGCCAGCCGTCGTGGATCTCCTGGTCGAAGATGCCGAACTCGTAGCGGATGCCGAAACCCATGGCCGGAAACTCCAGAGTGGCCAGGGAGTCCAGATAGCACGCGGCGAGCCTGCCGAGTCCCCCGTTGCCCAGCCCCGGTTCCTCCTCACAGGCAGCCACCTCGTCGAGGTCAAGGCCGATGACGTCGAGCGCGGTGCGGGTCGCGTCCTCGATCCCGAGGTTCAGCAGGTTGCTACCGAGCTGGGGGCCCATCAGGAACTCCGCAGACAGATAGCACGTGACCTTCCGACCGAGATCGAGCGATGTCTGCGCCGACGCCGACCAGTTGTCCAGCATCCGGTCGCGGACGGCCAACGCAGTTGCCCGGTAGAAATGCTCCGGGGTCAGCACGGCGGCCGGGCGGCCGATCGAGTAGCGCAGGTGGTCGATGATGCCGCGGCCCAACGCGTCGGCGGACAACCCGCTACGGCTGGGTTCTGGCGCATCCGCGGGGACGGCGGCAACTGATCGGGCAGCGTCGGTCATCGGCGCAGTGTCGCAGAAAAGGACGTCGCACAAATGAACTTCAGTCGAGCATCATGGAGCCATGCGTCGTGAAGTCACCAACGTCGAAGATCTGCGAGAGATCGTCGGTCACCCCAACACCGCCGTGGCCAACAAAGTCGGCAAGCGGCTCTCCGCGGTCCAGCAGGACTGGTTGGCGCACTCCCCGCTCGGATTCGTCGCCACGACCGACGACCATGGCCACGTCGATGTGTCGCCGAAGGGCGATCCGCCGGGCTTCGTGCACGTCATCGACGACACCACGATCGCCATCCCGGAACGGCCGGGCAACAAGCGGGTGGACGGCTACCTCAACGTTCTGCAGCGTCCCTACGTCGGCGCCCTGTTCTTGATCCCTGGCCGCGGTGACACCCTGCGGATCAACGGGTCCGCGCGCATCCTCGCCGACGCCGACTACTTCGACGCCATGGCGGTGCAGGGTAAGCGACCGATCCTGGCACTGGAGATCGACGTCGAAGAGGTGTTCTTCCACTGCGCCAAGGCATTTCTGCGGTCCGACACCTGGAATCCGGAGAGCTGGGACCCGACGTCGGTTCCCAGCGTCGCGCAGCTGGCCAAGGCGATCAAGAAAGACATGACCCTCGAAGAGCTGGAGACGTACTACAGCGAGGAGAATCTGCGAAGCATCCTCTACTGACTCAGATCGAATCCGTCGGACTAACCGCGGGGAATCAGCGACACCATCTCGTCGGCGGCAGCGCGCAGCGCAGACGGCTTGGCGCCCCCCTTGTGCAGGGCCTCCTGACCGCGCATGAATGCCAGCAGCGTGCCTGCCAACGCCTGCGGGCTCCGCTTGGCGTCGACGTCCCCGTCGCGCTGGGCTTCCTTGATGACTGCGGCGAGTTCGTCACGCCATGCTGTGTACGCGTGCGCCACCTTCGACCCGACGGCGTCATCGGTCGCCGCGAGTTCTGCCGCACCCTTGGACATCAGACAGCCGCGCCTGGTCTTGTCCGCGATGAGCGCGCCGGCCTGTCCGCGGATGTGACGGCCAAGCCGCTGATACGCGCTGTATGCCGGATCGCGTAGGCCGGCGCGGACCTCGTCGAGCGACGAGGTGATGTAGTCGTCGAGCGCGCGAAGGTAGAGGCTGTGCTTGTCACCGAATGCCCCGTAGAGGCTGCCCTTGCCGAGACCGGTTGCCGCCGTGAGGTCGTCGACCGACGTCGCCGTGTAACCGCGGTTCCAGAACTCGTCACGCGCGGCGCCGATGACGTCGCTCTCATCAAATGTGCGAGGCCGTGCCATAACCTCACACTACGCAGTTTATGGACTGATTATTCCGTAACCTTGACCAGGACCGCTCGGGTGTACAGGAAGTAGAAGCCCTGGCGCTGCACGTTCTGCTGGGACTTGGAACCTGGCGCCGTCGTCACGACCGCGATATCGCAACCTGCCTCGACCGCGTCGGCGAGCCGAGCCGCCAGAAGAGCCGACTGGACACCCCGCCGACGGTGCTCCGGAACGGTGGCCGCACCCACCAGCTGTGCGACCCCATCGGTGATGGCCAACCCGCCTCCGCCGGCGACCACACCGTCTCTCGAAGCGAGATAGGCCAGCGCACCCGCGGCGACGAAATCGCGTTCGGCGCGTTCGACGATCTCTCGCGGGAAGTCCTCGTGCGGGGCGACGCCCTGGTCGTCGGGATGGGCGAAGCCGGTGACGACCACGTCGATCCACGTTTCGAGTTCGTCCTCGCCACTGCGCCGGATGTCCACCCCGTCGGGAAGTGGTGATGCCTCGTCGCCCCGCAACGGACGCCCGAGGACGTTCTCGAACGCGACGAGCCGGTAGCCGCGTCCCGTCAGCACCACGGCGATCTCCGGGTCGGCCATATGAGCCAGCTCCACCTGAACGGCGGCTCCTCGAGCCGCGTACGCCAACTCGATCTCGTCAAGCGCCGCCTCGTCTGGCACGCCGCCGAAGCCGAGCCCGACGACCTTGTTGAACGGCGCACCGTCCTCTCCGAAACAGGCGAAGCCGCCTGCGATGGGTGTCGCAAACGCGCGCCCGGGATCACGGCGAATCGCGGCTTCCGTCCCCGCGGCGATCAATTTCGCCTCGACGCGCTCGATGCGCGCGGCCAGTTCGACGCCGCAGAAGAGGGGTTCGGTCACAGTCCTATGAGACACCAACCGGCGTCCCGTGTGCGACCGCCTACCCGCCATCTGCCCCTATCCTGGCGGTCGTGCCCAAGCTCGAAATTGGCCGAAAAGAGGCGGTTGCGGTTGGCGTCGCCGTCGTCCTGCTTGTCGCTGCATTTGTGGTCCCGCACCTTCATCTGGGCATCGTCACGCCGCTGATCAACGCCACCCCTGAGCGCTTCCGAACCTTCGCCGGGGTGGCGCCGATCTTCGGGTGGTGGAACGTACATGTCGGATGGGGGACGCCGTTCGCCATTCTCATCGGGGTCGCGGCGGTGGGGTGGGGGCCGAGCCTCGCGCAGCGGCTGCCGTGGCGGGCACTGACCTTCACGACGTGGGCAACGTCGTGCGCCTGGGCGTTCTCGCTGGCCATGATCGACGGCTGGCAGCGCGGGTTCGCTGGCAGGCTCACCGCGCGCCACGAGTACCTGCGCCAGGTGCCGATCGTCGACGACATCCCAGAGGCGCTCAGCAGCTTCTCCCGCCGAATCCTCGACTACCAGCCCGATTCGTGGATCACCCATATATCCGGTCATCCCCCCGGCGCGTTGTTGACGTTCGTCTGGCTGGACCGTCTCGGGCTGAGCGGAGGCGCATGGGCGGGACTGCTGTGCCTGCTGGTGGGGTCGAGTGCCGCCGCCGCGATCATCGTCGCGGTGCGCGCCGTTGCCGATGAGGAAACCGCCCGGCTGGCGGCGCCGTTCGTGGCCGTGGCGCCGACGGCGATCTGGGTCGCCGTATCGGCCGACGGCTATTTCGCGGGCGTCGCCGCATGGGGCATCGCCTTGCTGGCCCTTGCGGTTCGGCAGAAGGTGCGGGTGCCACTGCTGGTCGCCGGTGGTTCCGGTGTGCTGCTGGGCTGGGCGATCTTCCTCAACTACGGCCTCGCACTGATCGCATTCCTGGCAATGGCCGTGCTCATCACCGCCGTCGACTGGCACACGGCGCTTCGCACCCTGGTACCCGCGGCCCTGATGGCCGGCTTCGTCGTCGGCGTGTTCTTCGCCTTCGGATTCTGGTGGTTCGACGGCTATAACCTTGTGCAGGAACGCTATTGGCAGGGAATCGCGATGGATCGGCCGTTCCAGTACTGGTCGTGGGCGAACTTCGGATCGGTAATCTGCGCGATCGGCCTCGGCAGCGTCGCCGGGATCGGCAGGGCTTTCGACATCGCCGCCATCCGCAGGGCTCCCGGCCTGCGCATACTGGTACTCGGCGCGCTCCTGGCGATACTCTTCGCGGATCTGAGCATGCTGAGCAAGGCCGAAACGGAACGCATCTGGCTGCCGTTCACCATGTGGCTCACCGCGGCGTGCGCGCTGTTGCCCCCACGATCACACCGCTTCTGGCTCAGCCTCAACGTCGTCGGCGCCATCGTGTTGAACAGCGTCATCCTGACCAATTGGTGACGCTCGTCGAAGCCGTTTAGCACTCCGGCATCCGGCTATCCGGTCGACTTGTGAGGTTTATTCGCGAAGGCGCTGGAAAGCCGTTGTTGCTGGTGCACGGGCTGTCGAACGTGTCCAATTGGGGCCCGGTCTGCGGCGAACTGGCGCGTGAGCGCGAGATCTACTCGGTCGATCTGCCTGGATTCGGCAGAAGCGCACCGTTGAGTGGCGCGGTGACTGTCGCTTCGCTGACCGACGCCGTCGAGAACTTCATCACCGAAAAGGGTTTGGCCGACATAGACGTGGTGGGCAGCTCGATGGGCGCGCGGATAGCACTGGAAATGGCCCGCCGTGGGCATCCTGGCAATGTGGTCGCCCTGGATCCCGGTGGGTTCTGGGCCGACGCGCAACGGACTGTGTTCGGTGCGACGGTGCGCGCGTCGATTGCGTTGGTGCGCAGGATTCAGCCCGTGTTGCCTGCCCTGACCCGCAGTAAGGTCGGCCGCACGGCGTTGATGCTGCAGTTTTCGCGGCGTCCGTGGCGGCTCGATCCCGACCTCGTGCTGCAGGAGCTTGAGAACTTCAGCCACTCACCGAGCCTCGATGAAGCGCTCAGCTCGCTGATCCACGGACCGAATCAGCAGGGGGCGCCGCGGGGGTCGTTGAACGGTTCGGTAGTGATCGGATGGGGGCGTCAGGACAGGGTGACGTTGCCCAGCCAAGCGAAGCGGGCGCAAGAGTTGTTCCCGGACGCTTCGTTGCGGTGGTTCGACGATTGCGGGCACTTCCCGCACTGGGACCAACCGGCCGACACCGTGCGCGTCATCCTCGAAGCGACCGCATGAGCGTCAAGCGTGGCATCCCTGCCGCCGCAGCGGTGGGACTCGATACCGGCGGATAGGACGCGTAAGCCCAACCGGGCCATCTCCATTCTTCCCGCAGTTCACGGCGAGATCGCGGAACCGCGTAACGGTTCGGCTGTTCGCGATGACCAATCGATGACGCCGCGGGGAGATCCTCCGGCTTCTCGAATCACAGACTGCTAGACGGGAGATACTTCTGCCATGACCAGCCGTACCCCGGCAGAGCCCAGTTCGCAGGACGACCTGCGAACGGAACCCTCAGATCGCCGCGAATACGGATTCCCGACTGGGCTGTGGCGCAGTTTGGCCGAGCGGCCGCCACCGGGGGTGAAACTCGTCCAGCGCTGGCGCAGCCCGTTGCGCGGACTGTGGTTCACGTCGGTGCTTGGCTCTGTGCTGTTGGTGCTGTTGCCGATCGTCATCATCACCGGACTTCTGTCGTACATCGCCTACGGCCCGCAATTCGGCCAGGCCATTCCCGGCAACGTCGGGTGGTTGAAGCTGCCGACATTCGACTGGCCGACCGAACCCGCGTGGATTTACCGGCTGAACCAGGGTCTGCACGTCGGTCTCGGCCTTGTCCTGATCCCGATCGTGCTGGCCAAGCTGTGGTCGGTGATCCCGAAGCTCTTCACCTGGCCGCCGGCACGGTCGATCGCGCAGGTGCTGGAACGTGTTTCGCTGCTGATGCTGGTCGGCGGCATCCTGTTCGAGATCATCACCGGAGTGCTGAACATCCAGTACGACTACATCTTCGGGTTCAGCTTCTATACCGCCCACTATTACGGCGCCTGGGTATTCATCGCCGGTTTCGTCGTCCACATCGCGATCAAGATCCCGCAGATGTGGACGGGTCTGCGGTCGATGTCGATGCGAGATGTCCTGCGTACCAAACGCGCCGACACCGTCGCCGAACCGTACGTGCCTGATGGTTTGGTGGCCGAGAACCCCGCGGCGCCGACGATGAGCCGACGCGGAGCCCTGGCACTGGTCGGCGGCGGCGCACTGTTCATCGCGGTGATCACGGCGGGACAGACCGTCGGCGGGTTCACCAGGAAGGCAGCACTGCTGCTGCCACGAGGTCTTACGCGCGGCGACGGGCCGAATGACTTCCAGGTCAACAGGACCGCCTGGGCCGCAGGAATCACACCGGAAGTCACCGGCGATCGATGGCGACTCACCCTCACCGGCGGACCGTCACCGATGGTCTTGGACCTCGCGGCGCTGCGCGCCATGCCACAGCACACCGCCCGCTTGCCGATCGCCTGCGTCGAGGGGTGGTCGACGACCGAGACGTGGACCGGTGTGCCGTTACGCGATCTGGCCACAGCGGCCGGTGTACCGGAGCCCACGTCGGCGTTCGTCCGCTCAGTCGAACGGCGCGGCGCGTTCAATCGCGCGACGCTGCAGTCCAATCAGGTCATGCACCCGGATTCCCTTCTGGCGCTGCGCGTCAACGACGCCGACCTGTCGCCCGATCACGGCTACCCGGCGCGCATCATCGTGCCTGGCCTGCCGGGTGTGCACAACACCAAGTGGGTCGCGTCCATCGATTTCAGGGCGGGCTGACGTGCGTACTGCGTTGGACCGGTTCCGTACGGTGTACGGCTCGAACCCCCTTCACCTGCTGACACTGATCGCCGGGTTCGCGTTGTTCGGCTACGTGCTGGCAACCGTCAAACCGGTCACGTTGTGGAACCCCGACACGTGGTGGCAGTCGATCCTGGTCTGGTTCGCTGCGGCCATCGTCGCCCACGACCTCGTGCTGTTCCCGCTCTACGCATTGGCCGATCGAATCCTGGTGGCCACCAGCCGTATTCGACCGCGTAGCAAGGTCTCGATTCCTGCCCTGAACTACATACGGGTGCCTGCGCTCGGCGCAGCGCTGACCCTGCTGGTGTTCCTGCCCGGAATCATCGAACAGGGCGCATTCACGTATCAGGCTGCGACCGGGCTGTCACAGGAGCCGTTCCTTGGCCGTTGGTTGTTGTTGAGCGCGGGGATGTTCGGCGTCAGCGCAGTCGTCTACGGCGTCCGCTTGGCGCTGTCACGGCGGGCTAAGCGACCGCCAGGCTAGCAACGACCCGCGATCCGATCGGGTGAATCTCCGTTAGCACCATGCCGACGTCATCGGCCAGGCGGGCCGCGCAGTCGACGCCGACCGACGCCCACCGGAACCACGGGCCGATCGTCTTCTCAGACTCCAACCGCACCCATCCGCTATCGACACCGGCACTGGCCGAATCGAATTCGGCGATGCATCGCCCGCCACGCTTGAGCAGCTCGCCGGCCCGGCGCAGCACCCGCCATGGGTCGCCGCCGAGGCCGACGTTGCCGTCGGCCAACAACACCGTCTGCCATCGACCCATGCCTGGCAACGGCTCGAACACGTCACGCAGCAGCGCCGGTGCGCCGCTACGTCGCGCCAGCCCGATGGCGGTGGCGGACTGGTCTACTCCGAGTGCAGGAACGCCGCGCTCGATGAGGCGGGCCACCAGACGGCCGGGACCGCAACCCAGATCGATGGTTGGCCCCTTGCAGAGTCCGAGGATCGCGTTGTCGAAACTGCGGTCGGCATGTTGGCCACCCAGCCAACTGCGCACCGGCAGCTGCTTGAGCCGACCGTCGTCGTGGCGGACCCAACATCGCTCACCGTCGAGCGCACGTTCATACAGATTGCCCAACATGTCTACAGCCCCGCATTCTTGATCGCCTGCACGAACCGGCTGCCCAGTGCACAGTCGGCGCGAACCATATCCACATCGTCGACGGTGTCGACATCCGAGAGCTCGGCTACCAGTTTCACACGTAAACCTCTGCCGCGCAGGGCTTCCAATGTTGCCGGCCCGGTATCCGAACGCGACGTCGGGATGTCGTGCAGGCAGTCAGCCAGCCACGGGTCGGTGACACCGAGCACCCACCACCCGCCGTCGCGGGCCAAGCCGAACACCACGTCGGTCTCCAGCAGGGCTTGTGCGCAGTCGGTGAGCAGCGTCGCAGTCACCTGAGGCGTGTCGGACGCGATCAACAGGACCGGACGGGGACCCGCGACCGCCGCGGCGTCGACGATCGCGTTGGCCAGCCGCGCCGAGAAGTCGCCTCCGCGCTGCTCGATCACCTGCATATCGCCTAGGCGCGAACGGATTTGGCGGCTGCTGCTCGCCTGGCTGAGGTCGCCCGTCAATGCGACCACCTTGGACTGCACGGGCGTTGCGTCGACAGCGTCGAGCGTGTCCAGAAGCGTCGCCGCGGCGATGTCCGCGGCGGCTTTGTCACCGACTGTCGCCGCCAGCCGGGTCTTGGCGAATCCCGCCACCGGCGCCTTGGCGATCACGACCATCGTCACAGGTATCACGAGATCGCCTTCCAGAAGTCCAGTCCCGCATGAATACTTCCGCGAAGTGACCCGCTGACTTTCGACTTCCCGCCTGTGCGCGGGCCGTATGGCACATCGCGTTCAACGACCGTCCACCCCGCCGCGGCCGCTTTCACCATCAGCTCGACCGGGTAGCCGGTGCGGCGGTCGGTGATGCCAAGGGCGAGCAGAGGCTCACGGCGAGCGACACGCATGGGCGCGATGTCGTGAACCGGCAATCCGTAGCGGCTGCGTAGTCGCCAGCACACCGCTGCGGTGCCCAGACGCGCGTGCCAGGGCCAGCGCAGCCCCGGTACCGGGCGCCGCCTGCCGATCGCCATATCGGCACCGCGTTCGAGCTCGTCGACCAATGCGGGCAGCTCCGCGGGATCCAACGACCCGTCGGCGTCGACGACCGCGACGATCGGCGTCGTCGCCGCCTCGACTCCCGCGTGGACTGCCGAGCCGTAGCCGGGTCGGTTCTCGGTCACCACCTCGGCACCGTGACGGCGCGCCACTGCTGCGGTCTCGTCGGTGCTGTTGTTGTCGACCACGAGTGATCTATACCCATCCGGGATGGCCGCAAGCACTCCCGGCAAAGACGCAGCCTCGTTGAGACAGGGCAGCACCACCGTGACGGAACCGTCGGCCATAACCGTCGACGCTAGGCCAGGCACCTGGCAGCTACCAAGGCGAACGGTGACAAAACCATGACGTCGGCCCAGGTAGTGGCGCGCGCAGGGCTAACCTCGGGGGTTGTGACGCGTGTGATGATTGCCGACGACGACTCCGTCGTTCGTGATGTCGTGCGCCGCTATCTGGAACGCGACGGCCTGGAAGTTTCCATCGCCCGCGACGGAAACGAGGCGCTGCGGCTACTTGGCACCCAGCGAATCGACGTGGCGGTGCTGGACGTGATGATGCCCGGCCCGGACGGCCTGGCGCTGTGCCGCAGCCTGCGTCAGCGCGGCGACCATACGATTCCGGTCATTCTGCTGACGGCCCTCAGCGAGGAGGACGACCGGATCGCGGGGCTCGAGGCCGGCGCCGACGACTACCTGACCAAGCCTTTCAGCCCACGCGAACTGGCCCTGCGGGTGCGGTCGGTGCTGCGACGGACACCTGCCCCGGCCGGGGTGTCGCCCATGGAGCTGACGGCCGACGAATTGACCGTCTCCACCGCCTCTCGCTCCGTGACGGTGCGGGGCGCACCGGTCAGCCTGACCAACCGCGAGTTCGAACTGCTCTTGTTCTTCATGACCCACGCCGACACGGTTTTCTCCCGCGAGGAACTCCTCAAGCAGGTGTGGCGATGGGACTTCGGCGACCTGTCCACGGTGACCGTGCACGTCAAGAGGCTGCGGTCGAAGCTCGGCGACCAGCACCGGGTGCAGACGGTGTGGGGCCGGGGGTACCTGTGGAGCGGAGATGGACGCTCGCGCGAAGAGCAGACTGGGTAGATGCCGCCGCATGAATTCTGGGAGATCGTCGGGTGGTCGTTTGCCTGTTCGGTCCCGGTGGTGCTTGCCGGCGCACTGATTATCAAGCTGGCGCGGTCGTGGTCGCTGGCGGTCAGCATGGTGGCGCTCGTGCTGATTCCGACGATCGCGACATTCACCGGCGTCCTTGGTGCCAGCGGGTTCATGGTGACAGGGATGTTCGAGCGGATCGCCGTGGTGCTGGTGATCGTGTCGATCGTGACGATCCCCGCCGCCATCATGATGGCCCGCTATCAGGCCCGCAGGACAGTGTGGGAGCAGGAGATCCGCGACTCGGAACGCGCGGCCGAGGTCTCCAGGCGACGGTTGGTCGCATTCGTCAGCCACGATCTACGCACACCGCTGGCCGGGATCCGCGCGGTCTCGGAGGCCATCGCCGACGGTGTCGTGGCCGACGACGAGGTCCGGGTCCACGCGAAGCACATCGAGCAGGAGTCGATCCGGCTCTCCGAGATGGTCGATGACCTTTTCGAGATGTCGAAGATCAACGCGGGCGCGATCCAACCCGCCTACGACAAGGTGGCGCTCGACGAGGTCGTCGACGACGTGATGTCTGCGCACCGGATCGCGGCCGAGCGGGCCGGCGTCGTGCTGACGGCCGATCTGCCGCCCGAGCCGATTCGTGTGGTCGGCAGCGACCGGGCGTTGGTGCGGGTGCTGTCCAATCTGGTCGCCAATGCGATCGCCCACACCCCGGAGGGCGGCACGGTCGAGTTGGCGCTCGGCTCCGACGAGAACGGGGCCTGGGCACGCGTCGACGACACCGGCGTCGGCATCGACGAGGCGGACCTGCCGCGGGTGTTCGACGTCGCATACCGGGGTTCAAATGACCGGGTGCCACGCTCTGATGCGTCGCTGCCCAGCGGATCAGGCCTTGGCCTGGCGATTGCGGCCGGGCTCGTGCAGGCCCACCGCGGCACGCTGTCGGCGCGCAACCTGGACACCGGCGCACGGTTCGAGGTGCGGCTGCCGCTGGCGAGCGACTGAGGTCGGCTAGCTTCGGCCACATGTCTCTGCGCAACGGTGAACACGGCTACGGAGTGATCACCAAGGCCCTGCACTGGCTGACGGTGCTCGCCATCGTCGGTCAGTTCCTGGTCGGCTGGACGATGGAAGCCGACGACGAGTCGTTCGACCGCGAAAAGGATCGCATCGATGCGCTCGAGGATGCGGGCAAGGACCGGGCCAAGGCGCAGGGCGACGCGGCAGAGGATGATTTCAAAAACGACATCGACCGGATGGAAGACCAGCTGGATGCCCGCGAGGACGACTACGTGTCCGCAGCGTTCTCCGACATGTTTTCCGGTGACTTCTTGAACGACGGTGTATCGCTGCCGGAAATTCATGTCCTGCTTGGCCTTTCGATCATGTCTCTTGGCCTGGTGCGGGTGGCTTGGCGGATCGCGACCCCGCTTCCGCCGTGGGCGCCGTACCTGCGGCCGGGCGAGCGCCTACTGGAAGCGGCGCTGGAGAACCTGATGCTGACGCTGCTGTTCGTGGTACCCGCGTCCGGCCTGCTGCTGTCGCGGCAGGAGAAGACGATTGGCTCCTGCACATATTGCCGCCCAGTTCGTGCTGTTGGCGGTCATCGCGGCGCATGTCGGGCTGGTGCTGAGCCACACCGTCGTCCGGCGCGACGGCCAGCTCAGGCGGATGCTTTGACCAGCGCGTTCACTACATAGTGTTGTAGTTGAATGATTGTTCTACTATCGTCGTTCTCATGGCCGCTACCGACACCCGCAAGGCACTTCGCAAGTTCAAATTCGAGCGACAGGTCGGACGCACGATCGTCAACCCCTTGGTCGCGCGCTCGACCAGATTGGCATCCGCGCATCGTCGACGGTCGAGTTGGAGACCACCGGCGCCAAGTCCGGCCAACCGCGCCGCGTGCCGCTCACGGGTCGCGGCGACGACACCGGAGTCTGGGTCATCTCCCAGCACGGCAGGCGAGCAGGTTGGGCACACAACATCACCGCCAACTCGAAGGTGCGCGTCCGCGTCGACAACGAATGGCGCAACGGCACAGCGGTCATTCGCGCCCGACGACGATGTCGTCGCCAGAGCCAGGAGCTTCGGCGGCAAAACCAAGCTGAGCCAGTCCGCCACGGTCATGGGCATGCGCGCCCTGCAGAGCGATCCCATCTCGGTGCGCATCACCTACACCGGCTAGTAGCCGACCGGCTGACCCGGGCCTGTGATGCGGCGGCCGTCAGTTTTTGTCGGTGTTCGCACGTATGTTCGAGTCATGTCGGTGGTTGTGGTGCGGGAGGCGATGGCGAACCTTGCCGCGGCCTATGACGCTGTCGCCGCCTGCGACTTCGATGCGTTGACCCGCTCCGAGGTGGTGTCGGTGCTCGATGACTACGAAACACTGATGTGTCGGATGCCCACCCAAACCCATCGGCTGTTGGCCCGGTTGCAGGCCGAGACCACCCCGCGGGAGATGGGCGCCAAATCCTGGAACCAGGTGCTGCGGATCCGCTGGCGGCTGTCCACCGGCGACGCGTCGCGGCGGCTGGGCGAGGCCGCCGACCTCGCCGCCCGCACCACCCTGACCGGGCAGCCGCTGGCCCCGGTGCTGCCCGCGGTGGCCGCCGCCCAGTCGGCGGGGTTGATCACCGGCGAACACATCGGCGTGATCCGCGACGCCCTCAAACGCCTGCCGTCCTGGGTGGACACCCTCACCCGGTCACAATTCGAGGTGGATTTGGTGCGCGTCGCGGTCGGCGTCGGCCCCAAAGAGTTGCGGGAGACCGCCGACCTGCGGCTGTTCCTGCTCGATCAGGACGGCCCCGAACCCGACGACACCGAACGGGAACGCACACGCGGGTTCACCGCCAAAGCCCAGGGCCGCGACGCGATGACCGCGGCGACGGCGAACTTCACCCCCGACACCTGGGCGGTGTGGGAAGTGATCTTCGCCAAATACGCCGCCCCCGGCATGTGCAACCCCGCCGACGAGGAACCCTGCACCTCGGGCACCCCCACCCAGGCCCAGATCGACAACGACACCCGCACCCTGGCCCAACGCCAACACGACGCGATGCTCGTCATCGGGCGCATCGCGTTGATGAGCGGGGAACTCGGCCACCTCAACGGGCTCCCGGTGTCGGTGATCATCCGCACCACCCTGCAGGACCTGGAAAGCCGCGCCGGGGTCGGGGTCACCGGCGGCGGCACCAAAATCCCGATCGCCGACGTCATCCGGATGGGCGCCCACGCCCACCACCACCTCGCCATCTTCGACAAGGCCACCGGGCACGCGTTGGCGCTGTACCGCGCCCGCCGGGTCGCCTCACCCGCCCAGCGGATCATGCTGATCGCCCGCGACGGCGGCTGCACCAAACCCTGCTGCACCGTCGGCGCCTACGGCTGCCAAGCCCACCACGCCACCAAAGACTGGAAAAACGGCGGCAACACCAACGTCGACGACATGACCCTGGCCTGTGGACCCGACAACCGCGACGTCGACGACGACGGCTGGCACACCGCCATCAACACCCACGGCGAATGCGAATGGACACCCCCACCCGCACCTCGACCACGGCCAAACCCGAACCAACTACTACCACCGCCCCGAAGCACTCCTACAACCACCCGAAGACCAGGCGGCACCCGAAGACCGACAGCACAAAACCCCAAGCGGCACAACGACAACGACATCAAACCGAAGCCCCGACCCCACCGAAACACCCGGCGGACCCGAACCACCCGACAACCAAGCCGCCTAACACCCCCACCGCGGACAAACGCTGACCGCGAATCCGGAATCTCAACGCCGACAACGGGTCTGACGTCATGACACCGACTTACGCCCGTAGATCGCCGCGGCTTCTGGCCCCGAACTGACCAGCGCGCGCATCATAGAGTCATGCGCCACGGCTAGTTGCGACAATCGGTGCGTGCAGATACGCATCATCGGTACCGACCTGCCTGGCCGCGACTGCCCGCCAGGCCACAACTTCCCCGGCTATACGAACGTGCACGTCGCCGTCCAGAGCAAGAAGCGGCCGCCCGAGCTGCTGGACCTGCAACCCGGTGATGCGGCCGAGGTGAGCTGGACCATCGACTGCGAAGTGACCGGCTCCGATGTGCGTGGCCCGTACATCCAGGGCAGACCGGGCGACCGCTTCATCTACCTGAACTGGGGCAGCGTCGACGGCGACGGCCAGATCGACATGTTCCGGCGCGCGAAGCTGATGCTCGACGGCGTACCCGCTGGCGTTCTCGCCAGGGCAGCCAAGTCGGGAACGCTGGTCGGCCGAATCGGGCTCACCGACGCGAAGGGGCAGCCACAGTGCGCAGCGGCGCGACCGCCGGTGATCGAGTGGTCAGTCGGGTAGCGAGTTGCTCAGCCGCTCCGTCGCGGCAAGGTAGTCCTCGATGAACTCGCGCACGACCTCACGCGCGGGTTTGACCTTGTTCATCAGCCCGACACCCTGCCCGACGAAGTAGGTCGCCAACGCCTGAGCACCCGGATGCCCCTGCGACGCAAGAACATCGACCCGGCGGATGACCGGCTCGCACAGCATCGACTGCAGCGGCAGAGGCAACGTCGTGTGGCCGCCCGGTGTCGGCGCCCACGCGTTGGTCCAGTCCGAAACAAGCTGCCGTGCAGGCTTTCCCGTGCGTCCGGTTGAGCGGATGGTGTCCCGCGACGTCGCGGCCAAGAACTTCTGCTTGGTATGCGGAGCCGTCTCGGCCTCCTCCGTGGTGAGCCACACCGACCCCGTCCACGCGCCGTCGGCGCCCATCGCCACGGCTGCGGCCATCTGCCTTCCCGTCACGATGCCACCCGCGGCGAGCACGGGAATTTGACTGCCGATGGCCGCCAGAGCTTCTAGGACCTCGGGTATGAGCACCATCGTGGTGACCTCGCCACAGTGGCCGCCGGCCTCAGTCCCTTGCGCCACAATGAGATCCACGCCCGCCGCGACCTGCTTGACAGCGTGCTCCTTGGCGCCGACGAGTGCGGCCACGGGGATACCGCGCTCCTTGCCTGCGTCGATCATGTAGTCCGGCGGCACGCCCAAGGCGTTGGCGATCAGCTTGATCGGGTGGCTCATCGCAGCCTCGAGCAGTTCGCGACCCGTCGTGCCTGCCAGCGACGAGCCGCCGATGAACGGCTTCGGGTCGGACTCGATGTCATGTGCGGCGAGCAACTCGGCGACGTATCCGCGCACCTCGTCGGGAATCCGCGCGGCAAGGTCCGACGACGAGACTTTCTCGCCCTTGCCCTCGAACTTGGCGGGCACGATCAGATCGAGGCCGTAGGGCTTGTCGCCCACCTGGTCGTCGATCCAGGACAGCTCCTGGTCGAGTTGCTCGGGCGTGAACGCCGTTCCGCCGAGCACCCCGAATCCTCCGGCGTTGGTCACCGCGGCCACGACGTCGCGGCAGTGGCTGAAGGCGAATAGCGGGAAGTCGATGCCGAACTGTTCACAGATCGCGGGTTTCACGAAAGCCAGTATCGACCTTGTATCGGGCCGCCTGCGCACGGGTATGCGGGACGTATGAACGACGAGGAGCTGATCTCCGCGATCCGCGAGCACTCCGACCTCGATGACAGCGATGAGGTCGAGCGTGCCGCCTATGCGACGCTCACGGTGCTCGGCCAGCGCCTCGCCAGCGGTGAACCCAAATCGCCTGCGGCAGGCGAGGGCGGCAGCTTTTCCGTGGACGAGTTCTACGACCGAGTCGGTCGGCTGGAAGGCACGGAGTACGACGACGCGCGTCAGCACGCCCGTGCAGTGATGGCGGGCGTCAAGGCGGCGATCGACCGCAGTGAATGGGACATCATTCTCGAGCAGCTACCCGCCGACTACGCCGACCTCGTGCTGGCCGGACCGGCTCACTGACCGAGAACTCCGGACTCCGTCAGAAATGTCTTCACCTCGCCGAGCACGGTAGGGCCGCCGATGAGCTTCAAGTCGTTGTGCCCGGTGCCGGGTACCAGCAGATAGCGCTTCGGATCGGGCGCCGCGTCGTACAGCTTCCTGCTGAGGGGCTCGGGGACGACGTCATCGCGGTCGCCGGCGATGATCATCACCGGAGCAGTGATCGAGCCGATTCGGTCGATCGACGGAAATCGGTCGACGAGCAGCCAACCGACCGGCAGCCACGGGTAGTGAACCTTGCCGACCTCCGCGAGCGATGTGAATGGTGAGCGAAGCACCAGCGCGGCGGGCGGCCTCTCGATGGCCAGGCCGACAGCCACTGCGGCGCCGAGGGATTCACCGAAGTAGACGATCCGGTCCTGGGCGACCTCGGGCTGTGCGGACAGCCACGCTTGCGCTGCCCGCGCATCTCTGGCTAGCCCCTCCTCCGATGGAGTGCCCTCGTTGCCGCCGTACCCGCGGTAGTCGAAGAGCAGCACCGACATGCCGAGCCCGGCCAGTCCGAGTGCGAGCATCGCGCGCCCCGACCGGTCTCCCCCGTTGCCGTTGAACACGACGACTGCCGGGCCGGGCTCCTCCGCGGGTGCCGGTATGTACCAAGCGCCCAAACGCTTCCCGTCCTCGGTGTCGAGCACGACATCTCGAGCACTGGGGAGGAACACGGCCGCCGAGGGCACCGGGTCATCCGTCGGGAAATAGATGAGCCGACGCTGCTGCGTCCGGATCGCGACGATCAGTGCAGAAGCCACGAGCGTGACGATAAGCGCCGCGGCGAGAATCCGCCGCGGTCTACTCCGAGTCGTCGTTCTCCGACGGGGCCGCCTTCTTGGGATTCACCGAGTCCGCGAACTTCTTCAGCGACGAGTTGAAGTCGTCGGAGATCTTCTTCAGCGGCTTCGGCCGTTCGGAATTGGATCCCGTCGTCGCCGAAGTCTTCTGCGTGGCCCCGTTCTTGGCTCCGAGAGTCGCAAGGCTGTTGTTGCTCTGCGACAGGTTCGTCAGCGACGAGATCCCCGGCAGCTTGGCGGCCTCGCCGAGGGGCTTGGTGATGAAGTTCGCCGGATTGCCGATGTTCTCGAAAGCCGTTGTGGCGCCAGCGGTGGCGCCGTCCTCGACATCTTCCTGCACGTCGTCTGCACCCAATGCCGACAGCGACGAGAACGGCTTCATCGGTCGGGTGATAGTGGGATTCGTCGGTATTGCAGGGTCTGACGGGAGACCCTTGCCGTCGTTGTACCCGGCGTTGACCAGATCGGTCATGAGGGGATCGATGGCATTAGCAACGATGTCGCCGCCGGGGATGAGTCGCAGCGGCCTCGTCAGTGGCAGATTGCCACTGTCGACGGTGACGAAGATGGTGGTAACCGGATCGCCGTTCGCGTCTTTCAGAGTGCCCGGAGTGTTGGTCGCAGAAGTCGTACCGTTCGTGGGGTTGACGACCAACAAGTCACCGTCCTCGTCCACGACGTAATGGGTCCCCGGCTTCAGTTCGATCGGCACGCCGCCGTTCGGCGGCTGGTAGAACGCCGGGCCACCGTCGGTAGCCTGCGTGATCTCTATCGTCCTGTTCTCCGCTCCGTACCCGAATGCGTAGGCAGCCAGGCTGTTACCGAGGGCGAATGGGTTCAGCGGGTCGACGGGTGCGTCCGAGTTGATGTTGTACTCGTAGGCGACATCCAACAGCGGCCCGCCGAGCTCGAGGTCGCTCGGCGTGGGATCCGCCGAGGTGAAGAGCAGGGGCGCGAACGCCGCGTAGGTCGTCCAGAACCCACCGCCGGCACGGTTGCTGTTGTTGTCGAGGATGACGAGCCCGATGCTGTCGAGGGCTTCCTGGTTCTGATTCTGATCCAGAATCCCGAGCGCGGTGCCCGTCTGGCCTGCCCCCCACCCAGACGCCGTGACACCGGTTTGGCTGTCGCCGACCTGGACACCGTTGATCACCTCAGCGATGCCTTGCGGCCCCCGGAAGAACGGCACGACCTCTTGATCGCCGTATTGGGTCGTCCAGTCCGTCCCGTAGTACGACGAACCGGCGAAGAACTGCGATGTCGAGTTGGCTGCCGACACCAGCGCCATCAATTGCACGTTCGGTGCGACAGCCGCGGTCGTACCGGTCACCACGGCCGTCGACAGACCGGTGACGCTGAGTGCAGCGGCTGCGAGGCCGGTGCCTCCGCGCTTGGCCACCTCCGTCTGAACGTGCGAACGCTTGCGGTGTCTACCGGACACGGGGCCTCCCCTGCTCGTGCGGTGGACACAGATTGGTCCCCCAGATCGAGCAAACGTTAACACGACCTCAAGCGCGGAGCCAGACTTAATGTAAGAGCGCCATAAGCGCGCAGGCTAGCCACGCAATGGCGCGTAGGCGAACTCCCTGAGACCGTCCCGTGGATCGACGACCGCGTCAAATTCCAGCAACTCCCGCGCACCCGCCGGACTTGCGACGATGTGCCGCACGTCACCGCTGCGGTACTGCCCCGTCACCACCGGCATTGCATCGCCACGCGCCGCGCACAGTTCGGTGGCGACGTCCAGGATCGAGATCGGCTTGCCCGAGCACACGTTGGCCGGATTGAAGCCGTCAAGGTTTGAGTTGACCGCCGCGACGTTGGCGGCCGCGATGTCGTCGACGTGAATGAAGTCGCGCATCTGCCCGCCGTCCTCGAAGACCCTCGGCACGTCGCCGGCTTCGAGTACCGACCGGAAGATCGCCGCCACCCCGGAGTACGGCGTATCGCGCGGCATGTTCGGTCCGTAGACGTTGTGGTAGCGCAGCGCGACAACCGAACCACCGGTGGCCTCTGCCCACGCCAACGCGTAATGCTCCTGCGCGACCTTGCTCGCCGCGTAGAGACTGCGCGGCCGCAACGGTGCGTCCTCGTCGACGAGCTGCCACTCCAACTCTTCGCCACCGATCGGGCAACGGTGCTCGAACACACCGGCGTCCAGATCCGCGCGCGTCCGCGGCAGCGGCTCGACGACCCCGTGCTCCGCGCAGCTGAACCGGCCCTGACCGTAGACCACCATCGACGACGCAAGTACCAGCCGTGTACAGCCGGCGGCGAACATCTCCGCCAGCAGCACGGACGTGGCGTAGTCGTTGTGGCTGCCATAGGACGGGGCATCGGCGGCGTTCACGCCCGCGCCCACCACCGCCGCCTGATGGCACACCACGTCGACTCCGTCGAGCAGCGACGCGACGGCCGTGGCATCCCGGACGTCAACGCGCTGAATTCCCTTGGGCGGCTCGGCGTTCTCTCCGTGGGCGGCGGGCAACATGACGTCGACGGCAACGACGTCGTGACCCGATTCGCCGAGCGCCGCCGCAACGCGCGATCCGATGAATCCGGCTGCGCCGGTCAGCAACACCCTCATGGCAGATCGAACGGCAGGTCGACGCCCTCGTGGGCCAGGCAGTCGGTGCACAGCCGCTCCTCGGCGACTTGGTCGATGGCCTCGTGCACCAGCTTCTTGAACGGCACCAGGTTGCGTTCGAACTCGGCGAAAACATCCACGGCGCGCACCCCGCTGCCCGCGGCAACGCCTGCGTCAACATCGGTCACCAAAGCGATTGCCGCGTAGCACATCTCGAGCTCGCGTGCCAGCCCGGCCTCGGGATAGCCGGTCATGTTCACCAGCGTGAAGCCCTCCCGCGCGAACCACTGGCTCTCGGCGCGCGTCGAGAACCGCGGCCCCTGAACCACCACCATGGTGCCGCCATCGACAACGCCGGGGAGATCGGTGACGGTCGCCCGCAGCGCCGGGCAGTAGGGGTCGGCGAAGCCGATGTGGATACCGCCGGAATCGAAGTAGGTGTCCTGACGTCCGCGTGTTCGGTCCACCAACTGATCGGGCACCACCATCGCGCCGGGTCCGAGTTCGGGGGTCAGGCTGCCCACCGCGCACGGACCGAAGATCCGCCGCACACCCAGCGCGCGCAGCGCCCACATGTTGGCCCGGTACGGGACCGTGTGCGGAGAGAATTCGTGGTTGACGCCGTGGCGCGGCAGAAACGCGACCTCGTGCACGCCGACGGTGCCCACCGTGATCGGAGCGCTCGGCTCGCCGTAGGGCGTGTCGAGGTTGACGCTTCGCGCATCAGGACCGAAAAACGAGTAGAAGCCGCTGCCGCCGATGACTCCGAGCATCGCCCCATTCTTATGCATCGCACTGTCCCGTCACTCGACCGGTCGAACGATGACGCTGTTGTGACGTCTTCGGTGCCGGGTTCCGTCGGCCGACCGCTGCGGGCACCCTGGCACAAGCTCATGCCCTCCCCGAAAACCCGTATCCGCACATGGGCCGCCTTGGCTGTCGGGTTGACCGGCTTGTTGGTTGCCCTCGCCCTTCCTTTCGCCCCCGTCTTCGCCACCACGACAACGGTCACCTGGCCGGCTGCGGATCAGCCGGTCGCATCGAGCACAGCCATCTTCGCGCCGTACCGGCCCACCGCGCTCTCGGTGTCCGTGCCGTGCACGGCGCTGCGCGCCGGCGACGACGGTAGGCCGGCCACCGTGCTGGCGACCGGGACCGCCGGCGACGGGCTGGTGCTGACGGCGCGTCCGGGCACAGCCGCGCTCCAGTTGGACGACCAACGCCTTGACCTGGACATACCTGGCGGCTCGGCAGACTGCCATCTCGTCATCACCGCAGATGCGGGGGGCATCACCGTTGGCAAGCCCGACGGGCGGCTTGTCGAACTGGCGGGGCAACCGGTACCGGAGGTGTTCGGCTTCCGCACTGAACTCGACGCGACGAAGGCTCAGGGAATGCAGGCCACCGCCCGCGTCACCTCATCATTCGCGACCTCGCCCGCCCCGCTGAAGATCTTGCTTATCGCGTTGCAATTGGCGGCGGTGGGGCTCGCGCTGGTTCTACTGCGCGGTGCCAGACCGCGATTACCGCGATTCAGACCGTCGCGGCTGTGGTGGATCGACGGCGCGGTGCTGGCAGCGCTGGCCGGGTGGGCCGTCATCGGACCGCTGTCGGTGGACGACGGATGGGCGACCACGATCGCTCGCAATATGGCCGCTACCGGCAACCCTGGAAACTACTACCGCTGGTGGGACGCTACGGAATCGCCGTTCGCGTTCAGTCAGCAACTGCTCGCTCCTCTGACGGACATCAGCATCGCACCGTTGTGGCTGAGGCTGCCGAGCACCGTCCTCGCCGCGGCCACCTGGTTCGTGCTGTCACGCGGGGTACTGGGCAGCGTGGTACCGGGACCCGCAACTGCAAGAGTGCGGATCCTCGCCGCCGGGTTCCTTCTCGTGGCGTGGCTACCCTTCAATCTCGGGACACGGCCGGAAGCCTATGTGGCGCTTGGTGTTACCGCGGCCCTGGCGTTGTCCCTGCGGGTGAACAGCCGCGCCGGGCTCGGCGTGCTGGCTCTCGTCGTGGGACTGACCATTCCGATGAGCCCCAACGGGTTGTTGGTCTTCGCTCCGATACTGGTGTGTGCGGCGCGGTTGGTAGTGGCCCTCGGCGCGACCGGGCGAAGTCGGCTCGACGTGATCGCCGATGTGGCGCTGCTGTGTTGCGTTGCGGCCATTGGCATTACCGTCGTATTCGCCGACCAGACGTGGGACGGGGTGGCCACCGCCACGGAGTGGCACACCTACTTCGGCCCCTCGATACCGTGGTATCACGAGGCTGATCGCTACTCCTACCTCCTCGAGCACAGCCAGCAGGGCAGCGCTGTGAAGCGTTTACCGGTGCTGTTGTCGATCGCGCTGCTACCCGTCATCGGGCTGCTGACCATACGACGCAGGGATCCCGACGGCCTCGGTGGAAAGGTCCTCCGACTCGGCGCCGTGGTGATCGTCTCCTTGATGATCTTGGCGCTGACGCCGTCGAAGTGGTCCTATCATTTCGGCGCCCTTGCAGGGGTTTTCGCGGCGTTCCTCACGTCCGCCGTCGTCCTGCTGTTTCATCGGGCCAGGGCTCCCGGTCGAGCCGCCGTCGTCGTCGGTGTCTCGGGGTCGATACTCCTGGCCGCGGTCGCGGCCCTCGCGTTCGACGGGCCGAACGAGTGGTGGCTGGCCACCCTCTACGACGTCCCGCTTGCAGCGGTCCCACTTCGACCGCTCGGCGTGCCTCTGGACAACGCACTGCTGTGGATCGGAGTGGTGGCCGCCGCGGTCGCCGCGGTTGCCCTTTGGCGTCCGCGGAGGCGTCGTCAGGTCGCCAGACAGGTCTGCGCCGCCGGTCCCGCACTGGTGGCGCTGACCGCGGGGGGCACAGCACTTGTGGTGCTCTTCGGATCGTTCGTCGACGCCCCGCTGCGGCGGCCCGAAGGCTCGATAGCGCTTGCGAACCTGGATCGGATCACCGGCGACAGATTCTGTGGTCTGGCCGACGACATCGAGGTGTTGCTCGACGGCGAGGCGCTCGCACCGTCAGAACAAGCGGGAGAAATGCCCGGGTGGTTCGTGCTGCCCCGCCTCGGACCGGACGAGGGATTGGCCGTGTCCGTCTCGGGTCAGACGACAGGCGCCAACGGGCTGGCATTCGAATTCGGGCGTGCCGACGGGGCGGCGATCGTGCCACTTGGGCAGCGCGTGCCCAGTGGCCGTCCCGCCCCCGACGACGACCCGGCGAAGCCCACGCGGCGCTCGATCGGCGTGGATGCTGTCGACATTCCCGCGGGCGCCGACCGGGTCCGGATTCGCGCGGCCGACGGGCGCACCGACGCACTCGGACGGTTGGCTTTCACCGGCCCACGCCTGCGGTCAGTCGTCGGTTTGACCGAATTCCTCGCCGCCAACGGCCCGGTGCTCACCGCGTGGCCGATGAGCTTCGTTCTTCCCTGTGTGCACAACATCGCCGAAATCTCTGGCGGTGTGGCACAGACGCCGCGCACCGTCATCGAGTCGCCGCGTCCGAGGGCAACCGAGGATCGGCAGCGCGACATCGGCGGTACGTTTGCCGAGCTCAACACGTTCGGCAAGCTGCACGAAGTTCCCAGCAGATTGAAAAATCATCCCGATGTCGACTGGGGGTCGGTGTGGGTTTCAGGCGACACCGCAGCCCGCGACAGCTATCAGCGGACGGTCAGTCGCACGATCGTGCCCGGGGCGGGCGCGACCCGCGGCCCACACCCTGAACGTTGAGTTGGTCGATCACTCCACTGGGTCGTCAGTGCGCTCGTGCGCCCGGCGAACCCCGTCCCGAATCTCGAAAACGTCGGTGGCCAGGCCGCCGAGCGCACCGAACACATCCCTGACCGCGGTGCTGATGATTGCGGCCACCTCGCCAACCGTGGAGGCCACAGATTGGGCGGTCTCCTGAAGCGCGTCCTTGCGGACTTCGCCGATGCTGAGTCGTTCATCCATGGGCTTCAGTCTTCGGCCGCAACCCGGAGTCGACAATGTGTCCGTCGTCACTTCCCGCCGCCATCTGACCGACCATGACACGATGGCCTGCGTGGCCAGTGTCGCGCAGTGGGTCGAGGGTGCCCGCCCGCGTACGCTGCCCAACGCCATCGCCCCGGTGATCGCGGGCACGGGTGCCGCGGCATGGCTCGACGGGGCGGTCTGGTGGAAGGCGCTGCTGGCGCTGGTCGTCGCGGTCGCGATGATCATCGGAGTCAACTACGCCAACGACTACTCCGACGGTATCCGCGGCACCGACGACGTGCGCGCGGGACCGCTGCGGCTTGTCGGATCCCGGTTGGCGACACCACGTTCGGTGCTGACCGCCGCAATCGTCTGTTTCGGCGTCTCCGCCGCGGCGGGCCTGGCACTGGCCCTTGTGAGCGCGCCCTGGCTGATCGCCGTCGGCGCCGTGTGCATCGCGGGCGCGTGGCTCTACACCGGCGGCTCGAAACCGTACGGGTATCTGGGTCTCGGCGAGGTCGCGGTCTTCGTGTTCTTCGGGCTGGTCGCGGTGCTCGGCACCCAGTTCACACAGGCCGGCTCCGTCGACTTGGTCGGGCTGGCCCTGGCGACAGGAACCGGGTCATTGTCGTCGGCGGTGCTGGTCGCCAACAACCTGCGCGATATCCCCACCGACAAGGAAGCCGGCAAGATCACGCTCGCGGTCCGGCTCGGCGACTCGAACACCCGGCTGCTGTATCTGGGCCTGCTCGCGGTGACATTGTTGATGACGGTGTTGCTGATGATCGCGACCCCGTGGAGCGCAGTCGGCCTGATCGCGGCGCCACTGGGTGTGCGCGCCGCGCGCCCGGTGAACACCGGCGCCATCGGCAGAGATCTCATCCCCGTTCTGCGTGACACGGGGCTGACGATGCTCGTGTGGTCCATCGCGATGGCCCTGGCGTTGTGGCTCGGCGGATAGCGCCCTGCGTCAGCTGACGGCCGTCGGCGCGTCGGCCGCTTTGACCAACTGAACCTCGGGACGAGCGGGCACCTTGTCGGCGAGGAACCATCGGAACGCGAGATTGCCGAGCGGATAGCCAAGCGTCGTAAGCGAATTGGGATGCGGTGTCGTTGCGCGCGAAAGCACGACCGTCACCGAACCGTCGGCGTTCGGCACCGCGCTGTGGCCGTTCACGGAACTACGCGCATCGCTGACGCCGGGCGTAGCCATGAACTGATTCCACACCACCAGATTCCAGAACCGGCATTTCGGCGGCCGATGGGTGATGACCAGCGCCTCGTCGTCCTCGAGCACGAAGCTGCCGTAGGCGTAGCAGGCGTCGCGCGCCGACCACCCGAAGTTGGAGTCGGGCACCTGATAAGGCTCGGCGAATTCGTTTGCGGCCTGCGAGATCTCGTGGCCCAGCGTGTGAGCGTCCTCGACCCTCGCCCCGACCGCCAGCGGCAGGATCGCGAACATGGTCCGCATCCATGCCGCACTCGCGCGCAATGCGGCGGCGGTCTCCGCGTCACCGTGGCGGAACGGGTCCGGCTCATCAAGCGCCTCGATATGCCAGCTGACGGGTCGGCCGGTCTGCGGGTCGGCCTGATAGTCGCGGGTCATGAGCACCGCCGCGTCGGGCGTCGGCCCGAGTTCGAACGAGAAGTTCCCGTCAGTGTCGATGTCGAGGTCGTCGTCACGCAGGATCGCGACGATCCGGTCCGACCAGGCGCCCGGCGACGGTTCGTTGTAGGCGGTCACCGAGAAGTAGACGCTGTCACCCTTGTTCCCGCTGATCCGGTAACGCCGATTCGGGTCGACCGGGCACATGAAGTAGTAGGCGTCGGTGTTGTCCCCGCCCCACCGGCGGTCCTGCCGCGACGGTGAGTTGACCTCGATCCACCGCGGCCGGCTCGGGTCGGGGAACAGGTAGGTGTCGAATGCAACGCCGAGGGTCGTCGCGAGCATCCGATAGCCGTCGGCGATGTGCCGGTCATCGGTGACCGCGCGCTCCCCGGTGAGGAATGAAGCATCCAGTCCACCAAGGGTTTCCAGTAACTCACGCCACGCGGCCGTCGATTCGTGGGTCTCGGTCGTCTTCGGGGTCATAGCGCGCTGATTCCTTTCGTGATCAGGGTGGCTGTGCGCTCCACCCAGGCGTCGTCAAGGTCGTGACTGCGTGTGATGATCGCCATCAGCGCCATCCCTGCAATGGCCTCGACCAGGTCGACGGCGGTCACATCGGGTCGGGCGTCGCCCCTTTTGACCGCATCGTCGAGGCGGTCCGTCATCCCGCGGGTGGTGATGTCGCCGAATCGGCCGAGCAGCTTCGCGTGCAGCGTCGGATCGGTGGCCATCTCCGCCAGCAGCCCGGGCATCGCGGCCCGCGCCGCCGGTGTCGTCAGCACGCCCGTCGAGCGTCGCACCATCTCGGTCACGTCGCCCGCGAGAGACCCGGTGTCGGGCAGTTCGGTCGCCTCGGAGAGCGGGAAGACCGCCTCGTGCACCAGATGCGCCTTGCTCGGCCAGCGCCGGTAGATCGCCGGCTTGCTCGTACCCGCGCGCTTGGCGATCGCGTCGACCGACAGGTCGGCGTACCCGGTCTTGCCCAGCAGTTCGACCGTCGCGCGCAGCACCGAATCGTCGATGCGCGGATCGCGCGGGCGACCGAGGTCTGTTGTCATTACGAAACTCAGAGTAACATAAGTGTTCGTGACCGATGTCAACGGAGCCGTCGTCCATCTCGACGACCTCACCGAACCGCGCTTCAGCGAAGACGCGCAACAGATCCGCGATGTGATGGCGTCGATGGCGCCCGACTGTCCACTCGACGCAGACGTACTGCACGCCAAGGCCCGCGCCGACACTGGGCTCGACGACTTCGGCGCCGACGACTATCGTGAGCGCCTCGACGTCTATCTCGCTGCGCTACAAGAGATCACAGCGATGGAGCCCGTCGGGGTCGTCAACCACCACGCGCAAATGCTGCAGTGGTTGAAGAACCGGCTGCTGCTCGCCGACCTGCTCACCCGTCACCCTGAGATCCACGACATCGACCTGCTGCCGCCTGTCGTCATCGCGGGCCTGCCGCGGACCGGCACCACCCATCTTCACAACCTGCTGGCCGCGCCGCCGACGTTCCGCACGATGCCGTACTGGGAGAGCAACGAGCCGTTCCCCCTGCCTGCCGAAGCAGGCATCGAGCCCGATCCCCGTCGGACGCGGATGGACGTCGCGGTTCAGGTGATGAACGTCGTGATGCCGCACTTCCCCCTCATGCACGAGATGACGACCGACCATGTGCACGAAGAGATTCAGCTGCTGGCCAACGATTTCTCCACGATGTTGTTCGAGACGCTGGCCCACGTACCGCGGTGGCGCGACTACTACATGGCCCACGACCAGACGCCGCACTACGCATACCTCAAGACCCAACTCAAGGCGATGCAGTTCCTTCGCGGCGGTCGGCGCTGGCTGCTCAAGTCGCCGCAGCACCTCGAGCAGCTGCCGGTACTGAACAAGGTCTTCCCCGACGTGTTCGTGATCTTCACCCACCGCGACCCGACTCCGGTGACGCTGTCGATGCTCGCGATGATCACCTACAGCGCGCGCATGTACTGCTCGCCGGTGCCGGTGAACGAGATCTCGGCGACCTGGGTGCAGCGACTGGGACTGATGCTCAACGCACTGGTCCGCGATCGTGACGCCATTCCGCCTGAGCGGTCGATCGATGTGCGGTTCGACGAGTTCATGACCGACGAGATGGCCGTCGCCACGCATGTCTACGAGAAGGTAGGCGAGGCGCTCGACGACGGGACGCGCGCGGCGATCGGCGGCTACCTGGCCGGCCACCAGCGCGGCCGACTCGGCACGGTCGCGACATCGCCGGAGATGTTCGGCCTCGTCGAAGGTGACCTGCGCGACATGTTCGCCCCGTACGTCGCCCGCTTTCTGGCCTGATTTCCTCTCGCGGAAAATGGTGACCTAGCCCGTGGAGGTGCCGGTCCAGTATTCGGCGAAGCGGTCGCCATCGACCCGCAGGATGTCGTTACCGGTGAAGGTCATCGGGCCGTCGCCGGTTCGGCCCTTGCCGACCCAGCGACCGGCGACCATGTCACCGTCGACCAGCGGTCCCAGCTCGATTTCGAATACCAGGTCCGCAAGCATGTTGCGGGTCTCGGCGATGATCGCCTCCAACTCCTCGGGGCCGCGTACCTGACGATCGGGCCAGTGACCGACGAAGTCGGCGGTGACGATTTCAGCAGCAACTCTCCCGCCGGCCCACAACTCGTTGATCCAGCGTTCGTACAGCGCCTTATGGGAGGTCATAGGCATCTTATTACCCGTTGGACCACGCAGCTGAACGCATTCGGTGTGCGGACCCGCTACCAGGGGTATCAGCTGGGTATTAGCACCGTGGCCCTCGCACGGCTAGAAAGGCACAGATGACCGCAGCACCCGCACGGCTGGACCAGCGCGCGATCGCCGATGCCCAGCGCATCGTCGGCGCCGTCGGCGACGCCTTCTCAGCGAAGGTGGTGGGTCAGCAGAACCTGCGCGAGTCACTGCTGATCGGCCTGCTGGCAGGCGGACACATATTGATCGAGAGCGTTCCGGGCCTGGCGAAGACGACTGCCGCCCGCGTCGTCGCCGAGTCCGTCCACGGCGGCTTCCAGCGCATCCAGTGCACCCCGGACCTGCTGCCCAGCGACATCATCGGCACCCAGGTCTACGAGTCGGCGACGAATTCGTTCGTCACCCAACTCGGCCCGGTGCACACCAACATCGTGCTGCTCGACGAGATCAACCGCTCCAGCGCCAAGACGCAGAGCGCGATGTTGGAGGCGATGGAGGAACGGCAGACCACCATCGCGGGCACGGTGCACCCGATCCCCGAGCCGTTCCTGGTGATCGCCACCCAGAACCCGGTGGACCAGGAAGGCACCTATCCGCTGTCGGAGGCGCAGACCGACCGCTTCATGCTCAAGGACGTCCTCACCTATCCCTCCCCCGACGAAGAGGTCGAGGTGATGGACCGGATCGACGCCGGGCTCTACGACAAGAACAACCGCAGCAGGCCGGTCGTCGGGCTCGACGACATCCGTCGGCTGCAGGACGTGGTCCGCCACGTCCACATGGACAGGGCGCTGACTCGCTACGCCAGCGATTTGGTGGCGGTCACCCGCACACCCGAGGAGTTCCTGCCCGCACAGCTCGCCCGCCTTATCGAATACGGTGCCAGCCCGCGCGCGACCATCGCCTTCGTCAAGTCTGCGCGCGCACTCGCATTGCTGTCGGGCCGCGGGCACGTGATCCCCGACGACATCGCCACACTTGCCTACCGCGTGCTGCGACATCGCCTCATCCTCGGCTTCGAGGCGGCGAGCAACGGCGTGACCCCCGAGGTCGTCATCGACGCGGTGCTGCAAGCAGTCCGAGTGCCTTAGAGGTTGTCGTGAGCAAGCATCTCAACAGGGCGCGGTCGTATTTCGGCACCGACACCCGCGGTCTGCTGGAAGGCGGCCGCTTCGCGCTGTTGCACAGTCGCAGTCTGGAATTCGATGATCTGCGTCCCTACGTACGCGGCGACGACGTCCGCGACATCGACTGGAAAGCCTCTGCGCGCTCGGGCAGCGTGTTGATCAAACGCTTCGTCGACGAGAAGCACCACAAGATCCTGCTCGTCGCCGACGCGGGTCGGAACATGACCGCGCAGGCACCGAGCGGTGAGACGAAAAACGACGTCGCCGCGAACATCCTCGGCGCCGTCGGGCTGATCACCCTCGGCCGAGCCGATCAGATCGGCATGGTGTACGGCGACGGCCGCGGCAGCGTGAACATCCGCCAGGGCCGGGGCGAGACTCACATAGAAAGCATGCTGCACAGGTACTACGGACATACGTTGGCTGATCCGGGACCCAGCGATATCGCCTGCCAATTGGATTATGTGGCAACTCATTACCGCCATTCGATGCTCGTCGTCGTGGTTTCTGACGAGCCCGAGGTCGATGGTCATCTGGAGGACGTCGTACGCAGCCTCGCCAGTAGGCACGACGTCCTGTGGGCGATGGTCGCTGACGCGCCTGCCATTGGAGGGCCCGACACGCACAACGACGGATTTGACGTCGCGACAGGCAACTTTGTCATCGGAGAAGGCGATCTCGGCCCCAGGGTGGTCGCCGCCTACCGGCGCGCCGAATTGAACCGACGACACGCACTCGACGAGTTCATGACGGCACGCGCGGTTCCACACACGATCATGGGCGGCAGCAGACAGATCCGCTCCCGCCTGGTCGAGATGGCCCGCATGTTTTCGTCGTCGTCACGTGCGGGGGTGCGCGCCCGTGCCGGATGACGTGCTGCAGTTCGTGTTCGGCCCGTCGCCGTATTCGGTGTCCTGGCTGTGGCTCGGACTGGCACTGCTGATGCTCGTCATCGCCTGGTACGTCGGCGTTGTGGTCTGGACACTTCCCGCCCACCGCCTGCGGTCCATCCCGGGCATCCGGTCGCTGCACTCGAAGCTGCTGCGGCGGAAGTTCATCCGCGCGATCCGGTCCATCGACGGGCAACACCGCGCCGGCGAACTGTCGGCATCGCAGGCCAGTCATGAGATGAGCCGGACGCTGCGCAGTTTCCTGCACCAGGCAACCGGCACCCGTGCGCAGTACATGCACGTCGAGGCCATCCGCAACGGCGACCTGGCGCAGGCGGCGCCGCTGTTCGCGGCTCTCAACGACGCGCAGTTCAACAGCACGTCGCCGGTCGACCTCGGTGAGGCCGGTTCGACGGCCGAGGAGTTGATCCGGTCGTGGCCCTGACCTGGTGGCCGGTCGCTGTCGCCGGATTAGTCTGTGCGGCAGTCGCAATCCTCCTGGCGCTGCTGCTGCCGATGGAGCAGGCACGGCGACAGCTGCGCCGGATGGCCAATACGTCGCGGCTCACCCGACTGCCCGAGTACGCCCGGCTGGCCCGAGCCCGACTGCTGTCGATGGTCGTCGCGGTCGCGTTGATCGGCTTGCTGCTCGGCACCTCGGTGCTGGCCAGTGCCAGGCCGAGCGGATGGTGGTGGTCCAGCGCAGCGCCCGATCCGCCCGACGACGTCATGCTCTGCGTCGCCGAGCCCGTCACCGAACAGATCACCGGAGACTTCCTGACTTACTTCGCGGGCCAGGCGAGAACGTATGGCACTCAACGCATCGGCCTTACCTCGCCGAACCGTCGCGTCGTCCCGATGACGCGCGACTACCAGTACGTGGCTGGCAGGCTCGGCGATCTGGCCCGGCTGTCCAAGGACCGGCCCGACGACGACGCCCCCGGCGCCGCATCCTTCACCCCAGCGGTGTCCTATGTCGACTACGCGTCCAGCGTCGAGGACGTCCTGGCGCTGTGCATGACTGGATTTCCGTCCTTCGACTCGACCAGCTCACACCGCCGCTCGCTGATCTACCTCGGCTCGGGCCAGCTACGCGACTCCGGCGAGACCAGGCCGTCACTGCTGACCGCCGACCAGGTCAGTGCCATGGCGAGCAAGGCAGGCATCCAGATCAACGCGCTCAGCACGTCGAGCCGGAACGCGGGCGTCCTCCCGTCGATCTCGAAATCGTCAGGTGGTCAGTACTTCTCGCTCGAGGGCAGGCAGGATCAGCTGACTGGCGACCTCGACCTCATTCGAAGCCACCCACCGGCGGCCACCGCCCCCGCAGAGGAGTCAGCGACCTCCTGGTTCGGTGACGCACCCGCGGTTCCGCTCGCCGTTGCCGTGGTGGCCTCCATGCTGCTGTGCCTATCGCTGATGGTGTTACGGCGATGACCTTCCAACCGGTGCTGCCGACCGTCGTCCTGATCGTGGTCGCCGTGGTGGTCATCGCACTGCGGCTGCTGACCATGCGCCGGCTGTACGCGATGGCCGGCGGGCGATGGTCGACGGTCTGGCGGTGGTCGGGCCTGACGCTCGCCGTCCTGCTGATCCTCATCGCTGCCGCCAGGCCGGGCGTCGAGCACGGGGAGCGGGGCGCCACCGCGGCGGCGCGCTCCGCCGACAACACCAACGTCTTTTTCATTGTCGACCGGTCGCCGGACTCGGCCCTTGAAGACCACGCCGAGAACCAGTCGCGAATGTCGGCCATTCGCAATGACATCGAATCGTTGATCGACGAGTATCCCGGCGCGCGGTTCGCGATGATCGCCTTCGCGTCCCGGCCGTCGCTGGACTGGCCGCTGTCAGAGGACGCCTGGAGCCTGCGTCCCGAGGTGGCGCGGCTGACGCCGTATCCCGCAGGCGCCGACGCCGAGGACGCGAACGCCGCCGCAGCCGCCAACGTGCTGCGCTATCAACTCATCGGAGCCGGCCAGCAGTACCCCGCCTCCGAGAGCCTGGTGTTCTACTTCGGTTCCGGCGCGGCTGGGTCCCGCGCTCCGCAGGGCGCATTCGATCCGACAGCGGGTTCGGTGGACGGTGGCGCCGTATTCGGTTATGGCGCAGCCAGAAACGAGCAGGGGCTGCGCGCCATCGCCGAGCAACTCGGCCTGCCCTATGTCGACCGCGATGACGGCAGGGCCATCGCTGAGGCCGCTCCAGGGCGCGGGGCAGCCGAACCCACGGCAGGTGCGTCGACACCGTCCGGTGTGGCCGATCGCACGGAACTGTACTGGGTGTTCACCCTGCTGGCCGCGGTGCTGCTCCTCTTCGAACTGTTCGCGAGCATCCGCGACATCCGTCGAACGCGACTGGCGAGGCGGGACGTGGCGCTGTGACAGGAACACACAGACCGTCCCGGCTGACCCTGCGCAGGCGGCTGGTGGTCTTCTCCGCGCCACTGGCCTTGATCATGCTCATCGCGGCCGTCAAGATGATTTCCGTTGTGATTAGCGGCAATTCGGCGGTCACGAACTTCCGCGAGGGCGACGCCGGCGCGCTGAGCGGCGACAGTTCGACGCTGAACACGCTCAACGTGATCGAGCGTGCGAAGGCGCCGTTCACGGCGGGCACCGCTGCTGTACTGCAGGGCCGCCTCGACGACGCGGATGCCCGGTTCTCGGAGGCGCTGTCGCTGACCGAAGCCGGCGAGTCCTGCCCCGTCCTGGTGAACCTCGAGTTGGTGCGCGAACGCCAAGGCGACGTCGACGGTTGGGAAGGCCGCCCGGACGAGGCCCGCGAGCGGTACCAGAGTGCGCTGGCGATCGTCGCCGACGCGCCGGACGGCTGCTTCGGCAACAACACCGATCCCGATACCGAACGCCGCGCGGTCAGAAACGACACGGTCGCCCGGCTGCAGGCCAAACTGGACGGACTCGACAACGCACCGCCGCCACCACCTCCTGCACCGCCGCCCGCCCCGCCTCCACCGCCGTCCGCACCGCCGCCCGTCGTCGGCGCCACGGATCCCGAGGGACGGCCCGGCGAGCTGCGGCTGGATCCGGGCAACGGCGATCCCGACGACAAGCTTCGGCAAATACTGCAAGACGCCGCTGGCTGACCGATTTCGGCGCGTAGCCTCAGCCCATGACTGCGGACGACGTCGAACAAGCAAGCAAACTCGCAGGCGGTAATGTCGCGGCGCTTCTTCCAGAAGAGGGCCGATCGGTCTCCGAAGAGCGGCTGCACCGCAAACAAAACCTGGCGGCGGCGTTCCGCCTGTTCAGTCGCTTCGGTTTCGACGAGGGCGTGGCGGGCCACATCACCGCGCGTGATCCCGAGCTGACCGACCACTTCTGGGTCAACCCGTTCGGCATGCACTTCGGCCACATCCGGGTCAGCGACCTGATGCTGGTGCGCCACGACGGCACGATCGTCGACGGGGACAAGCCGCTGAACCAGGCCGCATTCGCGATCCACTCGCAGGTGCACGCCGCCCGTCCCGATGTGATCAGCGCCGCGCATTCGCACTCGGTCTACGGCAAGACGTGGTCCACCCTCGCCCGCCTCCTCGACCCGATCACCCAGGACGCGTGCGCGTTCTACGACGACCATGCGCTGTTCGACCAATACTCCGGCGTGGTGCTCGACATCGAGGAGGGCAAGCGGATCGCGCACAGCCTCGGCGACTGCAAGGCCGCCATCCTGCGCAATCACGGCCTGCTCACCGTCGGTCATTCGGTCGAGGAGGCCGCGTGGTGGTTCATCACGATGGAACGGTCGTGCCAGGCCCAGCTGACGGCTGAAGCGGTGGGCAAGCCAGTGCTCATCGAACCCGCGATGGCCAAACACACTGCGGGGCAGGTGGGTACCCACTTCGCGGGGTGGTTCAGCTTCCAGCCCCTTTTCGCACGCATCACCCGCGAGCAGCCGGACCTCTTCGACTGAGCGCAGGGCTAGCGCAGAACGTCGAGCAACCGGTCGAGATCGTCCTCGGTGTTGTACATGTGGAAGCCGACGCGCACAGCACCAGCGCGGATCGACGCCCGGATGCCCGCGTTCGTGAGCTTGTCGGCGGACGTCGTCGGAATTGACACGATCGCCGAAGGTTCCTGCGGCAGTTGCAGTTCCGTACGAAGCCTCGAGGCCAAGCTCAGCGCGTGGGCCTCGACCGCGACGCGGTCCAGTGACGCCAGCCACGGCAGGGTCAGACCGGATCCCAGCGCGGAAAACCACGTCGGCGACGCATCGAACCGACGGGCATCGTCGGCCAGTCGCAGCGGCAGACCGTAGATCGTCGACCACGGATCCTCGCCCGCATACCAGTTCGCGGCGTGCGGGATCATCGAATTCGAGACGCGTTCGCTCAGCGACATCCAGGCGGTGCCCCGCGGCGCCAGCAGCCATTTGTACACCGCAGCCACGGTGACGTCGGCCCACGGTAGAGCGACGTTCTTCCAGCCAAGCGCTTGGGTGACGTCGATGACGGTCAGGGTGTCGGTGCCGGCCACGTTCGCTTCGAGCGCATCGACGTCGAGCACCGCGCCGTTGGCCGACTGCACAAGGCTCACGGTCACCACGTCGTAGTCGCGGGCCGCTGTCACCAATTCGTCAGAATCGACCTCGGTGACGGTGACGCCGCGCGATGCCTGCGCAGCGAACGGAAAACTGGTGCTGGTGAATTCGCCGGGCAGGGTCGCCACCCGGCTGCCGTCGGGTATCGCGGCGGCAACCAGCCCCAGCGCCGCAGCGACGGTGCCCGCCATCGTCACCGTCGCGGGCGGCACACCGACCAGCGAGGCGTAGCCGGACCTCCCGGCGCGAACGGACTCGTCGAACGACGGCACGTCCATAACGCCCGTCTGCCACGCCCGCAGGGACTCCTGAAGAGCGACGAACATGAACTGCGGCGGCAGCCCGTATGTCGGTGAGTTCAGAAACCCCTCGGCCCCAACGAAATCGGCTCCGAATGCCTCCCGAGTCACGACTGCCTCACTTTTTGGGTGGCTCGTCACCGCGCAGCCGGGCTTGGAGCTGTTCGCGGTCCTGGCGCCGACGCTCATCGATCGCGGCGATGCCTGCATTGGCACGCCTACGCAGCGGCGCGAAGATCCACATGCCGAGCGGCAGTGCGATCACGATGGCGAACAGCAACGCGATGACGAGCGGGAAGTCGCGCAAGCCGAGCAGGTGGGCGCCACCGAATATCGCAGCGGCGATGACGACGACGAGAAGAAGCCGGGCCAGCATGTAGGCCAGCACATCGACGACGAGGCGGGATCCGGGGCGAGGCTCAGACACGGCCTGAGCCTACCGACGACGCGTATATTTACAGACAAGGAGGTTTTTTGCGTGGCTTATCTGCTCCTCGTAGCTGTCTTGGCCGGTCTGATCTATATCGGCTGGCGGCTGACTCGCGCCACGGCCGGCCGGCCTCGGACGCGCACGATCGGGCCCGATGACGACCCGGACTTCCTGCGCAGGCTCGGACACGGAGACAATCCCCGCCCGAACTGATCGCGCAACCGTCAGAAGAGGTCGTTCGGCCGCTTTGGGCCCGGGAACCCTTCCGCCACCACCGCTGCCAGCTCGATCAGAGCCTCACGCGTCTCGCGTCGCAGGCGCTCGAGGCTGATCTCGGCGCCCTCTTCCAGGTGCGGGTCGAACGGCACCAGCCGCACCGCCCGGCACCGACGGTTGAAGTGGTCGACGACTTTCTGCATGTCGACCTTGCCTGACCTCGGCCGGACCGCGTTGATCACCGCGATCGAGTTGCGAACCATGTCCTCGTGGCCGTGCGCGTCTAGCCAGTCCAGCGTCGCCGAGGCGCTGCGGGCGCCGTCGACCGAGCCGGAGCTGATGACGATGAGCACGTCGGCCTTGGACAGCACCGACGACATCGCGGAGTGCATGAGCCCGGTTCCGCAGTCGGTGAGCACCAGGCTGTAGAAGCGTTCCAGCACGTCGAGCGTGTTGCTGTAGTCGTCGGCGCTGAACGCCTCCGAAACGGCGGGGTCGCTCTCGGACGCCAACACCTCGAGGCGACTCGGGCCCTGGGACGTGTAGCTGCGGACGTCGCTGTAGCGGTCGATGCCCTCGGCGTCGCGCAGTAGATGGCGCACCGTGGCCGGCGTCTCCAGCGGAACCTTCTGGCTCAGCGTGCCGCGGTCGGGATTCGCGTCGACCGCCACCACGCGGTCGCCCCGGATGGAGGCGAATGTCGCGCCTAGCGTCGCGGTGATGGTCGTCTTGCCGACCCCGCCCTTCAGCGACAGCAGCGCGATCCGGTAGCAGCCCTGCAGCGGCCGGTTCACCTGGGCGAGCAGGTTGTTGTGGTGGACCTCTTTCGGGCTTTCACCGAGGTTGATCAGCTTGCCGGAGGCCAGGAACAGCAGCCGCCGCCAGCCTGACGACGGCGGCCTCTTGTTCTGGCGCAGCAACGACGAGGTGGAGAGCTCCGGATAGGGCTGCGGCACGACGTCCGGTTTACTGACCGGGATTCCGGTCGGCGGAGTGGGGTCTGTCCACTCCGGTGGCGGTGATTCGTCGTTCGCCGGATCGGTGAACCGCTGTTGTGATCGAAACCCTTGCGACGGATCGTCAGACAACGGCTAGCCCCTTCTCGTTGGACGGATGTCTCACCCACGGTGTCCCATTGTCGGCTCAGCCGACCCCGGCGTACGAATGCAGCCCGACGGTGACGAGGTTGATGAAGAAAAGATTGAACACCATGGCGACGAAGCCCGCGACGTTGATCCAGGCCGCCCTCTTGTCACGCCAGCCCGCTGTCGAACGCGCGTGCAGGTAGGCCGCGTAGATCACCCACGCGATGAACGACACCGTCTCCTTGGGGTCCCAGCCCCAGTATCGACCCCAGGCCTCCTCGGCCCATATCGCACCGAAGATGACCCCGAAACCGAATACAGGGAATGCGAAAATCGTTGTCCGGTAAGCGATGCGGTCCAGCGTCTGCGCGTCTGGCAACCGAGCCACGATGCGCGCGACCGCCCCTTCCGAGTCTGGCGAGCCGAGCCTCGACATCTTGGCCAGGAACAGGATGCTGGCCACGCCCGCGACCAGGAAGACACCGGAACCCAGGCTGACCACGGATACGTGGATGGGCAGCCAATAGGACTGCAAGGCGGGCATCACCGGCGCGGCGTTGGTGTAGAGCCAGCGGCCGGAAACCGTCAGCAGGATCAGCACCGGAAGGAGCACGAAGACCCACAGCGCTCGGTACTGCGGACGGCGCAACACGATTGCGCCCGCGACCAGACCCGAGAAGCAGGTCAGGTTGATGAACTCGTACATGTTGCCCCAGGGCACCCGCGACGTCGCAAGGCCGCGAAGCACTATGCACGCGAACAGCAGTCCGATACCGGCGTAGACGAGAGCCAGCCCCGCTCGGCCGATGCGTTCGTCCATCGAGCGCTGCGGCGCTTCGGCGACCAGACCGGGGGTGGCGCTGTCGGCGCTCACTCTGGATACATCTGCTCCTCGCGTGCGCGGCCCGGCCGCAACCAGTTCGCGGTCGGCGACTTTCCTGCTGCGGTTGTAGGCCAGCTCGACGGCGAGGAACATCAGCGCGACGACCAGAACGACGACCGACGACGTGAAGGCCCAGTCCGAGTAGCGGGCAAGCCCGATATCGATGTGCTCGGTGTTCATGCCTCGACTCCCACTCGCTCCGGTCCTCGCTCGTACCTCGCTGCGATCCTCACTCGCGGTCGTCTTCGGGTGTTCATGCGATCAGACCTTCTCCTTAGACGGCTCCGCGGTATCGAGGCCTTCGAGCAGTCGCTCCGTCAACCGCTCGAACTCATCGCCCCAGCCCGAATTGTCGGTGCGCGCGAGTCCGCCCAGCTCGACGCTTACGGTACCCGCTCCACCTGGCGTGATTCGAACCCAGACCCTGCGCCGACGCACGATCAGCGACACCAGCAGACCGGCCATCATCGTCAGCGCGGACACCAGCACCCACACCTGCGCCGGATCGTGGGAGACCTGCACGTTGATGAAGGGCACCGCCCCGTCGAACCGCACCAATGTGCCGTCGTCAAGCCGGGTCTGCTCGCCTGCGGCCAGGTTGACCCGCGCCACCTTGTTCAGGCGCTTCTGGTCGATCAGCCGAGGGTCGAGGTCGAACAGCGACTGCGGACGGCCGGTGTCCAGACCGGTGTCGCCGCGGTAGACGTCGACGGCCACCGCCGGGTCGTTGAGCGCCGGGAAGCTCGACGACAGCAGCTTGCCGTGCAGGAACTCGGTCGGCGCGAACAGTCCCTGGATCGCGATCTGGTGCTTGCGCCGCTCGTCGGCGTCGGGATACGTGCCGCCAGGCGGGTCGAACCGCATCACCCCCGACGACAGCAGCGTGATGGCGTCGTCGGGCCGCCACTGCACGGTCTGGGTGCGGGTCTGGCCGTCGGGAAAGGTGACGGTGAATGTCGGCGCGTAGCCGTGGCCCTGCAGGTACACCCGGTCGCCGCCGATGCGAAGCGGTTCGTTGACCTTCAGGTGGTAGGGCCGCCACGTATCCGTGTCGAGGTCGGCCCCCTCCTGATAGTCGATGTTGGCGGCGAACGACAGCGCCTGCCCCGACGGCAGGTACTGCGCGTCGAAGTTGTTGACGCGCAGGCAGATCGGATTCAGTGAGGTGCCGTCGACGGTGTTGCCGGCCCGGAAGGAGTCGAAAGCCGCTGGTGACGCCGAGCAGAAGCCCGGGCCGCCGTCGGCGATGACGATGACGTTGCCCTCGTAACCGAACAGTTTGCCGACGGCCACCGCGACGAGCAATCCGAGCAGCGCGAAGTGGAAGACGATGTTGCCGAACTCACGCAGAAAGCCCTTCTCCGCGGATATTTCGACGATGTCGCCGTCATTGCGCGCGGTGCGCCGCCATCCGCTCAGCCGCTCTGTCACCGCTGCGGAGACCGCGTCTGGTTCGCCCGCCACCTCCACGGCGTGGTGCTTGGGCAGCCGGGCGAGGTTGCGCGGTGCGGCAACAGGTGTGGCGCGCAGGCTGCGGACGTGTTCGAGCAGCCTCGGCGTCAAACAGCCGACGAGGGAGATGAACAGCAGCGCATAGATGGCGGTGAACCAGAAGCTGGAGAACACCTCGAAGGCCTGCAACCGGTCCAGCCACGGTCCGATGGTCGGGTGCTCGGCGATGTACTGCTCGACCTTGGCTTCGTTGAGGGTGCGCTGCGGCAGCAGTGCGCCGGGGATCGCGGCCAGTGCGAGCAGGAAGAGCAGCACGAGCGCGGTGCCCATCGACGTCAGCGTGCGCCACGTGTTGCGCGCGAGCGCCAAGACCCTTCTCATATGGGCAGCCTCACGTCGCTGACGAAGGCGTCGCGCACCCACGATACGAAGTCATTCCACACACCGGTGACCAGAGCGGTGCCGACCACGATCAGCAGCACGCCGCCGAATATCTGGATCTCCCGGGTGTGCCGCCGCAGCCAGCCAAGCCCCTGCACGGCCCGCGCCGATCCAAAGGCCAACAGCACGAACGGAATTCCCAGTCCCAGGCAATAGCCGATGACCAGAAGCACGCCGCGGGCTACGTTGGCGCCGTCGGTGGCGGACGCGACCGCGATCACTCCGGTCAGTGTCGGGCCAAGACACGGCGTCCACCCGAGCGCGAACACCGCGCCCAGCAGCGGTGCACCCCCGATCGTCGACAGCTGCAGTGGCGCGAACCGGGTATCCCGTTGCAGCAGGGGGATGAAGCCGACGAACACCAGGCCCATCAGGATGGTGGCGACCCCGCCGATACGTTGCAGCAGTAACTGATTGGTGATCAGCGCGCCCGCCATGCCGAGCACCGCAACGGTGCCGAGGACGAATACAACCGTGAAGCCCGCCACGAACAGCAGGGCCGCACCTGCGACGCGGAGACGGGCCTTGCGTGCGACCGTCACCGCGCCCGACGATTCGACCCCGTCCTCGACGCCGACGACCGCGGCGAGATAGGACAGATAGCCGGGCACCAGCGGCACCACGCACGGTGAGGCGAACGACACCAGGCCGGCCAGGGCGGCGACGAACATCGCGAAAAACACCGGCCCACCGGCCATCAACTCGCCGACCCGGTCGATGCTCATGTCTGCGAAGCGGGTTCGGCCGCCAGCCGCTGCACAACCGGCTCCAGGTCGCCTGCCAGAAGCTCCCGCAGGAACACCGCCGCCACCCGGTGCTGCCGGTCCAACACGATCGTCGACGGGATGACAGTGGTGGGGTACTTACCGCCGAACGCGATCATCGTGCGCATCGACGGGTCGTAGATCGACGGGAACGTGACCTTGCGGTCGGTGACGAAGTCACGGGCGGAGTCGCGGTTGTTGTCGCGCACGTCGATGCCGAGGAAGGCAACGCCGTCGGCCTTGGTGGCGTCGTACACCTGCTGCAGCTGGCTGATCTCCGAACGGCACGGCCCGCACCACTGTCCCCAGACGTTGACGACGACGACCTTGCCCGCGAAATCGTCGAGCGACAGGGTCTTGGCCGGATCCATCAGGCTGGGTCCGGCCAACCGCCCTGGGCTGCCCCGACTTTCGGGCGGATCGTAGAAGATGTCGGTTTTACCTCCAGGGGAAACGAACTCGAAGGTGCCCCCCTGGGCTACGGCGTCGTCACCCGTGGAGCATCCGGCGAGTGCGACCAGCGCCGCACTCGCGATGACGATCCACCACTTCACTGCCCGGCCAGCTCCGAATAGCCCCAGCCGACGTAGCTGTCCCCGTGGAAGTAGAAAGAGGTGACCGAAGCGAGGTTGCACAGCCTGCGAGTCGGGAAGTGGTGCAGCGGCTTTTCCGTCATCGCCCGTCGCAGCGTCTCGACCGGGAGCTGGTGGCTGACGCACACCGCTTCGTGGCCTGCACCCTTCACCCTGGCGCGATGCAGTGCGGCCTTCATCCGTTCTGCGATCTCCGCATAGGGCTCACCCCAGGACGGAGTGCGCGGATTGCGCAGGTGCCACCAGTTGCGGGGATCGCGAAGAGCGCCGTCGCCGGGTGAAACCCTCTGGCCCTGAAAGATGTTCAGGGATTCGATGAGATCGTCGTCGGTGTTTATCGGCAGACCGCGCCGTTCCGCGATCGGCGTCGCGGTCTCCTGCGCACGCTCCAACGGCGAGGCGACAACGTAGGCGATGTCGCGCTTGGCCAGCCAGTCGGCAACCCGCTGCGCCTGCGCCAGGCCCTTCTCCGAGAGGTGGTAGTCGGGCAGTCGGCCGTAGAGGATCTTGTCCGGATTGAACACCTCGCCGTGCCGCATCACGTGCACGATCGTCTTGTCACTCATGCCGGTCGAGCCCCCGCGGCAGCCTGTGCGGCGCCGGGAAGGGCGGCGGCGATTCGGTCGAATGCCTCGTCGTCGAGTGCCGCCGAGACGAACCAGGTCTCGAATGCGCTGCACGGCGGGTAGACACCGGCGTCGAGCAGTGCGTGGAAGAACGCAGGGTAGCGCCACGTCTCGGTCGCCTTCGCCGAGGCGAAGTCGTTGACCGGTGCGTCGGTGAAGAACACGCTGAACATGTTGCCCGCCCTGGAGATTCCGTGGGACACACCCGCGTCGGTCAACGCCCGCGACAGCATGTCGGTCAGCCGGTCGGCGTTGGCATCCAGCTTCGCGTACACGTCGTCGTCGGCCGCACGCAGCGTCGCGAGGCCCGCGGCCATCGCAACGGGGTTACCCGACAGCGTGCCCGCCTGGTAGACGGGGCCCAGCGGGGCCAGTCGCTCCATGACCTCGGTCCGTCCGCCGAACGCCGCCGCGGGCAGCCCCCCGCTCATCACCTTGCCGTAGGTGAACAGGTCGGCGTCGACGGGATCGATTCCATACCAACCGGATCGGCTGACCCGGAAGCCGGTCATCACCTCGTCGACGATCAGCAGTGCACCATGCTCGGCGGTGATCCGACGCAGCGCGGCGTTGTAGCCGGGCAGCGGCGGAACGGTTCCCATGTTGCCAGGACTGGCCTCTGTGATCACGCAGGCGATCTCGTCACCGAATCGGGAGAACACCTCTTCGAGCGCGGGAATGTTGTTGTAGGGCAACACGATCGTATCGGCGGCCGCGGCACCGGTGACCCCCGGCGAGGACGGCAGCCCGAGTGTCGCGACGCCAGAGCCCGCATCGGCCAGCAGTGCGTCGCTGTGGCCGTGGTAGCAGCCGGAGAACTTGATGATCTTTGCTCGGCCGGTGAACCCACGGGCCAGCCGGATCGCGCTCATGGTGGCCTCGGTGCCGGAGTTGACAAGGCGCAGCCGTTCGACCGCGTCCACGCGTCCGATGATCTCGGCGGCCAGCTCCGTCTCGCTCGGCGTGGGTGCGCCGAAAGACAGGCCGCCCGCCGCGGCGCGCGCAACGGCGTCGACGACCGCGGGATGGGCGTGTCCGAGGATCATCGGGCCCCACGAGCACACCAGGTCCACATACCGGTTGTCGTCGGCGTCGGTCAGCCAGTAGCCCCGGGCTGAGGTGATGAAACGCGGGGTGCCGCCCACCGCGGAGAAGGCGCGCACCGGCGAGTTGACCCCGCCGGGGATGAGGGCGCACGCGTCGGCGAAGAGCTTCGCGGAGACGTCGGTGCTGGACATGGTCACCAGTGTTCCAGCTGCCCCGAAGGCGTCAACTACAGGGTGTAGTGGTACAGATCGCAGTGGCGTTGGCCTAGCCGGGCGTGAGCGCGAAGGTCGGGTGATCGGCGTCGGCGGGGAGTTCCTTCCAGTAGCCCTCGACGACCTTGCCCGCCAGCGGCCGATACGCCGCGATGATGGGCGCCCGCTCCTCCACCGGCACCTCGCTGGCGACATAGCGCGTATCGCCGAGTTTCACGTTCGGGTCGGCGCGGACGTTTCTCACCCACTCCGCCTCGCCTCGGGTGGACACCAGGTACTTGACCCCGCCGACCTCGGGAACGACCACCGGGATCTGCTGCGGCTGCTTGCTGACGCGCCTGATCACGGTCAACGTCTGGCTGTTGCCGACTCCGGTCGCCATCGCGAACCTGTTGAAGATCTTGCGTACGAACCACGGGGGCTTGAGGTAGGCCATATCCGAAGAGTTTGATGGCGATATGCAGCTCCCGCAATGGCTGGCTCGGTTCAATCGTCGCGTCACAAACCCTGTACAACGGCTGTGGGCCGGGTGGCTACCGGGCATGGGCATCCTCGAGCACGTCGGCCGCAAATCCGGTAGGCGGTACCGCACGCCGCTCAACGTCTTTCCCACCGACGACGGGGTTGCGGTCCTGCTGACCTACGGGCCGGACCGCGACTGGCTGAAGAACATCACCGCCGCAGACCACGCCAGGGTGAAGCAGATGGGCAGGATGGTCGTCGTCTCCGAACCGCGGGTCGTGATCCAAGGCGGAAGCGGCCGCGCACGTGACGGGGTTCTGGCGAGCGATCTTCCCGCGACTGCCCTTCGAATCGGCGGTGCTGCTGACCCGCCGCTGAGGTCAGCGGCGCAGGAGGCCCAGGATCGCGTGCTCGGTCAGCGGAGCGAGTTCGATGTCGCCCGGATCTGCCGGATCTACCCATGCGATCTCGTCGATCTCGGCGGCTGCGCGCGGTTCGCCGGCGAGGCTCGCCAGGAAGAGATCCGCCTCGACCGTGTGGCCGGGCTCGTTGGCCGCGTCGGCGACATGCCGTCCGAGCGCCTGAACGCTGGAGGCTTCGACTCCGAGTTCCTCGACTATCTCGCGGTGAACCGCCTCTTCGGCGGACTCACCAGCCATGATCTTGCCGCCCGGCTGCATGAACACCGCGGTTCCCCGCTTGCGCACGACGAGCAGGCGGCCGTTCGCGTCGAGGATCACCGCGGCGGCGACCCTGATCACCGACTGCGCGTTCACGTCCGCGTGGTCACCTGCGCGCGGATCGGCCCCTTGGCGACCGTGGTGAACGGCACTTCCACGGGAAAGTCGTCGTCCAGCGATCTGATTTCCTTCGCCCGGACGATGGTCGCCAGCGCAAGGGCCGTCTCCAACCGGGCGAAGTGTTCTCCGATGCAGGATCGTGAGCCGCCCGCGAACGGGACGAACTCCCAGCGGTCGCGCGCCTTCACCTTCTCCGGACTGAACCGGCCGGGATCGAACTCCAAGGGTGTCGGCCAGACGGCCGGATCCCGATGCACCGCATAGATTCCCACCAGCACCAGGGTGCCCGCCTGCACCCGGTAACCGTCAACCGCCATATCGCGGACGGCCATCCGTCCGACCCCCGCGGCGGGTGGGCACAGCCGCAGCGCCTCGTGCAGCACCTGCATGGTGTATTCGAGCCGCGGCACATCGGTGGGGGTGATCTCGCGATCGCCGATCTCGCGAACCTCGGCAGCCACGCGATCCTGTACGTCGAGATGATGTCCCAGCGTCCACAACGCGTAGGTGAGCGCGGTCGCCGTCGTGTCGTGACCGGCCAGCATGAAGATCAGCAGGTCGTTGATGATGTCGGCGTCGGCGATGGACTGTCCGGTTTCGGGATCGGTGGCCCCGATCAGCGCATGCACAAGCGGCGCGTCGAGCGACGGGTCGGCGCGGCAGGCCTGCAGCATCTCGTCGGTGACCTTGCGAAGGGCCGCCACCGAAGCGCGAGCTCTGGCACGGGCAGGTGTCGGCAGCCACCTGGGTGCACGCACCGGACGCAGCGCGCGGTCGGCGGTGTAGGACGACGCGACGTGCATGTGACCGGCGATCACGTCTTCTCGGTCGTTCAGGTCGAGGCCGAGAACCGACCGTCCCAGCGACCGCATGGTCACCCGCCGGCAGTCGATGTCCAGATCGACTTCGCCTGTCTGCGGCCAGCTTTCACATAGAACCTGCGCCGCCCGCGACATGTGGCCGCCGAAATTGCGGACGTTCGGCTTGGTGAAGACCGGTTGCAACGCGCGTTTGCGGGGCAGCCATGGTTCGTTGCCGAGCACGAACAGGCTGTCGCCTGCCAGGTTCTTGACCTCCTCGTGGACGACACACCGTTCGGCGGCCCAGTCGTTGCGGCCGAGCACGTCGCGTATGCCGCTCGGCGAGAACACCGCCACCACGGGAGGAAACAGCCATTTCGGGCCGAACTGAATGCGGGTGACGGTGCCGCCCGCGTCGCGCAGTACCTCTTGGCCGGCGTCGAGATTTCGCACCGCCCGAAGCAATTGCCGAATCGACAGCGGGTTCTTCGGGGCCAACGGCAGCGTGCTGACGTCGCTCACGAGTGCCAGGACAGAACCTCGCCTTCCCCCTGTGTCATCACCGTGCCCGGCATCACCCGCAGCCGGTACGGGGTCAGCCGCAGCGCGGCGAACTCCTTCGACGTCGGGCCGTCCTTCCACATCGGGATGATTGTCGGGTCGTAACCGACCGGCTCTGGGCCGTTGGCGAACTTGTCCCACACCGCTTTTCGGGTTTCGTCATCGGAGTACCACTCCACGAGGCATTCGGCGCTGCACGTGTCATGGCTTGGCGCCCAGTAACTCACCGACACCTCGGGGTGCGCGGCCAGATGCTGCCGCTTCACCGGGCTCGGCACCGTGGCGACCCAACCGAACAGGTCGGTGCCGTCCCACTCCCAGAACGGGTGCAGTATGCGTGACCGCGGACGGCTGTCGGAGTCGACCGTCGCGACCGACGCCCACACGATCGAGTGCGCCATCTCGATGAAGGCGGGCGCGATCCGGTCAAGGGGTGTCATCGTTGACTAGCTTAGGCAAACGCGGCGGCCGGACGAAGGTATCGCCGCCGTATCCAGATGTGTTGACGCTCCCGTCAATTCCGCGAGCAGACGCAAAAGTACCCAAAAATGGAGCAAATGCGGGACTTTTGCGTCTGCTCGGCGCTCAACCGGCAGGCACCGCCCGCAGCGCGACGGGCAGACTCGGCAGGAAGTGCCTGGTTGCGAAGGCCCGGATGGCGTCCTCTGTCTCCAGCGGTCGCGCACCGGGCAGCAGCAGCGCCATCGCCGCATACCGCAGGATCGTGTCGGCCAGTTCGTCGACCGCCTGCTCCCCGATGCGGTCGGCGAACCCCTCGGGGAAGATCTCGCGCAGTGCGTCAGCCATCCGCTCGATCGCGGCGCCGTAGTGCGTGCGGGCCATCTCGAGCACCACCGCGGGCTCGTCGCTCATCATCCGGTTGAGCACCCGGTGTCGACGAAACCGCAGGATCGACAGGGTGAACGCCTCGACGTAGTAGTTCGATTGCGGCCCTGCCTGTTTCAGCTCGGTGGCGATGTCGGCGAACAGTGCGACGTTCTCACGTTCGATGACGGCGGCCACCAGCTCGTCCTTGTTGGAGAACCGCCGGTAGATCGTCGTGCGGCTGACACCGGCCCGACGTGCCACGTCCTCGAGCGCGACGCGGCGAAGGCCGTGCCGCTCGAACTCGACGACGGCGGCGTCGAGGATGGCTTCGGCGCTGGGATCAGCCGGCCGATTTGGCGTGGCCATAACCTGCTTGGGCGAATTTGTTGAACTTCATCCGCATCGGCAGATGATTCCACAGCCAGTTGACCGGACGCGTCCGCCACAACGCGGCGAAGCGTTGGTAGCGCCGCTCCTGGCGCTCGCTCCATGGCAGGCCGAGCAGCTCACGGGTGCGTGGCGGCATGCCACCGGTGGTCAGGAACGCGGCGACGGGATTGAATACCGCAGAGATCGCCCGCCAGAGCGGGGCGGGCACGCCCTTCGGGCACGGATAGCCCTTGGTGACGTAGCCGACGCCGTACTTCGCAGTCGGGTGCGCGACGACGATTTCGTCGATCATCCGGTTCCAGTACTGCTCGAACCCGGCGTAGTCGGGGGGCATCGCGCGATCGCTGACACCGTAGCGGCGGTACCACGTCTTGGATTCGAGGTAGATCTGCTCCTTCTCGTCGCGAGTGAGCCGCTTGACGAAGGTGTCGGCGAAATAGAGCACCTGTTCGACGAACGTGGCGTGCGCCCAGAAGTACGTCTCCGGGTCCAGCGCGTGATACCGCTCGCCGTCCGGCATGGTGCCCTTGATCTGAGTGTGGAAGTCGCGGACCTGCTGGCCGGGGTTGTCGACGTCGCTGCCGTAGACCGTCATGAAGATCGGCGGCAGTGAGCGCTTCACCCGCGCCGCGGTGTCGTCGAAGAACACCGAGTGGTCGAGCACGCCCTGGCCGAGCTCGGCGAGCATGTTCTGCAGCACTGCGGGCCTCGGACCGATCAGGTACATCCGGTTGTCGCCGAAGTATCGCCAGACCAGCGATTGCGGCCCGAGCGGAAGTGCGTCGGCCTGGTGCGGGGTCTGCGCCAACTCCGTCATGTGACACAGTGTTACAAATTCTGAACTTTGTACCAAGAGTTCTGTGAGCGGCGTCACCAATACCATTTCTGAATGCCTGCGCTGTCACTGTCACTTCCGCCTCCGGCGACTCGTCTATTGGATCTGTCGACCCGCTACCTCTGGCGGGCCTTCGGCCGCCGGATAGACGTCGACGGCGCGGAAAGCTGGCTCGCGTCGCCGACCAACGCCGCCGAGGCCCGCGGTGACGACTGGCTGGACGTGCTGGCGTCCGAAGGTCGGGTCCGCCCGCCCTCGGCCGACGACGGCCTGCTCGCCTCGTTCTCTGCGCTCGACGGGCCGGAGTTCACGTCGGCGAAAGTGGACGACCGGGTGCGCGATTTCTACGAGCGGACGGCTTCCTGGCGGATGGAGGTCTGGTCTCAGTGGAACGCGCTCTTCGCACCCGGCGGTGATCTGATCGCTCGGCTGTGGGGGCGCCGCGTCGGCCAGCTTGCGCTACCCGTCCAGCCGTTGTCGGTCAGCCGGGGAATGGCGAGCACGGTGCGGGTGGTCGACGATGTGAACGGCGACCGTGTCGGCGCCGCGTGGGTGCGCGACCTGAAGTCGGACGGCTCGAAGGTCTACAGCGGCTTCTACCGCGTCGGCAGGCTGCCGAACAACGAGCAGCCACATGTGCACGTCTCGTTCCCGCTCGAGAGCGGCAGCATTCAAGTCTTCCTGACGCCGCGCAACGACGTCGACGGATCGTTCTGGTTGCATTCCCGCTCAACATCTTTCGGTGCCGACGGCGCATACTCCGTGGTTCAGTTCGGCGACAACTGGTATGCCGCACAGCCTCCGCTACGGGAGACGTTTCACGTCTTCACCGACGACGAAGGCGTGCTCAGGACGGATCACTGGCTGAAAGTCGGTCGGTGGCAGGCGCTTGCGCTGCACTACCGCCTCGACCCGAATAGCTCGCAGGCGGGCGATGCCGTCGACGGCCAGCACCCCTGCGACGGTCGCCAGCAGCAGCATCAACGCCAGCATGGGCGGGCTGAGGGCTACCGAGGTCGTCTGCGGCTCGCCCTCCAGGATCGGGGCGACTGTGACGATCGACCGTGCGCCGAACCAGCTCCACACGGCACCCGCCGCCGCCACGACGGCCAGCACCAGCTCGACGGTTGCGCGCCGTTTTTGCCTCGTCACCTGAGCCCGCCTCATGACTTCCGCTCCGGCGGGATTCGCTCGTCGATCAGGTGAACCAGCGCAGCCCTGAGCTGTTGATGCTTGCGCGCCCACGCCTGCGCCGTGCGGTCGTTGGTCAACCGCACCCCGATGCCCGTGCGGCCCTTCGGAACGCCGGTGAGCTCGCCGAGCGCCCGCGCCGACATCCACTGGTGTTCCTCGTTGCCCTCGGGCGCGGGATAGATCCGCACGATGTCGTCGATGGGGGTGCGCTCGGCGCCCTGACGCAACGTGCTCGGCGTCAGCTCCACCGATGTGTGAATCCGGGCGGCCTTGACCTGAACCGCGACGAAACTCGTCACCAGCGCGAAGAAAACCGTCGGCACCAGCCATTGAAAGCCGATCCCTGCCGAGTACTGGATCGACAGCATCGCGATACCGGACACCGGCCCGGCAGCGACCCACCACCAACTGGCGCCCGGCTCGTAGAACAGGACGTTGGCCTGCTCGCCCGCCTGCGTCACGGCGTCTCCTCGGCGTGAAACCAGTCCTGCGCGGACGGCCGCATGACCAGCACCGCCCCCACCATCGTCAGGATCATCGGTATCAGCCACAGCACGCCGCCCGTCATGAGCGTGAACAAGGCGAGAAGCACGACAAGGGCGAGCGCCAGTCCGACACCCGCTCGTCGCATCCGGGCATTGCCTGCCCTTGTGCGGCCTGCGAGATAGCCGAGCCCCAGTCCAGCCACCGCGAACAGGACTCCGGCCCCTCGGTAGACGGGCGGAAGGTTGCCTCGCGTCAACGCCATCAGCATGCCGAGAACGACCAGTGATATCGCCGCCACCAGCCAGAGCCAGAACACCGCTTCGACGATGCGCGGCCGCGCGGGCAGGGGTGCTGACATGGTCGGCAAGCCTAACGAACGAAGAAGGCGTGGGCGTCCTTGCGGTGCAGCAGGAAGACCCCGCCCACGATCAGCACCGAGCCGACGATGGCGCTCACCGCGTAGACAAGCGCGGGCGCGGTCTCCCGATCGACCGAGAACAGGCTGGTTCCGGCGTACACCACGGAGGCGACCCCGCCGCCGGTGAGCAGCGTGCGGGCCCACCGGTAGCCCTGCCGCATCAGAAACAGGAACGTCACCACGACCGCGGCGATCACGACCACGAACAGGCACGAGAACGCGATGATTACAGCCGGCGGATGTGGGCGCTGCGCGCTAACCGCGTCGACCACGTATCCGATGACCATCAGCGGCACCGCGACCAGCCACAGCCAGAAGCCGGTATCGACGTCGGCCGGCCGCCCTTCGTCGCTGACGCCTTCACTCACGCCAGCCATCCCGC
>CAVWPQ010000040.1:0-63407 GCA_963756865.1 uncultured Actinomycetota bacterium | reverse complement strand
CGTCGAGGTCTGCTTCGTTGAAACGCTCGGAGCGGTCGATCAGTTCGCCGTCGAGCGTCAGTAGGTTCACGTCGTGCCACTCGGCTTCAAAACCGTCCTCGGACGTCCCACGAGTCATGTGGGTTACAACGGCTCCCAAGCTCGTGAGCTTGTGCACGGCCTCGATTCGGATTGTGAGGTTGGGTGTCTGGTCCCATACGGCGCGGACATAGGTCGCACGGCTTTGCGCATCGAGCGGTGCGCTGAGTAGTCGGTGGTCGACGCTGACCCAGTCATCAGTTGTGGCGGCGAGTTCGCCCCGCTGGAATTCCGCATAAGCCTTCGCAATGGCCGACCACGTTCGTGCCTCAACCTTCGCCTCGCCTGCGAGGTAGCGCGCTTCCAGTTCGGCGAAGGCGGCGTCCATATCGTCGAGGTCGAACCCGATGAAGGCCGCGATTCGGTTGTCTACGTCGGTCTCGACCACGCACAGAACCTCGGCGCTGATTTCCTCCGGTCGCAGGTCGCGGTTTGACGAGCGAACACGGGTGAGGGCGAGGTGCGATCCCCGGATCGCTACGACGATGGGAGTCGTGTTCGTCGCCCCAATTTCGGCGATTGCTCGCAGGTCCGCGATATTCGCATCGCGACCGCGCTGAAGCCCCGCGTTTACCACGTGCCGACGATCGTCTGTGCATATGTCATCGGCGGTGATGTCGGCGATCGCAGCCCAGTCGCGAGCCGCGAACAGCTCCCAAAACCGTTGGTTTACGCGGCTCGCGGCGTTCTCGAGCTTCGGCTTCTGCTCAGCCAGTTGATCGAATCGTTCAAGCGCGGCAGGAAGATCCGCTTCGTCGAAAATCTCCCCGCGGTTAATGAGCTCGCCCTCGACGGTCAGGACGTTAAGCGCTCGCCATTCGGCAGTGAAGCCCTTCTCCGATGTCCCATAGGACTTGAAGGCGACCACTGCTCCGAGCTCGGTAAGTCGATGCACCGCCTCGATGCGAAAAGCGATGTCGGGAGCCATTTCCCATGTCGCCTCTAGGAATTGCGCGACGTCACCTTCGTACGAGGTCCACGATCGACGGTCCACCATCACGCAGTCAGGTGTACTCGCGGGCATCTGCTGAGAATTGAGCGCGGCGTAGGCGCCCACGACGAGAGACCACGTGTGCGCGTAGGCGGCCGCTTCGCCGGCTCGGTAACGAGCCTCCAGTTCGGCGAAAGCAGCTTCCATATCGCCGGGATCGAAAGCCACGCCAACGTGCGTCAAACCGGTGTCGCTGACTTCCACAACCGTCAGGAGTTCGACCGCGGTGGGATGATCGTCCTGACTGTGATCTTTCCAGACTTCGTGAGCCAGAGAGAGACGTGAGCCCCTGGTGGCGATCGGCTCCCAACTCATCACAAAGCTAGTCGGGGACACATCCAGCACTGCTTGAAAGTTCTGACGCAGTGCCGCTTCCGACTCTGAATGAAGCCCTTGTCTCCTATCGATGAACAATCCGTCCGGGGTCGCGAGGGAGAGGTATGCCTTCCGATCGCGACGGTTGTACGCATCAGCCAGTCGTGCCCCAATTCGCGTGGCCGCGTTCTGAAGCCGCGGCTTCTGCTCGGCCAGCTCGTCGAATCGTGCGAGCGCGGCCTCGAGGTCGTCCTCGTCGAAGACCTCACCGCGGCTGATCAGGTTGGCCTCCACGGTAAGAACATTGAGCGCCGGCCACTGGGCATCGAACCCCTTCTCCGAGGTTCCATTGGCCGTAATGCCGATCACCGCGCCGAGACGGTTAAGGCGATGCACGGACACGATACGAAAAGCGATCTCGGGAGCCATTTCCCACGTGGCCTCTAAGAATTGCGCGACGTCGCCTTCGTACTTGATCCACGATCGACGGTCGACCATCACGCAGTCTGCGGTCCGTGCGGGAAGCTGCTGAGAGTTCAAACTGGCGTACGCGCTCTCGACGACAGACCAGGTGTGCGCGTAGGCGGCGGCTTCGCCTGCGAGGTAGCGGGCGTCGAGTTCGGTGAACGCGGCGTCAATGTCATCGATGTCGAAAGAGACGCCCGCCGAAAGCAGGTCATCGGTATCGATTTCGATGAGGTTGAGCATCTCCAGGCCAAACGCCTCGGCCTGCTGATTGCCGCCCCGTACGCGGGCACGAGAGAGCGCGAGCCGCTCCCCGCGGGTGGCGATGACGGCAAGCTCGATGTTCGTGACCCCGACGTCAACGACGGCCCGCAAGTTCGCGATCTGGGCTTCCCGACCGCGTTGGATGCCGCTGCTGACCACCCGACGACGATCGTCATCGCACACGTCGTCGGCCATCATGGCCGCCATGGCGTCCCAGTCGCGAGCAGCGAGGTACGCGTTGAAGCGGTCGTACATTCGGGTTGCCGTGTTCTCGAGCCGCGACGCCGGTTGGCAGAGTTCGTCGAACCGCGCTACTGCAGCATCGAAGTCCTCCTCGTCGAACATTTCGAAACGGCTGACTCGGTCATCGTCGACGGTCATCAGGTCGATGGTTCGCCACTCGGCGTCGAATCCATCGCCTGAGGTGCCGATGGTCACCCGGGTCATGGCGGCCCCGACGGTGGTGACGCGGTGCACAGCCTCGATGTAGTTGTAGAGCTCACCCTCGAGTTCCCATGCGGCGCGAACGAACTCGACAAGATTGCCAGGAGCTATCGTCGCGCCGTGCCGGTGGTCCAGATTCACCCAGTCCGGCGTCGTCGACGGAATCTCTCGCCGGTTGAGTGCGCTGTAAGCCCCTGCGATCACCGAGTACGCGTGTGCGTGTGAGGCCTCTTCGCTCGCGATGTAGCGGGCATCGAGCTCTTCGAACGCGCTGGCGATGTCGCCAGGGTCGAACGTGACGACGGCCGTCACCTGCTCGCGCGCGACCTCGACAACGTGAAGGACTGAGATTTCGAACGGTTTAGGCCCCTCATCGCTGCCCGTGTAATGGGCACGCAAGAGGGCGAGCTGCTCTCCGCGGATCGCGAGCACCGTCCGCGCCACATCGGTGAACCCGACGTCAGCAACTGCTCGCTGTTCTTTGATCCCGGCATCGCGACCACGTCGGATCCCTGCATTCACAGTCGGGCGACGATCCTCGATGGAAAAGTCCTCTGTGATCAGCTCTGCCATGACTGCCCAGTCACGGGACGTGAAGGACGACGCGTAGCGGTCGGCCACACGGGTTGCCGCATTCTCGAGCCGCGGCCGAGAAACTTCGTCGAATCGCTCAAGAGCAGCGTCGAGATCGCCTTCGTCGAACATCTCGCACTGCTCGACCGCGCCGCCGTTGACGGTAAAGAGGTCGACCATTCGCAGCTCGAAGTCAAAGCCCTCCTGCGAAGTCCCTCGCGCCGACTCGGCGATGACCGCGCCATGATCAGTCAACCGATGCACAGCTTCGATGTAGGCGCGAATGCTCTGCGTCATATCACGTGCGGCGGTGACCGTGGCTGCCAGATCGCTCGATTGGTTGCCTACCAGCCGTCGGCGATCAACCCATGTGAGTGTCGGACTGTACTGTTCACCACGATTGAAAGCGGTAAAGGCGTCAGTGATGGCGGACCACGTCTGCGCGTGAGCCGCCGCTTCGCCAGCGATGTAGCGCGCATCGAGCTCGGCGAATGCGGCATCGATATCATCGAGATCGAACATGATCGACGCGGCGATCCGGCCGTCTGCATCGGCCTCGCAAATCCCCAACACGTCGTTGTAGAACGGTTCGGATCCGTCGTCGGCGGTCGAAATAAGGTAGCGGCCCAGGGCAAGACGGTCGCCACGAACAGCAAGAACTTTCGAGGAGATCTTGCTGAAGCCGACTTCTGCAACGCTGCGCCAGTCCGAGATATTGACGTCTCGACCAGGCCGTGTGCCAGCTCTCATCACCTGCCGCGGCGCACGTCGATCGACACCATCGGCGACACCCCCGAGTTCCTCGACGCCGTCCGACGATTCTGCGTCGGGGGTTGTCTCCTCGGTGGCTTGCTGCTCTTGGCCTGTCTGCTCTTGTTCGGGTACCGCTACCGAATGTTCTGGCGTGTCCTCAGCATCGGTGGGGTTCAGCTGGCGGGCGCCAGCATCTCCTTCCATCCGTCGTCTCCTGGGTTATTCGAATTGCTGACGGAGTACTTCACGCCGTCGGGCCCAACGACCTCGCCGCTTGTCGGGCTGTAGACCGCACTGCCTGGTGCCGGAGTGTACGTGCATGGGTTGGGCTGTTGTCCACTGCACTGCACGCTGCCCGCATTCGGTGGGGTTAGCGGGTCGCTGACCGGCTGCGGGGAGCCGCCGGGTGGCAACTTGTCAGCCGGTAACGGGTTCACCCCATTGTTCACCGATGGCGCAGGTATCACGTAGCCGGGCTTGACCGGTTGGTCGCAGCGAGCGGCGGGCGCCGGGCAGTTCACGATCTGGTTCGGATCGCCGTACCAGGGGTTGGTCCCCAGCGGGATGTACGGCTTGTTGTCGCGGCATTCCGTCGGGGTCGCCGCGCGCTTACCCGGCACGTCCGCACACGGATAGTTGCGGGCGCCGCGAACCACGTTCTGGACGTCCTTCGGGATCTTGCAGTACGTGCCCGACGGCAGCGGCGCCATGCTGGTGTCCGCGGGCGACCGCCACTCGGACGCGGGCAGGAAGCCGGTGAGACACGGTGGTGGCTGGTTGATCGAGAGACCGAAGTGCAGCAGGCCCTCGTTCTCGAAGATCGTGCCTGCCTGCGCGACGGTCGCGCCCTGGGGCAGGATGACGAGCGCCTGTTCGAGGCCTTTGTGGTAGCGCTTGAGCATGTCGATGACGACCTCGAGGTTCGCCAGCGTCTGCGGAAGCGACTCGCGAACGTCGCTGAACGTGGCTTCCACCTGATTCAGCGTCGGCGCCGCCTGCTGCAGACCGCTGCGCAGCGCCTGGTCCTCGGAGGCCGACTGCGACGCGAGGGTGTTCAGGTTGCGCGACCACTGCTGGATCGCGTCTCCCGAGTCGACCTGACTCTGCAGGATCGGTGTCGCATTCTGAATGAGGTCGTTGACCTGAGGCAGGTTCTCCTGGAAGCCCTGCGCGAGGTTCGTCGTACCGTCGACCAACCGTTGTAGGTTCGGGCCCAATCCACCTACGGCCTTTGATGTTTCGGTCAGCAGCGAGTCGATCTTCTCCGCGGGCAGCACCGCGAGACCGCGGTTCGCCGCGTCGAGCGCGGGACCGACCTCACTGGGCACCGAGCTGTCGGAGACGGCTTCGGGACATACGGACTTGCCCGCCTTGACGAGTTCGGAGGCCTTGTCGCCGGGAACGTCGGGGCAACCCATCATCTGCCCGTCGCTCAGGTACTGCCCCGGATTGCCCGTCGACACTAGGTCGAGGTACTGCTCGCCGATCGCCGAAACCGAGTGCACGTTGGCCGTTGCATCCTTGGGGATCTTGTAACGGCTGTCGATGCTCATCGTCGCCCTTGCACCGTTCTCCGTCGGCACGACAGACGTGACCTTGCCGATCTGGGTGCCGCGATAGGTGACGTTCGACGTCTCGTACAGACCACCCGACCGGGGCAGGTCGGCGAACAGCTTGTACTGCCCGATCCCGACCAGGCTGGGCACCCGCAGGTAGTACCAGCCCAGCACCGTCAACGCGATGATCGTGAGGATCGTGAACAGGATCAGCTGCAACTTGATGAACCGTGTAAGCACTGCTCACTCACCCCTTTCCACTAGTGGTCCGCCCGGAGCGTCGTGCGGGTTCGGAGTGAACCGCACATCCGGGATCATCGTCGCCGGGTCACGGCCCCATGCCTGCTCGAGCGCGCGCAGCATGCCCGAGACACCGGTACCGGACAGGACGCCGTTGTCGAGAGCGCTCAGCGTCAGGTCGACATTGAGCGACACGTTGATGTAGTCGCCGCGCACGACCTTCGGCACGTTCTCGATGCTGAACGGTGCCGTCAGCAACAGCTTGAGTGCGCCGATTGTGTAAGGCGACGCCTTGCCCAGCTGCTTGAGCGGCCGCTGCAGGTTCTGCAGGTTGGTGTTCAGGTTGGCACTCGTCGGCGCAAGCGCGTCGTCGGCCGCCTTGCTGATCCGGCCAAGCGACGTGACGGCATCGGCGAACAGATCACGGGTATCCGCGAAATGCTTGATCAGCGGCGGGAATTCGGTCAGCACCCGATCGAGCGTGTTGGTGCGTTGACCGACGACAGCCAGCAGGCGGTTCGTCGAATCGATCGCACGGGTGATGTCGTTGCGCTGCTTGTTGAGCTCGTCGGTGAAGGTGTCCAACCGGTTCAGGAACTCACGGATCTGATCGGCCCGGCCGGTCAGCAGATTGTTCACCTCGGTCTGGATCGTTTCGAGGTTCGAGATGCCGCCGCCGCGCAGGATCGTGGCGATGCTGGCGAGGGTCCGCTCAGTCGTCGGGAAGGCGGACGCGTTCTTCAGCGGGATGGTGTCGCCGCTCTTCAGCTGCTGCGACGACGGGTCCGGCGGCGGGTCCAGCTGCACATGCTGGCTGCCGAGGAGGCTGGTCTGCCCGATCTTCGCGAGCGAGTTCTCCGGCAGCTTGATGTGGGGCTCCAGGTCGAGCGTCAGCGTCGCGACCCAGTTCTTCAGCTCGATCGAGCGCACCCGGCCGACATACACGTCGGCGACTCGCACGCGGCTGTTGACGTTGAGCGCCAACGTATCCGGCATCTGGACGTAGACCGTCATATGGTCCGATCCGGTGCCGGGGCCACCCGGCAGGGGCACGTTCGCGATGCCCTTCCAGTTGCCGCACGACGTCGCAACCAGCGCGACCGCCAGCAGGCCGGCGGTGCGCCGTGCGATGCGCCTCCACTTTCGCGCGGTCATTAGCCCCCTCCAGCTTCAGCGGGCAGCGGCGGTCCTGCCGGTGCCGGCGCCGGTCCCGGTGCGTTGGCGACAGGCGAGATGGCACCGAGCGGATCACCGGGGATGACGCCAGGTGCCGGACCAGGCGGTGGCCCAGGCTGCGGATACCACGGCGGCGGCAGCGGTTGATTCTCGTTATACGCGTTCGGCGGGCCTGGCAGCCTGCCGTCGTTGACGCCGAACGCCGGAGGCGCACCCGGGATCACACAGTCGGGGCCACCGAGAAGCTCGGCGAGGCACTCAGGCGTCAGGTTGCGCTCGGTGTGCGGCTGCACCTCGATGCCCTGCATGCCCGGTGCGGCGACCCAGCCCGGCTCGTGGTTGCCGTGCGAGAACAACGTGTCGCGCGACCAGATACCCGGCACCGTCGTGTCCTTATAGCCCGGCGCCGGCTGCAACCGCTGTTCGGAGTACGAGATCTGCTTGGGCAGCGTCATGGCACCCATGAACTGGTTGATGCCGATCGGCAGATAGTTGAACTTGATCGCATCCAGGACCGGCGCAAGGTACTGCGCACACAACTCCGCGGACTCCTGGTACCCGAGCCTGCTGCCCGACTGAATCGAGCTGCAGATGAACTGGATCGGGTTGGCGAAGTTCGCGATGACCGGCAGGCCGACGATGCCGCCTGCGTTCGGCGCGGCGATGTTCATCAGGTTGGCGCCGAGGTTCGGGAACACGTGCAGGCCGGTCTCCAGACCGTCCAACGGCTCCGGCTGCAGGATCGCGTTGGTCACGTCGGCGAGGTTGTTGATGTCGGCGGCCAGCACTTCACCGTTCTCGCCGATGAACTTGCGGGTGGTCGTCAGCAGCGAGTTCAGATCGCGCAACGCGGTGGCGAGTTCCTGGTCGGTGTTGGTGAACGAGTTGGTGAACTGAGCCAGGTCGTTGTTCAGCGCGACGAACTGCTGATCGCTCTTGTAGAGCGCGTTGACGAACAGCGCGAGGCTCTTGATGACCGCGAAGAAGTCACCCCGGCCCTCGTTGAGCGTGGTGACCGCCTCCGACAGGCCCTTGAGGGTCTTGTTGAGCTGATCGCCCTTGCCCGCCAGGCCATCCGAGAAGGACTCGATGACGTCGCCGAACGGCCCCTTGGGCTGTTCGGGCGTCGGGCCGAGATCGGTGAGGATCCGGTTGATCGAGTCGCGCAGTTCGTCGTATTCGACCGGCACCTGGGTGCGGTCGATCGGAATCGTCGCGTTGTTCTCCATCTCGGGCCCACCGGTGTAGGGCGGGGACAGCTGGATGGTGCGCGACGCGACAAGGCTCGGGTTCAGGATCGAGGCGGTGGCGTTGGCCGGAACCTTGTACCTGTTCTCGTAGTGGAAGGTGACCTTCATCTTGTCGCCTGCGGGGTCGATCGAATCGATCGAGCCGACCTTGACGCCCATGATCTGGACCTTGTCGCCGGGATACAGCGCAAGCGTCTGCGGGAAGTACGCGACGACGGTGTTGTTGGTCAGCCTCTTGTACAGCTGCCAGCCGACGACGCCCGCGATCAGCGCCAGCACGACCACAAGTGAACCCACGATCACTGCCGTCCGAGAAACGTTCGGCAGCTTCAGGTTTCGGACGTTGAAAATAGTTGACATGTCTGCGCCCTACCCGTTCTGCGAACCAGGTGGAAGGAACGGCGGGTTGCCGGGCAGCACCGGGGTACCCGCCGGAGCCGGTGCGGGACCCGGTCCTGGTGGCGGCGGCGGCCCGTCCAGCGCCGGCGGAAGCGGTGCGATGCCCGGGGTGAAGTCCGGCCCTTCGGGAGGCAGCGGTCCGACCGGCACGGTGCGCGCCCCCGGCGGGGCGGGCGGCAGCGGTGCAGGCACACCGCCCATATCGGGCGGCAACTGCCCGGGTACTGCCGCAGCAGGCACTCCGGGGGTGAAGCCGGGGCCATTCGGGTTCGGCGGTGAGGTGAGCACGTCGGGCAAAGTGTTGTAGTCCTGACCAGGCGGGTTCGAATACGGGTTCGGTCCGAACGGGCCGGTCGACAGGTGCGAGCATGGCAGCGGATCGCCAGGCCGCGGCAAGCCCTCGGCCGTCGGCGTATACGAGCATGGGTGACCTGCGACCACGGCTGGTCCCGGATTCTCCGGCGTACCTTCCAACACCTCGGGTCCGGGGGCGGGCGCGCCATTCGGAAAACGTGTTCCGTTCGGGTCAGGGAAACGCCAGGCCGGCAGGCCGGCGTTGCGCCAGAACTCCTCTGGGTCGATACCGCGCTTCTTGAAGGCCGAATCGACGAACGGCTGCAGCAGCCACGGCGGCAAGATGTTGACGAGCATGACCTTGAAGAACGGGCCAGAGGCGATCGCCTCGGCCAGCGACGCCGTGAACTTGCTCAGCGTGGACAGCACGTCGACAAGGTCGAACTTGCGGTCCTTGAGGATGTTGCTGATCGTGCGTAGCTGCTCGAGTACCTTGTTCAGATTCGGGTTGTCGTTGACGAACCCGGCGACCTGCGAGGAGAACTGGCCGACCCGCTCGAGCAACATGCTGACGGCGTAGCTGCGTTCGTTGACGGCGCCGAGCAGCGTCTGTGCGTTCACAAGAAGCGCGTTGATCTGCTCGGAGCGGTTGCCGAGCACGCTGGCGATCTTGTTGGCGTTACCCAGCAGTGCGCGCACCTCTTCGTCGCGCTTGCCGATGGTGTCGGAGAACCGCGCCACCCCGTCGAGCGCGGCGCTCAGGTGCGGGTAGGTCTGATCGATCGTCTCCGATAGCACATTGAGCGACCGCTTGACCGTTTCGGTGTCCCAGCCCGAGGCCGCCTTCGTCACGTCGAAGAACGCGTCGTAGATCTGGTAGGGCGTGGTGGTCTGTCCCAGTGGGAGAGCGTCGTTGGCCCTCAGCGCCGTGTTGCCACGCGGCTCGATCTCCAGGTTCTTGCGGCCCAGGATGGTATCGGTGCGGATGGCTGCCCGGCTGTCGGTACCGATCTGGGTGCCGTCCAGCTGATAGCCGATCTTGACCTTGTCACCCTCGATCCCGAACGAGGTCACCTGTCCGACGTCTACGCCGGCGATGCGCACTTTGTCGCCGCCGCTCAAGCCGCCGGTGTCGGAGAAGTAGGCGTAGTACGTCGGCTGCGCGAACAGCATGGGCACGCTCGCGAAGCTCTGCCCCACCCCGATGACGAGCAACAGGATGAGGATGCCCATCAACCCGTTGCGGACCCGGTTCGAACCCTCCAGGACTCTCATTGCGGCGTGCACCTACCCGTGGGCTGCGACCAGACCTTGACCGAGCGCACCGGGCCGCCCGGCTGCAGGCCGGGGAGCTTGAGCGTGACGTCACAGGCGTAGAAGTTGAAGAAGTCACCGTAGACGCCACCTGCCCGGCCGATGATCTTCAGCGCGGTAGGCAGCCTCGTCAGGATGTCGTTCAGCTGGTCCTTCTGGTCGACCAGCGGCTGCTGGATGACCTCGAGTTGGCCGACGGTGTCCTTCAGCAGCGGACGGTTCTCGGCGAAGAGGTCGCCGATTGTGCCCGCGGCGTCGCTGATGTCGGCGACGGAGCTTGCGATCGGATCGGCACGGTTCTTCAGGCCGGTGATCAATTTCTCGAAGTCGACGACGGTCTCGTCGAACTGCTTCTGATGCTTGACGGTGGTGTCCAGCACGTTGTTCAGGTTGGTGATCACCTCGCCGATGGCCTGGTCGCGGTCGGCAAGCGCAGAGGTGAGCTGGCCGGTCTGATCCAGGATGTCGTTGATGGTGCCGCCCTGGCCCTGGAAGATCGTGATGATCGACTGGGCGATGTTGTTGACCTTGTCGGGGTCCAGCGCCCGGAACAGCGGACGGAAACCGCCGACAAGCGCGTCGAGGTCGAGCGCGGGCTCGGTGCGCTCCATCGGGATAACGCCGTTAACGGGAAGCTTCCGCTCGTCGTCACCACGCTTGAGCTCCATGTAGCGGTCGCCGATCAGGTTCAGGTACCGGATCGACGCGGTGCTGCCCTGGTAGAGCTGCAGATCGCGCTCGACGGCGAAGTCCACCTTCGCCCGCCTGCCACCGTCGACCAGTTCGACGTTGGTGACCTTGCCGACTTCCACCCCGGATGCGCGGACGAACTGCCCTGCCCGCAGGCCGCTGGCGTTGCTGAAGATCGCCGTGTATCCGTTGGTGCGGTCAAAGCGCATCTGACCGAACACCACGATGATGATCGCGGTGAACAGCAGCAGCACCAGTGCGAAGGCGCCGAGTTTGACAGCTGTACCAGTGATTTTCATGGGTTGATCGTGAACTCCCCGAGCTGACGGCCCCAGATGTACTCGCTGCCGGGGGCGATAATCGGTATTGGCGCTGGAAGAAGGGGAATCAGGCAAGGAGGCAGGGCCGCGCAGCCGAACGGCGAGGCCAACTCGATGTGGTTGTAGGGCGCGATCGAGGCGCCATCGTCCATCACCAGGTACGGGTTGGGCCAGAGATCCTTGGTCACCGGCTGCCAGCAACCGGGCCTGCCTTCCGGTCCGCCCTTGGCGTTCACGCGCGGCAGGTTGTCGGGATAGACGTAGCCGTTGGCGGGGAACAGGATCTGGCTGTGCGTGTTCAGCGAGTAGCCGTTACCACCGAGCGAGGCCGCGATCTTCGGCTCGACGTCGTGGTAGTTGCGGATCGTGCAGAACAACGCCGGGCTGTATTTGTCGAGCAGCTCTGACGTCGGAATCAGGTCCTCGGCGCCGCGGATCAGATACGGACCGCCCTTCTCGAAGATCTCGGCACCGGTGTTGCCGAAGCCGATGGAGGCCATCAGCGCCTGGTCGATGTTGCCCTGTTGTTCGTTAAGAGTGCGCGCGGTGGTGACAGCGTTCTCGAGACCGTCGAACAGGTCAGGTGCCGCGTCGGCGTAGGTGTCGCCGAGGTCGGCCAGCAGCTGGTTGTCGCGGCGGATCTGCGGCATCTTCGGGTTTAGGTCGCCGAGGATCTCGTTGCCGTTGATGATCGACTGGCCGAACCGGTCGCCGAGCCCCTGCAGTGCCTGCGCGGTCGCGCTGAGCGTCTGGTTCAGCTTGATCGGGTCGACCTTCTCCGACACCGATGTCAGCGTCTCGAAGAGCGTGTTGAACTCGGTGGTCACACCTGTCGCATCGATGACATCGGACGACGTGATGCGTTGCGAGGTCGGATCTTTCGGCGAGGTGAAGGAGATGTACTTGTTACCGAAGACCGTCGTCGCACTGATCGACGCCTCGACGTTCTTCGGAATCAAATGGATGTACTTCGGGTCCACGTCGAGCGTGATCTTGGCTCTCGGCTCGTCGCCGACGGTGACCTCTTGGACATCCTTGACCTTGCCGACCTCGACGCCGTTGTAGGTGACCTTGGCGCCGGGGTCCATCGATAGACCCGCCCGGTCCGACATCATGGTCAGCTTCTCCGACGGGACGAGGTCGCCACGGAACTGCAGGAAGACGAACACGGTCACGACGATCAGCAGCAGCGCCAGCACCAGACCGGCGAGCTTGTACGGCGGGGTGCGGGGTTGGTTTATGGGGGCCGTCATGCGCTACACCGTGAGGTTGAAGTTCGGGTCGGTGCCGTACAGCGCCAACGAAGCGAACAGGACAACGATCACGATGGCGGTCAGCGAGGTACGCATCGACCGGCCGACGGCCTCGCCGACACCGACCGGACCGCCGCTGGCGTAGAAGCCGTAGTAGCAGTGGTTGAGCATGACGACCACAGAGATGATGATCGCCTGCACGAAGGACCAGAACACGTCATCGGGGCGAAGGAACGTCCGGAAGTAGTGCTCGTAGGTGCCGATCGACTGGCCGTAGAAGAACGTCGTCGTCACCTGTGCCGACAGGAACGACATGATGATCGCCATTGCGTAGAGCGGGATGATCACCACGAATCCGGCCATGATGCGGGTGGACACCAGGTAAGAGATCGACTTGATGCCCATCACCTCGAGGGCGTCGATCTCCTCGCTGATGCGCATAGCGCCGAGTTCTGCGGTGGCGCCTGCGCCGACGGTGGCCGCCAGTGCCTGCCCCGCGACCACAGGGGCGGCGATCCGGACGTTGATCAACGCGGCGAAGAAGCCGGTGAACGCCTCGACGCCGATGTTGCCCAGCGATGCGAAGCCCTGGATCGCGACCAGTGACGAACCGGAAAGGGTGACGAAGCCGACGATGGCGACGGTGCCGCCGATGACGGCCATCGCGCCGGTGCCCATCCCGATCTCGGCGATCAGCCTCAGCGTCTCCTTGCGGTAGTACCGAAGCGCGTGGCCGATCGAGCCGACGGCAGTGACGACGAACCACGCGACATGCCCGACACTGTCGAGGAACCGGGCGGGCGCGGACACGACGTTTTCGGTGCGGGCATAGCCGCGTGGAAAGCGGGAGCGAAGAACGCTGGTGTTCGCCATGTCAGCTCCCCGTCCCGAACCGGACACCGATCGTGGTCAGCACCACGTTGACAGCGAACAGGGCGATGACGCAGAGCACAAGTGTTTCGTTGACCGCGGTGCCGACGCCCTTCGCGCCACCGGAAACGGTCAGGCCGCGGTAGCACCCGACGAGGCCGGCGATGAGGCCGAAGGTGGTGGCCTTGATGACCGAGATCAGCACTTCGGGAAGCCCGGTCACGAGAGTAAGGGTCGTCACGTAGGCGCCTGCGGACACGTTCTGCAGATAGACGCCGAAGATGAAGCCGCCGACCAGGCCGATGGTGATCACGGCGCCATTGAGTAGGAGTGCGACGAACGTCGATGCGACGACGCGAGGTACCACCAGCCGGTGGATCGGATCGATGCCGAGCACCTCGAGCGCGTCGATCTCCTCGCGGATGGTGCGGGCACCCAGGTCGGCGCAGATGGCCGTGGACCCGGCGCCCGCGACGACGAGCACCGTCACCAACGGTCCGAGCTGGGTGACGGCGGCAAGGGCGGCGCCCGCGCCGGAGATGTCCGCGGCGCCGAACTCGGTAAGAAGGATGTTGAGCGTGAAGATGAGGAGCACGGTCAGCGGAATCGACACTGCGAGTGTCGGCAGGAACGAGACCTTGAAGAGGAACCAGCTCTGCAGGATGAACTCCCGCCACTGGAAGTCCCGGCGGAACGTTGCCTTAGCGGTGAGCACGCACATCCGCACGAACCCGCCGACTGCTTCCATCGCGGGCCGGGTCTGGTTGGCGATGTAGTCGCCGAGCCCTGGCTGCGTGGCGGTCACCGGAGGACTCCCACGCATACGCCAACACCGACGTGGCCGTACGGCAGCACCTGTCGCACGCCCCCTCCTTGCACTGGACCCCTGTCTGTGACCACCGTCTCCCTACTGACTGGTAGTAAGGCGGACCACAGGAATGTACACGATGCCCCCGTGGGCCTGCACCGCATCCGTCGGATTGATCCCATAACCGTTAGCAAACCCAATTCCCTCAGCTAACTCTCCGTCTGCCCGATAGAAACCGTTGCAGCAGAGGAACTTTCGCCCGCGTCAGCGAATTTCTCCGCCCCGAAGCGACTTCTCAGCTCCGTTTTGAGGACTTTGCCAGCGGGGTTACGCGGCAGGGCGTCCACCACCTCCAGATGCTTCGGATGCTTATAACGTGCAAGCCGTTCGGTGAGGAATTCGTCCAGATCGACGAGCCCGAGAGTGTTTTCCGACACCGCGCGCTGAACGATGACGGCGACGGGGACTTCTCCCCACTTCTCGTGAGTTCGCCCGATCACAGCTACCTCGACGATCGCCGGATGGCCCGCGAGGACGTTCTCCACCTCCGCGCAGTAAATGTTCTCTCCACCGGAGATGATCATGTCCTTCTTGCGGTCGACGACCCAGATGTAGCCCTCCTCGTCCTGGCGTACCAGGTCGCCGGAGTGGAACCATCCACCGGCAAACGCTTCTGCGGTGGCCTTCTGATTGTTCCAATACCCGTCCATCAGGGTCGGTGCGCGATACACGATCTCGCCGACCTGACCGACGGGCACGTCGTTCATCTCGTCGTCGACGACCCGCGCACTGACCGTCGGAATGACCTTGCCGACCGAGCCGAGTTTGCGAATCGCGTCGTCGCCCAACAACATGCACGTCACCGGCGACATTTCGGTCTGACCGAACGCCGCGAGGATCTGGGCGCCGGGAAAGACTTCGGACATGCTGCGCAGCAGGGTGTCGGATGCGGGTGCCGCGCCCCACGACAGGACCCGCAGTCGCAGCTGCCGGGGATTGTTCTTCTGCTCTGCGCAAACCGCCTGCCATTGCGCGGGTACCAGAAAGATGCCGGTGACCTTCTCGGCTTCCAGCACGTCCAGCAGGGCGCCGGGATCGAAATCGCCGAGCGGGTACACCACGGTCGGAAGGCCGAGCAGCAGGCCGATGATCATGTTGCCGATGCCGGCGATGTGGAACAGCGGGACGCCGATGAACCCCACGTCGTTGTTGATGTCGGAACCGTTGGTGAACAGAAACGTCATCGCCTGACCGGAGAGGTTGGCGTGGGTGAGCACCGCCCCTTTGGGGCGCCCGGTGGTGCCCGAGGTGTACATGATCAACGCGGGCGAATCGTTCGGGATATCGGCAGGCGGCGCGGGTTCACCTTGTTCGGCCAGCAGGTCGTCGTAGCCAAGAACGCCCTCGTCAGAGGCTGCGCCGGCGACGATGACGGTTTCCAGTTTCGGTTCGAGATCCCTGACCCCTTTCGCCACCTTCGCCAGCACGGATTCGGCGATCATCACCCTGGAGTCGCAGTCGGTGACAAGGAATGCGATTTCGCGCGGGGTCATCCGGAAGTTGACCGGGACCGCAATCGCGCCGAGCCTGCTGGCCGCGAGGAAGGACTCGATGAACTCGGTCCGGTTGAGCATCAGGATCAGCACCCGGTCGCCGGAGCCGACACCGCGACGGCTGAGCGCCCCCGCGAGCGCCGTTACCCGCCGATCGAGTTCAGCCCACGTGGTGGTGCGGCCCAGATAGCGCAGGGCCGTCGCGTCGGGCTGCATCAACGCGTGGCGGCTCAGCTGGTTGGACCAGTTCTGCCGTCTCGCGAGATGCGGCTGATCGGTCTGCGCCTGTCTGTCGTCGCCGGCGCGACTCTGTGGCTCAGCGGTCAACGGTTGGAGTCTCCCGGTTGCGCGACGTTGATATTTGATCAAACATTGGGTTGCGAGGGTCACACTATGGCCTAGGAGGTCACGGGACAACCCTCGAATGGAGGCGCGTGAACGCACCGGCGAAGCCCGTTTACCGGCCGCGACGTGCAGTGCGACGCGAGCAGATGTCCGACGAGGTCGCCGGCCATCTGAGGGCCGCGATCATGTCGGGGGCGTTGTTGCCGGGCACCTTCATCCGGCTCGATGAGACCGCCGCGGGCCTCGGCGTGAGCATCACTCCGGTCCGCGAGGCGCTGCGCACGCTGCGCGGTGAGGGCATGGTGCTGCTGGAGCCGCATCGAGGCCACGTCGTGGCACCGCTGAGCCGACGCGACGTCGAGGACATCTTCTGGCTGCAGTCCACCATCGCCAAGGAGCTCGCGGCGGCCGCCACCGAACGGGTCACCGACGACGAGATCGCCGAGTTGGAACGGCTCAACGACGAACTGGCCGCCACCGTCGAGACGGGTGCGGCAGAAGCCATCGCCGCCGCCGAGTTCAGATTCCACCGATCGCTCAACCGCACCACGGGCCGTATCAAGCTGGCCTGGTTTCTGCTGCACGTCGCCCGCTACATGCCACCGCTCATCTACGCGTCCGACCCGCAGTGGGGCATCGAAGCCGTGGAGAACCACCGCCAGGTGATCGCGGCGCTGCGTCGTCGCGATGTCGCCGAGGTGGTCCGGCTGACGAGCTGGCAGTTCGACGACGGCGCACGTCGGCTGACCGAGCGTCTCGAGGAGACCGGGATCTGGAGCTGACGGCGTCTACGTCGCGCCGAGATGCTCGGCGCGATCCTTGAGGTTGCCTGCGAGGTAGTCGAGCGTGTCCCCGATGGCCTTCTTCACCATCGGCTTCGGGAACGGCAGCTTGGTCTCCACGTCGAGGTCGACTGTCAGCAAGGACTGCGGGCCCATCGCCACGACCGAGAACTTCTGCTCCTGCTTGTCGAAGTGGTCGCCCTGCTGCAGCACCGTGTAGATCTCGCTCGGTGTCGGGTAGTACACCGCGGTGATGAAGGTGCCTGCCTGGCCCTGGACAACCACGTCGAGCCGAAGCTGGCTGGGTCGCCCATCGTCATAGCGGGCAAGCACCCAGCAGCCCTTGATCTCCTCGTTCCACTCCGGGTAGGCCTCGAAGTCCGCGACGATCGCCATGATCGACTCGGCGGACGCGTCGACCTCGACAGTCTTGCTCACCAACGGCATCGGCCCAGCCTATCGGCCTGATGGTCGGAAGCGAGTGCGGGCTAACCGCGCTCGCCCACTCGAAGACCGAGCGGCTCTTGCACCCGTACGGTTTCGTCGCGGATCAGTCCGCGCAGCAGTGCGGTACTGAATTCGGCGGCGATCTCCTGGGCGGTGCGCCTGCCTTGCGGGCGCAACCACCGATAGGAGCCCAGCGTCATCCCGATGTAGCCGAGCGCCAAGACGTGGGAGTCGCAGTCGTAGAACTCACCGCTGGCGATCCCGCGGTCGATGACGTCACGCACGTGCTCGTAGACCTGGGTTTCCTTCTCGCGGATGTAGGCCACCTGCTCCTCGGTAAACCACTCGGTGATGTATGGACCCTCCTGGAAGTACACCGCCGCGCGCTCGAGGTCGCCCGCGATGCCAACCAGGAGCCTGCGGGTGAAGTGGTAGATGGTCTCGCGGGCCGACGCCGACGGGTCGTCGTGCAGTGCGGCGACGGTGAAGTCGGCGGCGCCCTTGTAGATGTCGTAGAGGATCAGCGACTTGCTCGCGTAGTAGTGGTACACCGTCGCCTTGTTCAGCCCGACGGCGTCGGCGACGTCGTCCATCCTGGTGCCGTGGTAGCCCCGCCCGGCGAACAACTTGGTGGCTACTGCCAGCAACTCCTCGCGGCGGGACATCCCGCTCGAGGTTTCCGAGGACATGGCGACTCACTAACGCAGGCCCGAGCCACGCCCGGGGGACCAATCAACTGGTTGGCAGTCTAGGGGTTCGGGGTGTCGCCGCCCTCAAGGCGGGTCTAGACTTCTGCGGGAGACCGCCGATACGCGAGAGGGTGTGCACATGGATCCGAACCCGGACTATGACGCCAGCGATGAAGTCGAGTACGGCGCTAACTGGTTCGCCTGGATCCTGCGCGGCGTCTATCCCCCGCCCGCGTATCCGCCGGTATAAGCAGCCGGGTGTGCTGCCGGCCTACCAGGTGGGTCCGGTGAAGAATCCGTCAAATCGAATGCGCTGCTGACGCAGCCACTCCAGTTCGTGGTCCTTGGGCAGTGCCTTGACCGTCGACTCCTTCAGCTTGGGCGACTGTCCCTGCAGCACCTCGTTCGGTGTCTTTTGCATGAACCCATCGTTTCCGGGTTGACCCGCTGTGGCGCGAGTAGCGCACTACTACATTCCTCGCCCGGATGAATGCATGGCAGTGCCGCGTTCCGGGAATACGCCGACCCGGAGCGCGGCACTGGGCTTGTGATTACCTGCGCTGGGTTTCCTGCCTGGCGGCCTCTTGCTGGGCGGCGGCCTGGTCGGCACGTTCCTGCTCGACGTACTTCTGATCCGCAACCGCGTCGTTGTCGACGTCATCATCGACGCGCGTCTTCGGGTCCAGCCGGTCGGCGTCCCTACGGCGTTCGTCGATGTCTTCGCGTGACGCTGCGACGGAGTCACGACGAGATGCGGCCTGTTCCTTGAGCCGGGCAGCCTCAGCTGCCTTCGCCTCGGCCTCAGCTTCGGCGGCGCGCGCCTTCGCGGCCGTTTCGTCTGCGAGTGCCTGCCGCTTGTCCACCTTTTGGATGTGCTGGGTGATGTCCTCGCGCATCTCCTCGGCCTGGACGTGTCTGCGCTGGTTGCGCTTGCTGCGCGCCGCGAACACGACAGCCGCGAGCACAATCACCGCCACAATTGCGACGACGATCAAAACGACGGTGTTGCTGTTCATGGTCGTGCCTTTCGTAGAAAATCCAGGTGGTCGTTGACGCACCCGCTAATTTGGGATTCCCTTCGACGCGACCGCCGAAACCATGTCGATTTGAGCCGACTCTTACACTGACGTATTCCACTCGTCCAACGACGAGCAGTGTCGGGGGTCGCTTCGCGCTCCGACCGGACCCTGACAGAAATCAAGATCGGAACGAAAATCGATGATCATCGGGATCCCGAGAGAGTCGCTGCCTGGGGAAACGCGTGTCGCCGCGACGCCGCAGACGGTTGGCCAACTCATCAAGCTGGGCTATCAGGTCGTTGTCGAGGCCGGGGCGGGCGCCGACTCCAGCTTCACCGACGCGGCCTTCACGGAGGCCGGGGCCGGTGTCGAGTCCGCCGAGAAGGTCTGGGCGGCCGACGTGGTACTCAAGGTGAACGCGCCTGACGACACGGAGATCGCCGCCCTGCGCGACGGCACCACTCTGATCAGCCTGATTTCACCCGCGCTCAAGCCCGACCTCGTCGAGCGCCTGGCCACCCGGCCGATCACCGTGCTGGCCATGGACGCCGTTCCGCGTATCTCCCGGGCCCAGTCGCTGGATGTGCTGTCGTCGATGGCGAATATCGCGGGTTACCGCGCCGTCATCGAGGCCGCCAACAAGTTCGGCCGGTTCTTCACCGGGCAGGTGACCGCGGCAGGCAAGGTGCCGCCAGCCAAGGTGCTCGTCGTCGGTGCGGGGGTGGCCGGTCTGGCGGCTGTTGGCGCAGCGGGCAGCCTAGGCGCAATCGTGCGCGCCACCGACCCAAGGCCCGAGGTTGCAGATCAGGTCAAATCCCTTGGTGGGGAATATCTTTCGATTGAGTCACAGGAAGCCGAGGTATCGGCCACCGGTTACGCCAAGGAGATGGGCGACGACTACAAGGCGCGTGAGGCGCAGCTCTACGCCGAGCAGGCCCAGGACGTCGACATCATCATCACCACCGCACTGATCCCCGGTAAGCCGGCACCTCGCATCATCACCGGCGACATGGTGGCATCGATGAAGTCCGGCAGCGTCATCGTCGACATGGCCGCGGCCAACGGCGGCAACGTCGAGGGCACCGTCAAGGACGAGGCCATCGTCACCGACAACGGCGTGACGATCATCGGGTACACCGATCTGGCCGGCCGGCTGCCCGCAACGGCATCCCAGCTGTACGGCACCAACCTGGTGAATCTGCTCAAGCTGCTCACCCCGGAGAAGGACGGCCAGCTCACGCTGGACTGGGATGACGTGGTGCTGCGTTCGGTGACGGTGGTGCGCGACGGCGAGACCACCTGGCCGCCTCCGCCCGTGCAGGTGTCGGCGGCACCGGCCGTTGCCGCCGCGGCTCCGGTCGAACAGAAGCCCGCCAAGCAGCCGATGACGATGGGACGCCGCCTCGGGGTGACCTTCACGGCGGCGGCGGTGCTCTTCGCGCTCATCGCGCTATCCCCGGCCGCGCTGCAGATGCACCTCACGGTGTTCGCGCTGGCGATCGTGATCGGCTACTACGTGATCGGCAACGTGCACCATGCGCTGCACACCCCGCTGATGTCGGTGACCAACGCGATATCCGGGATCATCGTCGTCGGTGCGCTGCTGCAGATCGGGCACGGCATCTCATCCGGCGGCGCCGTCATCACCGCGCTGGCCACCTTGGCGATCCTGCTCGCCAGCATCAACGTCTTCGGCGGCTTCGCCGTGACCCGCCGCATGCTGGCCATGTTCTCGAGGAGCTAGAGAAATGTTGACTTTGGAAACCACCGCGACCGCGGCGTACGTGGTCGCCGCCATCCTGTTCATCCTCGCGCTGGCCGGCCTGTCCAAGCATGAAACATCCCGAGCCGGTAACACTTTCGGTATCGCAGGCATGGCCGTGGCTCTGATCGCGACGATCGCGCTCGCGCTCGCCCGTCACATCGAGCCCCTTGGCCTCGCGCTGCTCATCGTCGCCATGGCCATCGGTGCCGCGATCGGTCTGTGGCGCGCCAAGGTCGTCGAGATGACCGGCATGCCCGAGCTCATCGCACTGCTGCACAGCTTCGTCGGCCTTGCCGCGGTGCTGGTCGGCTGGAACGGCTACCTGCACATCGAAGGTGACCTCGCCGGAACAGAGGCTGCGCTGCTTAACCAGGAGGGCCTGCTCGGCATCCACTCGGCCGAGGTCGTCATCGGCGTCTTCATCGGCGCCGTGACCTTCACCGGGTCCGTCGTCGCCAACCTCAAGCTGTCGGCCCGCATCAAGTCCGCGCCGATGATGCTGCCGGGCAAGAACTTCCTCAACGTCGGCGCGCTCGTCGTCTTCGCCGCGCTCACCGTCTGGTTCGTCATCGACCCGCAGCTGTGGCTTCTCGTCGTGGTCACCGTGCTTGCGCTGCTGCTCGGGTGGCACCTGGTCGCCTCGATCGGCGGCGGTGACATGCCGGTGGTGGTGTCGATGCTCAACAGCTACTCCGGATGGGCCGCGGCGGCGTCGGGCTTCCTGCTCGGCAACGACCTGCTGATCATCACCGGCGCGCTGGTCGGGTCCTCGGGTGCCTACCTGTCCTACATCATGTGCAAGGCGATGAACCGGTCGTTCATCTCCGTCATCGCAGGCGGCTTCGGTATCGAGGCCGGTCCTGGCGAGGACAAGGATTACGGCGAGCACCGCGAGATCAACGCCGAAAGTGCCGCCGATCTGCTGGCCTCGGCCCACTCGGTGATCATCACGCCGGGATACGGCATGGCCGTGGCCCAGGCCCAGTACGGCGTCGCCGACCTGACCCGCAAGCTGCGCGACCGCGGCGTCGACGTTCGGTTCGGCATCCACCCCGTCGCGGGACGCCTGCCCGGCCACATGAACGTGCTGCTGGCCGAAGCCAAGGTCCCCTACGACATCGTGCTGGAGATGGACGAGATCAACGACGACTTCGACAGCACCGACGTCGTCCTGGTCATCGGTGCCAACGACACCGTCAACCCGGCGGCGGAGGAGGACCCGAGCAGCCCGATCGCCGGTATGCCGGTGCTCACGGTGTGGAACGCCGCCAATGTCATCGTGTTCAAGCGGTCCATGGCCGCGGGCTACGCAGGCGTGCAGAACCCGCTGTTCTTCCGGGAGAACACCCAGATGCTGTTCGGTGACGCCAAAGACCGGGTCGACGCGATCAACGCGGCGCTCTCGGTCACCGAGAAGGTCTGACGGGGCGGTCGATCCGCGCGCAAGCTCAGTTGTAAAGCGGGATCCAGCGGCGCTGTCTGCGGCGAACACGTCTGACACGGGTGATCACCGAAATCCTCGCTCTTTCGTTAGCTGTCACCTCGTTCAAGAGATTTGCCAGCGAGATTTACGCCTGCGTAACCGAAAATCATACGGTGTTTGCTCAATCGCCGTAGGCTGTGTTTACCGCCAGCGAGCAGGATGCTGCGGGGACACGTTGTTCGTTAGCCGGAGATCGCCATTCACGGTGTATGTCCAGGCCAGAACGGTGCACCGATGTCGCAGGCACCTTCATTGCCGCGGACTCCTTCCTCAGGTTCGCAGTGCCGCGCCAGGGCACCGCCCGAGGGAGAGAGCGTCTCGATGAGCACCGCGAGCGAACCGCAGGCGGAATCGGCAGATCTGCTGCGCGATTACCTCAAACGGGCCGCCAAGGAACTCCGAAAAGCGAATCAGCGGATCAGCGAACTCGAGAGCCGTGGACGAGAGCCGATCGCCATCGTCGGCATGGGCTGCCGGTTTCCCGGCGGAGTAGAGAGCCCACGGGATTTGTGGGACGTGGTGGCGTCGGGCCGCGATGTGATGTCGGAGTTCCCCGCCGACCGCGGTTGGGACCTGGATGAGGTCTACGACCCCGACCCCGACCATATGGGCACGTCATACAGTCGGGTAGGCGGATTCGTGTCGGCCACTGAATTCGACGCCGGGTTCTTCGGCATCTCTCCGCGGGAAGCGCTGGCGATGGATCCTCAGCAGCGCCTGCTGCTGGAGATCGCGTGGGAGACGTTCGAGGCCGCCGGGATCGACCCCTTGTCGTTGCGCGGCAGCGACATCGGGGTGTTCGTGGGTCTGATGGCGTCGTTCTACGCAGTCAACGGATACGGCGTGAGCGCTGGAGCGGCGCTGGAGGGATTCATCGCCACCGGGTTCTCCGCCAGTGTCGCGTCCGGGCGCATCTCGTATGTCTTCGGGCTGCACGGGCCTGCGGTCACAGTGGACACGGCGTGCTCGTCGTCGCTGGTGGCAATCCACCAGGCTTGCCAGGCATTGAGGGCCGGCGAGTGTTCGATGGCTTTGGCAGGCGGTGCCACGGTGATGGGGACCGCGACACCCTTCGTGGAGTTCTCCCGCCAGCACGCGCTCTCGGTGGATGGCCGCTGCAAGTCGTTTGCCGCAGCCTCTGATGGCACAAGCCTCTCCGAAGGCGCAGGGTTGGTGTTGCTCGAGCGACTCGACGATGCCCGCCGGAACCGACACCGGGTGTTGGGTCTGATCCGCGGAAGCGCAGTCAACCAGGATGGCGCATCTAACGGACTGACAGCGCCCAACGGTCCCTCGCAGGAACGGGTGATTCGCGAGGCGCTGAGCAATGCCGGGTTGTCGGTGAGCGACGTCGACGCGGTAGAAGGCCACGGCACCGGCACCGCGCTCGGCGACCCGATCGAGGCCCAGGCTGTGCTGGCCACGTACGGCCAGAATCGGGGTGCCGCAAAGCCGCTGCTGCTCGGTTCGATCAAGTCGAACTTGGGCCATAGCCAGGCCGCCGCCGGGGTGGCCGGGGTGATCAAAGTGATCCAGGCGCTGCGCAACGAAACACTGCCCAAAACCTTGCACGTCGATGCTCCAAGCCCACATGTGGATTGGTCGGCAGGCGAGGTGCGTCTGCTCACTGAGCCCACTCAATGGCAACGGACGGACCGGACGCGCCGAGCCGGCGTATCCGCGTTCGGCATCTCGGGGACCAACGCACACATCATCATCGAAGAGGCCCCGTCCGGAACCGACGCCACAGCCTCCGACAAACCCGCGGAGCCAACTGTCGCTCCTGCCCACGTTGCGGTGCTCCTGTCGGCAAAAACCCCTACCGCGCTTGCGGATCAGGCTCTCCGTATTCAGGGCCTGATAGCTTCCGACAGTCCGGCTCTCACCGACCTTGCGTACTCACTGGCGTCGACGCGCGCCGCCCTTGACCACCGTGCCGCGATCATCGCCGCCACCGACGGCCAGCTGCGCGCCGGGTTGGACGCGTTGACGCACGGCACCCCGCACCCCGATGTGATCACTAGCCACACCCTGCCAGGCAAGACCGCGATCCTGTTCCCCGGACAGGGTGCTCAACGTCCCGGCATGGGCGCGATGCTCTATGGGCACTACCCGGTTTTCGCCGAGGCGCTCGATGAGGTGTGCACACAGTTCGATCGACATCTGGATCGGTCACTGCGGGAACTGATGTTCGCGGCTGCGGATTCACCTGAAGCCGCGCTACTCGGTCACTCGACGTTCACCCAGCCCGCGTTGTTCGCGATCGAGGTCGCGCTCTATCGCCTGGTGCAGTCCTGGGGGATGGCCGCCGACTTCTTGATCGGTCACTCGCTCGGAGAGATCGTCGCCGCGCACCTGGCGGGCGTGTTCTCGCTGCCGGATGCCTGCACACTGGTCGCAGCAAGGGCCCGGCTGATGGGGGCGCTGCCCGCAGGTGGCGCAATGGTCGCAATCGCGGCGACCGAGGAGCAAGTGAGCGCCTCCCTGACGGGTTACGCGGACCGACTGTCGGTGGCGGCGATCAACAGCCCGAATTCCACGGTGGTGTCCGGCGACGAGGACGCCGTTCGGTCGTGGATGCAGCAGTGGCCCGGGCACACGGTGACCCGTCTGCACGTCAGCCACGCTTTCCATTCCGCGCGGATGGAGCCGATGCTGGAGGAGTTCGGTTCGGTCGCGCAGGCTCTCACTTTCGGTGAGCCCCACATCCCGATCATCTCCAATCGAGACGGAACGCCTGCTTCAACAGCTGAATTAGCCACGGCCAAGTACTGGGTGCAGCAGGTGCGCGACCCCGTGCGATTCCTGGACGGCGTCCGCTTCCTATCGTCCGCCGGGGTCAGTAAGTACCTGGAGCTGGGTCCGACCGGACCGCTGACTCCGATGGTCGATCAAAGCCTCGACGGTCCCCGGCTTTGCGTATCGGCGTTGCGCACCAAGCAATCCGAGGGCGAAGCGATCATGCGGTTCGCCGCGCAGGCTCACGGCTCGGGCGTCGAGGTCGACTGGACCACGGTGTTCTCACCGTATGATGCACGACCGCTGGAGTTGCCCACGTATCCCTTTGAGCGGCGCCGGTTTTGGTTCGACGGGGGCAAGAGCGGTGTAGGGAACCTGTCGTCGGTTGGGTTGTCGGAGATCGATCATCCGTTCCTGACAGCGGGGGTGCGTGTCGGTGACGGGCAGGGGTGGGTGTTCAGCGGTCGGATTTCGTTGAGCGACTTCCCGTGGCTGGCTGACCACGCCGTCGGTGCGGTGCCGGTGCTGCCGGGAGCCGCGCTGGTGGAGATGGCGCTGTCCGCCGGAGCCCACGCGGGGGTGGGGTGGCTCGACGAGTTGGTGCTGCACACTCCGTTGCTTCTTCCTGAAGATGATTCAGTGGCATTGCAATTGGTGCTGAGCGCTGCCCAACCTGATGGACGTTGCGAGGTGCGCATCTACTTCCGGTTGAACGACAGCGTCGGTGGTGTCGAGCGGCCCTGGGTGCGGTGTGCTGCCGGGATTCTCAGCGTCCCAACCGATATCGCGGCAGACGACAGCGCGCCGCCGATGACGGAGTGGCCGCCTGCGGATACCGTCGCCGTTGAGGTCGATTCTCTGTACGAACAGCTGGCTGAGGCCGGTTTGCAGTACGGGGCGGCGTTTCAGGCGGTGCGGGCGGTGTGGCGCCGCGACGACGTGCTGTTCGCCGAGGTCGCGCTTGATCAAGGCCGAAGCGGCGAGAGCTTCGCCGTGCATCCGGCGCTACTCGATGCGGCACTTCACCCCGCCGCGGGACTGTTCGCGCAGGCCGACGCGTCTTCGGGCCAGGTCTCGTTGCCGTTCGCGTGGACCGGGGTGGGGCTGCGTTCGTCGTCGTCGGAAAACTCGACCCTCCGGGTTGCTTTGCAGCGCAGGGATTCTGGACTGCAACTTCACGCTGCCGATGTTTCCGGAGTACCGGTGCTGCAGGTGCAGCAACTGGTTGCGCGTCCCGTCGACCTCGCTGAACTCGCACGCCTTGCCGCTGACGTGGCCCAGTCGCTGTATACCGTGAGCTGGACGGCGGTGTCCCCGTCTGCCGACCAGCAAGCCACCGTCGCAATGCTCGGCGAGACCGAGCCGAACGTTGACGGTGCCAGCGGCTACCGCGACCTCGAGGAGTTGACGGAGGCTATCGGCGCGGGCGCTCGCGTCCCGGATGTCGTGGTGACTACCGTCCCCCGCGACGATCAGGATGAGTTGGCCGGTGCTGCACGCACCGGCCTCTACGGCACGTTGCGTCTCGTACAAGCCTGGTTGGCACAACCCGCGTTGGCGACCTCGCGGCTGGTCCTGTTGAGCCACCACGCATTGGCCACCGACGACGACGAAAGTCCGGATCTGGCAGTCGCTGCCGCGCACGGACTGCTACGTAGCGCCGCCAACGAACACCCCGGCCGATTCGGCTGGCTCGACGTCGACGCCGCCGCCTCCGGCAATCTCCTCGCCACGGCACTAGCGATATCTGTCGAACCCGTCCTCGCGCTACGAAGGGGAACACTGTTGGCGCCACGGCTGACTCGCTCCGGAGCATCGCCACCTGTCAGCGAACCGACATTCGATCCTGAAAAGACCGTGCTGATCACTGGCGGTACCGGTGCGTTGGGAATGGCCCTGGCCCGCCACCTGACAACCGCGCACCACTGTCGTCATCTGCTGCTGTTGAGCCGTCGCGGCGCTGCAGCGCCGGGCGCCCAGGATCTCCAGCGCGAACTCAATGAGCTGGGCTGTCACACCGATTTCGTCGCCGCCGATATTGCCGACGCAGACCAACTCGACACGGTCCTGGCCGCCATCGACGTCGACCACCCCCTCGGAGCGGTCATCCACACGGCCGGGGTGTTGGCCGATTCTCTCATCGAAGACCTCGATCACGAGCGCGTCGAACAGGTGCTACGGCCCAAACTCGATGCCGCCGTGAACCTTCACCGTCTTACTCAAGCCCATCCGCTGACCGCGTTCATCCTCTACTCGTCGGCAGCGGGCGTGCTTGGCAATCCGGGACAAGCGAATTACGCCGCCGCCAACGCGTTCCTCGATGCGCTGGCGCAGCACCGACGTCACCACGGATTGCCCGGCGCCGCGCTGGCCTGGGGTCTGTGGGAGAAGCCGAGCGCCATGACCACGAGCCTGGATTCCGATGATCTATCGCGTCTGCACCGTCTCGGCATCACCGCGATGGACACCGACTATGCCCTCGCTCTTTTTGACCATGCCTGCGCTCAGACCGAGCCGGTACTGGTGCCCGCCCAGCTGAACACCACCGCGCTGCAAGCCCTCGCCCGCGCGGGCATGCTGCCCAGCTTGCTGAGCGGGTTGATCACCACACCCAACACCCGCGCCCAACCCAGCAACCTGGCACAACAGCTCGCCGGACACACCCCGTCCGAACAGCATGCCCGTCTGCTCGACGAGGTACGCGCGCACATCGCCGCCGTCCTAGACCATCCGACACCCGACACCGTCTCGCCCACACAGCAATTCACCGACCTCGGGCTGGATTCGCTGACCGGGATGGAGCTGCGTAGCCGCCTCACCCAGGCCACCGGGCTACCGCTGCCAGTCGCAATGATGTTCGACCATCCGGACCCCACGGCCCTGACGGACTACCTGCTGACCCAGCTCGCTCCGATCGAGTCTCCCGTCGGGGAGACCCTCGAGACCGACGACGAGGCGCTTCCCGTCGATGAGCCGCCCTCGGTTGAGGCGCCCGCGGAGGAAGAGGCGCCACAGGTACAGGAAACGCCCACCGAGTTCGTCGGCGTCGAAGATGCCGTTGCACCGGAGGCGCCCGTTGCGGATCTCAATCGGTTGCGACGCCTGACTTTCGAAATGGGCGTGACGCTCATGCGGCCACCGCTGACGTCCCGGTTCGTCCATCGCCGGTCACGCAACGCTGTTGATCTACGCGGCAAGCGCATCCTGATCACCGGCGCGTCATCCGGCATCGGCGAGATAGCTGCCGAACTGTTCGCCGACCACGGCGCCGTCGTCATTGCGGTGGCGCGCCGCAAGTACCGACTCGACGACCTCGCGTCTCGTGTCGAGGCTCGCGGCGGCCGATGCCACGCCCTGCCATGCGATCTGACCGACACCGACGAAATCGCCCAGTTGATCGACTCGGTTGACGAAACGTTCGGGGGCGTCGATGTTCTCGTCAACAACGCCGGCCTTTCCATCTGGCGGCCCTTCCTGGAATCGCTCGAGCGATGGCATGACGTCGAACGGGTCATGAGGCTCAACTACTATGCGCCGCTTCGGCTGATCCGCGCATTCGTCAACGGAATGGTAGAGCGGGGTGACGGTCACATCATCAATGCGTCCACGTGGGCCGTCTACAACCAAGCGCTTCCCAAATTCTCCGCATACAACGCGTCGAAGGCCGCCCTTTCGGCCAGCTGCCGCATCATCGACACAGAGTTGGCAAGCACCGGACTGCACCAGACCACGCTGTATTACCCGTTGGTCCGAACACCGATGATCGCCCCGAACAGGGCATACCACGGTGTGCCCTCACTATCGGCCGAGGAAGCTGCCGGCTGGATGTTGACAGCTGCGCGTCACCGCCCAGTTCGGATCGCGCCGCGAATCGCGTTGGTCGCGCACGCAATCGACACCGTTAGTCCGAAGCTCCTCAATCGCCTGATGGGGCGGTGGGACGACCAATATGAGCCGAGGCTCCCGATGACCGGCCGACCAATCCCCGCTCTGCTCGAACGCCTCGCGCATCAGCAACCCGACGCCATCGCATACGTCTTCGTCGACTACGACATCGATCCGCTAGGCAGGTCCGAGAGCCTCACCTGGGCACAACTGCGCCATCGCGTCTGCGTGGTCGCCGACACGTTGGCGGCGTGCGGCTCGGCCGGTGACCGCGCAGCGATAGTCGCCCCTCAAGGTCTCGACTACGTCGTCGCATTCCTCGGTGCGATCCAGGCCGGTTTCATCGCGGTACCGCTCTCGGTTCCGCAGTTCGGCGCCCACGACGAGCGAGTGTCAGGCGCCATACGGGACTGCGCGCCCGTCGCCATCCTGACCATGTCCGCCGTCGTCGACGGTCTGATGAGCTACGCCAAACCGCAACCGGGACAACGCGCACCGCGCGTCATTGAGGTGGACGCACTGGACTTCGATGCGCCGTCGACACCGGTAACGTCGGGTGCTCACAGTCCAAGGACCGCGTATCTGCAGTACACGTCCGGGTCAACGCGCGCTCCGAGCGGTGTTGAGATCACCCACGACAACGCGGTGGCCAACGTTGAGCAGATCCACGCTGACTTCTTGGACGGAGACGCACCCCGGCTCACGGTTGTGTCATGGCTACCTCTGTTTCACGATCTCGGCTTGGTCGTGGGCCTGTTCATGCCTCTGGTCCTCGGTCGGAAGGGAGTGCTACTGAGTCCGACGGCGTTCCTGCAGAAGCCTGCACGCTGGATCAAAGAGTTGGCGTCTCATCCCGAAACTCTGACGGCTGCACCGAATTTCGCGTTTGACCTGGCTGCGCGACGCACGTCGGATGAAGATATGGCGGGGTTAGACCTGTCCGACGTCAGGACGGTCGCCAGCGGGAGCGAGCGTATCCACGCAGCAACGCTCCGCCGCTTCTGGGACCGCTTTACCCCGTTCAATCTGCCTGCGACCGCGGTACGGCCGGCCTTCGGCCTTGCCGAAGCGACCGTCTACGTCGTCTGCTCACCGTCGGACCGCCTTCCGATGACCACCTGGTTCGATTACCAGAAGCTGTGTTCGGGCCACGCCGAACGGTGCGCCGATGGCGCCACAGGAGGTGGTGTCGAAATGGTCGGCCTCGGGTCGCCTCGTTCGTGCTTGGTCCGGATCGTCGATCCGCAGACGCATGTGGAGAATCAGGCCAACATGGTCGGGGAGGTCTGGCTGCACGGACCGAACGTCGCGACCGGCTACTGGCGCAACCCTGCGCTGACCGACGACACTTTCGGCGCACAGATTTCCAACGCGTCGCCGGGTACACCCCCGGGTCCGTGGCTGCGCACGGGCGACCTCGGCGTGATGTCGGAGGACGAACTTTTCGTCGTGGGCCGCATCAAGGACATGCTTATCGTCAACGGGCGCAACCACTATCCGGATGACATCGAGGCGACCGTCAGCGAGATCACGGGCGGTCGAGTCGCCGCCATCTCCGTGGATGGCGATGCCACGGAGCAACTCGTCGTGATCGCCGATGTCAAGAAGCAGCGCGAGATCGACGACCTGCGCGCATTGAAACGCCGCGTGACCGCTGGGGTTTCCGCGGCGCATAACCTCCGGCTGGCCGATCTCGTACTGGTGACGCCCGGTTCGATCCCCATCACCACAAGCGGCAAAGTCCGTCGTGCGACCTGCGTCGAGCGATACCAAGAGGGCGGCTTCTGCCGTTTGGATGCCACCCCGTGAGTCAGCACCCCGACGAAGCCGCTCTGCGTACCTTCCTCGCCGACTATCTGCAGACCGAGATCGGACTCAGCGCTGCGGACATCGATTTCGACGTGTCCATGCACGAGCTCGGGGTTGGCTCCGCTGACGCGGTCGTGCTCTCTGGAGTCCTTTCAGAACGGCTTGGCCGGGTCGTCTCACCTGTGGAGTTCTGGCAACACCAGACGATCAACGCACTCGCCACGTACCTCACATCACCCGAAGGGTCGGACGCCGTCGGCGCTGCGACCATCCAACGCACATCGGTCGACGAACCGATAGCGATCATCGGTCTGGGATGTCGGCTTCCCGGCGGCATCAGCGACCCGAAATCGTTGTGGCAGTTTCTCTGCGACGGCCGATCGGCGGTCACCGAGGTTCCTCCTGATCGCTGGACACCATTCGACGACGGTTCGGCCGGTGTTGCCGACATACTCTCGCGCACCACCCGGTGGGGCTCGTTTCTGAGCGACATCGACGCCTTCGATGCGGAGTTCTTCGAGATCACGCCGGGCGAGGCCGCGAAGATGGACCCGCAGCAGCGACTTCTGCTCGAAGTGGCCCACGAGGCACTCGACCACGCCGGGATCCCGACGGACTCACTGCGACACACACAGACCGGGGTGTTCGTCGGCGCCAGCCTGTCCGAGTACGGGTACCTGGGGATGAGCGACCTGAGGCAGATCGACTCCTGGTTTCCTACCGGCGGCGCGTTGAGCATCATCGCCAACCGGGTGTCCTACTACTTCGATCTGCGGGGGCCGTCGATCACGGTCGACACGGCATGTTCGTCGTCACTGGTCTCGATCCACACGGCCAGTCAGAGCCTGCGCACCGGTGAGTCCAACCTGGCCCTCGCCGCGGGGGTGAACCTGCTGTTGTCTCCGGCGGTAACCCGCAGCTTCGATCAAGCCGGGGTGTTGTCCCCGACGGGTAGGTGCCACTCCTTCGACGCCGATGCCGACGGCTTCGTTCGGGGCGAGGGCTGCGGGGTCGTCGTGCTCAAGCGACTCAGCGATGCGGTGCGCGACGGTGACCGGGTACTCGCGGTGCTGCGTGGGTCTGCGGTGAACCAGGACGGCCGGTCCAACGGCCTGATGGCGCCGAATCCTGAAGCGCAGATGGCGGTCCTCCGGTCGGCCTACGCCAACGCAGGCGTTCCCCTCGGCGAGGTCGACTATGTCGAAGCCCACGGCACAGGAACATTGCTTGGCGATCCGATCGAGGCGCGGGCACTGGGCACGGTCATCGGTCGTGCCCGCGCTTCCGACTCACCGCTGCTGATCGGCACGGTCAAATCGAACCTCGGTCATCTGGAGGCCGCGGCGGGCATTGCGGGCTTCCTCAAGACCGTGCTGGCGCTGCACCATGGGCAGATTCCGGCGAACCTGCACTTCGAGACACCCAACCCGCATATACCGTTCGACGACCTTCGTCTGCATGTCGTCGCGCAACAATGTGATTGGCCAGCATCTGGCCGTGCGCGCCGTGCGGGTGTTTCGTCCTTCGGGTTCGGCGGCACCAACGCCCATGTGGTCCTCGAACAAGCGCCGCAAACCGAGCCCGCTCCCGAGTCATCGACACCGCCTGTGGCCACTCTGGTGATTTCCGGCAAGACGCCGCAGCGCATCACGTCGACCGCCGGGATGCTGGCTGATTGGATGACAGGCGCTGGGCGCGACGTCACTCTCGAAGACGTCGCCCACACCCTGAACTATCACCGCACCCAGTACAGCTCGTTTGCGACAGTGTGTGCCCGCGACCGCCCCCAAGCAGTGGCTGGCCTACGCGCGCTGGCCGGCAGGTATTCGGCGCCGGGTGTGGTGCCGCCTCATGACGGGCCGTGCGGGCAAGGCACCGTGTTCGCCTATCCGGGGCCGGGCGGAGAATGGCCGGGGATGTGCCGCGAGCTGTTGCGCGACGAACCAGCGTTCGCCGCCGCCGTCGCAGAACTGGATCCGGTATTCGTTGAGCAGGCTGGATTTTCGCTCCAGCACGCAATCGCGGCCGGCGAGCTCCGGAGTTCGCCGGAAGAACTGCAGGCGCTACTGATGGGCCTGCAACTGGCGCTGTCCGAGCTGTGGCGCTCATACGGGGTCCAGCCGGATGCCGTCATCGGGACGTCAACGGGTGAGGTGACCGCGGCCGTGGTCGCCGGTGCCCTTTCTGCCGCAGACGGATTGCAAGCGCTCGCGTCTGGTATGCCCGCCGCGGCCACAGAGACAATGGGGACGCCACGCGTTCCCATTCTTTCCTCGGCCGTCGCCGCCGCCGCCCATACCACGTTCATCGAGATCAGCCCCGATCCTGTTCTGCTGCAGTCGATCACCGAGAGTCTGCCCACTAGTGGTCATCACCACTGCATTGGAACCCTCGAACGGGACGCAGATCAGACGGTGAGCTTCCACACCAACCTCAACCGCACCCACGTCTCGACTCCGCCCCGGACCCCGCATCCACCCGAGCCTCACGCGGTGGTGCCGTCGGCACCATGGCACCGCACCCGGCACTGGCTCACAACCCGCACCGAAAAGACCTCTGGGACAGACGAACTAGGTGTGGTGTTGGTGTTTCCTGGGCAGGGTTCGCAGTGGGTGGGGATGGGTGAGCGGTTGTATGGGCAGTCGCGGGTTTTTGCTGAGCAGATGGATGTGTGTGGGGCGGCGTTGGGGCGGTGGGTGGATTGGTCGTTGATGGATGTGGTGGCCGGGCGGCCCGGTGCGCCTGGGTTGGACCGGGTGGATGTGGTGCAGCCGGTGTTGTGGGCGGTGATGGTGTCGTTGGCGCGGTTGTGGCAGTCGGCGGGGGTGGTTGTTGATGCGGTGATTGGCCATTCTCAGGGTGAGATCGCGGCGGCGTGTGTGGCCGGGGCGTTGAGTGTGGCCGATGCCGCCGCGGTGGTGGCGGTGCGCAGCCGGTTGTTGGTGGACATCGCCGGTAGCGGGGCGATGGTGTCGGTGGGTGCTGGCGCGCAGGAGGTGTCGGGCTGGTTGGGGCGGTGGGGGGATCGGCTCAGTGTGGCCGTGATCAACGGGGCGGGGTCGGTGGTGGTCTCCGGCGAAGCCGGCGCGGTGGACGAGTTGGTCGTCGACTGCGATCAGCGCGGGGTGTGGGCGCGGCGCATCGATGTGGATTACGCCTCGCATTCAGCGGCGGTGGACGCGATCCAGGCTCAGCTGATCGACCAACTTTCCGGTATTACGCCGGTGTCGGCGCCGGTGCAGTTCTTCTCCACCCTCACCGGCGAGGACATCGACACCGCAACGCTGAACGCCGACTACTGGTACCGCAATCTGCGCCAACCCGTGCGCTTTGACGCCGCCGTCGACAGCGCCTACGCACACGGCTACCGCAGATTCATCGAATGCAGCCCCCACCCCGTCCTGGTGGCCGCAATAGAAGACATCCTCACCCACACCGCAGGCGAAGCCACCGTGACAATCCCCACCCTCGGCAGAGACCACGGCGGCATCGACCGCTTCTGGAAGTCGTTCGATCAACTATCCACCGAGACAACCGCTTCGGGTGGGGTGGTGTTGACGGGTCGGTTGTGGGTGGGTGGTCAGGGGTGGCTTGCTGATCATGTGGTGGCTGGGGTGGTGGTGTTGGCGGGGGCGGGGTTTGTGGAGTTGGTGTTGCGGGCTGGGGTGCAGGTGGGTGCTCCGGTGGTGGAGGAGTTGACGTTGTATGCGCCGTTGGTGATCGCGGCGCAGGGTGCGGTGGCGGTGCAGGTGGTTGTCGATGATGTCGATGACGGTGGGTTGCGGTCGGTGTCGGTGTTCGGGCGGGTGGAGGATGGCGGGGTTGTTGGTGGGTGGGTGTTGCACGCTGCGGGTCAGTTGAGCACCGTCGATGCGGCCGGCGGTGATGGGCCGGGGTTGTTGGCAGGGGTGTGGCCGCCGCCGGGGGCGGTGTCGGTGGATGTGGGCGATGCCTATCGGCGGTTGGCGGCGCGCGGTTATGAGTACGGGCCGGCTTTCCAAGGGCTGCAGGCGATGTGGCGTCTGGGTGAGCAGGTGTATGCCGAGGTCGCTGTCGATCCCGGTCTGATCGGGGGTGATGCGCCTATGGGGGTTCATCCGGCGGTGTTGGATTCAGCGTTGCACGCTGCGGTGCTGGCCGCCGATTCCCCCGAGCAGGGTGTGGGGGTGTTGTTGCCGTTCAGTTGGCAGCAGGTGCGGTTGCACGCGTCGGGGGTGACCCGGGCCCGGGTGCAGATCACCCCCACCGGCACCGACGGTGTGTCGGTGGTGTTGACCGACGAGTGGGGCGGGCCGGTGTTGTCGGTGGGGGCGTTGCGGACCCGCCCGATCAGCACAGCTGCACTGCACGCCGCGGTGGGCGCGGGCACCCGGGCCGGCCGCGGGCTGCTGGAGCTCACCTGGTCACCGATCACCACACCAACTGCCGGCGGCATGGACGCCGCGCCCGCGGTGACAGTGTGGGATTGGCGGCCCGGCGACCTCGATGACACGGCGGTGCCCGCCGCGGTGCATGCCGGCACCCATCAAGGGTTGCAGGTGGTGCAGTCCTGGTTGGCCGGCGATCACCCCACCAGGTTGGTGGTGGTCACCCACGGCGCTGTCGGCCGCGTTGGTGAGGATGTCACCGATCTGGCCGGCGCGGCGATCTGGGGCATGGTGCGCTCGGCGCAGACCGAGCACCCCGACCAGATCCTGCTCATCGACACCGACACCGACACCATCGACGCCGACACCGCAGCCTCGCTGGCCGGCAGCGGAGAACCTCAACTGGTGCTGCGCGGCGGCACCGCCTATGCCGCCCGGCTCATCGCGCCCGCGCCGCTAAGCACCGATTCCGGTAGCGGTGCAACCGTTTTCGATCCGGGCGCGGCGGTGTTGATCACCGGCGGCACCGGGATGGCCGGCGCGGCGTTGGCCCGCCACCTGGTAGCCGCCCACCACGTCACCCACCTCATCCTGGCCAGCCGCAGCGGCCCCCACCATCCCGACGCCGCCGAGCTGAGCAGCGAACTATCCAGCGCAGGCGCGCAGGTGGAGTTCCACGCCTGCGATGTCTCCGACCGCGCGCAGCTGGCCGCCCTGATCACCGACATCACCAGCCGCGCTCGCCTCGGCGCGGTCATCCACACCGCGGCGATCCTCGACGACGCCGTCATCGAATCCCTCACCCCCGACCGCCTCGACACCGTGCTGGCCGCCAAAGCCGACACCGCCTGGCATCTCCACGAACTCACCACCCACCTCGACCTCGACGCGTTCGTGATGTTCTCCTCACTAGCCGGCATCATCGGCTCCCCCGGACAAGCCAACTACGCCGCCGCCAACACCTTCCTCGACGCACTGGCCGCCCACCGACACGCCGCAGGCCTGCCCGCCCACACCATCGCCTGGGGCCTGTGGGAACAACCGTCAACCATGACCGCGGCCACCGACCACACCCGCCTGGCCCGCCACGGCATCACCCCCATCACCCCCACCGACGCCCTGCACCTATTCGACACCGCACTCCACCAACCCCAACCCCTACTGGTCGCCGCCCACCTCGACCTACCCACCCTCACCAACACCGCCCACCTACCACCCCTTCTGAGCAAACTGACCCCACCGGCGCACCACAACACCGGACGCGACACCACCCAAAACACCACCACCCCAACAACACTGACCACCCAACTACACCAACTCAGCCCCGAAAACCAACACCACCTCCTCACCGAACTCATCACCACCGCGCTAGCCACCACCCTCGGCCACCCCAACCCCACCACCATCAACCCCAACGACACCTTCGCCGACCTCGGCACCGACTCCCTGACCGCTATCGAACTACGCAACAAACTCAAAACCACCACCGGACTCACCCTGACCCCCACCATCATCTTCGACCACCCCACCCCCACCACCCTCGCCACACACCTCCAACAACAACTTGTCGGCTCGTCTTCGCTTGTGAAGCAGGTAGCCCAGATGTCGACAGGGGACGACTCGATAGCGATCGTCGGAATGGCGTGTCGATATCCAGGTGGAGTGGACACGCCCGAAAAGTTGTGGGACATGGTGGCCAACGGGCGAGATGTCATCTCCCACTTCCCTTCCGACCGCGGATGGAACCTGCAGAGGCTGTTCGATCCCGATCCCGACGCCGTCGGCAAGACGTACACACAGTTCGGTGGCTTCGTGGACGACGCCGGCGACTTCGACGCGGGCTTCTTCGGGATGTCACCCAAAGAGGCGCTGGCGACAGATCCCCAACAGCGCCTGCTGTTGGAGTGTTCCTGGGAGGCGATCGAATCTGCGGGCATCGACCCAGTCTCTCTGCGGCACAGCAAAACAGGCGTATTCGCTGGTGTCATGGCATCGTTCTACGTCAACGACGCTCCACCAGAGGCCGAGAGTCATCTCGCCACGTCTGTCGCGGCGAGCGTGGCGTCGGGACGCATCGCATACACGCTCGGGCTGGAAGGTCCGGCGTTGTCGATTGACACCGCGTGTTCGTCCTCGTTGGTGGCGATTCATCTAGCCATGCAGTCCCTGCGCTCCGGCGAGTGCGATCTGGCGCTGGCCGGTGGCGTCAGCATCATGGCTCTCCCGCACATCTATGTGGCGTTCTCGCGGCAACGGGGTCTGGCCCCAGACGGGCGATGCAAGTCGTTCGCCGCGGCTGCGGATGGCACCAGCTTCTCCGAAGGCGTCGGCATGCTGGCGCTCGAGAGGCTCGATGATGCACGGCGGCGCGGACATCGGGTTTTCGGACTGGTTCGAGGTGCCGCCGTCAACCAGGACGGCGCGTCCAACGGCCTGGCCGCACCCAACAAGGTCGCGCAGGAGCGGGTCATCCGCGCTGCGTTGGCTTCTGCCGGAGTGGGCGCAGCAGACGTCGACGCGGTCGAGGCACATGGAACGGGCACCGTCCTCGGTGATCCGATCGAGGCAGAGGCTCTACTGGCGACATACGGGTCAGACCGCGACAGCGATCGTCCACTGTGGTTGGGCTCCATCAAGTCCAACATGGGGCACACCCAGGCGGCAGCCGGTGTGGGCGGTGTGATCAAGATGGTGAAGGCGATGGAGCACGGCACGCTACCGAGGACCTTGCATGTCGATGCACCAAGTCCCCATGTGGACTGGTCGACGGGCGCTGTGTCGTTATTGAGCGAGGCGCAGCCGTGGCCTGCCGGTGAGCGCGTCCGCCGTGCCGCTGTCTCGTCGTTCGCACTTTCAGGAACGAATGCGCATGTGGTGCTCGAGGAACCACCCGTCGAGACAGACTCTGCGCATCGACACACCCCCGCGGATCAGCCCGCGGCGGCGTGGGTGCTTTCGGCGAAGTCAGGTGATGCCTTGGCCGCCCAGGCCCGTCGTCTACTCACTCATCTGAACGCAGAACCCGACTTGGCGGCGGCCGACGTAGGGGTGTCATTGGCGCGGCGCTCGGTCTTCAACCATCGGGCCGTGCTTGTCGGTACTGACCGGGATGAGTTGATGGACAAGCTCACTGAGCTCGCCGGCAACGCACCCAGCCCTGAAGTCGTGCGCGGTCGTGCCGGTGTGGTGTTGGTGTTTCCTGGGCAGGGTTCGCAGTGGGTGGGGATGGGTGAGCGGTTGTATGGGCAGTCGCGGGTTTTTGCTGAGCAGATGGATGTGTGTGGGGCGGCGTTGGGGCGGTGGGTGGATTGGTCGTTGATGGATGTGGTGGCCGGGCGGCCCGGTGCGCCTGGGTTGGACCGGGTGGATGTGGTGCAGCCGGTGTTGTGGGCGGTGATGGTGTCGTTGGCGCGGTTGTGGCAGTCGGCGGGGGTGGTTGTTGATGCGGTGATTGGCCATTCTCAGGGTGAGATCGCGGCGGCGTGTGTGGCCGGGGCGTTGAGTGTGGCCGATGCCGCCGCGGTGGTGGCGGTGCGCAGCCGGTTGTTGGTGGACATCGCCGGTAGCGGGGCGATGGTGTCGGTGGGTGCTGGCGCGCAGGAGGTGTCGGGCTGGTTGGGGCGGTGGGGGGATCGGCTCAGTGTGGCCGTGATCAACGGGGCGGGGTCGGTGGTGGTCTCCGGCGAAGCCGGCGCGGTGGACGAGTTGGTCGTCGACTGCGATCAGCGCGGGGTGTGGGCGCGGCGCATCGATGTGGATTACGCCTCGCATTCAGCGGCGGTGGACGCGATCCAGGCTCAGCTGATCGACCAACTTTCCGGTATTACGCCGGTGTCGGCGCCGGTGCAGTTCTTCTCCACCCTCACCGGCGAGGACATCGACACCGCAACGCTGAACGCCGACTACTGGTACCGCAATCTGCGCCAACCCGTGCGCTTTGACGCCGCCGTCGACAGCGCCTACGCACACGGCTACCGCAGATTCATCGAATGCAGCCCCCACCCCGTCCTGGTGGCCGCAATAGAAGACATCCTCACCCACACCGCAGGCGAAGCCACCGTGACAATCCCCACCCTCGGCAGAGACCACGGCGGCATCGACCGCTTCTGGTCCTCAGCGGGTCAGCTCTTCACCTCAGGCGCATCGGTCGATTGGTCGTCGATGCTGTCCGGTTCGGGTCGACCTGTCCCGTTACCGACGTATGCCTTTACCCGGCAACGGTATTGGTTGGCGACGGCGCCCGGTGGCGGCGATCCCGAATTGCTGGGTGTCGACGACGCCGAACATGGGTTGCTGGGCGCGGTCGTCGAGCGACCCGATGTCGGTGGGGTGGTGTTGACGGGTCGGTTGTGGGTGGGTGGTCAGGGGTGGCTTGCTGATCATGTGGTGGCTGGGGTGGTGGTGTTGGCGGGGGCGGGGTTTGTGGAGTTGGTGTTGCGGGCTGGGGTGCAGGTGGGTGCTCCGGTGGTGGAGGAGTTGACGTTGTATGCGCCGTTGGTGATCGCGGCGCAGGGTGCGGTGGCGGTGCAGGTGGTTGTCGATGATGTCGATGACGGTGGGTTGCGGTCGGTGTCGGTGTTCGGGCGGGTGGAGGATGGCGGGGTTGTTGGTGGGTGGGTGTTGCACGCTGCGGGTCAGTTGAGCACCGTCGATGCGGCCGGCGGTGATGGGCCGGGGTTGTTGGCAGGGGTGTGGCCGCCGCCGGGGGCGGTGTCGGTGGATGTGGGCGATGCCTATCGGCGGTTGGCGGCGCGAGGTTATGAGTACGGGCCGGCTTTCCAAGGGCTGCAGGCGATGTGGCGTCTGGGTGAGCAGGTGTATGCCGAGGTCGCTGTCGATCCCGGTCTGATCGGGGGTGATGCGCCTATGGGGGTTCATCCGGCGGTGTTGGATTCAGCGTTGCACGCTGCGGTGCTGGCCGCCGATTCCCCCGAGGAGGGTGTGGGGGTGTTGTTGCCGTTCAGTTGGCAGCAGGTGCGGTTGCACGCGTCGGGGGTGACCCGGGCCCGGGTGCAGATCACCCCCACCGGCACCGACGGTGTGTCGGTGGTGTTGACCGACGAGTGGGGCGGGCCGGTGTTGTCGGTGGGGGCGTTGCGGACCCGCCCGATCAGCACAGCTGCACTGCACGCCGCGGTGGGCGCGGGCACCCGGGCCGGCCGCGGGCTGCTGGAGCTCACCTGGTCACCGATCACCACACCAACTGCCGGCGGCATGGACGCCGCGCCCGCGGTGACAGTGTGGGATTGGCGGCCCGGCGACCTCGATGACACGGCGGTGCCCGCCGCGGTGCATGCCGGCACCCATCAAGGGTTGCAGGTGGTGCAGTCCTGGTTGGCCGGCGATCACCCCACCAGGTTGGTGGTGGTCACCCACGGCGCTGTCGGCCGCGTTGGTGAGGATGTCACCGATCTGGCCGGCGCGGCGATCTGGGGCATGGTGCGCTCGGCGCAGACCGAGCACCCCGACCAGATCCTGCTCATCGACACCGACACCGACACCATCGACGCCGACACCGCAGCCTCGCTGGCCGGCAGCGGAGAACCTCAACTGGTGCTGCGCGGCGGCACCGCCTATGCCGCCCGGCTCATCGCGCCCGCGCCGCTAAGCACCGATTCCGGTAGCGGTGCAACCGTTTTCGATCCGGGCGCGGCGGTGTTGATCACCGGCGGCACCGGGATGGCCGGCGCGGCGTTGGCCCGCCACCTGGTAGCCGCCCACCACGTCACCCACCTCATCCTGGCCAGCCGCAGCGGCCCCCACCATCCCGACGCCGCCGAGCTGAGCAGCGAACTATCCAGCGCAGGCGCGCAGGTGGAGTTCCACGCCTGCGATGTCTCCGACCGCGCGCAGCTGGCCGCCCTGATCACCGACATCACCAGCCGCGCTCGCCTCGGCGCGGTCATCCACACCGCGGCGATCCTCGACGACGCCGTCATCGAATCCCTCACCCCCGACCGCCTCGACACCGTGCTGGCCGCCAAAGCCGACACCGCCTGGCATCTCCACGAACTCACCACCCACCTCGACCTCGACGCGTTCGTGATGTTCTCCTCACTAGCCGGCATCATCGGCTCCCCCGGACAAGCCAACTACGCCGCCGCCAACACCTTCCTCGACGCACTGGCCGCCCACCGACACGCCGCAGGCCTGCCCGCCCACACCATCGCCTGGGGCCTGTGGGAACAACCGTCAACCATGACCGCGGCCACCGACCACACCCGCCTGGCCCGCCACGGCATCACCCCCATCACCCCCACCGACGCCCTGCACCTATTCGACACCGCACTCCACCAACCCCAACCCCTACTGGTCGCCGCCCACCTCGACCTACCCACCCTCACCAACACCGCCCACCTACCACCCCTTCTGAGCAAACTGACCCCACCGGCGCACCACAACACCGGACGCGACACCACCCAAAACACCACCACCCCAACAACACTGACCACCCAACTACACCAACTCAGCCCCGAAAACCAACACCACCTCCTCACCGAACTCATCACCACCGCGCTAGCCACCACCCTCGGCCACCCCAACCCCACCACCATCAACCCCAACGACACCTTCGCCGACCTCGGCACCGACTCCCTGACCGCTATCGAACTACGCAACAAACTCAAAACCACCACCGGACTCACCCTGACCCCCACCATCATCTTCGACCACCCCACCCCCACCACCCTCGCCACACACCTCCAACAACAACTTGCGAAGATCGCGCCGAGCGCCGAGGCAGCGGCCGGAGGTATCGACGCGATGATCGATCAGCTCGAGAATGTGTTCGTCAACGCACAATTGGGCGACGCGGACCGGGAACTGGTTGTCGCCAAGCTTGAAACGATGCTTGCCTCGGTACGTTCGGTTGAGCAAGCCGGCACCGACGTTACAGACATCGAAGCCGCGAGCGATAGCGAGCTGTTCCAAATATTGGACAGCGAAATGGATTAAGGGAGTGTAGGTTTCAGTCCTTGCGGGCTTTGAGCCTCCACTGGCCCATCCGAAGGAGTATCCGCCGCGGTGTGATGCGGTAGCCGTTGGCAAGCAGGGCGTTGAGGCCGCCCGATACGACAGTGGGAGTGCTCCGCTCAACGGCGCTCAGCGCAGTGTCGACCACCTGTTTAGGAGTTTGGCGACCACGCGTCAGAAACTCCTTCTCTGTCCGTTCGAAGAATTCAGTATCGGTTCCGCCAGGGCACAGCGTCAGCACGCGCACCCCTGTGCCCTTGGCTTCCTGCCATAACGCTTCGGTGAACGCCCAGACGAACGCCTTCGTGCCGCCGTACACCGCCATGTATGGCGTCGGCTGAAACGACGCCGTCGAGCCGAGATTGATGAGCAGACCGCGGCCGGCCTCGACCATCTTCGGGAAAAAGTGCCCGGCGAGCTCGACGAGCGTGACGCAGTTGAGTTGCACCATCGCGGCGTCCTCATCCGGCTTGTCGTCGACGAAGTTGCCGTGCGATCCGACGCCCGCGTTGTTGACCAGGATATCGATGCGCTTACCGAGCTTGGCGACGTCATCGACGAGTTCCCCAGCTGAGCCAGGCACCGCCAGATCCGCCTTGATGACGTCCACCTGGATGTCTTGGTGCTGTGCTCGCAGTGAGTCGCGAAGCGCCTCGAGCTTGTCCAGACGGCGAGCCACCAGCACCAGGTTGACGTGCCGGTCGGCAAGTTGCCTGGCGAACTCCTCGCCGATTCCGCTGCTGGCCCCGGTGATCAGAGCATTACTTCCGCGAAAGTTCATGTGGCCCTTCCTATTCGCGATGCCATCACCGGTTGACATCGGCGTCAGCCTCATCACTCTGATGGTCCGGACGCCATGGGTTCGCTTCTCGTACTTGCCGAAACCGGCATAGAGATCATTGGCGAGCGCGAATAGACGATCGCGTTCGGGACCCTCGACTTCACTCGCCGAGAACGTGCCGCCACGCGATCCGACGTTCAACTCGCAGACTGGGTTTGCTCGCAGGTTGTGATACCAGCCTGGGTGTTTGGCGCCGCCAAAGTTGGACGCCACCACGATGACGTCGTCGCCGTCGGTGATATAGGTGAGCGGGCTCTCCCGAGGCTTTCCGCTTCGAGCGCCGGTGGACGTCAGGACGACAAGGGGTATGCCGGTGAGCTTTACGTGTCCGTTGGTGGCATTCATGATCGGAGCGTCGATGGGTGCGACGATCCTGCGCCAGACCGCAGCCCCTGGCTTTGTCGCGACGAAGAATCCACCGGTCCACCACGGCAGGGCGAGTCTCCACTTAGCGCGTAGCCGCGGGTCAACCCTGGGTATCCCGAGGATCGTGGTGTCGTCAGTCCTCACGGCGATCCCACCACTTGTTGCGCATCCGGGGCATCGCGCGCCGCAGCCTCACGCAGACCGATTCGTGCGTGCAACCGGGCGAGTGGTGGCGGCGCCCACCAATTCAACCGCCCAAGGACTTTCATGAACGCCGGAACCAGCAGCATTCGCACCAACGTCGCGTCCATCAAGACCGCGAGCGCCAACCCCAGCCCCAGCATCCGCATGAATGTCACCTGGGCGGCCATCAACGCACCGAAAGAGATTGCCATCAGCAATGCCGCCGCAGTGATGACACGCCCGGTGCGGGCGACACCAAGCGCGACGCTCTCGTCATTGGCTGCGGTTGATTGATCGGATTCCAGCCAGTGCTCGCGAATCCGGGAAATCAGGAACACTTCGTAATCCATCGACAGCCCAAAGGCTATGCAGAACAGTAAAACCGGGAGATCGACCTCCAGGGTGCCCGTCACCTCGGCGCCGAGCGCACCCAGGTGCCCCTCTTGGAACACCCACACCAAAGCGCCGAACGCAGCCGTCAGTGACAGGCAGTTGAGCGCCACCGCTTTGAATGGCATCAGCACGCTCCCGGTGAGCAGGAAGAGCAAAATGATGGTGATGCCGGCGATGAGACCGAGCACCAGGGGCAGGCGGCTGGTGATTGCCTGCACCGTGTCTCGATTGGCTTGCGCGGTGCCACCCAACAGCACGTCTCCACCTCCGGGGGTGGGGACGGCGTGTACGGCGTCGAGCTGATTCTCCGACGCCTCGGAGTACAGGGCAGCGGTGCTGGTGATCGTCATGAAGACCGCGCCGCCCTCGATGCCCGTCGGTGCGGATGGCGGCCCCGCGAGGTGGCCGTTCACCCAGGAACCCGCAATCGTGGACACCGATGACACATCGGCGATCTGAGACAATCTGCTTGCGTACTGGTCGATTTCGGTTGGGCTCAACCCGTCGGCATGCGGGATCACCACGCTGATGTTCGTCAACTGATCGACCGCGAAGTCGCTGCGCATTTGATCTCCCACCTGACGCGAAGATGCGGATGTGGGTAGCACCCGGTCGTCTGGGAACCCCCATTTGACTCCCAGGAACGGCACGCCGAGCGCAAGAAGGAAGACAACCACGGTAAGGCCGATCGGCACGGCCCGTGACATGACGAACTTTGTCCAGCGATACCAGAACGTCTGCTCAACTGGAATCGGTTGGGGGTCAGGTCGACCCAGTATCCGTCGAATCAGCGTGCGCACATCGAACCGGTCGATGCGTTCATCGAGTAGCGCAATACCAGCGGGCGTGACGAACACGGCCGCTGTCGCGGCGAAGGCCACGACAATAACGCCCGCGTAGGCGAACGACTTCAGGAAGTACTGCGGGAAGAGGATCATCGCGACCATCGACAGCGCGACCGTCAGCGCCGAGAAGAGCACCGTGCGCCCCGCGGTCGCCATGGTGCGGATCAGCGCCGCATCGCGGGTCGCGCCTCCAGCGACCTCGTTCCGATATCTACTCAAGATCAGCAACGTGTAGTCGGTTGCCAGCGCAAGGCCCATCGCGATGCTGAGGTTCAGCGCGAAGATCGATACGTCGGTGAACATCGTCGTTGCGCGTAATGCGGCCATCGAACCGAGGATCGCGAATACGCCGATCGACAAAGGCAGGGCGGCAGCGAGAAGCCCGCCGAATACCCAGACCAGGACGAAGAAGCTCAAGGGCAGCACGAGGACCTCCATGAACAGCAGGTCCTTGGTGCTTTGCTCGTTGATCTGCCAGTAGATGGCGGCCTCACCACCCGTACGCACGGTGACGTCGTTTCCGACAGGGACGAAAGTGGACGTCAGTTCCTTCGCCCGCTTCTGAGCGAGGTTGTCGTCGCCCCTGACGCCGGCAACGATGAGTCCTGTCTTGCGGTCATCGCTGATCAGCGCTTTTGGCGCCGGACTGGTCCAGGCCGACATGACCTGACCGACGTCGGGTGAGTCACCCAGTCGCGCCTCGATGCCGGCGGCCGCTTCACGGGCGGCAGGGCTGTCGACGCCCGCCTGCGACGTCACGCTGATCACAACCGTCAGGTTGCCCTGGTCGAACTTGTCCGCCAAGATTTCTGAGGCCTCTGATGACTCCGAACCCGGATCGAACATCCCACCCGCGGAAAGGCTCTTGACGACGGGGACACCGAAGATCGCCGTCGCCACCATGACAAGAAGCGCGACCCCGATGACCCGGCGGGGCGCAGCGATCGCCATCCTCGCGGCAGCGTGCAGCACGGCGCCCACCCATCCCCTTCGAGGCGTATTTGGCAAATTTGCGCTGTTGGCACGGTACCCCAGAAGGACGCGCGATCCACGTTGAATTCCGCACACCTTGACCTGCTCGGCCGGTCGTGGCAACGGCGGACTGGGACTGGCGAAACACGTTCGTCGGAGTTGTCTAAGCTCGACACATTCGCGCAGGGAGGTACTCGCTTGGCCGTCGATCGTCTGCTGCCATCCGACGACGCCGTTGACCTGATCGCGCTCACGCGCGACATCTGCGACAAGGTGCTCGACCCCATCGTCGACGCGCACGAGAAGGCGGAGACCTATCCCGACGGCGTATTCGCCCAGCTCGGCACGGCCGGGCTGCTGAGCTTGGCGCAGCCAGAGGAGTGGGGCGGCGGCGGCCAACCGTACGAGGTCTACCTGCAGGTGCTCGAGGAGATCGCGGCGCGGTGGGCGGCGGTCGCGGTCGCGGTCAGCGTGCACAGTCTCTCGTCGCACCCGCTGCTCGCCTTCGGCACCGACGAGCAGAAGAAGCGCTGGCTGCCCGGCATGCTTTCGGGTGAGCAGATCGGCGCCTACAGCCTGTCCGAGCCGCAGGCGGGGTCCGATGCCGCGGCGCTGCGGTGCGCGGCCAAGGCCACCGACGGCGGCTACGTCATCAATGGGTCGAAGTCGTGGATCACCCACGGCGGACGCGCGGATTTCTACACGCTGTTCGCGCGGACCGGCGAAGGCAGCCGTCCCAGGGGGCAGGAGCGAAGCGACCGGGGGGACAGGGGGAGCATCTCCTGCTTCCTCATTCCCGGTGACCTGACCGGGCTGAGCTTCGGCAAGCCCGAGGAGAAGATGGGCCTGCACGCCGTGCCGACCACGTCGGCGTTCTACGACAATGCCGCCGTTGACGCCGACCGCCGCATCGGCGACGAGGGCCAGGGCCTGCAGATCGCCTTCAGCGCTTTGGATTCCGGACGGCTGGGCATCGCCGCCGTCGCGGTCGGGCTCGCACAGGCCGCCCTCGACGAGGCCACCGCTTACGCCAACGAGCGAACCGCGTTCGGCCGCAAGATCATCGACCATCAGGGCCTTGGCTTCCTGCTCGCGGATATGGCCGCAGCGGTGGCGAGCGCGCGGGCGACCTACCTGGACGCCGCGCGACGGCGCGACCTCGGCAGGCCGTACTCGGCGCAGGCCAGCGTCGCCAAGCTGATCGCCACCGACGCCGCGATGAAGGTGACCACCGACGCGGTACAGGTGCTCGGCGGCGTCGGCTACACCCGCGACTTCCGCGTCGAGCGGTACATGCGCGAGGCCAAGATCACCCAGATCTTCGAGGGCACCAACCAGATTCAGCGGCTCGTCATCGCCCGGGGGCTGGTCAACTAACACCGCGAGCAGACGCAAAAGTACCCTTACGGCCGCTGTACGGGGTACTTTTACGTCTGCTCGGCAGGTGTGGTGACCGGCTCGGGCGGCGAGGTGACCGTGACGACGGTGCCCGCGCCCGCACGTGACTCGATGTTCATCGCACCCCCCATCGCGTCGAACCTCGCCAGCAGCGAACCCAGCCCGATGTGGCCGTCGGCGACCGACTGGCCGACGACCGCGGGATCGAAACCCCTGCCGTCGTCGGCGACGGTCAGCTTGATCCTGTCGCCCCGCCGCTTCAGATCGACCCGCACCGATGACGCCCCCGCATGCTTGCCGATGTTGGTGAGCAGTTCGCGCGCGGCCCGATGTAGAAGCTGCTGCGACTCCGGTTTACCGACGTCCTCGAGATCGGCGTCGACGGTGATCTGCGTGCGAGTCTCGAACTGCTTCACCATCTCTCGCAGCGCGGGGGTCAGCCCGAGCTGGGCGAGCACCTGCGGATGCAGTTCGGTGACGGTTGAGCGCAATCCGGTGGCCGTCTCCTGCAGTGCTTCGTAGACCATGTCGAGGGCGGGATCGGGATTGCGCTCACGGGCCTCGTCCAGCTCCAGCCGCGCGGCGAGCAACGTCTGCAGCGGACCGTCGTGAAGATGCTCGGCGACTTCGCGGTTGCGGCGTTCGTCGGCCTGCATCGCCTCCGAAACCAGTTGACGCCGCACCTCCTGTAAAGCCTTGACCCGCATCGATCTTCGGGCAAGCACGAAGCACAGCGCCGTCGTTGCGACCGCCAGCCACAGCAGGAAACCGAAGTGGGTGTACACGATGTTCGGCAGCCCGATCCGGTCGTCGCGCTTGGAGTAAAAGATCCACGCCGTGAGATAGCCCGCCGCAGTGACGACGCCAAAGATCGCCGTCAGTGCGGGCCGGTCCCCGAACGCCACCGAGATCGGCAGCAGGAAGAACACCGGCAGCAGCGCCGACGTCGCGCCTCCCGACACCAAACACAGCGCGACGATCACCAGCAGGTCGACGATCGTCGACGACCAGTCCGCCCACCGGGGTACGGGCCCGCGCAAGACGGCGATCAGCCACAGCACCGCCGCGATCGCGTACGCGCCGAGAATCACCGCGTACAGCTCGGGCAGCCAGTGGTCGACCTCCCAGATCCACACCAGGACTGCGATCAGCCCGATCAACGGCAGGCGGAGAACCGCCGAGACGCGGACGGGTTCGGTCGCGAGGTGGTCGACGACCCTGCGCAGCGAGGGGTCCACTGCGGCTAATCCAGAAGTTTGCGGCGCATAGCCTCTGCCACCGCGGCGCCGCGGTCGTTGACGCCGAGCTTCTCGTAGAGCCGTTGCACGTGGGTCTTGACCGTCGACGGCGCGAGGAACAGCTCCTTGGCCATGGCGGGGATGCTGCTGCCCGCGGCGATCAGCTTGAGCACCTCGCGCTCGCGCGGGCTCAGCGCAGGCACGTCCGGTTCGTTGCGGCGCCGGATCTCTGATGCCAGGCCTGCTGCCAGCTCGGGCGTGATGACGTCCTTCCCCTTCGCGCACTTCACCACCGCGCTCACCAGCTCGCTACGGCTCGACTCCTTCGACAGAAAGCCAGCCGCACCCTGCTGCAGCGCCTTGTAGACGATTGCCGACTCGTCATGAGCCGATACCAACAGCACCCGGGTCGGCAGTTCGTCGCGGGTGACCGCGGCCGCCACCTCCGCCCCGTCCATACCGGGCATCCGGTAGTCGAGAAGCGCAACCTGCGGTTGGTGTTCCCTGATGAGCGCCAGCGCCTCGGTACCGTCCTCGGCCTCGGCCACCACCTCGATCTCGCCGCTGGACACCAGCGCGCGCACCACACCCTCGCGGAACATCGGATGGTCGTCACCGACCACCACCCGCACCTTTTCGCTGGTCACGGCTTCAGCTTGGCACAGCAACCCTTCCTGTTCCCCCGATTGGGGGACACCGAGTTCCACCGTGTCTCCGGCCGGTCGGCGGACAGACCGCGGCGTCGCGCTCCGGCATTCTTAAGTCATCGCCGAAGAACACCGGCGGAAAACCTGAAAAGCCAACGAAGACAAAGGAACTGAAATGACCAACATCATCGCCCGCATCGCCCTCCCGATCGTCTCGGCCGGCATCCTCGGCGGAGCCGCCCTCGGCCTGGCCGGCATGGCAAGCGCTCAGACCACCACCGTGGAGAACACCACCGGCTCCTCGATCGTCGCCTCGCCCGACACCTACGCAAAGCCCGCGCCGACCTCCAAGCCCGGCTGGCACAACCACAAGGGAATGGGCCACTCGTACCTGTTCACCAAATAAGCCCACAACTGAATAACAACTGAATAGTTCTTCCCTCCACAGAGGCCCTCCCCAGGCGGCGTAACCCGGGGAGGGCCTCACCTATTGAGGCTCACCAGAGGGGGATCTCCAGCCCGTGCTCGGACTCCGGGCGCGGGCCGAAGTACCGCCGCTCCGACTCGCCGATCGCGACGTCGTTGATGCTGGCTTCCCTGCGCGCCATCAGCCCGTCAGGGCTGAACTCCCACAGTTCGTTGCCGTAGCTGCGGTACCACTGCCCTGCCTCGTCGTGGCATTCGTACTGAAAGCGCACCGCGATGCGGTTGTCGTGGAAGTCCCACAGGCTCTTGCGCAGCGCGTAGTCGAGTTCGCGCTGCCATTTCTGGGTCAGAAAAGCCACGATCTGCTCGCGGCCGACAACGTGGTGGTCGCGATTGCGCCACTGCGAGTCCGGGGTATAGGCGAGGCTGACCCGCTCGGGGTCTCGGGTGTTCCATGCGTCTTCGGCGGCCTGAACTTTCTGGCGCGCGGTCTCGAGGGTGAACGGGGGAAACGGGGGACGGCTCTCGGTCATCACCCCATTTTCCGCACCGTTTAGTGTGGCTACATGGACTTCGCGATGTCGGCCAAGGCACAGGACTACCACAAGCGGCTGTCGGCTTTCATGACCGAATTCGTCTTTCCCGCCGAGGCCTCCTACGAGGAGTACCGCCGGGCGGCGGGCGCGGGCGACCACACCGTCCCGCCGGTCATCGAGGACCTCAAGAAGCTGGCCAAGGAGCGGGGCCTGTGGAACCTTTTCCTGCCCGACGAGTCCGGGCTGAGCAACCTCGAGTACGCGCAACTTGCCGAGCTGACCGGTTGGAGCATGGAGATCGCGCCAGAGGTGACCAACTGCGCGGCCCCCGATACCGGCAACATGGAGACGCTGCACCTGTTCGCGACCGAGCAACAGCGCAAGCAGTGGCTCGAACCGCTGCTGGCCGGCGAGATCCGCAGCGCATTCGCGATGACCGAGCCCGCAGTCGCCTCCAGCGACGCCCGCAACATCGAGACGACGATCCTGCGCGACGGCGACGACTACATCATCAACGGCCGCAAGTGGTGGATCTCCGGTGCGGCCGACCCGCGCTGCAAGATCCTCATCGTGATGGGCCGCACGAACCCAGAGGCGGCCAGCCACCAGCAACAGTCGATGATCCTGGTGCCGATCGACACTCCCGGAGTGACCATCGACCGGTCGCTGCCGGTGTTCGGCTGGCAGGACCAGCACGGGCACTGCGAAGTCACGTTCGACAACGTGCGGGTGCCGTCGTCCAACCTGCTCGCCGAGGAGGGCAGCGGCTTCGCGATCGCCCAGGCGCGCCTCGGACCCGGCCGCATTCACCACTGCATGCGCGCCATCGGCGCTTCGGAACGCGCGCTGGCACTGATGGTGGACCGGGTGCAGAAGCGCGTTGCCTTCGGCAAGCCGTTGAGCGAACAGGGCGTGGTACGCGAGTCGATTGCCAAGTCCCGCAACGAAATCGACCAGACACGTCTGTTGTGCCACAAGGCGGCCTGGACCATCGACCAGCACGGCAACAAGAGCAAGGACGCTCAGCTGCTCGTCGCACAGATCAAGGCGGTCGCCCCGAAGGTCGCATGCGATGTCATCGACCGCGCCATCCAGGTGCACGGCGCGATGGGCATCTGCGACGACGTGCCGTTGTCCCGGCTGTACGGGTGGCATCGGGCCATGCGGCTGTTCGACGGGCCCGACGAGGTGCACATGCGCACCATCGCGCGCGCCGAACTCGGGAAAGAGAAGTCTGCCTTTGCATCGGCGGCGTGCCGCCAATCCGGCACGGCGGTGACGAGCTAGTGCCGCAGCTTTCAGGGGCCTGGAACTTCCGCGACGTCGCCGAGCAGGCAGGCATCCAGCCGGGCAGGCTGTTCCGGTCCGGCGAGCTGAGCAGGCTCGACGGCGCGGGCCGCGAAACACTGCGCGTCATCGGTGTCACCGACGTGGCCGATCTGCGCTCGGCGCCGGAATTGGTGCGGCACGGCAAGGGTCTGGTGCCCGACAGTGTGACGATCCACCATCTGCCGTTCGTCGAAACCCTTGCGTCAGACGCTGATGCGCCGCACGAACACGCGTTCCAGAAGATGCTGACCGAGAAGCCCGACAGTGAGTCCGTCAGCGAGGCGGCGGCCCGCTACATGACCGAAGAGTACGAGCGCATCGCAAGGTCGGTGCTCGCGCAACGTGCCGTGTACAAGGTGATCACGTTGCTCGGCGACGGCGACCGCGTGCTGGCCCACTGCTTCGCAGGCAAGGACCGCACGGGGTTCACCGTCGCGGTGGTGCTCGAGGCCGCGGGCGTCGACCGCGACGCGATCATGTCCGACTACCTTGCCAGTAACACCGCCGTGCCGGACCTGCGCACCCACATCGTCGAGACCATCCGCAACCGCATGTCGGACACACCGGAAGTCGCCGAGGTGGCCGAGGCGCGCCTCACCGATTCAGTGCTCGGCGTGCAGGAGGGCTACCTCGATGCGGCGCGGCGCGCGCTGGTCGAGGATTTCGGCTCGTTCGGCGGCTACCTCGACGCCGCTGGGATTTCGGCCGACGACCTGGCGAAGCTACGCACCGCGCTGCGTGGCTGATCTGTTCAATGGCCGCAAATCGCGTTTGGATCGCGTGCATGCGGTGTAGTCCACCGGCGTTGAAGCGGCTTTCTCGAGTGGGCTGCTCACCCATCCCGAGGATATTCAATTGACCCGCATAGTCGTAGCGGCCAGTCCGCTGTCTGGACACGTGCTGCCGATGTTGTGGATCGGCGCACACCTTCACGGCATGGGCCACGACGTGTCGATGCTGACCGGCGACGCGTTTCGCGAGATCGTCGAAGCCGGCGGGCTGGCCTTCGATCCTCTCGATGCCACGGAGTCACCGCCTCCTGCCGAGCCCGGTCGATTGACGCCGAACCTGATTCGGCGGTTCCTGATGGGCAAGGCCGACATGCGATCGACCTTCGTCTCACCGCTGGTCGCGCAATACCGGTCGCTTGACCGTGTCCTCCGTGAGTCACCCGTCGACGTCGTGCTGTGCGATCTTGCATTCACCGGGGCACTGCCGCTGGTGACGTCGGACCAGTCCCGTCCCGCGGTCGTCGTCTGCGGTGTCGGACCACTCACCTTGTCGAGCGTCGACACCCCGCCGTTCGGCATGGCGTGGATTCCGCGACCAGGGATGGATTACTGGGGCATGCACGCGGTGGTGCACCGGGTGATGTTCAGGGACATCCACAAGCAGTTGAACGACGCGCTGTCCGCCGTCGGCGCTGCAGGCATCGATGTGTCCCTGATGAACTGGCCGAAGCTAGCCGACCGGCTGGTGCAGCTGACGGTTCCCGGCTTTGAGTATCCGCGTCGCGACTTACCAGCCACCGTCACCTACGTCGGGCCGGTGCTGCCCGAACCGCCCGCCTGCTTCGAGCCGCCGCCGTGGTGGGAGGAGGCGCTTGCGGCCGAAACCGTCGTCCACGTCACGCAGGGCACGCTGGACAACGGCGACCTCGATCAACTCGTCGGGCCCACTCTCCGAGCGCTCGCGGACCGGGACGGCGTGGCCGTAATCGTGACGACCGGGCACCGCGACGATCGGCCTCCGCTGGCTGATGTGCCGTCGAATGCATATGTCGCGGAATGGATTCCGTACCGCGCGCTGCTGCCCCATGTCGATGTCATGATCACCAACGGCGGCTACGGCGGAACGCAGCACGCCCTGCGCTACGGCATTCCCCTTGTGATCGGGGGCGAGTCGGCCGACAAGGCCGAGGTGGCCGCGCGGGTGGAGTATGCGGGTGTCGGCGTCAACCTCGGCACGGCGAATCCGACGCCGGAAGCGATCGCAGCAGCCGTGCGGGACGCGGCCGGCTGCCGGGACGCCGCTGTGCGTTTGGGTCTCCAGATGGGCCAGACGAATCCGCTGAAAACCATTGCCGAAATAATCGCAGGCGTGGACGCGGCGCAGCGGACCGGCGCGCGCGGCTAGGCGCCACCCTTCTCGGCTTCGTACTTCTTGGTCATGTGCTCGATGGCGCTCATCGCCGTCTGCGCAAGGTCCTCTCGGACTTCACTGGCGCGCGCTGCGGCGTCCAGCGTCGGCTTCGCCTGACCCTGAAAATGCGGAATGACCTCTGCGGCAAAGAGTTCCGCGGAGCGCCTGGTCGCAGCGGGGTTGGCCCATTCGTGGCCCATCTGCAGCATGCAGCCGAAACCGCCTGACTGGTCCCACAGCCGCTGCACCTGGGCCCTGGCAGTTTCTGGCGTGCCGATCACGCCTGCGCCCGCATCGTTGATGATGCCGATCATCTCGTCGACCTGGTCTCCTGGCATGGTCATCTGCGGGAAGGCGGCGACCTTCTGGAAGTACCTGAACCATGGCGCGATACCGAAGCGGACGTCCTCGCGCGCCTGCTCCTCGGTTTCTGCGATGTGCATCGGACACACCAGCGACCAGTTCCTGCGGTCGACGGTGGTGCCGAAGGCGGCGGCGCGTTCCTCGGCGATGCCCCAGTGGAAGGCAAGCGCATCGAAGCCCTCGACGATCAGCGTGGCGCCGATCGACAGCAGCCCGATGCCGTGCTTGCCCGCAAGGCGGGCACCGGTTGGTGACGCCACAGCTGCAACCGAGAGCGGGATGCCGCTATCGGAGTACGGCACGAGCTGGAGCTGGGCGTTGTGCAGCTCGTGGGTCGCGGTCTTGGCGGTGACGGTCTCGCCTGCCAGCAGGCGCACGAGGATGTCGAGGTTGGTCTCCAGCAGCTCGCGGGTGTCGGTCGGGGTGAGGCCGATCATCGAGGAGTCCGTCGGCAACGAGCCCGGCCCGACGCCGCCGATGATCCTGCCGTGGGTGAGGTGGTCGAGCAGCATCAGCCGGTCGGCCGCCCACAACGGGTTGTGGTACGGCAGCGAGATCACGCCCGTACCGAACCGGATCCGCTTGGCGCGTTCGGCCGCGGCGGCGATGAACACTTCCGGCGAGCTGATGATCTCGCTGCCCGCGGAGTGGTGTTCGCCGATCCACACCTCGTCGAAGCCGACCCTGTCGAGGTGTTCGACGAACTCGAGGTCGCGCTGCAGCGCGAGGGTCGGGTTGGTGCCTGCGCGGTGGAACGGCGCGATGAAGTATCCGAAGCGGAGCTTGCCCATGGGTTAGAACCTAGCCACGTCCGTTCCGTTTACGGAGGCTGTTTCACTACTGGGTTACATAGACCCCGAACGCCCACGCGACGGTGGCCAACAGTGCGCCTACCAGTTCGACGCCCACCGACAGCGCCACCCCTTTGAGCGCGTGCTTCGTCGACGTCCACGCGACCCGCTGGTCGTGGCGGCTCGCCAGTTCGGCCAGGTAGACACCGAGCACGAAGCCGATGACCAGCCCGATGACCGGAATCACGAAGAAGCCGATGATGCCGAGCACCGCCCCGGCCAGCAGCGTCGTCGTTTTCACGTCGGCGGCTCGCATCCGTTTCATCGGCCACATGTACTTGATCAGCGTGGTGGCACCGATCAGCACCGTGACGACGCCGAGCGTCACCCACGCCGCGATGTCGTGCTCGACCACTGCCCACACCAGGATCGCCGCGTACACCAGCAGGATGCCGGGTAGCAGCGGCACGATGATGCCGATGATGCCGATGGCGATCACCAGCGCGACAAGGACGATTCCGCCGGTGCTCACGGCATCAGGGTATTGCTTGGCAGGGAGACATCGAGCACCTTGTGTGCGGTGGCGGCGCCCGCGATCGGAAGCCCGTCGGCCTCGAGCAAGCCGAGTTGCACCAGCACGCCGGCTTGATCCCAGTAGATGTGTTCTCCGGAGAGCTTGTCGCCCTCGAACTGCACGATCGCGACCATTGGAACCTCCACAGTGCGCCCGGTAGGTGCGACCCCCGGCAGCATCCAGTCCATCACCGTCGTGTGGGTGAACCGGAGGATGAACTCATCGACAACAGAGCTCTCGCCGACGGTGCGGCTGACGGGTGCAAGTTCCAGGTCGGGCGGATTCACCCCGACGAAATGGTTCGAATAGAAGTGGTGCAGGGCGTCGAAGCCGACGCCGCCGGTCATGGTTGGAATGTGGTTGACGTACGGCTCGGCCACCATCGTCGCCATGGTCGCATCGACGTCGCGCGTCTCGAACTCGCACCTGCAGTGGGCATCCCACAATGCGGCAAGGTCTGGATCTGCCTCACCCATCGGTCAGGGCTTCCTGCCGCGCACCCACTGGATGTTGCCGAGCGTCTTCGTGCGCACGCCGACGAGGCCGAGCTCCTCGAACGTGTCACCGAGTTCGTCTTCGGCGAAGAAGTTCACCCCGCCGTTGGGCAGCCACTTGAGGAAGTCGGCGCCGCGGCCGACCGTGGGCACCATGATGGCGACCCGGCCGCCGGGACGCAGCACCCGCACGATCTCCGACAGCGTCGTCTCCGGATTGGGGATCAGCTGCAGGACGGCCAGCGACGTCACTGCGTCGAAGCTCTCGTCGAGGAACGGCAACTGCTGCGCATCCGCGCGCAGGAAGCCCACGTTGGGACCCGCCTCGGCACTGACCGCACGGGCCAGCATCGGCTCTGAGATGTCGACGCCCAGCGCAAGGCCGTCGGCGCCGGCGGCCTTGGCCAGCGACGCGGTCACGTTGCCCGGTCCGCTGCCGACGTCGAGGGCGACGCCACCGACCGGGATGTTCAGCCACTCGATCGGCAGCTGCCAGGCGCTGACCAGCTTGCGGGCGAACGCCTGCGCGTTGTCGTAGAGCATCGAGCCCAGTCCGGAAGCCCACGCCGCCTGGACGGCTCCGGTGTTCTTCGGTGTGGAGTCGGTTTCGGGCACGTCGAAGAGCAGATCGAGGTAGCCCTTGTCGACGACGGGGTCGGCAGGCGGATGTGCGAGCAGATCGATGGCCCTGCTCAGCGCGGGCGGCAGCTGTGTAGTCGTTTGATCGGTCACCCCTCCACGCTACGCCGAGCCGTCACGCGCCCAACTGGTCGGCGAGGTCGGGAAAATCCGTTGCTGTGAAGTCGAATTCGTCGGAATTCATCTTGGGAGGGCGCTGATTGGGGCCGTACTCCTGCGGGCGCGAGACGAACGCCGTTCGCAAGCCCGCGTCTCGCGCCGCACGCAGATCGGAGGGATGAGCGGCGACGAGCATCAGTTCGTCGGGTTGCACACCGAGGAGATCGGCACAGCCGAGGTAGGCCTCGATGTCGGGCTTGTAGTGACCGAACAGCTCGGCTGATATCACGCAATCCCATGCAAGCCCTGCACGTTTGGCCATATTCGTCAGCAGCGACACGTTCCCGTTCGACAACGTGGTGATGACGAACCGCTCCTTGAGGCGGGCCAGGCCTGCCACGCTGTCCGGCCACGGATCGAGCCGGTGCCATGCGCGGTTGAGGTGGTCTACGTCGTCCTCGGCGATCGACGTGATGCCCGCCGCAGCGAGAAGTTCGTCGAGGATCATCCGGTGCAGGTCGTCGATGCGCGTCCACGGCAGCTCACCGCCGCGTACCCGGTTCATCGCCGGCGCATAACCCGCGCGCCAGCCATCGGCCATGGCGGGCCAGTCGGCGTGGACGCCGTGCGCACGACCGAACTCCTCGAGTTCACCGATAATGCTGGAGCGCCAGTCGACGACCGTGCCGAACACGTCAAAAGCCAACGCCTTGAGGCTCATCTAGGGCTCCAGCACGACCTTGCCGAGCACCCCGCCGTCGGCAAGGGCCTGCAACGCGGCGCTGCCTTCCGACAGCGGGTATCTCATCGGCGGCGGTGGCCGCAGCCCGGCCTTGACCAGCTCGCCGACTCCGAACTCGAATACGGCCTGAGACCCGGGCTTCCGGTTGACGTACTCGCCGTAGCCGACGCCGATGACGCTGACATTGCGCAGCAGCAGTCGGTTGACCTTCACCGTCGGAATGCCGCCCGCCGCAAAGCCGATCACCAGCAACCTGCCCTCGGTGTCGAGCGCGCGCACGGCGTCGTCGAACGCATCGCCGCCGATCGGATCGACCACGAGATCGACACCACGGCCGTCGGTGTGGTCCTTGACGGCCTGCAGCCATCCGCCGGTCAACGGCAGCACGATATCGGCGCCGAGCGATCGCACGAAGTCGAGCGCCTGAGGGCGGTGCACCATGGCGATCACCTTGGCGCCCAATGCCTTTGCGATTTGTATCGCCGCAGTGCCGACCCCGCCCGCCGAACCCAGTACCAACACCGTCTCGCCTGCACGGAGGGCGCCGCGCTTGGCCAGCGCGAAGTACATCGTCTGGTAGTTGCCGAGCAGAGCGACTGCCTCGGCGTCGTCGATCTCGTCCGGTGTACGCGTCAGACTCGACGGCGGCACCGCCACCTGCTCGGCCCAACCGCCCAGCATCGACAGAGCGGTGACCCGTTCGCCCGGTTTGAATCCGGACTCGTACGGGGCCGCCCGCACCACCCCGGCGACCTCCATGCCGGGGACGAACGGCGGTTCCAGCCGCAACTGGTATTCACCGCGCATCAACAGCAGGTCGGGAAAGCTGACCCCGGCCGCACCCACGTCGACGACGATCGCGTCGTCACCGCCGACGTCGTCGACCGAGGTGTACTCCAGCCCTGCCGGTCCGGAAAGCTCCCGCGCGACAAGTGCTTTCATGCGTGGGCGCTCAGCCCAGGCTGAAGGTGGCTCGCGCAGCGGCGGACAGGTCGGTGATCTCGCCCCACTTGGCTGCGACGTCGTCGACCGACGGCACACCGTCGGAGAAGGTGACACCCTCGTTCTGGAACAGCGCAGCGCGCTGAACCTTGCCGCCACCGACGATGAACACCGATGCGGTGTCGGGGTTTTCCTCACTCATCAGGTAGGCCACCACCGGCGCCACGTACTCCGGCGTCAGCTTCTCGAACACCTCGGGCGGCAGGATGTCCTGCGTCATCCGGGTGGCCGCGATCGGCGCGACGGCGTTGGTCTTGATGTTGTACTTCGCGCCCTCCTGGGCCAGCGTGTTGATCATGCCGACCAGGCCGAGCTTGGCGGCACCGTAGTTGGCCTGGCCGAAGTTGCCGAACAGCCCGCTTGTGGAGGTCGCGACGACGACCCGCCCAAAGCTGTTCTCCCGGAAGTGCGGCCAGGCGGCCCGGATCACGTTGTAGCCGCCGTACAGGTGCACCTTGAGCACGGCATCCCAGGCTGCGAACTCCATCTTGTGGAACGTGCCGTCGCGCAGGATGCCTGCGTTGCTCACCACGCCGTCGACCTTGCCGAACTCGTCGATCGCGGTCTTGATGATGTTGGCGGCGGCTTCGGGCTCGGCGACCGAATCGTAGTTGGCGACGGCGCGGCCGCCCGCGTCGTGGATCTCCTTGACCACCTCGTCGGCCATGTTGTGGCCTGCGCCGGTGCCGTCACGCGAACCACCGAGGTCGTTGACGACGACGCTGGCGCCCTCCCGTGCGAGCGTCAACGCGTACTCACGCCCCAGTCCGCCGCCTGCTCCGGTGACGACGATGACGCGATCCTGCACTCCTGGCACTGGTGTTCCTCTCGTTGACTCTCGTTGATAGGGGCGGGCGCCGGCTCAGGTCAGCTTGCGCGCCAGCTTCTTCGCGGTCTCTGTATACGGGGGGTACATGAAACTCATCGCGTCGGGGCGGGTCGTCTTCGTCATCACCGACTTGCGGTGGCTGAACTCCTCGAACCCGAACTTGCCGTGGTAGGCACCGATCCCCGACGGTCCGACGCCGCCGAACGGCAGCTTGTTGCTCGCGAACTGGAACAGCAGATGGTTGACGACCATGCCGCCCGCCGAGACCTCCTTGATCACCCTTTCCCGGATGTTCTTAGCCTTGGTGAACAGGTAGGCAGCCAGCGGTTTTGGCCGCGCGTTGACGAAATTGATTGCGCCGTCGAGGTTCTCGACCGTCACGATCGGCAGGATCGGCCCGAAGATCTCATCGGTCATCAACGGCTCGTCGGGATCGGGATCGACCACAACGGTCAGCTGGATCGAGATCGATGGCGCGTCGGAACCGCCGCCGACCGCAATGGTCCCCTTGGTCGCGGCGAGTGCGGCGGTCAGCCGGTCGAAGTGACGTTCGTTGACAATGCGCTTGCCGCCGGGATTGTCGGCCTCGAACGTCGTCACGGCGTCTTTGATCTTGTCGACGAGTTGGTCGCGGATCTTCGCATCGGCGATCACGTAGTCAGGCGCGATGCAGATCTGGCCCGAGTTGATCAGCTTGGTCCAGGCGATCCGCTTGGCGGCGATATCGATGTCGGCGTCCTCGGCGACGATGACGGGGCTCTTGCCGCCCAGTTCCAGCGTGACCGGCGTCAGGTGCGCGGCGGCACCCTCGTACACCTTGCGGCCGATCTCGGTTCCGCCGGTGAACAGCAGGCGGTCGAAGCCCTGCGCGATCAGTTCCTGGCTGACCGCACCGTCACCTTCGATGACCGCGATCGCGTCGTTGTCCAGATACTTCGGCACCAACTCGGCCATCAGGGCTGACGACGCGGGTGCCACCTCGGACGGTTTGAGCACCACGGTGTTTCCCGCCGCGATGGCGGCGACGGCCGGGCCCAGCGTCAGCACGAACGGGAAGTTCCATGCGCCGATGATCAGCACTGTGCCGTACGGCTCGTACTCGATCCAGCCGCGGCCGGGCAGCTGCGACATCTCCAGCAGCCGGTAGCGGCGCCGCATCCACTTGCGGACGTGCTTCTCGGCGTCCTTGGCCTCACCAAGGGTCGGGGCGATGTCGGCGAGAAACGCCTCGAACGAGTTGCGACCGAGATCCTGCTCGAGCGCTGCCGCGACGGCGGCCTCGTTCTCGCTGATCATCGCGCCGATCGCTTTGAGCTGCTGCTTACGCCATTCGACGCTGCGGGTGCGGCCGCTGGCGAACGTGGCCCGAAGGCGCGCGACGGTCTCTGGAACGTCAGGCGCGACGGGGGCGGGTACTGCTGGCGCAGCCTGGGGAATCGAATCGGTGGTCATGGCGGATGTCCTTCCTGACCCGAGGAGCGCAAGGGTTTCCTGCTCCTCGCGTGCGCCCCCGATCCTAACCAACCGGTTGGGACGCCCAGAATCGCCCGACCTAGAGCTTCTCCGCTGTGACGAATGTGGCGAACGCGTCGTCGTCGACGGTGTCGAATTCGACGTGCCGGTCGAGGCGGCGCATCTCGTCCTGCGACGTGATGGCCTCGGCACGCCAGCCGTGCGCGCGCAGCCATTCGGCGACGTCGGCGCGGTCGGGGTCGTTGTACATCAGCTCTTGGATATCGAACTCGCGCTCGATGCCGAGCTCGTCGGAGATCTTCTGAAACCGCTCCTGCATCTCCGCGCGCCGCTCGTCGGACTGCACGCCGACGGCCTCGACCGCGATGCGGCTGCCGGGGGCGCTGAGCTGGTCGATGAGCTCGAACAGCTTGTCCTGCGCGTCGCCGGGCAGATACATGAGCAGACCCTCGGCCAGCCATGCGGTCGGCGCATCCTCGTCGAAGCCGTTGTCACGCAACGCCTTCGGCCAGTCGTGGCGCAGGTCGATCGGCACCTCGTGCAGGGTGGCCAGCGGCTTCACGTCGTTTTCGGCCAGCGTGGCGGCCTTGTACTCCAGCACCTTGGGCTGGTCGATCTCGAAGACGGTGGTGTCGGCGGGCCAGTCCAGCCGGTAGGCGCGCGCGTCGAGGCCGGCGGCCAGGATCACGATCTGCCGGATGCCCGCGGCGGCCGCGGCTGCGAAATGCGCGTCGAAGAAGTGGGTGCGCACGGCCTGGTAGTTGCGCATGTGCCGGAAGATGGCGGCGATCTGGGGGTCGATCGCGGCGGCCTTCGCGACCATGTCTTCGTCCAGCATGGTCGTCCACGCCCCGGTGCCCGCGCCTGCCACCAGCATCTGCGCGAAGGGGTCGCGGATCAGCGGCTCGTCCTGTTCGGTCTCCGCAGCACGCGCTGCGGCGACCATGACGGCGGTGGTGCCGACGCTGCTGGCGATGTCCCAGGTGTCGTCGTGTGTCCGAAGCGAACTCATGGGGGTGTCCTTTACGTCAGCTCGGCGCGCAACAGCACGCTGGAGGCGATCTCTTCGGCTTCGTAGTCGGGTGCCTGCCTACCGAGCCGCGTCATCTCGACTTCGCTGGGCACCGAATCGACGTGCCAGCCGTGCTCCGTGAGCCACCCTGCCGCGTCGGCGCGGTTCGCGTCGGCGTAGGTCAACGTGTCGACGTCGATGTCGATGCCGGAGCGCTCCCGCATCCGAGCGGTGCGCTCGCGGCGGGCGGTTCTTTCCTGCTCGGCCTGATCCGTCAGGTCCATGCTGAACGCCTCGACGGCGATCTGGCTGCCTGCCGCGCTGTGGGTGGTGACGAGCTCGAAGAGGCGGTCCTGTGCATCCGGCGGCAGATACGGAAGCAGCCCCTCGGCCAACCACGCCGTTGGCTGTGCAGGGTCGAAGCCCGCGCCGATCAGTGCCGCGGGCCAGTCGTCGCGGAGGTCGACCGCTACCGGGATGCGACGGGCCCTTGCGTCGGCTCCGTGCGCGTTCAGAGTGGAGGTCTTGTACTCGAGCACCTTGGGCTGGTCGATTTCGAAGACGGTGGTGCCCACGGGCCAATTCAGCCGGTAGGCGCGCGAATCCAGGCCTGCGGCGAGGATCACCACCTGGCGGATGCCTGCTCGCATCGCGGCGTGGAAGTACTCGTCGAAGTAGTGGGTGCGCACGGCCTGGTAGTCGCGGGACATGTCGTGGAGTTGGCGGAATTCCTCGTCGTCGCCGATCCAAGCGGGGTCGCTGCTGGCCATCTGGGCCCACTCCGGCCCGGCTGCCGACACCAGAAGGTAGGCGAATTCGTCGCGGATCAGCGCGTCGTCGCGGGCTGTCTCGACGGCTCTTGCGGCGGCGACACCGAGTGCGGTCGCGCCGACGCTTTCGGTGATCTCCCAGCTGTCGCCGTCGGTGCGGGCCGTGGGGTTTTCCTGTAGATCAGTCATCTCGTAAGCCATGCTACTAAGAAACTTAGTTGATCTACATGTATTTGTGGCAGATATCACCCCAGGTCACACAGGCGATTGCCAGAAAGGGGTTACTCGGCCAGCTTCCAGAGCTTGTTGGCCAACAGCAGTTCGAGCTTGTCGACGATGGCCTCGAGCTGGTTGTGCGAGCCGACATAGCCCGCGTAGAAGCCCATCCCCCACATCACCGCGACGAGCATTTCGACGAGTTGCGGAACGTCGGTGTCGGTGGTCAACTCGCCCTTTTCGATCGCGTCGTTGACCGCCCAGGACACAAACGCCCTCGAGTTCCTCATCGAGTCGTGCTCGTCGCTGCGGAGCTCGGGGTGCCGCTGACCCTCGAGCACCGAGGTCACCAGAAACGCTGCCGCCGAACGATCCTCGCTTTCGGCCTGCATGGCCGCGGAGAAGAACGCCGACAGCCGACCGAGCAGGCTGGTCTGGCCCTGGGCCTTCGCCATGCCTGTGCTAACCACCATCGCATTGGTCTGCTCGACCACTTCTCGGTACAGCAACCGTTTGCTCGCGAAATAGTGATTGATCGCCGGTCGCGTCAGATCGGCGCGGATCGCGATCGCCTGAAAAGTGGCGGCGTCGTACCCGAGTTCGCTGAACACTTCGCGAGCCGCACGCAAAATGCGCTCACGTGTTTCTGCAGCCTTCGCTGCTGGTGGACGGCCTGGCCCCCTGCTTGCCGTATGCGGCATAGTCAATATCTTGCCATACGCCATCGGGCGGCTTTGCAAAACCCCCCCTTTGAATGTCAGTTCAGCAAACTGCCGCGAAATAAGCCGGCTTCGAGCGCGGTTGCTGCGGATCCCAAAAGCAGATGCTCGACCCGACGCCGTAATCCGCGCCAAGGGCTAGGGTTCCCTCACATGGCAGGCGTGGTTTCGCGCGAGGCTTACTTCGAGACTGGCCTCGACGTACTGTCCGACCTCGGCTACGGCGGACTCAAGCTGGCCGAGGTCTGTACCCGCCTCGGCGTCACGACCGGCTCGTTCTATCACTACTTCTCCGGTTGGCCCGCCTACACCCGCGAGTTGCTCGAGAACTGGATGGAGGAGCGAACAGTTCTCGTCATCGAATTCCTGAAAAACGAGACGGATCCGCGAAGGCGCATCGACAGCCTGATCCAGGTCGGTCTCGAGCTTCCGCACGGCGCTGAGGGCGCGATCCGGGCCT
>CAVWPQ010000039.1:0-71591 GCA_963756865.1 uncultured Actinomycetota bacterium | reverse complement strand
CGCCGGACTTCTTGTGGTGGGTGTCGGGCCCGCCGAGCGACGCCATGTCGACGTCCTCGCCGGTGACACTGCGCACGATGTCGGGACCAGTGACGAACACCCGGCCCTCGGGGGCCATGATCACCACGTCGGTGAGGGCGGGGCCGTAAGCCGCTCCGCCCGCGGCGAATCCGACGACGATCGAGATCTGCGGGATATAGCCCGACGCCCGGATCATCGCCTCGAACACCAGACCGACCGCGTGCAGCGCCTTGACGCCCTCGGCGAGCCGCGCCCCGCCCGAGTGCCAGATCCCGATGATCGGGCTCTGCTCCTCGATGGCGGTGTCGTAGGCGTTGACGATGTGGGCGCAACCTTCGACGCCCATCGCGCCGCCCATCACGGTGCCGTCGGTGCAGAACGCGACAGTGCGCACACCGTTGACGGTTCCCGCCGCGGCGAGCACGCCGGAGCGGTCCCGCTCGTGAAGGAGTTCGGGCGTGCAGTCGTCGTCGAAGAACGTCTTGAGTCGTAGAAGCGGGTCGCGGGGATCGGTTGATTCGCCGACTGCCTCGGGGGCCGTGAGTGTCATCGGAACCTCCTGTAGGGCCGGATTAAACGGGCGCGCAGTACCTTTCAGTACTTCCCGAAGGCGAGCGCCACATTGTGCCCACCGAATCCGAACGAGTTGTTGATCGCATAGTTGTAGTTGCCGGGTCGCGGCGAACCGGAGACGACGTCGAGGTCGATCTCTGGATCCAGGTTCTTCAAATTGAGCGTCGGCGGAACGACACCGTTCTTCAGTGCCAACACCGTCAAAATGGATTCGACGGCGCCGACCGCGCCGACCGAGTGGCCGAGTGCCGACTTCGGTGCGTACACCGCGGGCTGGTGCCCACGCATCGCGTTGTTGATCGCCTGACCTTCCGCCACGTCGCCGACGCTGGTGCCGGTGGCATGCGCATTGATGTGGTCGATGTCGGTCGGCTCAAGGCCTGCGAGCTGGATCGCCCGCGTCATCGCGTGACCGGCCTGCTCGCCGTTGGGGTCGGGCGCAACGATGTGGAAGCCGTCCGAGGTGATACTGGCGCCCATCAGCCGTGCGTAGATGGTGGCGCCGCGTGCCTTGGCATGCTCCTCGGTCTCGATGACCAGCAGCGCACCCGCTTCACCGAAGACGAACCCGTTGCGGTCCTTGTCGAACGGGCGACATGCACCCGCGGGATCATCGTTGGTGGTGGACAACACGATTCGCATCTGTGCGAATCCGGCAATCGGCACCGCCTCGATCCTCGTCTCGACGCCGCCGCAGATCGCCATGTCGGCTTCGCCGAGCACGATGTTGCGCCATGCGTGAGCGATGCCTTCGGAACCGGAGGCGCAGGCCGAGATAGGGGTGATGACCCCTGCCCTGGCCTTGCGCTCCAGACCGACGGCGGCCGCGGCTGAGTTGGGCATGTACATCTGGACCGCCAGCGGTGAAACGCCGCGGAGGCCCTTCTGCCTCAGTGCCTCATAGGCGAAGAGAAGTTCCTCGCTGGAACCCATACCCGTGCCGATCGAGACCATCAGCCGCTTTGGATCGACCTCGGGCTCACCGGCGTCCTGCCACACCCGCCGGCTCAACACCGTCGACATGCGCTGCAGGTACGAAAGCCGACGCAACTCGATGCGCGTCAGTTCGCTTTCGAAATCCTCCAGGAGGTGACCGCCGATGCGCACCGGTAGGTCGTACTCCTCAACGAACGGGTCATCGAGTTTGCGGATGCCGCTGTGCCCGTCGAGGAGCCTCTGCCACGTGGTGGCCGCATCGGTTGCCAGCGCGGTCGTCATGGCGACGCCGGTGACGACAACGTTCGGGAGTCCGTTCCCCGTAGCCAACCCTGTCATGATGCCGAGATCGTTCCTTTCCCCCCGATGCTCAGTACTTGCCGAAGGCAAGTGCCACGTTGTGTCCGCCGAATCCGAAGGAGTTGTTGATCGCGTACTTGAAGTCGCCGTACCGGGGCTCGCCCGCGACGACATCCAGATCGATCTCCGGATCCGGTGTTTCGTAGTTCAGTGTGGGCGGTATGACGCCATCGCGCAGCGACAACACCGTGAGCACCGACTCGAGCGCACCGACCGCACCGATGGAGTGGCCGAGCGCCGACTTCGGCGCGTACACCGCGGCGTGTTCCACGCCGGCGACGCGGATGGCGTTTGCCTCCGCGGTGTCACCGATCGGAGTTGCCGTCGCGTGGGCGTTGACATGGTCGATGTCCTTGGGATCAAGACCCGCAAGTTCCAGTGACCGCGCCATCGCCCGACCTGCGCGCACGCCGTCTGCAGCAGGCGCCACCATGTGGAAGGCATCCGACGTGATGCCGGCGCCGAGCAACCGCGCGAGCGGCTGAGCCCCGCGCGCCTTGGCATGCTCCTCGGTCTCGATGACCATGAGCGCACCCGCCTCGCCGAACACGAAGCCGTCGCGGTCCTTGTCGAACGGACGAGAAGCGCCCTCGGGGTCCTCGTTGCGGGTCGACATGGCACGCATCATCGAGAACGCCGCGATCGGCAGCGCTTCGATGCCGCCCTCGACACCGCCACACACCGCGATGTCGGCGTCGCCCATGATGATCTGCCGCCACGCGTGTGCGATGGCCTCCGAGCCCGACGAACAGGCCGATACCGGCGTCATGACGCCCGCGCGGGCGCCGAGTTGCAGACCGATGACCGCGGCGGCGCCGTTCGGCATGATCATCTGAACGGCGAGCGGCGAGACCTTGCGGGGGCCGCCCTCGTTCATCAGGTCATAGGTTTCGACGATCTTCTCGCCGCCACCCAGGCCCGTGCCGACGACGACCGCGAAGCGGTCGCCATCAACCTCGGGTGAACCCGCGGTCTCCCAGAGCTGGCCACCAAGCAGTTTGGCCATCCGCTGGACGTACGACATACGCCGCAGATCCAGCCGCCCCATGTGGTCGTCGACGTTCTCTTTCAAGTGGCCGCCGATTCGCACGGGAAGGTCCCACTTGGTGACGAATTCGTCTTCGAGGACGCGGATTCCGCTTTCGCCTGCCAACAAGCCCTTCCACGTGCTCTCGATGTCCGGCGCGATCGATGTCGTCGCCGTGACGGCGGTCACCACAACGCTGGGGAAACCGCCGTTAGCAGTGGAAGGCCTGGTCACGTGCGATCAGCTTCGATCTTCGTGCGCAGCGCGGCAGCAGCCTCTGGGTTCTCTTCTTCGAGCTTCTGGATGTAGGAGACGACGTCACCGACGGTGCGCAGGCCCGCGAGGTCCTCGTCGGGGATCTTCACGCCGTACTTGTCCTCGGTCTGCACGGCGATCTCGACCATCGACAGCGAGTCGATGTCCAGATCGTCGACGAACGACTTCTCCGGGGTGACCTCCGACGGCTCGATGCCGGTGACTTCTTCGATGATCTCGGCGAGACCCGAAATGATTTCTTCCTGCGTGGCGGCCACTGTGGCTCCTTCTAATTGGTTGTTACTTCGATTTACGTTGTTGTGCGGTTGTACTGGCTGCCGGCGGCGCCGGCGGCCGCACCTCTAGAGCTCGGATAGCCCGTCCAGGTCTTCGGGGGATTTGACGGCATGCGTCGGCACCCCTTTGAGTTCTCGCTTTGCGATCCCGGCGAGCGTCCCGGCGGGCGGGAACTCGATGATCGCGGTCACGTTCGATTGCCGGAGAGTCTCCGTGCACAGGTCCCAGCGCACCGGCCGGGTGAGTTGGGCGACCAGCTTGCCCATGGCGTCGGCGGCCGAGTCGACCGGCTTGCCGTCGGCATTGCTCAGCAGGGTCGCGGCGGGTTCCTTGGTGGTGACGCCGTCTGCGGCGCCCGCGTAGCCGTCGGTGGCCGATGCCATGTAGTGCGTATGGAACGCACCCGCGGTGGCCAGCGGCCGGACGCGCGCCTTGGCGGGCGGATCCTCGGCCAGCTTGCTCAGGGCGGCAAGGCTGCCCGCAGCGACGATCTGACCCGACGCATTGCGGTTCGCGGGCACCAGGTCCAGTTCCTCGAGCCGGCTGAGAACCTCGGCCTCGTCGCCGCCGAGCACCGCGGACATCCCGGTGGGCTCGGTCGCGCAGGCCTTCGCCATCTCCGCGCCGCGGGTCGCGGCCAGCGCGACGGCGTCGTCGCTGGAGATGACGCCTGCGATGGCGTAGGCGGCGATCTCACCGACGGAGTGGCCCGCTGCGATGAAGTCGCGTCCGGCCAGCAGACCGCGCTTGGTCAGTTCCTCCCACGCCAGCAGCGTTGCCGCCACGACAAGCGGCTGCGTCACCGAGGTATCGGTGATCTCCTCGGCCGTCGCGGTGGTGCCGAGACGGGCCAGGTCGAGGCCACTGGACTGCGACCATGTCGAAATGCGGTCAGCCGTACCCGGCAGCTCAAGCCAGGAGGCGAGCATGCCGGGAGTCTGCGATCCCTGTCCGGGAGCAAGCAAAGCGAGCACGTGTTTAAGGAAACACTGAGGGAACCCATCTGCGCGGTGTAAGAGATTATGAACCTGGTCTTATCTTTTTGTGGAGACCCCACAAAACAGCATGTGATGCGACGCCTTCGATACAGGCCTGCAACCTGTTACCCTGCCCGGTCTTGTGCCTGGCCGGCTGCCGAGGGTTTCGTTATCTGTCCTGTCGGCATATTCGACGTGCTCGAATGCTGTGCTTGCCGATTCAACCGGCCCACGGTCGAGGCCACCCGCAGCACGTACGCGTCGCGGGGAGTTGTGGCGTCGCGGCCCGTGAAGTCAGCGATGCGCTTGAGGCGGTAGCGCACGGTGTTTGGATGAACGAACAGTTTGCGGGCGCAGGCCTCGATCGCGCCGCCGGAGTCCAAATAGGCGTCCAACGTCTCGCTCAACGCCGGCCCGGCGTCCCCGAGCGGCCGCATCACCTCGGTTTCCAGTGCAGCGATCGCCGATACGTCGCCGAGCAGCGCACGCTCGGGCAAAAGCTCGCGGGCGGCTACCGGGCGCGGCGCACCGGTCCAGCCCGCGACGGCATTCATCCCTGCGATCGCCTCGGTGGCGCTCCAATGCGCGGCCGAGAGCGTCTGTGCGGTGGGCCCGATGATCACCGGCGCCTCGGCGAACACATGCAACAGATCGGCCAGGAACCGGTCGGTCAGGCTCAGCGGGCCCGACACGATCGTCACCAGCCAGGTGCCGTGAACGTCGGAAAGTGCGGCGCGCCCGTGCTTTTCCACGACGTCGTGGACGTCGTCGCTGGCCAGGTCAATCCGCTCGGGCTGCGGCATGCCGACAATGACGGTGGCTGGCGAGGTGGCGTCCCAGTTCAGGGCGGCGGCCTGGGACTGCAGGTCAGGTCCGGTGTCGCCGCGCACCACGGCGTCGACGATGTTGGCCTCCATCCTGGTGTCCCACGCGCCACGCGCCTCGGCCTGGTCGGCGTACGCCGAGGCCGCGGCAAAAGCCAGATCACGGCTGTATCGCAGGATTCCGGCGGTCAGCGCGGTCAGCTGTTCCTCGGAGCGGGCCAGCAGCGGCACCACTTCCTCGAAGAACTCCATGGTGACCCTGACCATCTCCACCGACTGCCGCAGCGCGATGCGCCTGCGCAGGTCCTGAGGCACCACCTCGAACGCCTGCGCGGTGTAGCCGACGTCGCCGTCGGGGTTGCGCATCCACTCGACGAAGTTGACGACCGCCGTCTGCACCACGAGCTGGACACTGGACCGTTGCGACGCCTCGAGGTCGGCGAAGAACGGCAGCCGCTCCTCCAGAACGTGCACAGCCTGCGTCGCCAGCCGCCCCGAATACTGGTTCAACCTGCGCAACACCGATTCGGGCACCGTGTCGAGCACCTCCAGCGTGGAGGCGGGCGGAGTATGCGGGTTGTTGGGCACCCCTAAAAGCTACGCCACATTTATGGCAGATTCCTCCAAGAGGAGGCGTCTGTCAGGCCACACCGGGGTCAGAGGTCTGCTCCGGCGCGGCGAGCACATCGTCGATTTCGTACTTGTTGGCGGCGTCGACGGCGACCGACTGGTCGATTTCGCCGTCGGTGGCCAGTGCCTCCAAGACCGCAACCACGACCGACTCGGCGTCGGTGTTGTAGTACCGCCGTGCCGCGGGGCGCGTGTCGGAGAACCCGAACCCGTCGGTGCCGAGCGTCACGTAGGTGTTGGGCACCCACGGACGGATCTGCTCGGGCACGGCGCGCATCCAGTCCGAGACGGCCACGACCGGCCCGCGGGTGTCGGCGAGAATCTGGCTCAGGTAGGGCACTCGCGCAGGCCGGTCCGGATAGCGCAGCTTCTCCTTCTCGATCTCCACACCCTCGCGGTTCAGCTCGCCCCAGCTGGTCACCGACCACACGTCGGCGGCGACGTCCCATTCCTCGGCCAACAGATCGGCGGCCCTCAGCGCCTCCGGCATCGCCACCCCCGAAACCAGGATGTGTGCCTGTTTCGACTTCTGCTCCGGGGCCGGGCGATAGCGGTAGATGCCGCGAAGAAGCCCCTCGACATCGAGTCCCTCCGGCTCGGCGGGCTGACGGTAGGGCTCGTTGTAGATGGTGATGTAGAAGTAGACGTTCTCCGGATCCTCGCCGTACATGCGGGCCAGCCCGCTTTCGATGATGTAGGCGATTTCGAAGGCGAACGCCGGATCGTAAGCCACCACAGCGGGATTGGTGGCCGCCAGCAGCAGCGAATGACCGTCGGCGTGCTGCAGCCCCTCGCCGACCAGCGTGGTGCGCCCGGCCGTGGCGCCAAGGACGAAGCCGCGGGCCATCTGGTCTGCGGCGGCCCAGAGCCCGTCGCCGGTGCGCTGGAAGCCGAACATCGAATAGAAGATGTAGAGCGGGATCATCGGCTCGTTGTGCGTGGCATACGAGGTGCCCGCGGCGGTGAAAGTCGCTGTCGACCCAGCCTCGTTGATTCCCTCGTGCAGAATCTGGCCGATTTCACTTTCCTTGTACGCCAGCATCAATCCCGCGTCCACGGCCGTGTAGAGCTGCCCGTTGCGGTTGTAGATCTTCAGGCTCGGGAACCACGAGTCCATGCCGAACGTACGGGCCTCGTCGGGAATGATCGGCACGATGCGCGGGCCGATCTCCTTATCCCGCAACAGTTCTTTGAAGGTGCGCACCATGGCCATGGTGGTGGCCACCTCTTGGTTGCCCGAGCCCTTCTTCAGCGCCTTATAGACGTCGCGGCTCGGCAAAGTCAGCACCTTAGACTTCGTCCGTCGCTCAGGCACGAAGCCGCCCAGCGTCCGTCGGCGGTCGAGTAGGTAGCGAATCTCGGGTGCGTCGGGCCCGGGGTGGTAGTAAGGGGGCAGGTACGGATTCTTGTCCAGCTCCTCGTCGCTGATCGGGATGCGAATGGCGTCGCGGAACTGCTTGAGGTCTTCGGCTGCAAGCTTTTTCATCTGGTGGGTGGCGTTGCGGCCCTCGAAGTGCGAACCCAGCGAGTAGCCCTTGATCGTCTTGGCCAGAATGACGGTGGGCTGGCCCTTGTGCTCGACTGCCGCGCGGTAGGCGGCATACACCTTGCGGTAGTCGTGACCGCCGCGCTTGAGGTTCCAGATCTCGGTGTCGCTCATCTTGTCCACAAGCGCCTTGGTCCGCGGATCGCGCCCGAAGAAGTGGTCGCGAACGTACGCGCCGTCGTTGGCCTTGTAGGTCTGGTAATCGCCATCGGGTGTGGTGTTCATCAGATTGACCAGTGCACCGTCGCGGTCGGCGTGCAGCAGGGCGTCCCACTCGCGACCCCACACCACCTTGATGACGTTCCAGCCCGCGCCACGGAAGAACGACTCCAACTCCTGGATGATCTTGCCGTTGCCGCGCACCGGGCCGTCGAGACGCTGCAGGTTGCAGTTGATCACGAAGGTCAGGTTGTCCAGTGCTTCGTTGGCTGCCACCTGGATCAGCCCGCGGCTCTCCGGCTCGTCCATCTCGCCGTCGCCGAGGAACGCCCACACATGCTGATCGCCGGTGTCCTTGATGCCGCGGTCGTGCAGGTAGTGGTTGAACCTGGCCTGGAAGATCGCGTTCATCGGGCCGAGGCCCATCGACACCGTCGGGAACTCCCAGAAGTCGGGCATCAGCCGTGGGTGCGGATACGAGGGCAGGCCGCCACCGGGGTGGCTGTGTTCCTGACGGAAGCCGTCGAGCTGGTCGGCAGTTAGCCGGCCCTCGAGGAATGCGCGGGCGTAGATGCCGGGCGACGCGTGGCCCTGGATGTAGACCTGGTCGCCACCGCCGGGATGGGATTTGCCGCGGAAGAAGTGGTTGAACCCGACCTCGTAGAGTGCCGCCGACGAGGCGTACGTCGAGATGTGGCCGCCCACACCGACTCCCGGACGCTGGGCGCGATGCACCATGATGGCGGCGTTCCACCGGATCCAGGCGCGGTACCGGCGCTCGATCTCCTCGTCGCCGGGGAACCATGGCTCGAGTTCGGTCGGAATGGTGTTGACGTAGTCGGTCGAGGTGAGCGAAGGAATGGCCACCCGCTGTTCGCCTGCGCGCTCGAGCAGTCGCAGCATCAGATACCGCGCACGCGCGGGGCCCTGCCGTTCCAGCAACTGGTCGAAGGACTCGAGCCACTCCGTGGTCTCGTCGGGGTCGATATCGGGCAGATATGAGGCAACGCCGTCGCGGATCACGCGTACCCGGTCGGGTTCGGCTGCGGTGCCAGAGTTTTGGGCCAGGTCTTGGCGCGCGAACTCGGTGGTCAACTTCCACTCCTCGGTCAGAGGTATATGCCTTGAGACAATCTCTATCGTCCACCCATCGTGCCCCAGTTGCACCGCCGGTGGTGGCTAGTGGAATGAACCGCCCACCGACCTCCCAAACCGGTAACGTCTGCAGACTGTGCGGATGGGAGGGCTGACCAGGTCACCGCGGACACGGACGATCGCGCTGGTGGTCGGGAGCCTGGCGCTGCTCGCCATGATCATCGTCGGATGCACGTCGGTCACCGGAGGCGCGGCGAAGGTGAACGCCACCGATGCGCCCGTCTACAGGGCGTCGGCGTCTGCCTCCGCTGAGGAGTCCGCAGCCTCTTCCAGCTCCAAGGAGTCCGAGCGCCAGGCGTCGATGACGACCGAGGCGGTCCACGCTTCCTGCGAGGCGTTGGCCTCCAGCAGCGTGGATTCGATCTCAGCGGTCAACAACTACGTGCAGGCGTTCAACTCGAGTGACCCCGACGCGCCATCGAAGGCCGGTCCCGCCGTCGATTCGCTGAACCACAGCGCCGATGCGGTCGCCCAGAGCATCAGCGACCCGATGCCGCCCGAGCTCCGCGACGCGCTCAACGCCTGGGTCGACGCAGCCCGTGGTGTAGCAAACGCCATCGCGGGTAACTACGGGCCAGATGAGTTCAACGCTTCTGTGAGCAAATTGAATGACGTCAAGACGACCGCCCTGGACATGTGCGACGCCGCGTATCGGTGAACCCGGAGCGCCACGCAGCGCTGAACAACCGGGTCGTGCGACGATAGGACGATCTGACCAGCAGTGTGAAGGAGGACCGACGGTGGTCGCGGCGGAGGACGCCCCGAACGACGCCCTACGGCTGGGCATCCAAAAAGATCAGGTTGTGCAGGAACTGGGCTGGGACGACGACGTCGATGACGACATCCGGGCCGATATCGAAGACGCGTGCGGTGGTGAGCTTCTTGACGAGGACGCCGACGACGTCGTCGATGTGGTGCTGCTGTGGTGGCGTGATGACGACGGTGACCTCGTCGACCGGTTGATGGACGCCATCACGCCGCTTGCCGACGACGGTGTCATCTGGGTTCTCACTCCCAAGACGGGTAAACCGGGCCATGTGATGCCCGCCGAAATCGCCGAGTCGGCGCCGACGGCAGGGTTGATGCAGACCTCTTCGGCAAACCTCGGCGACTGGAGTGCCAGCAGGCTGGTGCAACCGAAGTCAAAAGCGGCGGGGCGGCGATGAGCGCTTGCGCGAAGAGCAGACGGCGGCGATGAGCTAGTGCTCGATCCCGGCGCAGAAGCCCCTGACTTCACGCTGAAGGACCAGAACGGGCAGGCCGTGAGCCTTGGCGACTTCAAGGGCGCCAAGAACGTGCTGTTGGTGTTCTTTCCGCTCGCGTTCACCGGTATCTGCCAAGGCGAGTTGGACGAGATCCGCGACAATCTGCCCAGATACGAGAACGACGACACGGTCACGCTGGCCATCTCGGTGGGACCGCCACCGACCCACAAGGTTTGGGCGACCCAGAGCGGCTTCATGTTCCCGGTGCTTTCCGACTTCTGGCCACACGGCGCGGTGGCTCAGGCCTACGGGGTGTTCAACTCCGACGCGGGCATCGCCAACCGCGGCACGTTCGTCGTCGACCGCTCGGGAATCATCCGGTTCGCCGAGATGAAACAGCCCGGCGAGGCGCGCGATCAGGGCGTATGGACCGATGCTTTGGCTGCCGTTGCGCCGGGTTGAGGATTTCCTGTCGCAGGTGGTGGGCGTGTAGCCTGCACCGGCACGGGCGCGTAGCTCAGTGGTAGAGCTCTGGTTTTACACACCAGCGGTCGGCGGTTCGATACCGTCCGCGCCCACCATATTTCCTGCAGTTCACCGGCCAACGGGTTCGTCATCTCCGGGCTGAGTTGCTAGCCTACGAAAGGTTGAAAAACAGCCAGGTCGAGACGAGGCGGCCGCCCTCAGCCGCCGCCTCTGCGAAGCATCTTCAAGTCATGCTCGACCACGCCGGTGACATCCGCACGTCGGGAAACACCATGCGCCAACCCATTTTGCCGCCGGGCACCCCGCCGGCCCTGATCGTCGTCGGACTCGACGGCCTCGTCATGTATGCCAACACCGCCTGCGAAAATCTGCTCGGCTACCAGAGCGCGGCGACCCTGAAAACGCAATCACTGGCCGCATTGCTCGTCACAAACTCTGACGCCCATCCCGGCGACTGTTTCAAGGTGTTGTCCGATCGAAACGTCGTCACGAGGTGGAACCACTCCGACGGATACGTGGTATTCGCTGTCATATTGGACTCGATCCTCCTTCACGACCGAGACCCAGTGTTGGTGGTCACCCTGACCGAGTTGGTGGTCACCCTGACCGACATACCCGATCACTACTGCCGGTGTGGCTCGCGACCAGGACATCACGTGCATCACGAACACGGCACCGCGCACGAACTCGTTTAGGCAGGCGGCGCGAAGAACTCGAGCGCGATTCCGTCGGGATCACGGAAGCTCAGCCCCGAGCCGTACGGGGCTTCGACGATGCCGCCGTGCTTGATTCCGAGCTTGTTCAGCTTGTCGAGCCAGGACTCCAGCTCTGCCCGGTCGGCGCAGCCGAAGCCGACATGATCGAGCCCGGTCTGGAACTCGGTGAACTGTCCGCCCTCCAATGGCCGGTCGTGCTGATGGATTCCAAACAGGGTGCCGTCCTCGAACGCCCACACCACGTGCCGGAAGCCGGCGTCGGTGTGTTCGTCGAGTACCGGGTCGGTGCCAAGCAGTGCCTGGTACCAGGGGGTGCTTACGTCGAGATCACTAACGGTGACTGCGACGTGGTTGACGACCGCCATTGGTGCCTCATTCTGTTGTTGACTGATCCGATTCTTGTACGACGTCGGCTGGACGTGGGTTCGATGATGTGGGCTAGACCACACGCCGTCCTCGGCGTGCACGAGCACGCATGTCCCACAGATACATCCGGTAGCCCAGAATCCACACCTCACGCGGTATCACGCGGTCGGCGATCCGCAGCCCGGTCAACAGCCATTCAAACTGTCGCTGCTGCGTCGTCGACCAGGACATCTTCATGTGCACTCTGAACTCGGGCGGAAGGAAGCCCTTCGTCGCGAAGAGGTTGAAGCGTCCTGCCAGCAGCCGCAGCGGGGCGGGAAGGAACGCCATCGCCGCCACCCCATGCAGGTGCTCTCGCACGGGCGCATCGATGGTGAGCTCGTCGAGAGTTCGCTTCCAGAATTCGTCGAAGGTGACGCGGTCGGCCGGCCACATGTCCTCGCGGACCTGCAGTGTGGTGCCGAGCTTCCTTGCGTCTTGATAGATCGCCTCAGCGGATTCATCGTCGAGCGGCCCGTAGAGGAACTCGTGCTGATCGATGTAGTACCGGTAAAGGCAGGCAGCCACCCACAGCTGTAGTCGCGGGTCGAACGCGTTGTAGGACAACGGGCTTGACTTGGTCGAACGCACAAGCGCATGCACCCGGTCGACCTCGTTGCGGATCAGCGCACGATCGGCGTCGGTTCCGAGGGTGGCGGCGGCGAGGTAGGTGCCCGTGGTGCGGGCCCGCTTGAACGGATGCTTGTAGACGTTGCCGGTGTCCACCGGGCTCTCCAGCACGCCGTAACCGACGCCGGGTAACGCCAACTGCATGATGACGTTCGCGGCGGGAGCCAGAACCGCCGCGGGGTTGATCAGATCGACCACCCTGGTCGGCCGCCGCGGTGGGCCCAGCCTCATCGATCGAGTAGATCACTTTGTGAGACGCTCGCAGCGTGTTTGCGCCGATGTGTTTGGGCAGGGCCGTTGGCATCGCCGCCGGTTATCTGACGGATCTGGCGTTGGGTGACCCTCGGCGGGGGCACCCGGTCGCGCTGTTCGGTGCGGGTGCCGCCGAACTCGAACGCTTCACCTACGCCGACGACCGCCGGGCAGGCGTACTGCACACGGCTGTGCTGCTCGGTGCGCTGGCGCTCGCCGGACTCGCAGCCGAGTCGGCGGCCCGCAGGCGAGGATCGGCATGGGTGGCCGCGATCACGGCCGCCACGACGTTTGTCGCCCTGGGTGGTACCACGCTGACCCGCACCGGTGCGCGGATGGCAGACCTGTTGTCGCGCGACGACGTCGACGCCGCCCGTGGCCTGCTGCCATCGCTGTGCGGGCGAGACCCGGCCGCACTCGATGTCGACGGACTGGTTCGCGCGTCGTTGGAGTCGGTCGCGGAGAACACGTCCGACGCCCAGGTTGCGCCGCTGCTGTGGGTCGCAGTCGGTGGTGTGCCCGCGCTGCTGGTCTACCGCGGAGCCAACACTCTTGACGCGATGATCGGCCATCGCTCGACCCGGTACGAGCGATTCGGCTGGGCCGCAGCGAAATTCGACGATGCGCTGAACTTCGTGGCCGCACGCGTGACCGGTGTGCTCGTTGCGGTCTGCGCACCCGTCGTCGGCGGGTCGCCCGCGGAAGCGGTGCGGGCGTGGCGGCGCGACGCGTCACGGCATCCGAGTCCGAATGCGGGCGTCGTCGAGGCGTCGTTCGCCGGTGCGCTCGGCGTGCGGCTCGGGGGACCGACGCAATACGCCCATCAGCTGGAGATCCGGCCGACGCTCGGCGACGGGCCCGCTCCGCAGACCTTCGACCTCGGGCGGGCGGTGCGGCTGTCGCGGGCTGTCCAGGTGCTGAGCGCGGCGTTGGCGGTCAGCGCCGCTTGCCGTAGCGGTCGGCGAGCTTCTCCTCGGTGGTGAGCGGCGCTTCGGCGGCACGACCCTCGGCTGCGGCCCGCTCACGCCTGCGTGCCTTCACCTCAGAAACGATGAAGTAACCCAACCCGATTGGGGCCAGGATGCCGAAAGCGATCCACTGGATGCCGTAAGACAGGAACGGCCCAGCGTCCAGGTGGGGCAGGGGAATCACACCGAGCCCGCCCGGTTGGTCGGCGGCCAGCTGCAGATACGACCCGGTCAGCGGAACGTTCAGCAGAGTGGAGATCTGTGCGGTGTCGACCGCGTACACCTGCTGCGTGCCGTCCTGCCGGAACGGCGCCTTTCCCTCTGGCGCCTGTTCTGAGTCGCGCAGTCGCGCCGTGATCGTCACCTTGCCCGCCGGCGCGGACGCGAAGGGCGGAACTCCCGAACCCTGCTCGGGTTTCACGTAGCCGCGGTCGACGAGCACCGTCGGACCACCGTCGACGGTGAACGGCACCAACACTTCGTAGGCGGGTTCGCCCTCGATCACACGGAGCCGCGCCACCACCTGGCGATCCGATAGATAGTGGCCGGTGGCCGTCACCCGCTGCCACTGCCCATCGGGCGCCGACGAATCCTGTTGCGGCAGAAAATCCGTCAGCGGAACAGGCTCGGCATTCAGCGACCGCGAGATCTGCGAATTCTCCCGTGTCGTCTTGGTGTTCTTGCCGAGCTGCCACGGGGCCAGCACGGTGAAGCACAGGTAGGCGAATGCGATCACCACGACGAACAACGCGAGCCAGCCCGGCCGCAGAAAGAAGGCGAAGCGTTTCATCAGCTCGCGGTTCCGCGGCCTGCGAGCTGGTCGTCGACCCACTGGTGCAGGCCGGGCAACGAAGCGTCGATGACGGCGAACGTGTCCTCGAAGTCGTCGTGGGTGCCGTAGTAGGGGTCCTCGACATCGAGTGCGTGTGCATTCGATCGGGGGTCGAACGATCGCAGCATCCGCAGCCGCGCCGGAGCAACACCCATGTCGCGCAGGATCCGCTCGTGGTTTCGGCCCAGCGCCACCACCAGGTCGGCCGCCAGGTGGTCCTCGTTGATCCGCCTTGCCCGATGCTCTGTCGGGATGCCGTGTTGGCGCAGCACGCGGTTGGCGCGATTGTCGGCGCCCTCTCCGGCATGCCAGTCGCCTGTCCCCGCGCTGGTGACCCGCACATCGCCGGCGAGGCCGCGTTCGCTGATCTGGTGGGCGAACATCTTCTCCGCCATCGGCGAACGGCAGATGTTGCCCGAGCAGATGAAGGTGACGTGCAGGGGCTCAGACACCGGAGCAGCACCGGCTGCGACATCAGACACCGAGCACCTCGCGCAGATCGGCGACGGTCGCCACGTGGGCCGCGGGGGCGACCTGCACGGGCTCAGCGAAATCGGATCGACCGTACCCCCAGTCGACGACGACCGTGCCGATGCCGTGCGCGGCGGCGCCCTCCACGTCGTGGGCCCGGTCACCGACCATCACGACATATTCGGGAAGCGGCTCGAGTTGCGCGAGCGCATGCGCCAACACCTCGGCCTTGGTTGCACGCATACCGTCCAGGCTGGCACCCGCGATGACCTCGAACTGTTCGTCGAGCCCGAAATGTTCGAGGATCCGCCGCGCCGTCGGCTCAGCCTTGGAGGTGGCCACCGCCAGCCGAACGCCTGCGGCGCGGAGGTCGGCCAGCAGTTGTGGAATGCCGTCGAAGAGGCTGTTCATCGCCCAGCCGCGGGTCGTGTAGTCCGCGCGGTAGGCAGCGATCGCGGCGTCGGGGTCCGTCAGCCCCATCTCCTGCAGCGTGTGGTGCATGGGAGGCCCGACGATGCGGCCTGCCAGATCGCCGTCGGGAATCTCGGCGCCGATCTCGCCGAGGGCGTGGCGGAAGCTGGACACGATGCCCTGCGCGGAGTCCGTCAGGGTGCCGTCGAGGTCGAAGATCACCAACTGGGGTCGGGTCGCCGCGGCGGTGTCATCCAGGGTCGTCACGCATCCATTGTCTCCGACGGCGCATTAGTGTCGTGATGTGGCAGTTCTAACCCGCGCGGCGATGCTTCCGTGAGCGCCAAAGTGGCCGACGTCATCGACGTCCTGGAAGCCGCCTACCCGCCCGCGCTGGCGGAGGACTGGGATTCGGTCGGCCTGGTCTGCGGTGATCCGGCCGATGACGTCGACTCGGTCACGGTCGCGGTCGACGCGACGGCCGCCGTCATCGATGAGGTGCCCGACCGCGGATTGCTGCTCGCGCATCACCCGCTGCTGTTGCGCGGCGTCGACACTGTCGCCGCGAACACGGCCAAGGGTGCGCTGCTGCATCGGATGATCCGCAGCGGCCGGGCACTGTTCACCGCCCATACCAATGCCGACTCGGCCTCGCCCGGCGTTTCCGATGCGCTTGCCGAAGTGCTGGGGTTGGCGGTCGAGGAGGTGCTCGCGCCTGCCGCTGGTGGACCCGATCACGACAAGTGGGTGGTCTACGTCCCCGCGCAGAACACGGACGCGGTCCGTGAGGCGATGTTCGCCGCGGGTGCCGGGCATATCGGGGATTACTCGCACTGCAGTTGGGGCGTCACCGGCACGGGTCAGTTCCTCCCGCACGATGGCGCGTCGCCGACGATCGGCAGCGTCGGGTCCGTCGAACGTGTCGCAGAGGACCGCCTCGAGATGATCGCGCCCGCCCGGCTGCGCGGTCACGTTCTCGCGGCTCTGCGCGGCGCGCATCCTTATGAGGAGCCTGCGTTCGACATCCTCGCGCTTGCCTCCGTCCCGCCTGATGTCGGACTCGGACGTATCGGGGTATTACCAAAGCCGCAGACGTTGGCGGCGTTCGTATCTCGTGTACACGACGCGCTGCCGGGTACGTCATGGGGGATACGAGCATCGGGCGAGGACGATGCCGTTGTGTCGCGGGTGGCGGTCTGCGGGGGTGCCGGTGACTCGCTGCTTGACGTCGTCGCGGGTGCGGGCGTCGACGCCTACGTCACCGCCGATTTGCGACACCACCCCGCCGATGAACACCGACGGCGCTCAGATGTCGCGCTGATCGACGTCGCGCACTGGGCGAGCGAGTACCCATGGTGCAATCAGGCGGCTGGGCTGCTCCGCGACCACTTCAGGGACGCGCTGCCGGTTCGGGTCTCCGCCATCCGCACCGATCCGTGGAACATCGAGAGAAATGGTCTATGAAAGCCGAAGTCATCCAACAGCGTTCGCTTCTCGAACTGGCAGATCTCGATGCCGAGATGAGCCGGATCGAACACCGATCCAGCCACCTTCCCGAACAGCAGCGGTTCGAACAGATCCAGGCCGACCACCGCGCCGCCAACGACCGGCTGGCGTCGCTACGACTCGCGCTCGACGATTTGGACGCACACATCGCGAAGTTCGAGTCCGAGATCGACGCGGTGCGCGGCCGTGAGGACAGAGACCGCAAGATGCTCGAGGACGGCGCGATCAACGCCAAGCAGCTCGGCGATCTGCAGCATGAGCTCGAGACATTGGAGCGTCGTCAATCAAGCCTTGAGGACTCGCTGCTCGAGGTGATGGAGCGTCGTGAGGAGTTGCAGGCTGAGCAGTACGACGAACTCGGCAAGATCGATTCGCTCGAAAGCGAATTGACCGAAGTGCAGCGGGCGCGTGATGACGCGCTTTCGGTGATCGACCAGAGCCGTCACCAATCCGCATCGCGGCGCGACGAGTTGACAGCCGGACTGGACCCCGAGCTGGTGTCTCTGTACGAGCATCAGCGGTCGCGCGGTGGCGCCGGTGCGGGGCGGCTGCAGGGTCGTCGGTGCGGGGCGTGCCGGATCGAAATCGACCGCGGAGAGCTCGCCCGGATTTCGGCGGCCGCCGACGACGAGGTGCTTCGCTGCCCAGAATGCGGGGCGATCCTGTTGCGGGTCAAGGACGGTGGTTAGTGAAGGTCGTCGTCGAGGCCGACGGCGGGTCCCGCGGTAATCCGGGGCCCGCTGGGTTCGGCTCGGTGGTGTGGACGGCGAACCACCAAACGGTGCTGGCCGAGAGCAAACAGGCCATCGGGACCGCCACCAACAACGTCGCCGAGTATCGCGGTTTGATCGCCGGTCTCGAGGAGGCCGTCAAGGTGGGCGCCACCGAGGTCGACGTGCGGATGGACTCGAAGCTGGTGGTGGAACAGATGTCTGGCCGCTGGCAGGTCAAACACCCGGATCTGAGAGTCTTGATGGAGCAGGCGAAGGGCGTCGCGGCGAATTTCGACCGCATCGACTACGAGTGGATCCCGCGGGCCGAGAACTCACATGCCGACCGACTGGCCAACGAGGCGATGGACGCGGCGGCGGAACTCGAGAAACCCGCCGACGTGGTGACCTCGTCGCCCGGCTGGACCGGCGCGCGCGGCGAACCGACGCGCCTTCTGCTGTTGCGGCACGGACAGACTCAATTGTCCACGCAGCGAAGGTATTCCGGCCGTGGTAATCCCGCCCTGACCGATGTCGGGCAGCGGCAGGCCGAGGCCGCCGCGCAGCATCTCGGGCCAAGGGGCGGCGTTGCTGCGGTCATCACGTCACCGCTGCAGCGTGCGTACGACACGGCGGCGAAGGCAGCGAAGGCCTTGGGTCTCGACGTCACGGTCGACGACGACTTGATCGAGACGGATTTCGGCGCGTGGGAGGGCCTGACCTTCTCCGAAGCCGCCGAGAAGGATCCGGATCTGCACCGGAAATGGTTGCGCGACACCAGTGTCACGCCACCCGAGGGTGAGAGCTTCGACAGTGTGGCGCAGCGGGTGCACCGCGTTCGCGGTCGGATCATCTCCGAGCACGCGGGTGAGACCGTACTGGTGGTGTCACACGTGACGCCGATCAAAACGCTGCTGCGGCTCGCCCTCGATGCCGGACCACAAATCCTGTACCGGTTGCACCTCGACCTGGCATCACTGTCGATCGCCGAGTTCTATCCCGACGGAGCGTCATCGGTGCGGCTGGTGAACGACACGTCCTACCTGTAAGTCACGCGTGCAGATGGAGGCGTTCGCCGTGCACGCCGAAGATCATGATGGCCTCGACCGGGCCGTCGGCGGCGCCGAACCAGTGCGGCGTCCACGTGCTGAACTCGACGGCTTCGCCCGGTTCGATGACGAAATCGCGGTCGCCGAGGACGAGCCGCATTCGACCCGAGAGCACGTATGTCCAGTCCTGGCCCTCGTGCACGGGTAACTCAGCGGGTGGTTTACGACGTTTGGCGGCGATTCGGATCTTGAACGCGTGCAGACCTCCGGCGGCCGCCTGGCGGGTCAGCGGCCAGTAGGTGATGTCGTTGTGGGTGTGCGAGGTGCCTCGCACCCTCGGGTCGGGCGCCTCGGGCGCACGCAGCAGTTCGTCGGTGCTGACCGACAGCGCCTCGGCGAGGCGGGGAAGGTGGTCGAGGGCGAGCCTGCGCTTACCGGACTCGAGACGGCTCAGTGTCGACACGTCGATGCGCGCGCTGCGGGCGACGTCCTCGAGCGTGAGACCGCGCTGAACGCGCAAGTCCCGCAGTCGACGGCGAACCCGCAGGTCGATGTCGTCCTCGGAGGTGTCGTTTGCCTGCATGGCAAATTATATTGGCAGATCGAACGCCTCGCGGCAAGCTGGCGTCATGGCTGATTCATGGGATTGCGTGGTTGTCGGTGGCGGCGCGGCAGGGCTGAGTGCCGCGTTGGTGCTCGGCCGTGCCAGGCGGCGGACACTCGTCGTCGACGACGGAAACCAGAGCAACTCGGCGGCGTCTGGAGTCGGCGGGCTGCTCGGCCACGACGGACGTCCGCCTGCCGAGCTCTACGCGATGGGTCGCCGCGAGCTTGCCGCATATCCGAGCGTCGAGGTGCGCAACGGTGTCGTCGTCGGGGGCGTACGCGACGACGACGGTTTTGTGCTGGATATCGGCGACGGCCGACGTGAGCGGTCGCGACGGGTGCTGCTGGCGACGGGTATGCAGTACCGGCCACCGGAGATCCCCGGCCTGGCGGAGCTGTGGGGGCGGTCGGTGTTCCACTGCCCGTTCTGTCACGGCTGGGAGGTTCGCGATCAACCGCTCGCGGTGCTCGCCCGCGGCGAACGCGCGGTCCATCAGGCGTTGTTGCTACGCGGCTGGAGCGACGACATCGTCGTGCTGACCGACGGCCCCGCGGAGCTCACGGTGGACGATCGAGCCCGGTTGGCGGCCGCAGACGTATCCATCGACGAACGCCCTGTCGCCGAATTGATCTCGGACGAAGGCGAACTGGCGGCCGTCGTGTTTCGTGACGGCGATCGACTGCAACGGCGTGGTCTTCTTGTCGCGACGACGCTGCATCAGCGGTCCTCGTTGGCAGACGAACTCGGTGCGGATCAGGGCGACGCGACGCCGATTGCCGCTGACCCGGTGGATGTCGACGCATTGATGCGCACCACCTCGGTCGGTGTTTTCGCGGCGGGCGATTTGAGCGCCCAGATGCCGCAGGTCGCGGCTGCCGTCGCAGCCGGATCCCTTGCCGCCACAGCCGTGGTGCAGAGCCTGCTTTCCGACGAATATGGGCTGACAAGCCCGGAATGGAGATCACATGTCAACGCATGAGACGAAAGAGCACTGGGAACAGCACTACGGCGAACGCGACCGGGTGTGGAGCGGACGGGTCAATCTCCGCCTTGCCGAGGTGGCCGGTGACCTGACTCCGGGAACGGCGCTCGATCTGGGCTGCGGTGAAGGCGGCGATGCCATATGGCTGGCCGAGAAAGGCTGGCACGTCGTCGCCGTCGACATCTCTGACACTGCATTGGGAAGAGCGGCAGCAGAAGCGAAATCCCGAGGTGTGGCCGACCGCATCGAGTTCGTCCAGCACGATCTGTCCGAGACGTTCCCCGAAGGGACGTTCGATCTGGTGTCGTCACATTTCCTGCACTCGAGGGTGCGGTTGGAGCGGCCACGAATACTCCGCAACGCGGCGCAGGCGGTGCGTCCGGGTGGAGTGCTCATGATCGTCGACCACGGTTCCGCGCCGCCATGGGCGTCGAAGCTCGACGACGTACCCGAATTCCCAACTGCGGAAGAAGTGATCGCAGGCCTGAACCTACGGCCCGGTGAATTCGACCGTTTGCGGGTCGAAGACGTCGAAAGAAACGTCACCCGTCCCGACGGGGATGTCGTGCCGTGGATGGACAACGTGATGGTCCTGCGTCGGCGGGGGTAGTTCTTTCCTTCCATAGGCGGTACTTGGCCTGCATGCATCTCGCGCACGGCCGGTAGCCCGCCGCGATCGCGGCGGACTCGTCGACGAAGAAGACCCGGTACTTGACGTAGCCGCCGTTGGCGATGGCACGTAGTGCCGACGGGCAATCCAGCCGTCCGTAGATTCGTGTCCCACGGTGGCCGCCGACTGTGCCGCGAATCGTCATGCGGCATCGTGGAATACCAGGCCGAGAGTGAAGCGCTCGCCGGAGCGGACGGCCGAGACGCCGTGCCGGACAGGCGCCGCCGACCAACCCCTTGCCGATTCCACCGGCCGGTCGCGCGTGGTGAAGACGAACCCGTGGCCGTGGGGGAGCAGCATCGCGGTGCCACGCGACTGCGCGCGCGGTCGCTGCTCGAGCAGTAGGAATTCGCCGCCGGTGTGGTCGACACCGGGCTCCGACAGGTTGATCACGACCTGCAGCGGAAACACCAAATCGCCGTAGAGGTCCCGGTGCAACGCATTCCAGTCACCCTGCCCGTATTTGAGCAGGATCGCGGTCGACCTTGATTGGCCCGCTGCATGGCACATGGCCAGCCACTCGTCGAAGTCGTCGGGCCAGGGTGCGTCGCGGCCCAGCTTGTGCCACCAGTCCCGCGCGATCGGCAGAAGCCGTGGATACAGTGCCCGCTTGAGCTCCTCGATGGGCTCGGGATAGGGCCGTTCGAAGTAGCGGTACTCGCCTTCGCCAAACCGGTATCGGCTCATTTCGATCGTGGCGCGGAAGAGCTGGTCATCGGAATACACCCCGCGAAGTCGGGTCGCCTCGGCCTTGGTGATCAGCTGGGGGAGCAGGGCACCGCCGAGGTCATTGGCCTCGGCGGTGACGGCGTCCCAGTCAGCGGAGTCGACCCGTTTCTGCCATGTCGTCGCAGCCATCAGAACAGCCTTGCCGCCCTGACCTCGGCCGGCTCCTCGAGATCGAGTAGGAACTTCTTCCGCTCGAGCCCGCCGGCATACCCGGTCAGTTTGCCGTCCCTCCCGACGACCCGGTGACACGGGATGACGATCGAGAGCGGGTTGCGCCCGACCGCGGCACCGACCTGTTGCGCAGTTGTTCCGTTGGCCAGCTCGCCGGCGAGCTCGCCATAGGTGACGGTTTCGCCGTAGGGGATGGCAGTCAGCCGGTCCCAGATCCGGCGCTGAAGGTCGTCGCCTCGTGCGTTGGTCGGCACGTCGAACTGCGCTCTGCCGCCTGCCAGGTACTCGTCGAGCTGTGCCCGTGTTTCTGCGAGCACCGCGTCATCTTCGACGTCGATGCGTGGGCCGAACGACTCAATGGACGGCCGGTACCAGTGGTGGCGGAAGTAGACGCCGATCAGCGCGTCACCGTCGGCTACCAGTGTCAGCTCGCCCAGCGGGCCGTCGACTACCGCGTGTCTTGTTGTCATAACTTGAAGACGGCGGCGCCGGGCGATCCGTGAGATTTGTCGGCCCCTCGCTGTTTTTTGCTTTTGGTGGTGGTTGTGTGCGAGGTAGGCCTGTTTGGGGTGCGGTCGGCGAGTGCTTGGTGGGGTCGGACGTGGTAGTGTTGTGCGTCTGCTGTGTGGGTGTTGTTGCTGGTTTGTCTTGTGTGGCGCAGGTCGTTGTAGTCGTCGATTTGGCATGGCGCGGTGAGGTGTTTGTTCATTTCTCTGGCGATCTCTCGTTTGAGCTGTCGCTGGATGTCTTTTTTGGAGCGGCTTGCGGCTAGTTGGCTGTCGTCTTAGTCGCTGGTGCGTGGATCTTGTGTCCAGCGTTCCATGGCGTTGCGGTGCAGGGCGTTGTTGGCGGCTCTGTCCCCTCCTCTGCTGAGCCGGTGGCGGGTCGTTTTTCCGGAGGAGTCCTGGATGGGTGCGACACCGGCGAGCATGGCTAACGTCTCTTCGACGCAGTCGGGCGCTGTTGGTGCCCGCTGTGATGAGCAGCTGTGCAGCGGTGTCCTGGCCACCCCTTAGGCGGCGCGCAGGGCGGGATTGAGTGCGGTGGTCAGGGTGTCGATTTGGGCGGTCAGCTCACCGGTTTGGCGTTCGAGGAACTCGAGCGTGCGCCAGGGTCCTGCAGGCGGTCAGCACCGCTGTGGTGACCGGGTTTTCATGAGCGGTGGGCCGCACCGGGTCAGCCCGCACGGCGTCAGGGGGTGGTCTCGCGGCGGTAGGCTCCCGCAGGTCGGCGGGTGCGGTGCAGGAGGTCCTTGATCTGCTGGATCGCCGCGGCCGGCTTCACGCGCCGCGCGCGCGTCGCAGCGCTTGGCGCCTTGTGTGTGGATCCTTCACCCCGCCATACCCCCACACTCTCCCGCGCGGCTCCGCGTCTACTCCCTACGCCCCCCCACCTCTACCTCACACATATCTCTTCCCCGCTCTCCCACCCCTTCCCTCACCCCATTCCCCCCCCCCCCCCCCTCCCCCCCCCTTCTACCCACTCTTCCCCCCCCTCCTCCTCCCCCCCCACTCCCCCCACCCCCCCCCCCCCCCCCCTGTCGGCCCCTCGCTGTAGATTCGAACGTATGTTCGATATGATCTTCGCGGCGGTGTCCGACGAGGAGTTGGTCGCCGCCATCGAGGACGGGGTGCGCCAGGAGGCGATCGCCGGGGCGCGGCGACTGGCGGCGATCGCGGAGTTGACTCGCCGCCGCATTGACGACGACGACCAGCGGGTGTTGTGGGCGTTCGACCCGTGGGACTGCGCGGCCGCCGAAGTGGCCGCGGCGATGGCGATCGGCCCGCGGCGCGCCTCGGGGCAGATGCGCATCGCCGAAGCACTGCGCGAACACCTGCCCCAGATCGCCGCCTTGTACGGCAAGGGCGCGCTGAGCAGCCGGCTGGTGTCGGCGATCACCTGGGGCACCCGCTTGGTGCAGGGCGAGCAGGCGTGGGCCGACATCGACGCCGCGATCGCCGACCGGGCCGTCAACTGGGAGCGCCTCTCAGAGGTCAAGCTGCGTATAGCCGTCGAGATGCAGGTGGCCCGCTTCGACCCTGATGCGCGACGGCGCACCGAGGACACCAGCCGCGGGCGCGACTTCGTCGTCGGTGCCTGTGACGACGAGGCCGAGACGGTGTCGGTGTTCGGGCGGCTGCTGGCCCACGACGCCGAAGTCTGGCGCGAACGGGTCACTGCGATGCTCGCCGGACTGTGCGACGGTGATCCGCGCAGCCCCGGGGAACGCCGCTCCGATGCTGCGGGCGCGATCGCCAACGGCAACGACACCCTGGCCTGTCGGTGCGGATCACCACACTGCCCCACAGCCGGTGCAAAACCGAAGTCCCATGTGGCGATCCGGGTGATCGCCGACCAAACCGCCATCGACGACGCCACCCAAACCGCCGACTCGGGCGCCACTGAACAGCCAGCCGGCGCCGACGAACCTGCCACTATGGCCAAGCAGCGACCCGCCGCGCCGGCGCTGCTGCTGGGACGCGGCGTGCTACCCAACGCCCTGCTGGCCGAAGCGATCCGCAACGGGGCCACAATCACGCCGATCTACCCGCCCAGCGCCGAGCCCGAGCCGCGCTATCGGCCCAGCGCCGAACTGGCGGAGTTCGTGCGGATGCGTGACCTGTTCTGTCGTTTCCCCGGCTGCGACGTCGCGGCGGACCGCTGCGACCTCGACCATGTATTGCCATGGCCGTGGGGACCGACGCATCCGTCGAACCTGAGCTGCAAGTGCCGCAAGCACCATTTGATGAAGACGTTTTGGACCGGCATCGGCGGCTGGGCCGACAAGCAGCTTCCCGACGGCACCCTCATCTGGACCGCCCCCAGCGGCAACACCTACACCACCCAGCCCGGCAGCCGACTGTTATTCCCCACCTGGAACGTCACCACCGCCGAACTACCCCCGCCTCAAACGAAACCACCCGACGCGCTCTCGCGCGGGCTGATGATGCCCCGCCGAAAGCGCAGCCGCGCCGCCGATCTCGCCGCAGCCATCCAAGCCGAACGCGACCTCAACCAATGCGACACCCCACCCTTCTAGGGCGATATCCACGGTGTTAGCCGCGGCGTCCACGCCGGCACGTTGCGGCGGTACTCCTCGTACTGTTCGCCGTAAGTGTCGACGAGAGTCGGTTCTTCGTACCAGCGCACGAATGATGCCGTGACGACCCATCCGATCACCGCGTAGAGGAGAAGCGCGATGCTGTCGAAAAGCAATGCCTGGCCGAGAATTGCGGTGAGCAGGCCGACGTACATCGGGTTGCGCACGAATCGGTTGAAGCCAGTGACGACAAGACGTTCGGTCGGCGCCAGAGGCATGGGTGTTCCACCGGCCCTTGCGAACTGAACGAACGCGTGCACCGGCGGGATGAGACCGGCACGATGAAGACGACACCCAGCACGACGCGAAGAGGCGGGCTGGACCCGGGGATCTCCCAATGGGTGATCAACCACGGGCCCAGCCCGACAAAGGTTCCGGGCGCGACGACGAAGAAGGCCGCTGACCCTAACGCGGCAGTGGAGGTTCGCACCGCCTAAGTATTGGGCCAGCCGTGTGCGAGTTGGGTCAGTCGGACACTGTTTCCCGACGGATCGCGAAAGCCGGAGTCGATGCCGTACGGCATCTGGTTGGGCGGCTCGTTGAACTCGACGCCCCGTTCGGTCATCTCCCGATAGGACTTCTCGATGTCGTCGGTGATCAGAAACACCGTTCCCGCGAATCCCTTGGCAGTGAGGTCGAGCACTTGCTTGCGAGTGCCCTCGTCCATCAGTGGTTCGCCTGGAACCGCCATCAACACCACGGTGACATCGTCCTGTCCTGGCGGCCCGACAGTCAGCCAGCGGAAGCTGCCCATCTCCTCGGGGAACGAGACATCCTCACGCACTTCCATGCCGACCTTCTCGGTCCAGAACTTCAATGCGACTTCTTGATCATGGACCCACAGGTGGGCGCTTGCGATTCTCATCATGGAATCGACGCTACGGGCGGCCGTCGGGTCCCGTCTTCTCCCCGTGTGCTGTCTTCACGCGACTGTCGGGCAGCGGCCGGGTGTCGCGCGCGAGCACGCAACTGGGCACCCGAGCAGACATCACCGCCGGGGGCATGTTGGCCCGGTACGCGGCGGGCGGCACGCCGTAGACGCGGGTGAAGCTCGTCGTGAACGACCCCACGCTCTGCAGGCCGACCATCACACAGATATCGGCGACCGAGCGGTCGGTGTATCGGAGCAGGGAGGCGGCCCGCTCAAGTCGCCGGGTTTGCAGGTAGGCCCGCGGCGACTCGCCGAACGTGCGCGTGAACATCCGGCTGAAATGGGCCCGCGACAGACCCGCAGCGGTCGCCAGATCTTCGACGGTGATCGGATCGCTGTAGCGCGAATCGACCAGATCCTTGGCCCGTTGCAGATAGCGGGCCGGAGGTACCTGCGCCATGGAGAATATTATGTACGGGCGAACGAGTTGGCCGGGCGGCCGCGGACGGCTCTAGGGCCGTTCGAGGAAAGTCCGGACTTCACAGAGCAGGGTGATTGCTAACGGCAATCCGAGGTGACTCGCGGGAAAGTGCCACAGAGAACAGACCGCCACCTTTTGGTAAGGGTGAAACGGTGCGGTAAGAGCGCACCAGCATCCCGGGTGACCGGGATGGCTAGGCAAACCCCACCCGAAGCAAGGCCAAGAAGGCCGCACCTGGTGCGGCTGCGCAGGCGCTCGAGGGTTGCTCGCCCGAGCCTGCGGGTAGGCCGCTCGAGGTACCCGGCGACGGTGTGCCCAGATGGATGGTCGCCGCCTCGCCGCCGTGGGTTATCCGCTACGGCGAGGGACAGGATCCGGCTTACAGGCCAGCTCGTTCGCCCCTACGCCGTCTGAACTGCACGTGCAGCTCGTCGGGCGCTGCCCCCGTCCGCAGCGCGTCCGCAGTAGACCCGAGCACCGAGTCTATCGCGTCTCGCGTCCGGTCGTCGGAGTCGGGCCACAGGTGCCGTACGTGTCCAGGTCTCCACCGCTCTCGCTTGCCCGAGGCGCGCCTGAACCGTCTTCACGCTCTCCCCGTGGCGGTCAGCAGCTCGCGTGTGTGCCGACAGCGCGTGGAACCCGGTCCCGTCGGCACCCCCGCTTTCTTCACCGCCGGACGCCACTGTGTCCGACGTCTGCCGGGTGATCGGCTTCCCCGCCAGCGCGACACCAGCCCTCAGTCTCGGCCGGACGCCGCCAGAGGCCGCCGCGCGCCCTCGCCTGCTCCTCCCCTCGCTGCTCTCCTCTCGTGTCTCCGGCGCCGCTGCCCCCGCTCGCCTCTCTTCCCTCTCCCCCTTCTTCCCCTCGCCGCCCGCCCGCGTCACCACTGCGCCGCGTCTCGTTGCCACGGACTGGCGACGGCGCACGCATCGCGGTCGCACGCGGCACGCGGCAGTCCATCTCGCCCCGTCGCTGCGGTCGGTGCTCTTGCCCAGCGGCTCCAGCGGTGGCGCTAGCACGTGCTGCCACCTTTACGTCAGCAGGCGACGGTGTACCGCGCCCTCGCGCACAGAGTTGCAGTTCTCGGCTGACCGCGCTAGGCAGTTTTTGCGTTCCCAGTGTCACCGAGCGCGCGACCGTTTCACGGTTCGTCTCGTCTGTTGTCTTTGCGCCAGTACCACAGCGGGTACGCGTAGCCACTGCGCGCTGGGTCGCTGCGCCCTCATCTCTTCGCTCTGCCACGAGCGTGGCGTACATCCGCCGTCGTCTGCGTCGCCCTGTCTTTTCCGAGCGTTCGCTCGCGCGTCGGCACACGTGCGTGCGCGCGCTCTTCCCTCATCCCACGCCTGCGTACTGAGCGGTCGTTCAGAGACGGAACGTTCGGATCGCGCTTTGCCGCCGCACGCGATGTTCGCGCGAGCTTCACTGCGCAGCGAGCGCTCGTCACGCCTCGACCCATCGCGTGACGCTCCGCCCCCACACCATTGCGCCACCGCGCTACTCCACTCCACCCTCCTTCCTTGCCACTCTTCACCTTCCGTGCAGCGTATACACTCCTTCTCTCACCGAGAACATATGCTGATCTCACTCTGCGCGTAGCTTCTGTAGCGCGGGAGATCTCGTCAGTCCTGTGCTGCATTTCATCTTCGTAGCGAGCGTTCCGCTCCGCGGCCCGCACCCACTCTGAGATGGCTCTAGGAAGGTGCGTTTACTTTGAGCTTGGCTGCTACGGCCACAGCGATGTTGTCGCCGCTGTTGCAGCGACGCGATTGAATGTCTCAGCGGCGATCCGTACACATCAGCGTGCATACGAGGTTGCACGGTGCGGTCAACACCGACTATGACCCGTTAGATCCTACCGTCGCAGCGCTACCGCACGCTGCGTACGACGCCCTGCACCTTGGACGTGTCCACTACAACCCCCGCGCTCAACGTGTATTCTTCACAACTCTACGATGTCCGCGCTGCGCTACGCTACACAACCAGTGACCAGCAGCCTCGGAGTGACCCTAGTACAGATGTCGCCTATCTCGTTGTAGTTACCGACTACTAGCAGCACAGCCGCCTCCGCAACAAGTACAGCCAGCGTTCACCAAAGTGCACTGCACACCTATCGCAACATCATCTACAGCTTGCTGCCTAACTCGTCTGTGACATACCGCAGCTAGCAGCGTGACGCCGTGCAACAGTTGACGTCCCCTTGCCGCTGCGGTGATCGCCGCTATCATCCGTCCCCGATACCGACATCGCCTATTTCCGTCGCTGTTCAACTACTGCACCCAGCTGATCAACTTCACCCCAACGTGAAGGTGTTCACTCGGCACGATCATGCGGCTGCATGGCGCTGCGCCGCTATTTCTTGAGCATCTCGCAGATGGCATCTCAATTCCTACCGTCCTTGCCGTCTGCTGGCGCACAACACCGACGCGCACTGACTGACAACCAGCTGTTCTACATCGCCATCCTGCTGCTGATCGCCGCATGAGACCACCACCACCTGCTGGCGGATGCTTCACACCTACGCCCACCACCCCTACCATACGACATGATCCGCGCCAACCCCGACCTCATACCGCAGGCCATCGAAGAACATCTCCGCTACACCAGCCCCATCCAAAACCTCTACCGCTACACCCGTACCGACTACCAAGTAGGCGAAGTCACCATTCCGTCGGTTCACGTGTACTGATGTCATTCGGAGCGGCCAACCGCGATCCACTGGCCTTCGACGACCCCAACACCTTCCTCGCCTACCGGAACCCGCGTGCCCACGTCGCCTTTGGCTACGGTCCGCACCTATGCCTGGGAGCACCCCTGGCACGCATGGAGGCACAAGCCGTCCTCCGTGAACTGGTGGACCGCGTCGCACGAATCTCCATGACCGGCCCCACCACATGGTCCACCAACAGCTCCCTGCGCAGCCCCACTCACCTACCCCTCGTTCTCGACAGGTCTGCCCCGTGACATCTAGGCGTACACGGTCCGAACGATGGTCATTCGCTGGAGGATTGGCGCTCGCGGCGTCGGGAGTCGCGCACCTTCTGCTCCCACAAGCGTTCGAACCGGTGAATCGAATGGCGTTCAAGGACAACATCCGTGCCCACGTTCTGATCAACGGCAGCATCGAAGCAGGACTGGGTCTAGCGCTGCTTGATTCTCGTACTCGTCGATCGCCTTGGCGGTCACCGCTGTCTACCTGACCTATTTCAACGCCAGCGTTCTGTATAGGCAGCGCGTCCTGCGTAACTGAACACGCCACAGGCGAATGCACCAGCGGTATCTACAACCTCCCCTCTCGCCGATGATGTTGTCCGCAACATTCGAGCGGGGTGGGCGGTGGCCCCCTGAGGGGTTTTCATGCCTCGCGCTGCCAGCGGCCCTCTCTCTTCCCTGAGATAGGGCCACCTTCCCGAGACTTGGCCACGCCGACGGCGAGTCCGAGTCCGCAGTCCGTCCGCAGTATCCAGCAGCCGCCATCGTCCACCAACAGAGCCAACACTCTGAGCTGCCCTTTTCATCAACCAACACAGTTCGCAACGCAAACGCGCAGTCGCGGGAAAGTGCCACAGAGAACAGACCGCCACCTTTGGTGGTAAGGGTGAAACGGTGCGGTAAGAGCGCACCAGCATCCCGGGTGACCGGGATGGCTAGGCAAACCCCACCCGAAGCAAGGCCAAGAGGCCGCACCTGGTGCGGCGCGCAGGCGCTCGAGGGTTGCTCGCCCGAGCCTGCGGGTAGGCCGCTCGAGGCACCCGGCGACGGTGTGCCCAGATGGATGGTCGCCGCCTCGCCGCCGTGGGTTATCCGCGACGGCGAGGGACAGGATCCGGCTTACAGGCCAACTCGTTCGCCCCGACTAATGGGCTTGGCGCACCGACTTGGCAAGCTTCTTGAGCGCGCTGTCGAGTTGCCGGCGCGCGTCGATCGCCAAATCGTCCTCCTGCGCGTACAGCAGGCCGTAGGTGAACGTGTCCTCGCCTGCGCCGTGAGCGGCATCGGCCTGCTGGCTCAGGTGAGTGCGACTCACCACGCTGTCCTGGTGATCGCCCAACAGGCTCTGAATGCTCTTGGCGCGATCGGACACCTTGTCAGCGCCCGTCGCGGCCGCCGTATACCGAAGCCGCTTGGCGGCCTTACGGATTCGGTGCAACGATTCGTCGCGGTCCTCACTGGCGGCATCGGACGCACGCTTGGCGGCCTTGCGAACGCGCTTGTAGGCCGAATCGATGGTGGTCGTCACGGGTTCATCATCTGCGGCGGTGGGCGGCGGCTCCGCCGCGACCAGCCCGTCGAGCGCGTCGAGCAGGCGAAAATAGCGGTCCGACCGCATCGCGGTCAACGACCGCCGCAGACCCGACCGGTAGCGCCGTTTGGCGCCGTCCACCAGGCGTCTCCGGATGGGGCCGCGGACCAGCTCCTCGGGTAGCTCATCGAGCGCTTTCTCGTACCTCTGCGCCAGCACCTCGGCGTCGCGCGCCACGCCGAGCACCGCGGCAAGCTGGCGCAGGTCGTCGAGAACCCACGCGTCGTCGGAGATCCCGAACGCGCCCTCTGCGGACTGAAGCAGGCTGCGGATCTTCCGGGTCGTCACCCTCATCTGGTGCACGGAGTCGTAGACATCGGCCCGAACCGCGCGGTCCCACTCGACCAACTCGCGCACGTGCTCGGCGACTGCCTTGTGGATCGGATCGGCTTTCGGCTTGGGCTTCGCCTCGTCGGCCGTGGCGCTCGCGAGCACCCGAGCCAGCTTGGACCCGTGGCCGGCGGGCGCCGCGCCCGCATCGAGCAGGCGGTTGGCCAACCTGTCCAACAGATCGCGCGATGCGCCCTCGGCGAGTTCCAGCTCCCACTCGCGCCACTGCTGCTGGTCGCCCTCACCTGCCGACGCGATCACCTTGTCGTCGCTGAACTCGGCGATCGGGGAGCCTGAGGGGTCATAGAGGACGTCGATGGTGCGCTCGGTGGAAATCTGCGCCACCGGTCCGAGCGGGCGATCGCGGACGATGGCCAGCACGATGTCTTTGAGGCCGTCCGGCACGACGCCGCCGACCCCGTCATCCAGGGGGGAGCGGACCTCGGTTCGGGTATCGGGCCCTGCGGGCAATTTGAGGTGCCAACCGGCGTCAGATCCGCCGGTGCGCCTGCGCAGCGTGATGCGGTGCGCGGCCAGGTCGTGGTCGGGCGTGTCGAAGTAGACGGCCTCGAGGTGCGCAGAGGGCGACCGTTCCACCCGGGCGACGGCCGATAGCCCCTCGAACGACGGCGAAAGCGTCGAGTCGACGACATCGAACTTTCGCTCGACCTCGGTGTGCCGGGACGTCTTCGGCTTGCCGCCTGCCATCTCCACCCTCGTTGTGTGCGCTGGACTGTTCAGCGTGCCATATGCAGGTAAACAGCCCCGCTAAAGTTCCAGGGGTGACCGAATTCCAGACCATCACGCTCGAGCAGTCCGGCCCGATCGCGCGTATCACCTTCAACCGGCCCGAGGCCGCAAACGGGATGAACGACACGATGACTCGTGAGCTGGCCGACGCCGCAGCTCTCTGTGACACCCCGGCGACGAAGGTCGTGGTGCTGACCGGGTCTGGCAAGTTCTTCAGTGCTGGAGGCGATCTCAAGTCTTTCGCGACGGCACCCAGTCGTGGCCGGCACATCAAGGGCGTCGCCGATAGCCTGCACCGCGCGACCTCGACGTTCGCCCGGATGGACGCGGTGCTGATCACCGCAGTCAACGGGACGGCCGCTGGCGCGGGCTTCTCCATCGCCGTCACCGGCGACCTGGTGCTGGCGGCCGAGTCGGCGTCGTTCACGATGGCCTACACCAGGGTCGGGCTCAGCCCCGACGGCAGCTCGTCGTATTTCCTGCCCCGGCTCATCGGCATCACCAAGACCAAGGAGCTGATGCTGACCAATCGGACCCTGTCCGCCGAAGAGGCCGCGCAGTGGGGGCTGGTCACTGAGGTGGTGCCCGACGACGAGCTAGCCGCGCGCACCGATCAGCTCGCCACCCAAATGGCCTCCACCGCAAGCGGGTCCAATGGCGCGGTCAAGGCGCTGATGCTGTCCACCTTCTCCAGCGGCCTCGAGGAGCAGATGGAGTTCGAAAGCCGCATCATCGCCGGACGCGCCGAATCCGCGGAGGGGCGCGAAGGGGTCGACGCGTTCATGGCAAAGCGCAGGCCCGAGTTCAGCTAGAAGCTGTGCTCCTCGGCGGGGAACACCCCGCTGGCCACCTCGTCGGCGTATTGCGTTGCTGCGCCGCGCAACTCCGAGCCGACGTCGCCGAAACGCTTGACGAACTTGGCGGTCTTGCCGCTCGTCATGCCTGCCATGTCCTGCCAAACCAGTACCTGGGCATCACAGTTCGGCCCCGCGCCGATGCCGATGGTCGGGATCGTCAGCTTGCCGGTGATCTGAGTGGCCAGTTCCGCGGGCACCATTTCCAGCACGACGGCGACGGCACCGGCCTCTTGGACGGCGATCGCGTCGTGGATGGTTTGCTCGGCCGCATCGCCGCGGCCTTGGACTCGGAAGCCGCCGAGACCGTTGACGCTCTGCGGCGTGAAGCCGATGTGGGCGATCACCGGAATGCCGGCCTGCGTCAGCGTGGCTACCTGGTCGGCCACCCGTTCGCCGCCCTCCAGCTTGACCGCATGTGCACCGGTCTCTTTGAGGAAGCGGGTAGCGGTCTCCAGCGCCTGCTGCGGCCCGGCCTCGTAGCTGCCGAACGGCAAGTCGGCGACCACCAGTGCATGGGGCGCGCCGCGCACTACGCCGCGAACCAGCGGGATCAGTTCGTCGACGGTCACCGGAACCGTGGTGTCGTAGCCGTACACCACGTTGGCGGCGGAGTCACCGACGAGAAGCACCGGAATGCACGCGTCATCGAAAACGCGGGCGGTGGAGTAGTCGTAAGCGGTCAGCATGGCCCACTTGTGGCCCTCTGACTTCCACTGGTGCAAATGGTGGGTGCGGACCTTCGTCCGCGGCTTTGTATCGGCAGCACCGTAAACAGTTTGCTCAGACATCATTGTCCCTTGTGTCTGTTCGGTCGATCCTCGAGGCCCGATTGCGGGTCCCCGGGTTCGTCTGACCCCCCAAGTGTGCCACTACCTGGCAAGAAGATGAACTCACGGTTAAGTGGATTTCCTCACACTACGATCGGCCCATGCAACGGCTCAGCGGACTCGACGCCAGCTTCCTTTATCTCGAAACCGCAGCACAGCCGTTGCATGTGTGCTCGATTCTCGAGCTGGACACCTCGACGATGCCGGGGGGCTACACATTCGACCGGATGCGCGACGAACTGGCGCTGCGCATCAAGGCGATGCCCCAATTCCGCGAGAAACTCGCCGACAGCCGGTTCAACCCCGATCACCCGGTATGGGTCGACGACCCGGACTTCGACGTCGACCGGCATCTGCATCGCATCGGCCTGCCTTCGCCGGGCGGGCGCCAAGAGTTGGCGGAGATCTGCGGGCACATCGCGTCGCTGCCGTTGGACCGCAGCAGGCCGCTGTGGGAGATGTGGGTCATCGAGAACATCGCAGGTACAGATGCGCACGCAGGCGGTCGGCTGGCGGTGATGACCAAGGTGCATCACGCGGGCGTGGACGGCGTGACGGGCGCCAACCTGATGTCGCAGCTGTGCAGTACCGAACCCGATGCGCCCGCACCCGATCCGGTCGACGGCGTCGGCGGTGCGAGCGAGTTGGAGATCGCGCTCAGCGGTGCGGTCAAGTTCGCGACCCGGCCACTGAAGCTCGCCAACGTCCTGCCGACGACGATCAACACCGTCGTCGACACCGTCAAGCGGGCGCGCGGCGGGCAGGCGATGAAGGCGCCCTTCGTGGCGCCGAAGACTGCGTTCAACGCCAACGTGACGGGCCACCGCAACATCGCCTACGCGCAGCTGGACCTCGAGAGCATCAAGAAGGTGAAGAACCACTTCGGTGTCAAGGTCAACGACGTGGTGATGGCGCTGGTGTCCAGCACGCTGCGGAAGTTCCTGGAAGACCGCGGCGAGCTTCCGGATTCGACGCTGGTCGCGATGGTTCCGGTGTCTGTTCACGACAAGTCCGACCGGCCCGGCCGCAACCAGGTGTCGGGGATGTTCTCCAGCCTGGAGACCCACATCGATTCGCCTGCCGAGCGGTTGAAGGCGATTGCGGACGCGAATTCTGTTGCCAAGCAACATAGCTCGGCGATCGGAGCAACCCTGCTGCAGGACTGGTCGCAGTTCGCCGCGCCCGCCGTGTTCGGGGTCGCCATGCGGCTGTATGCCAGGACCGGGCTGAGCGGGGCGCGCCCGGTGCACAACCTCGTCGTCTCCAACGTGCCGGGCCCGCAGGTGCCGCTGTATTTCCTCGGCTCCGAGGTCAAGGCGATGTACCCGCTCGGGCCGATATTTCACGGGTCGGGCCTCAACATCACTGTGATGTCGCTGAACGGGAAGCTGGACGTAGGCATCGTCTCCTGCCCCGAGCTTTTGCCCGATCTGTGGGAGCTCGCCGACGACTTCGAGGTGGCCCTCGACGAGTTGGTGGAAAGCGCAGGCTAGACCCGCCGGAGTAGCGGTCTGCCAGGAGCGATGCGAGTTCATGGCAGCATGTGGTGCCATGAGGCTCAACAAGGCGATCCTTGCGACGTCACTGGTTGTGTTGCTGGTGGCGGGTTGCAGCAAGGTGGTCGACGGTAACGCCGTTGCCGCGGTGCCGCCGCCGGGATCGCCGATTCAGTGGGGGGCTTGCAAGGAGACCAACCCGCTGGTGCCCATTCCGCCTGAGGCCGAATGCGGCAAGCTCTCCGTGCCGGTGGACTACAGCAAGCCGGACGGTGATGTTGCCCAACTGGCGATGATCCGGTTCAAGGCCACCGGCGACAAGATCGGCTCGCTGGTGATCAACCCCGGCGGTCCCGGCGAATCCGGTGTCGAATCGGCCGCCAGCCTGGTCGGCACGATGCCGACATCCGTGCGCGAACGCTTCGACCTGGTCGGCTTCGACCCCCGCGGAGTGGCCGAATCCACCCCTGCGGTGTGGTGCAACTCCGACGAGGACAACGACCGGCTGCGTGCCGATCCGCAGGTCGACTACACGCCAGAGGGTATCGCGCACATCAACAGCGAGACCGAGGCGTTCGTGCAGCGCTGCCTCGACAAGTCGGGCAAGGAATTCCTTGCCAACGTCGGCACCGCCAGCGTCGTGAAGGACCTCGACCTGATCCGCAAGGCGCTCGGCGACGACAAGCTGACGTATCTCGGCTTCTCGTACGGCACCAGGATCGGTGGCGCATACGCAGAAGAGTTCCCGCAGAACGTGCGCGCATTGGTGCTCGACGGTGCGATCGACCCCAACGCCGATCCGATCGAGGAGGACCTGCGACAGACGGCGGCGTTCCAGAAGGCATTCGATGACTACGCGGCCGACTGCGCGAAGGACCCGAGCTGTCCGCTCGGCACCGACCCCGCCAAAGCGACCGATATCTACAAGAGCATGGTCGAACCGCTGGTGGATCAGCCCGCCAAGACGCAGGACCCGCGCGGGCTCGCCTACAGCGACGCGCTCGTCGGCACCATCCTGCCGCTGTACTCGCCCAGCATCTGGCCGCGCCTCACCGACGGTCTCAGAGAGCTCAAGGAGGGTCGCGGCGACATGCTGCTGCGGCTGTCAGACCTGTACATGCACCGCGACCTCACCACCGGGCACTACGACAACGCGACCGACGTGCGCGTCGCCGTGAACTGTGTCGACTCGCCTGCGATCACCGACAACGCCAAGCTCGTCGAGAAGGACCGCCGGTCCCGCGAGTTGGCGCCGTTCATGAACTACGGCGAGTTCACCGGATTGGCGCCGAAGGACACCTGCTCGTTCTGGCCGGTGCCGCCAACGACGGAGCCGCACGAGATCTCCGTCAAGGGTCTGCCACCGACACTGGTGATCTCCACGACGAACGACCCGGCAACGCCCTACCAGGCCGGCGTGGACCTGGCCAAGCAACTCGGCGGCACGCTACTGACTTTCGACGGAACGCAGCACACCGTCGCATTCCAGGGCAACGCGTGCGTCGACGACATCGTCGCGACCTATCTGATCGATGTGAAGGTTCCGCCGCCGGACACCCGTTGCTGATCAACGAATCTCGACTCCTGAGCACGCCGAGGTCTCGCAACGGTAACCGTCCGGTAGCGCCTTCGCCGCACCCATGACGGGCGTGCGACGATGACTGCCATGCGGCGGGCGGGGCGGAGTGGGGCGACGCTGCTGGCATGCGTGTTGGCTGCAGCGGTCGGATGTCCGCCCGCGTCGGCGACGCCGGAAGGGTCGGCGACGCAGACCTATGGGCAGGCGCCGGTCTGGGCAGGCTGCGATCAGGTCGTCGGCGATACGAGCAACATTCCGACAGCGCAGTGCGGCACGGTGTCTGTACCCGTCGACTACGCCAATCCCGAAGGCGCACAAGCGCAACTGGCAGTCATCCGAATACCGGCAAGCGGTGACCGGATCGGTGTGTTGATGGTGAATCCCGGCGGCCCCGGCGCGTCGGCGGTCGACACCGTCGCCGGCATGGGCGCCGGACTCGCAGGCACGGAGATCGGTCGCAGGTTCGACCTTGTCGGCTTCGACCCGCGAGGGGTCGGGCATTCCACACCCGAATTGCGTTGCCGCACTGATGCCGAATTCGACGCCTACCGTCGGGAACCCAACGCCGACTACAGCCAGGCAGGCGTCGCTCACATCGAGGCCATCAACCGAGACTTCGCGCAGAAGTGCGTCGACCGGGTCGGCGCGGAGTTCCTGGCGAATGTCGGGACGGTGCCGACCGCCCGGGACATGGACGTGGTGCGCGCCGCGCTCGGCGAGAACCAGATCAACTACCTCGGGTTCTCGTACGGCACCGAAATCGGTGCGGCGTACGCCGAGGCGTTTCCCGACCGGATCCGCGCCATGGTCCTCGACGGCGCCATCGATCCGAGCCTGGACCCGATCGAGGAGAACCTGCGCCAAATGGCCGGGTTCCAAACGGCATTCGAGGACTACGCCGCCGACTGCGCGCAATCGGCAGGGTGCCCACTCGGCACGGATCCGACCCAGTTCGTCAACCGCTATCACCAGCTGATCGACCCGCTGGTCGGGCAGCCCGCCAGAACCTCCGACCCGCGCGGCCTGAGCTATCAGGACGCGATCACCGGCAGCGTCAACGCGCTCTACTCGAAGCAGTACTGGAAGTTCCTCACCAGTGGGCTTCTCGGGCTGCAGCGCAGAACCGATCCAGGCGACCTGCTTCTGCTCGCCGACGAATACCTGAAGCGAAGCCCGTCCGGCCACTACCAGAACTCGCAGGACGCGTTCTACGGCATCCGCTGCGTCAACTCGCAGTTCCCGGCCGATCCGGCCGTGTGGGTCGACGCCGACCAGCGAAGCAGGCAGGCTGCGCCGTTCCTGAGCTACGGCTCCTTCACCGGTTTCGCTCCGCGTGATGTTTGTGCGATGTGGCCCGTGAAGGCGTCGACGACGCCGCACTCGGCCGTCTCACCCGGAGAGGGCAAGGTCGTCGTCGTATCCACCACCCACGACCCCGCAACGCCGTACCAGGCCGGGGTCGACTTGGCGCGGCAGATGGGCGCCGGTCTGATCACGTTCGACGGCACTCAGCACACCGTGGTGTTCAACGGCGATGCCTGCGTCGACACCGCGGTCGTCGCTTTCCTCGTCAACGGCGTCCAGCCGCCCGTCGGGCTGCGCTGTTAGTCGGTGCCAGGTCGCATAGGTCCTGTAACACAGATTTAACAGCCGGTACCTACGCTGCGGTTATGGATCGGCAAAAGGAATTTGTGCTGCGCACGCTGGAAGAACGGGACATCCGATTCGTCCGGTTGTGGTTCACCGATGTGCTCGGATTCCTCAAGTCCGTCGCGATCGCGCCCGCCGAGCTCGAGGGAGCCTTCGAGGAGGGCATTGGCTTCGACGGTTCGTCGATCGAGGGCTTTGCCCGGGTCTCGGAGTCCGACACCGTCGCCAGGCCGGATCCGTCCACTTTCCAGGTGTTGCCGTGGACCACGAGCGGGGGCAAACACCACTCGGCGCGGATGTTCTGCGATATCACCATGCCCGACGGTTCACCGTCGTGGGCCGACTCGCGGCACGTGCTGCGGCGCCAGTTGGCCAAGGCCAGTGACCTGGGTTTCTCCTGCTACGTCCACCCGGAGATCGAGTTCTTCCTGCTGAAACCGGGGGCCGACGACGGCTCCGAGCCGGTGCCCGCCGACAACGGCGGCTATTTCGACCAGGCCGTGCACGATTCGGCGCCGAACTTCCGGCGGCATGCCATCGACGCGCTGGAGTCGATGGGCATCTCGGTGGAGTTCAGCCACCACGAGGGCGCGCCCGGTCAGCAGGAGATCGACCTGCGGTATGCGGACGCCCTTTCGATGGCCGACAACGTGATGACGTTCCGGTACGTGATCAAGGAGGTTGCGCTGGGCGACGGCGTCAGGGCTTCGTTCATGCCCAAGCCGTTCGCTGAACATCCGGGCTCGGCGATGCATACCCATATGAGCTTGTTCGAGGGCGAGACGAACGCGTTCTACAGCGCGGATGATCCGCTGCAGCTGTCCGACACCGCGAAGTCTTTCATCGCAGGCATTTTGGAGCACGCCACCGAGATCAGTGCGGTGACCAATCAGTGGGTGAACTCCTACAAGCGCCTTGTGCACGGCGGCGAGGCGCCGACGGCCGCGTCGTGGGGCTTCGCGAACAGGTCAGCGTTGGTCCGGGTTCCGATGTACACGCCTCGCAAGGCGTCGTCGCGCCGCGTCGAGGTGCGAAGCCCGGACTCGGCGTGCAACCCGTACCTGACGTTCGCCGTGCTGCTGGCGGCGGGCCTTCGCGGCGTGGAGAAGGGCTACGTACTCGGACCTCAGGCCGAGGACAACGTCTGGAGCCTGACGCCCGAGGAGCGTCGCGCGATGGGCTACCGCGAGCTGCCAGGCAGCCTCGGCGCGGCGCTGGAGCAGATGGAGGGCTCCGAGCTCGTGGCGGAAGCGTTGGGGGAGCACGTGTTCGACTTCTTCCTTCGCAACAAGCGGACCGAGTGGGAGAACTACCGCAGCCACGTCACGCCGTTCGAGCTGAAGACGTACCTGTCGCTCTAGCGGGCCACTATCGGGGCCTGTGAGACGGGCTGCGATAGCTTCTAAGTGTGGCCAAACCTGCGACGCAGCGATCGAAGCTGCCCAGCGTTGGCCGGTTAGGGCTGGTCGACCCGTCGGCGGCCGCCGACCTGGAACAACTCGGCTGGAACACCGAAGCCCAAATCGAACTGTTGTGGTCGCTGTCGCGGGCCCCAGACGCCGACGTCGCACTGCGGACCATGGTGCGGCTGGCTGAGGCGGCGGGCGACGACTGGGGCGAACTGAACCAGGCGCTGCTCAAGGACAAGGCCTTACGCGGTCGGCTGTTCGGCGTGCTCGGCTCGTCGCTGGCGCTGGGCGACCACCTTGTCGCACACCCGCCGTCCTGGCACTTGCTGGCCGGCGGGGTGACGCTGCCGTCGGCGGACGAACTGCGTGCGATGTTCGTCGAGGCCGCCGAATCGACAAGTGACACAAACGATGCGCTGCCGGTACTGCGGACGCTGTACCGCGACCGGCTGCTGGTGCTCGCCGGACTGGACCTCGCGCCGGTGGTGGAGAACGAGCCGGTGCTGCCCTTCGCGGTTGTCGGCGAGCATCTGTCCGATCTTGCCGACGCCGCGTTGGCGTCCGCGCTGAAGGTGGCGACGCGGTCGGTGTGCGGCCAGGACGCCGAGGAGCCGCGGCTTGCGGTGATCGCGATGGGCAAGTGCGGTGCCCGCGAGCTGAACTATGTCAGCGACGTCGACGTCATCTTCGTCGCCGAAGAGGCCGACTCCACCACAACCCGGGTGGCCGGCGAGATGATGCGGTTCGCGTCGGAAGCGTTCTTCGAGGTGGACGCGGCGCTGCGGCCGGAAGGCAAGCGGGGCCAGCTGGTCCGGACGCTCGAATCGCACGTGGCCTATTACCAGCGCTGGGCCAAGACCTGGGAGTTCCAGGCATTGATGAAGGCGCGACCCGCAGCCGGGGATGGAGCGCTCGGCGGGGAGTACATCGCTGCGCTGATGCCGATGGTGTGGACGGCGTGCGAGCGCGAGGACTTCGTGCCCGAAGTGCAGGCGATGCGTCGCCGCGTCGAGGCGCTGGTGCCGGCCGGGGAAAGGACGCGCGAGCTCAAGCTCGGCACCGGCGGGCTGCGCGACGTCGAGTTCGCGGTCCAGCTGTTGCAGCTGGTGCACGGCCGAAACGACGAGTCGCTGCATGTGGCCTCGACGCTCGATGCGCTGGCGGCACTGGGGGCAGGCGGATATATCGGCCGAGACGATGCGGCCAACCTCACCGCTTCATACGAGTTCCTGCGTCTGCTCGAGCATCGGCTGCAGCTTCAGCGGCTCAAGCGCACGCACATGCTTCCCGACGAAGACGACGATGAGTCGATGCGCTGGTTGGCACGCGCGGCGCATATGAGGCCGGACGGCCAGCACGACTCCCTCGGGGTGCTGCGCGAGGAGCTCAAACGGCAGAGCCACCGGGTGTCGCGGCTGCACGTCAAGCTCTTCTATCAGCCGCTGCTTGAAGGCGTCGGGCAGCCGGCGATGCTGACCCCTGGCGCGGCCGAACGTCAGCTCGCCGCACTGGGATACGAGAGTCCGCAGAGCGCCTTGACGCACCTCGCGGCGCTGACCGGGGCGACGGGTCGACGCGGGCGGGTGCAACAGGTGCTGCTGCCGACGCTGCTGGACTGGCTGTCGGATACGCCTGATCCCGATGCGGGGCTGCTGTCGTACCGCCGGATCAGCGAAGAGCTCTCCGATCATCGGTGGTATCTGTCCACGCTCCGCGACGAGGGCGCGGTGGCCAAGCGGCTGATGCGCGTGCTCGGAACGTCGGCGTATGTGCCGGATCTTCTGATGCGGGCGCCCGAGGTGATCCAGCAGTATGCGGACGGACCTACTGGGCCGAAGCTGCTCGAGGTCGAACCCGACGGGTTGGCGCGGGCGTTGATCGCGTCGGCGGGACGTCATGGCGACCCGGTGCGCGCGATCGCGGCGGCAAGGACTCTGCGTCGGCGCGAACTGGCCCGCATCGCGTCGGCGGATCTGCTGGGAATGCTCGACGTCGTCGACGTGTGCAAGGCGCTGACATCGGTCTGGGCTGCGGTGCTGCAGGCGGCGTTGGACGCGGTGATCCGGGCGAACACGCCTTCCGACGGCGAGGCGCCTGCTCGCATAGCGGTCATCGGAATGGGCCGGCTTGGCGGCGGCGAACTGGGCTACGGCTCCGACGCCGACGTGATGTTCGTCTGCGAGCCTATTGCGGGGGTTGACGAATCCGGCGCTGTGCGTTGGTCGATCACGGTCGCCGAGCAGGTACGTTCGCTGCTGGGGACGCCTTCCGCGGATCCGCCGCTCGAGGTCGACGCGGGCCTGCGGCCGGAAGGGCGAAACGGTTCACTGGTGCGGACGTTGTCGTCGTATGCCCAGTACTACGAACAGTGGGCGCAGCCGTGGGAGATTCAGGCGCTGCTTCGCGCGCACTGGGTAGCCGGAGACGAGGAACTCGGTGAACGGTTCCTTCTGCTCGCCGACAAGACGCGGTATCCGGCGGGCGGGGTTTCGGCCGCAGCGGTGCAGGAGATCCGACGGGTCAAGGCGCGGGTCGATTCCGAAAGGCTGCCGCGCGGCGCAGATCCCAACACGCACACCAAACTTGGCCGCGGTGGCCTGGCCGATGTCGAATGGACTGTCCAGCTGTTGCAGCTTCGGTACGCACACGACATTCCCGCACTGCACAACACGTCGACGCTGCAGACGTTGGATGCGATCGGTGCGGCGGAGCTGATCGCCGAGGGGGATGTGGACTTGTTGCGCGAGGCCTGGCTGACCGCGACACGGGCCCGTAATGCGCTGGTATTGGTGCGCGGCAAGCCAACCGACCAGCTGCCGGGACCGGGCAAACAGCTGAACGCGGTCGCGCTGGCCGCGGGCTGGGATACCGACGACGGCGGCGAGTTCCTGGACAACTATCTGCGCGTGACGCGTCGGGCGAAGACGGTGGTACGAAAGGTTTTTGGTGGTTAAGGCAAGTGGCTGAAGGCATGGATTTCTCGTTCGAGGCGATCAGTGATGCCGAACGAGACGAACTGGAGGCTCTGCACTCGCCACTCGCTCAGGCAGTCAGACGGCTCATCGACGTCAGCATTCGGACCGGTGCCGACGAGCGGGCGATCCGCGAAGCGCAGGCGGCGATCGAAGCAGTTACCGACAAGCTGGACGCCACGGTCGACGCGACTTCGCCCCGCCTGGCCGTCGATGGCCGACCGGTGGTGGCGGGAAACCCGGTCACCGGATTTCGCAATGCGATAGCACCTCCGTGTGTGATGCACAACGAGCCGGATGGCTTGTGGTGGAGCGAGTTCGAGTTGGGGGAGCAGTACCAGGGTCCGCCGGGTTGGGTGCACGGCGGCGTTCTGGCATTGGTGCTTGATCAGTTGCTTGGTGAGGCGGCCAGCGACGGGCTGACCAAGCCGTTGTTCACGGGGACGATCACGCTGCGGTATCTGCGGGGCACGCCGTTGGGCCGACTGCGGGCCGAGGCGGCCATCGAGCGAACGGACGGGTTCAAGACATTCGTTAGCGGGCACATGTGCGATGCCGAAGGCAAGACGGTCGAGGCGGAGGGCATCTTCATCAAGCCCGCGTGGGCGCGAGACGCGAGAATGAAGTTCTACGTCAGCATCGCGTTCCGGGAGCCCAAAGAGGCGATCGAGATTGCGCGTGTGGCCGATGACTTGGGGTACGACGGCGTCGGGATTCCGGACCATGTGATCAACCTCGAGACGTTGGCGACGCCGTATCCGTACACCCACGACGGGAAGCGTCGTTGGGAGGCGTTCACGGACTGGCCGGACCCGTGGGTGTTGGTCGGGGCGATGGCCCAGGTGACGACGCGGCTGAAATTCGTGACAACGGTATACATCCCGGCGATGCGGGATCCCTACGCGGCGGCGAAGGCGATCGGGTCGGCGGCGTATCTATCGGACGGGCGGGTCGAGCTCGGCATCGGGGTTGGTTGGTGCCGAGAAGAGTTCGAGCTGATGGGCCAGAAGTTCGAGCGCCGCGGTAAGCGGACCGACGAGATTCTGGAGCTGTTCCGCGCCCTGTGGGAGCCGGGGTGGGTCGAGTTCTCTGGCGAGTTCTACTCCGCGCCGCGGCTGGAGATGGAGCCGACGCCGCCGAGGATCCCGATCTATGTCGGCGGGCTTTCTGACATCGCGTTGCGGCGAGCGGCGCGCAACGACGGGTGGATCGGGGACTTGATCTCGACGGACGAGGCGTTGTCGCGCGTGGCTCGCATCCGGGACCTGCGGGCCGACGCCGGGCTTGTCGATGGACGACTTCACCGTGCTGACGCCGTTGACGGACGCCTTCATGCCCGAGCACTACGAGCGTGCGGAGGCCGGCGGCATCCAGGGCATCATCACGATGCCGTGGATGTTCTACGCGGGTCCCGACGCTTCTCTGGCGGAGAAGATCGACGGCATGAAGCGTTTCCGCAAGGACCTCGCGATTAGACCGATAGCTGGTATCACGCCTAGCTTGCGGCAAATCACCAAATGCATTCAATCTACGTGGACGTTAGTTAAACGCAAATGTGAAAAGTCATGTCGACGTCCGGATCTGTAGTTTGCTGTGAGGACGCCGAAAGCCCGTGAGCGAATATCGCCCGATCTTGATTCGACGTCAATAGCAAGCAAGATCTGGTCCTCTGCCCGCCGTCTGGCGCGTCCCGGAAAATATTTTGAATGCTCTCTTAGCTGGATCGATACCTGGGGAGTGCTCCCTGAACTGGACATATCGACATCGCGACGAAAAGTGATCTTGGCAAAGTATTTGCGTCGGTAAGTGCATTGGGTTGGCGACCTCGGAAATCCCTCCCTCTTGGCGCCATTCGACCTACGCTCGCCGCACCGGGGAAGGCAAGGCGTGAACGCAGCAAATCGAAGCACTTTGCATTTCATAACGGGGTGCCGACCATCGCGAACAAACAGGGGTAGTCGACTACTCGCGCTTGCACGTTGCCTTCGTTCCTACGCTCGCCTCGTCAACTCGTAGGCCAAAACACCGTCACGGCGGCGGCAAGAAGGGATTCAACATGGGGTACGCCAAGCACGTTGGTCGTGTAGGGGCGCTGGCGGTTGCACTGGGCATCGGGGCGGCGGTCGCGACTACGCCAGGTGTGGCGTGGGCGGACGGCGAAACCGAGACCAACATCGAGGCTCCGGGCGATCCGGAGACCCCGGGTAATCCCGGCACTCCGACGGCTACATCACCGACGACTGAACACCGGGATCCCGGCGAGGTCATCAGGCGCAACATCGAGCGTGCTGCCGATGACATCCGCGACGGTATCCGTAAAGCGATAACGGGCGTGGTCCGGAGTTCCGGCGGCGCAATCACATCGACCCATCGAAACGGATCGCAGCCATCCAACGGCAACGTGCCCGCGGTGATCGTCGACGACGAAGAAGGTCAGATCGAAAACTCTCAGGCGCCGAAGGACGAGGCGAAGCCGACACCGTTCGTCGCGAACAACCCGAGCAATCCTCTGCAAAGCTTCACCCCGCCCCGCTGGCGTGCACCGCAAGCGCATGTCACCACGAAGCCAGCGCCGAAGCCGATTGACAAAGCGATCGACGACATCAAAGACGTAGCCCAGCAGTCGATCGACACCGTGACGGGAAATCAATCGCCGACGGGCTCGACAGATGTTCAGCGGAGTGCGATCTCGACACTTGACACTACCGACCCCGAAGCGCAGCTGCAGGTTCGACCGAGCTTCGTTGCGCCCGTCGCAATCATCACGAATGTGCTGAATGCCGCCCTTGCGCCCTTCCTCAACCCGACTCCGGGCCAGCCGGCACCCCAAAACCCAGTCCTGTGGGCGGTTTTGGGCTGGGTACGACGACAGGTACAGGACACTCCGTTCGGCAAGATAGTGCTGAACCGAACGCCCGAGATGGCCACGCCAACGGTCGAGGACCTCGGCGGCGGGAGATTCTTGATCACGCCGTCTGCGACTGATCCGGATGGCGACGACGTGACTTTCTCCGGCATCGTCGGCGACGAGGACAACGGCGAGCTCACCGACAACCTCGACGGTACATTCACCTACGAGGTCGACCCGGCAGGTTGGGATCAGAGTGACAGCGTCACGTTTACCGCGAGTGACGCGGCCGCCTATCCCCATTTGCACGGCCTCGCATCGTTGTTCCGCCCTGATGGTGGTCATACCGCAACCGTCACGGTGACAGTTGCGCCCGACAATGGATCCCTGCCACCGCCGCCCGACGTGGTGACGCCGCCAACAGAACGCAATGACGGAAGCGGAAACTTCGATACGGAATTGCAGTACAACCCAGACACCACGGCCAATGTCTCTGCCGCGCCTGGCTTTAAGCCAAAGTACTGGACGGTGGTCAGCGAGAACTACGACCCGCTAACCGGTAAGTACACGGCCGTTCTCAAGCCGACCCAAGCGGGGCAACTTCGTGCTGCCCTCGGACTGGACACAACAGACCAGCTCAAACTCAATGTCACCGGCCAGCAGCAGATCGTCCAGACCTTCGCGCTGAGGTCAACCACCGGTGATGAGCAATTCGGGGCCCTGGCTGCCAACGATCCGGACCAAGCATTGAACCTGCCGGACATCCCGACCGGCCACTTCGAGACACTCGATCCGATCGTGACGAGTCCCAACGATGCTCAGCCCGAAAACTCCTATCCGGCTGGCGTTGTGGTCACCGATCGGTACGCCTACGTGATGAGCTCGCATGTAATGGCAGGAGGGTCACCCACGGTATCGGTGATCGGCGCCGACCCGACGAAGGCCGATTACCTGGAGGTGATCAAGGAGATCCCCATCAGCGGGTCCGCGCTGATACTCACGCAGTCGGGCGACCGCCTGTATGTCGCGTCTGGCAATGCGCTGCAGGTGATCGACACCGACGGCGACGACCCGAGCGACGAGGCCGACGACAACGTGCTCCTCGATCCGATCGAGCTGAACACAAACGGTGGCGTCGTTCCGGTCGCCAGTCCTGACGGCAAGACGCTCTACGTGATCAACCAGGCGCAGAGCAAGATCTCCGTCGTCGATATAGACCCGGCGAACACCGCCACTTACAACACGGTCATCCACGAGATCCCCGTGGCCGACCCGCCGACGATCGTCGACAACGGTGACGGCACGAACACGGTCAGTGGCAAGTTCCCTCTTAGCGTCGCATTCAACGCCGACGGCACGCGGATGTACCTGGTGCGCGACTCTCAGACGTACAAGCAGAACCAAACCACGAACGCGATCACCGATTTTACGTTCGGCGGGGAGATTGTCACGATCGATACGTCGACCAACGAGATCATCGGTGATCCCGTCGACCTCGACGGGGACTACGGCTACTTCGCCTCCAGCGATGGCAAGTATTTGTACGTGCCGGTGTTGACGATGAACGGCTTCGACCCGACAATCGGCGGCGACATCTCGCCCATCACCGGTGCGGTGAACATCGTCGACGTGCAGGACCCCGACAATCCCGTCATCGTCGCCGATCTGCCGACCGGGAACCTGCCGGTGAACGTCGCCTTCAGTCCCGACAAGAGCCTCGCCTACGTCGTCGACGCCGGCACGGGCACGGTCTTCGTGATCGACACCGTCAACCAGCAGGTGCTCGATTTCGATCCGGTGGCAGACGGGACGCAGGGCCTGGTGTTCGACAGCGATCCGTCCGCGCAGTTGGGCCAGGTCTTCAACGTGATCGCGTCCAGCCCCGACGGCACCCGGCTGTTCGTCACTAACTTCGGCAAGGGCACGGTTGTCCCGCTGGAATTCGTGCAGGACATCGTCTAGTTAGCGCCTGAAGCGGCTACCGCCGGAAGCGGCTCAACAGGCCACCCCGTCGCCGCGGAGCGTCGTCGCGGTAACGGTCATCGGTCGCCACGCGTTGCGGCGGTGCGCCACGGCCCGCACCGCGCACGCCGCCACGACGACGCGCGTCGGCCGACAACGTGCCCGCGCCCGTCGTCGCGATCAACAGGAACGCGAAGCAGAACATGATGGCCAGCTCGCCGCCATTGGCAATCGGCCAGAAGCTCGCGCTCTCACCGCCCTTCAGCGGCGGCCAGTGCTGATAGAAATACGCGAACGCCATCTCGCCCGACGCGATGAACGCCGCGATCCGGGTGAAGAACCCGACAGTGATCAGGATGCCGAGCACGAACTCGATCAGGCCCGCCCACCAGAACGGAAACGAGCCGACCTCGGCCGTACCGCCGGGCGGAGCCACCGGCCAGCCGAACAGTTTCTGCGCGCCGTGGATCGTATAGAGGAGACCAAAGATGATGCGGAAAGCGCTCAAGACAGGGGAGTGGTAGCCCGCGAGGCGGGTGTCCAGGTTGGTCATGTGCTGACCCTACGCCCGAATGCGCAGGCAACTCACAGCTGCGGCGGCACCGTTATCCGTCCGTTCATTTGTTGAGACTGCAATAGCGGCGAAGAAGTGCGAGTGGGTCCGCCGCCAGTGCAATCTCAACGCATCAGTGCCGTAAGACCCCGACGTGCAAAAGGGCCGGGCGACACTGCTCGCCCGGCCCAGATGCAGTGCTCGTTACACGTCGTAGTACAGCGCGATCTCGTACGGGTGCGGCCGGATCTGGATCGGCAGGATCTCGTTTTCGCGCTTGTAGGAGATCCACGTCTCGATCAGGTCCTCGGTGAAAACCCCGCCCTCGGTGAGGTATTCGTGGTCCTCTTCGAGCTTGTCGATAACCGCCGAGAGCGACGTCGGGGCCTGCGGGATGCCCGCGGCCTCGTCAGGCGGCAGCTCGTAGAGGTCCTTGTCGATCGGGGCCTGCGGCTCGATCTTCTTCTTGATGCCGTCCAGGCCGGCCATCATCATCGCCGCGAACGCCAGGTACGGGTTGCCCGAGCTGTCGGGGCAGCGGAACTCGAGGCGCTTGGCCTTCGGGTTGTTGCCCGTGATCGGGATACGCACACAAGCCGAGCGGTTGCGCTGGCTGTACACCAGGTTGATCGGCGCCTCGTAGCCCGGCACCAAACGCTTGTAGGAGTTCACCGTCGGGTTGGTGAACGCCAGCAGCGACGGCGCGTGGTGCAGGATGCCGCCGATGTAATGGCGTGCGGTGTCCGACAGGCCCGCGTAGCCCGACTCGTCGTGGAACAGCGGCTTGCCGTCCTTCCACAGCGACTGATGGGCGTGCATTCCCGAACCGTTGTCGCCGAACAGCGGCTTCGGCATGAACGTGACGGTCTTGCCCGCCGCCCACGCGGTGTTCTTGATGATGTACTTGAACAGCACGAGATCGTCGGCCGCGTGCAGCAGCGTGTTGAACTTGTAGTTGATCTCCGCCTGTCCGGCGGTGCCCACCTCGTGGTGACCGCGCTCCAGGACGAAGCCGGCATTCTGCAGGTTCGTCGCCATCTGGTCGCGCAGGTCGACGAAGTGGTCGTACGGCGCGACGGGGAAATACCCGCCCTTGGGGCGAACCTTGTAGCCGCGGTTCGCGCTGCCGTCCGACTCGAACGGCTCACCGGTGTTCCACCAGCCCGCCTCCGAGTCGATCTCGTAGAACGTGCCGTTGATCGTCGAGTCGAAGGCCACCGAGTCGAAGATGTAGAACTCTGCTTCTGCCCCGAAGAAGCACGTATCGGCGATGCCGGTGCTCGTCAGGTAGTTCTCCGCCTTGCGGGCCACGTTGCGCGGATCGCGCGAGTACGCCTCGCGGGTGAACGGATCGTGCACGAAGAAGTTGAGGTTCAGCGTCTTGGCGGCCCGGAACGGGTCGATGCGCGCCGTCTCGGGATCGGGCAGCAGCATCATGTCCGACTCGTGAATGGACTGGAAGCCGCGTACCGACGAGCCGTCGAACGCCAATCCGTCCTCGAACACGCTCTCGTCGAATGCCGACGCTGGGATCGAGAAGTGCTGGACGACGCCGGGCAGGTCGCAGAATCGGATGTCGACGTACTCGACTTCCTCGTCCTTGATCTGCTTGATGATGTCGTCGGCGGTCTTTTCTGCCACTGAAGACTCTCCTTTTATGTCTTGTTAACCCGGGGCATGACGCTATGGACACGATGTTGCACGGCAGTCAACCGCATGTTGCGCCGAAGTTACGCAATTCGGCCAGACCTATGCTGGAAACATGCCATCCAGCTTCGGTTCCTGGCTATCGGGCCCGCCGCCCGTCGGGCCAGGACCCGCCGACAAGCGATCTAATGATTATCCGGGTCAGCGACTGGGTCTACCCCAGAGCGGACCGAGATCGCTAGCTCGGATGGGCAGGCGCATCGGGGCACTGTTCATCGACTGGGTGATCGCCTACGGGCTCGCCGGCCTGGTCATGTCCTTCGGGTGGATCAGCGTGGGGGCTCTGTCCACGGCGGTGATGGTCATCTGGTTCGTGATCGGGGCGGTGTCGGTCCGGCTGTACGGCTTCACCCCGGGTCAATACGCCCTCGGGCTGATCGTGATCCCCGTTGACAACAGGCTTCACGTCGGCTTCGGCCGGGCAGTGGCCCGCGGACTGTTGATCGCACTGGTGGTACCGCCGCTGTTCACCGACACCGATCTGCGCGGACTGCACGACCGGTTGACGAACACCGCGGTGGTCAGGCGATAGTTAGCGCCTGCGCACGGTCCGCTGGATACCCCGCATCTTCGCGGCGTTGGGCATCGGGCCCTTGGGCATCGCCGCCGGTCCGACCTTCGAGCCCAGCGCTGCCAGCCGCGACTCCAGCGCGTCCATCTGCTTGACGGTGATGTTCGCGGGCAGCTTCGTCAGGTGACGTTCCAGCTTGCCAAGGGGGATCTCGCCGTCGCCGGTGCCGATCACGACGTCGTAAATCGGGATCTCGCCGACGAGCCGGGCCGTGCGCTTCTTCTCCTGCGCCAGTAGCGGTTTGACCCGTGCCGCCGAGCCTTCGCCGACGAAGATCACGCCGGGCCTTCCGATCACCCGGTGTACCGCGTCGAGATGACCGGTGGCCGCGACGCCCGGGGTCACCCGCCACTTACCGCGTAGGTTTTCCAGCGCCCACGCCGCCGCGCCTGCCTGCCCCTCTGCTTTGCGGTAGACCGACTTCTGCGCCCTTCGCGCGAAAATGACGAACGCCACCAGCGCGCCGAGCACCACGCCGAGGGGGATCAGCGTGTACATCGTGAACCCGCCCGCGAACACTCCGGCCACCACAGAAGCGGCCACGATCAGCACGAACGCGCCGATCATGTACGGCAGGAGGCGCTTGTCCTCCTTGCGCTGGATCTTGAACGCTTCCCACAGCTGACCACGACGCTGCTTGGATGCCTGTTTGCGAGTGGCCTTTGCTTCGGCCCTCGCGGCCTTCAGCGCGGCTTTGTCCCGGGTCTTCGCCATCAGATCAGGATACGGGTGGGCGCGAGACCCTCGAGCCCGCTGCCTGCGAATAGAGGCGACCGGCCCGATACGACGACCGCACCAGCGGTCCGGCAAGGACGCCTGCGAAGCCGAGCTCCTCGGCGAACGCCGCGTGCTCGACGAACTCGTCGGGATGGACCCACCGCTCGACCGGGTGATGACGGGCCGACGGCCGTAGGTATTGCGTGATCGTGACGATGTCGCAGCCCGCGTCGAGTAGATCTTTCAGCGCTGTGCGCACCTCATCGGTCGTCTCGCCCATACCGAGTATCAGGTTGCTCTTCGTCACAAGCCCGTAGTCGCGCGCTGCGGTCAGCACGGCGAGGCTGCGGTCGTAGCGGAAGGCGGGCCGAATTCGCTTGAAGATCCGCGGCACCGTTTCGACGTTGTGCGCCAACACTTCTGGGCGGGATTCGAAGACCTGCTCGAGCAGTGCGGGCTCGCCGTTGAAGTCGGGGATCAGCAGCTCGACGCCGGTGTCGGGGTTGAGCTTCTTGATGTAGCGCACCGTCTCGGCGTACAGCCACGCGCCGCCGTCGGGCAGGTCGTCGCGGGCCACACCGGTGACCGTCGCGTACCGCAGGCCCATCGACGACACGCTCTCGGCGACCCGGCGCGGCTCGTCGCGATCCAGGTCGGCGGGCTTACCGGTGTCGATCTGGCAGAAGTCGCAGCGCCGCGTGCACTGCTCACCGCCGATCAGGAACGTCGCCTCCCGGTCTTCCCAGCACTCGTAGATGTTGGGGCAGCCGGCTTCTTCGCAGACGGTATGCAGACCCTCGCGGCGAACCAGGTTCTTGAGTTGGGTGTACTCCGGGCCTGTCTTCATCCGGGTCTTGATCCACGGCGGTTTGCGCTCGATCGGAGTCTGCGCGTTGCGGACCTCCAATCGGAGCAGCTTGCGGCCTTCCGGAGCCGCTCCGGCGGCGACATCGGATTCCGGGACGACAGTCACGATTTCAACGCTACCCGCAGGCGGCCGTCGAGGGCGTCGCACACGGCCGTCGTCACACGGTCGATGACGTCGTCAACGCCGACATGACGGCCGAGTTCGGCTGTCAGCGAAGTGACCCCGGCGTCGGCGATTCCGCACGGCACGATCGAGGAGAATGCGTTCAGGTCGCAGTCGCAGTTCAGCGCGAATCCGTGCAGCGTCGTCGCACGCGAAACCCGCACCCCGATCGCACCGACTTTGCGGGCTGGTCCCTTGGCGTCGGCAGGCACCCACACGCCCGACCGGCCATCGATCCGCACTGTCTCCAGCCCGAGCTCGGCGCAGACGTGTATCAACGACTCTTCAAGGCGCCGAACGAAATTCACCACATCAAGCGGTTCGGCCAGCCGAATTATCGGATAGCCGACCAGCTGGCCGGGGCCGTGCCAGGTGATCTTGCCGCCGCGGTCGGTGTCGATGACCGGAATATCGGAGGCAGACGCACCGGGTCTTTCGCTGGGCAGCGTGCGGCGGCCCGCCGTGTAGACCGGCGGGTGCTCGAGCAGAAGCAGCGTGTCCGGCCCGCCGGCGACGCGCGCATCGGCGAGTTCGCGCTGCAGCGCCCATGCGTGGGCGTACTCGATCGTGCCGAGGCGCCGGACCTCGAGCGGAGCCGTCGCCGACCGGATGGAGCTCACGATTCGACGGTACTCGTGGCGTACGCCAGCGCCTCACCAACGGTGTTGTGGCGGAACTCGTAGCCCGCACCCTCGAGGGCGGCAGGGATGGCCCGCTGCCCGCCGAGAAGGCCTTCCTCGGCGAACTCGCCCAGCAGCGTTTTCAGCGCGAAACTCGGCACCATCAGCGGCGTTGGCCGGTTCAGCAGGCGTCCCATCGCGGCGGTGAACTCGGAGTTCGTCACCGGCGCCGGTCCGGTGAAATTCACCGGACCCGACACGTCGTCGTGAAAGATCGCAAACAGCAGGGCGCGGACCTGGTCTTCGAGGCTGATCCACGGCATGTACTGGCGGCCGTTGCCGAGGCGCGCGCCGAGTCCCAGCGAGAACAGCGGCCGCAGCCTGCCGAATATCCCGCCGCGCGGCGACAACACCAGACCGGTGCGCGTCAGCACGACCCGGGCGCCTGCTTGCTGCGCAGGGGCCGTCGCCGCCTCCCAGTCCCGGCACAACTGCGCGAGAAACCCCCGGCCCTGCGGTGCGGTCTCGTCTGCGATCCGGGTGCCGGTGTCGCCGTAATAGCCGACCGCGCTGGCGTTGATCAGCACGCCGACGCCTGCGTCTGCCACCGCTTCTGACAACACCTCGGTGGGGTCGATCCGGCTGTCGCGCAGGATCTGTTTGAACGCGCCCGACCATCGTTTGGCGCCGACGTTGACGCCGCACATGTTGACGGCGGCGTCGACCCCGCGCAGCGCATCCGCGTCGAATTCGCCGGTGTCCGGATTCCAGAACAGCTCATCGGAATTCGACGGCGCGCGGCGCACGATGCGCAACACCCGGTGGTCGGTGGCCCTCAGCGCGTAGACCAGCGCCGTGCCGATCAGTCCCGAGGACCCCGCAATCGCAACGGTGGCCACTGGTGTCTACAGCCCCAAATCTGCCTCGAACGCGCCCTCTTCGAGACGGCGCTTGATCGTCGTCACGAACCGACCCGCATCGGCGCCGTCGACCAGGCGATGGTCATACGTCAACGGCAGGTAGCAGACCGAGCGCACGCCGATCGACTCGTTGCCCGCTGCGTCGAGAACCACGCGGGGCCGTTTGACGATCGCACCGGTGCCGAGCATCGCCGCCTGGGGCGGCACGAGGATCGGAGTGTCGAACAACGCGCCCTGGCTGCCGATGTTGGTGATCGTGAATGTTCCGCCGGAAAGCTCATCGGGCTTGAGATTGCCCGACCGTGCCCGCGCCGCGATGTCGGCGATCGCCCGTGCCAGACCGCCCAGCGACAGATCGCCCGCGTTGTGAATCACCGGCGACAGCAGACCCTGCTCGGTGTCCACCGCGAAGCCGAGATGCTCGGCGTCGTAGTAGGTGATCTCCTTGGTGTCCTCGTTATAGCTGGCGTTGACGTTCGGGTGGGCCTTCAACGCGTCGACGACGGCGACCGCGATGAACGGCAGGTAGGTCAGGTTGACGCCTTCGCGCTCGGCGAAGCTGGCCTTGGCCCGCGCACGCAGCGACACGATCTTGGTCATGTCGACCTCGTGTGTCTGCGTCAACTGCGCTGTCTGCTGCAGAGACTCGCGCGTTTTCTTCGCGGTGATCTGCCGGATGCGGTTGGCCTTCTGCGTGGTGCCACGCAGGTGAGCCAGCGCTGACGACGGTTCGGCCTTCGCCGCGGGTGCCTGCGCCTTTTCGGCGGCGGGAGCTTCCTGCGCAGGTGCTTTCTTCGCGTCGGCCGCGGCAAGCACATCCTGCTTGCGGATGCGCCCGCCGACACCGCTGCCCTTCACCGAGCCGAGGTCGATGTTGTTCTCGCTGGCCAGCTTTCGCACCAGCGGTGTCACATACGGCGCGCCGTCACCCGACGGCTCGGCATCGGACTGCTGCTTCGGCTCAGGTTTGGGCTCCGGCTTGGCTTCTTCCTTGGGTTCGGACTTGGGCTCCGGCTTGGCCTCTTCCTTGGGTTCGGGCTCGGGCTCCGGTTCCGGCTCGGGTTCCGGTTCCGGTTCCGGCTTGGCCTCTTCCTTCGGCTCCTCTTTCGGTTCCGGCTTGGGTTCGGGCTTCTCGGCTGGCGCGGCTCCCGCGTCGCCGACCTTGGCCAGCTCGCCACCGACGGCGACGGTGTCGTCCTCCTCGGCGGTGATGCTGACCAGCGTGCCCGCCACCGGTGATGGGATCTCGGTGTCGACCTTGTCGGTGGAGACCTCCACCAGGGGCTCGTCCACCTCGACACTGTCGCCGACCTTCTTCAGCCAGCGGGTAACCGTGCCCTCGGTGACCGACTCACCAAGCTCGGGCATCAGCACCGGGGTGGCGTCGCCGCCGCCCGAGGACGACGCCGCGGGCTTCTCCTCGGGTTCGGGCTCTGGCTCGGGCTCCGGTTCGGGTTCGGATTTCTCTTCGGGGGTCTCTTGCTCCTCGGCAGCCGGCTCGGGCTCCTCGGCCGGCTTCTCCTCCTCGGCAGGCTCTTCGGAGGAGTTCTTCTCCTCGCCCCCGCCGGAGTCTTCGTCCGCATCGCCGATCACCGCCAGCTCGCCACCGACCTCGACGGTGTCGTCCTCCTGCGCGACGATCTTCTTCAGCACGCCGGCGGCAGGGGACGGGATCTCGGTGTCGACCTTGTCGGTGGAGACCTCGAGCAGCGGCTCGTCCAGCTCCACCGTGTCACCCTCTTGCTTCAACCAGCGGGTGACCGTCCCCTCGGTGACGCTCTCACCGAGTGCCGGCATCTGGACGGAAGTTGCCATGTCTGTTGACTCCCTCGAACGGTTGGTCGTCACGGATTTCAATGCCGGTTCCCATCCTGTCATGTTCACCCCGGCGGCTCGCCCCAGACCTGGAGAGCTTTTGCTCTGGCACTATCGAAAGAGGTGGAGCGCGCGGGAGCTCCGGAAGGAGTACGGCCCAATTGGGACTGTTCGGCAGATTTCGGCGCGGCCGCTCAGCGCGCGGGAGCGGCGCCAATAACCCTGCGGCCGACCTGGCGTACATGCGTCAGTGGGTCGCCGAGCACGACGGTGTCGAGGCATTCATCGAGCCGAAGACCACCGTCACCGAGCTCACCGTCGTGTTGGTGGCGGGAGACGGCGAATGGACGCGGCGGCGGGCGGGCGGCGACTCGGGTGCCAAACGGCTCAACGAACGCCTGCGCATCCCCGTCTACGACGTACAGAAGGTCGGCTATCCGCAACGGATGCGCGACTACGACGCGCGTCGCCGGATCGAACGCGAACGCGCTGCTCGGCGGGAGTTGGAAGACAGTTAGGGTGACGACCGTGGGGGACACGATCGTCGAGAGATTCGTCGACAGCGCCGACGGTGTGCGCATCGCCGTCTACGAGCAAGGCAACCCCGACGGGCCGACACTGGTGATGGCCCACGGCTGGCCTGACTCGCACGTCTTGTGGGACGGCGTCGTCTCGCGGTTGGCCGACAAGTTTCGCATCGTTCGCTACGACAGCCGCGGGGTCGGTAAATCGTCTGTTCCCAAACCTAATTCGGCGTACACAATCGCCAAACTCGCCGACGATCTCGGTGCCGTGATCGCGGATGCGAGTCCCTTCGAGCCCGCTCATCTGCTCGGCCACGACTGGGGGTCGGTGGCCACCTGGGAGTACCTGAGCAGACCGGGGGCAGGTGACCGGGTCGCGTCCTTCACCTCGGCGTCGGGTCCGGGCATCGCCCATTACGGCGGCTACATCTTCGACAGCCTCAAACGGCCGTACCGGCCAGTGCAGTTCGCCCGCGCGGTCGACCGCATCCTGCGGCTGACCTACTGGTATCCGTTCGCGGCGCCGGTTGTCGCCCCCGCGGTGTTCCGGCGTCTGATGCGCTCGAGCGGCAACAAGCTGCTCACCGACGGCGTCCCCGCCGAGCAGCGGTACCGCAGCGATACCGCCGCCACTGATCTGGTGAACTCGCTGAAGATCTACCGCACGTTGGCGGTCCGGCCGCCGACCAAGTTCGCCGCCGATCGCTACGTGAACGTGCCCGTTCAGTTGGTCGTCGGCGCCAAGGACCCCGTGGTGCGGCCGCACGGATTCGACGACCTTTCCCGCTGGGTGCCGCGACTGTGGCGGCGCGACATCAACGCGGGCCACTGGTCGCCGATGTCGCACCCGCAGGTGCTGGCCGCCGCCGTCGAGGAACTGGTCGACTACCTCGACGGCAAGCCCGCGAGTCGGGCGTTGTCGCGCGCCGAGGTCGGCCGCAACCGCAAGGACTTCGGCGACACTCTCGTCTCGGTCACCGGTGCGGGCAGCGGCATCGGCAGGGAGACCGCGCTGGCGTTCGCCCGCGAAGGCGCCGAACTCATCGTCAGCGACATCGACGAAGCCACCGTCAAGGAGACCGCAACCCAGATCGTCGAGCGCGGCGGCATTGCCTACCCGTATGTGCTCGACGTATCCGACGCCGAAGCCGTCGAACGTTTCGCCGATCAGGTGTGCGCCGAGCACGGCGTGCCCGACATCGTGGTGAACAACGCAGGCGTTGGCCAGGCTGGCGAGTTCCTCGACACGCCTGCCGATCAGTGGGAGCGCGTGCTCGATATCAACCTCGGCGGTGTCATCAACGGCTGCAGGGCATTTGGCAAACGCCTGGTCGAGCGCGGCGCGGGCGGCCACATCGTGAACGTCGCCTCGATGGCCGCCTACTCGCCGTCCAAGACGCTGAACGCCTACTGCACGTCAAAGGCGGCGGTGTACATGTTCTCCGACTGTCTGCGCGCCGAACTCGACGACGCCGGTGTCGGTCTGACCACGATATGTCCGGGTACCACCGACACCAACATCCTGGCCAACACCCGGTTCGACGTGCCAGGCCGGACAGACGAGAGCGTCGAAAAACGACGCGAGCAGTTGCAGAGGTCGTTCCGGCTTCGGCGCCACGGACCCGACAAGGCGGCCAAGGCGATCGTCTCCGCGGTCAAGAAGAACAAGCCGATCCGGCCGATCACTCCTGAGGCGTATCTGCTCTACGGCACCTCCAGGATTGCTCCGCAGGTCATGCGGAGCACTGCGCGCCAGAAGCTCGTCTAGCCGTTCTGAGAGATGTCCTCGAGGACCGCGAACATCGTGCGGGTGGGCACCCCGGTGCCGCCCTTGCCGTTGTAACCCCATGGGCCGCCGGTGTTGTACGCCGGCGCTGCGATGTCGATGTGCGCCCAGGAGACTCCGTCGGCGACGAACTCGCGGAGATAGGTGCCCGCGACCAGCATGCCCGCGAACCGCGAACCGCTGACGTTGGCCAGGTCGGCAACCGTCGACTTCAGGTCATCCTTCAGTTCCTCAGGAAGCGGCATGGCCCAACCGTTCTCGCCGACCTCCTGGGAGAGCCTGGCGACGCGGTCACGGAATTCGTCGGAGCCCATCACCCCTGGGGTGCGGGCGCCGAGTGCGACGGTCTGCGCGCCGGTCAGCGTCGACGTCTCGATCAGATAGTCGGGATCGTCCTCGCAGGCCCTCACGATCGCGTCGGCGAGGATCAGCCGGCCCTCGGCGTCGGTGTTGAGCACCTCCACGGTGATCCCGCCGTACTGGGTCAACACGTCGCCCGGCCGCTGGGCGGTGGCCGACGGCATGTTCTCGGCCATCGGCACGGTGGCGACGACGTCGATGGGCAGGCTCTGCTTGGCCGCGAGCACGACCGTCGCGATGACGGCCGCCGCGCCGCCCATGTCCGACGTCATGTGGTGCATGTTCGCGGCGGGCTTGATCGAGATGCCGCCGGTGTCGAACGTGATCCCCTTGCCGACCAGCGCGACCTTCTTGGCCTTCTTGTTCTTGGCCCCCTTATGGGCGAGCCGGACCAGCCGCGGCGGACGCGACGATCCCTTGCCGACCCCGATCACGCCGCCGTAGCCGGCCTTGGTCAGCGCCTTGTCGTCGAGCACCTCGACGTCGAGGCCGGCTGCTTCACCCAAAGCCTTTGCCCTCTTGGCGAACTCGTCGGGGAACAGATGTGAAGGGGGAGTGTTGACGAAATCTCGCGCGGTGGCGACCGCCGTCGCGATGTCAGTGGCGCGCTCGGCCTCCGCCTTCGTCTTCGCCTTCGTGTCGGCCGTCAGCGCGGTGATCTCCCGCAGGCCCTTGTCCTTCGGCGCGGTCTTGTCGCTGCGGAACTCGCTGAACCGGTAGGCGCCGAGGATCAGGCCCTCGATAGCGGCCTCCAGATCGATGTCCGACAGCGTGGTGATCACCGCCTCGGTGCCGTTCAGCGACCTGGCGGCCACCCCGGCCGCGCGTCGGATCACGTCGGACGGCCACTCGTCGCGGCTCTTGCCGAGGCCGACCGCGAGCACGCTGCCCACCGGCAGGGAGGGTGCGACCACCCTGGTCACCTGCTCGGCGCCGCCCTTGGCCCCGAGCGACTCGAGCGCGACCTCGATCTCGCCGACGGCCTCGGCGTCCAGGAACGGGTTGGCGACGACAGTGGCCTTCGCGTCGTCGTCACTCCCGCTGATCACGGGCACGATCAGCACGGCCTTGTCGGCCTTGCGCTTGGGAAGCGACGAGCTGATGGTGACTGCGGGGGCCTGATAACCAGTGTTTGCGGTGCTCACGACCGTTGAGCCTATCCGTCAGCGGGACAGGTGCAGGTCGTAGGCCGTCACAGGGGTGTCGAAACCCTTGAGCACCAACGGTTCCTGGGGAATCGCCGGCCAATCCGCCAGCTCGTCGCGAACATCGGTCGAGACCAGTATCTGGCCTGGCGCCGCGGCCCCGACGAGGCGGGCCGCCAGGTTGACCGGCGTGCCGAAGTAGTCGCCACCGATCGCCAGAACCGACCCGTAGCCCAAACCGGCGCGCACCTCGAGCCCGGCCTCGCGTGCATCCGGATGTTCGACCAGGTCGAAGGCAACTTTCGCCAGCTGCTCCGGGGTGGAGCTCACCCACATGACCTCATCGCCGATGAACTTCACGATTCGTCCCCCGTCGGCGAGAACCACGTCGCTGACTGCGGAGGCGAACTCGACGAGAAGGTCCGACAACTCGGTCGCGCTGAGCTGTTGGCTCAGCCCGGTGAAGCCTGTCAGGTCCGCGAACCCGATGCCGCAGACCACGCTCGCCGACGTATCGCGAACCACGCCCTCGAAATAGGTGCGGGCGCTGACGGTGTGATGGCGAAAGACCGCGTCGATGAGCACCCCGAGGCGCGGGATGAACTCCCCGACCCTGCGATAGGCCTTCGCTGTGGTGAGCTCGTCTGCGCTGTGCTCCATCTGGATGTCCGGCATTCCGAGGCGGATGGCCGTTGACCCTGCTTCGGCCAGGCGCGCCATCGATCCGCCGAGCACCCGGAGCAGCGTCATCGTCGCCTCGTCGCCGACGGCCGCCTTCATGGCCACCCACGACGCCAGACCGTCGATGTCGATCTGGCTGAAGATCGGTTCACCGGTGTCCGGTGCGGCCAGTCCGAGTGCATGCCAGGCGCGGGTGAGCTCCTCGACCGGCACGCCCAGCTCGCCTGCGGCCTCGCGGAGGGTGTAGATCGGTTGACCGGACCGTTGCAGGGCGTCGCCTGCGAGCCCGAAGAGCCTGCCGTGGCGCTCGGCCTCGACCATCTCATCGGCGGTGAAGCCGAGGCCGTCCAGGTATTCGATCAGCCCGGCACGCTCGCGCGCATTGGCGATCCCGGCCGCCTCCAGCGCATCGAAATCGAGCACCCACCGGAGTCTGCCAGCGTGGACACCCCCACTAGGGTGGTTCGGCGTGAGCGATATCCAGCACGGACCACTCGAAGGCCGGCACCGTCAGCTCGGCGCCAGCTTCGCCGAATTCTCGGGCTGGCTGATGCCGGTTTCCTACGAAGGCACGGTGGGCGAGCACATCGCAACCCGAACCGCCGTCGGCCTTTTCGACGTCAGTCACCTCGGCAAGGCGTCGGTCCGTGGTCCAGGGGCCGCCTCATACGTCAACTCCGCGCTCACCAACGACCTGTCCAGGATCGGGCCGGGCAAAGCGCAATACACGTTGTGCTGCACCGAATCCGGCGGCGTCATCGACGATTTGATCGCCTACTACGTCTGCGACGACGAAATATTTCTCGTGCCGAACGCTGCCAACACCGCCGACGTGGTGGCCGCGCTGCAGCGCAACGCGCCGGACGGGCTGACGATCACCGACGAGCACCGGTCGCGCGCCGTGCTCGCGGTGCAGGGACCCAAGGCCGCCGAGGTCGTCGGCTCGCTCGGTCTGCCGACCGATATGGATTACATGGGCTACGCCGACGCCGACTTCAGCGGTGTCGAGGTGCGGGTGTGCCGCACCGGTTACACCGGTGAGCACGGATACGAACTGCTTCCCGCGTGGGATGACGCGACGGTGGTGTTCGACGCGCTCGTCGACGCCGTTTCCGCGGCGGGCGGCCAGCTGGCGGGCCTCGGCGCGCGCGACACCCTGCGCACCGAGATGGGCTATCCGCTGCACGGACACGAGCTGTCGCTGGATATCTCGCCGTTGCAGGCACGCTGCGGCTGGGCGATCGGCTGGAAGAAGGATTCATTCTGGGGTCGCGACGCGCTGGTCGCCGAGAAGGAGGCAGGGCCGAAGCGACTGCTGCGCGGTCTTCGCGCGGTGGGCAGGGGAGTGTTGCGGCCGGACCTGACAGTGCTCGACGGATCGACCCCGATCGGGGTGACGACGTCGGGAACCTTCTCTCCGAGCTTGAAAGTCGGCATCGCGCTCGCGTTGCTCGACACCGATCGCGACATCGCCGACGGGCAGCGGGTCGCCGTCGATGTCCGTGGCCGCCCTGTGGAATGCGAAGTCGTCAAACCCCCGTTCATCGAGGCCAAAACCCGGTAGCGGGCCAGATATACAATCGGCGCATGACTGACCACCTCGAGTTCACCGTCGATCGCAACGCGAATCCGGCGAGCGATGAGGTACGCGCCGAGATCCTCGCGAATCCGGGATTCGGGCGCTATCACACCGACCACATGGTCTCGATCGACTACGCCGAAGGCAAGGGTTGGCACGACGCGCGGGTCATCCCGTACGGACCGATCGAGCTCGATCCGTCGGCGATCGTTCTGCACTACGCGCAGGAAGTTTTCGAGGGGCTGAAGGCCTACCGCTGGGCGGACGGCTCGATCGTGTCGTTCCGTCCCGAGGCCAACGCGGCGCGGCTGCGCACGTCGTCACGCCGGCTGGCCATCCCGGAGCTGCCAGAAGACGTGTTCCTCGAATCGCTGCGTCAGTTCATCGCGGTCGACGGACAGTGGGTGCCGCCCGCAGGCGGCGAGGAGTCGCTTTACCTGCGGCCCTACATCTTCGCCACCGAGCCGGGGCTCGGTGTGCGGCCCGCATCCGAATACCGCTACATGGTGATCGGCTCGCCTGCGGGTGCCTACTTCCCTCGCGGCATCAAACCAGTCAGCGTCTGGCTGTCGTATGAGTACGTGCGTGCCTCGCCCGGCGGCACCGGTGCCGCGAAGTTCGGCGGCAACTACGCGGCATCATTGCTCGCGCAGGCCGAAGCCGCCGACAACGGATGCGACCAGGTCGTCTGGCTGGATGCGATCGAACGCCGCTACGTCGAAGAGATGGGCGGGATGAACCTGTTCTTCGTCTTCGGCAGCGGCGGATCTGCTCGCCTCGTCACACCGGAGCTCAGTGGCTCGCTGTTGCCAGGTATCACGCGGGATTCGTTGCTGCAGTTGGCTACTGATGCGGGGTTCGCCGTCGAGGAGCGAAAGATCGACGTCGACGAGTGGCAGAAGAAAGCCGCGGCAGGGGAGATCACCGAGGTGTTCGCATGCGGCACCGCCGCGGTGATCACCCCGGTGTCGCATGTGAAGCACGGCGAGGGCGAGTTCACCATCGCCGACGGCGAACCGGGTGAGATCACCATGGCGCTGCGCGACACGCTGACCGGTATTCAGCGCGGCATGTTCGCAGATACGCACGGCTGGATGACCCGGCTGAGTTAGTTTCGGGCTCATGACGATGAGCCCGGTGATGGTCGCCCGCGACGAGGGAGACCATTTCAACTTTCTCAATACACTGCACACCGCCAAGATCACCGGAGAACAGACCAACGGCGCGCTGACGGCGGTCGAGTTCTTCGCGCCGAAGAACTTCGCGCCGCCGCTGCACTGCCACGAAGCCGAAGACGAACTGTTCTACATCATCGGCGGCGAACTGTGGCTTTCCTGCGGCGAGGCGCAAGCCGTGCACGGTGAAGGTGCGGTGGTGTGGCTGCCACGCGGCCTGCCGCACACCTTCCAGGTCCGCTCTGAGACGGCGCGCGTTCTCGTCGTGTCGGCGCCTTCCGGTTACGACCAGTTCGTGGCGACACTCGGCGAGCCGATCGACAAGCCGGTGATGCCCGAACCCAAGGAGATCGACCCTGCGCGCGTTGCCGAGATCGGCGCGCAGTTCAACATCCAGATCCTCGGCCCGCCCCCCGCGCCTGTCGACTAGCTGATCGCGAGGCCGACCGCGGCGACGGTCGTCGTCACCTCGATCGCGGCCCCCAAGACGTCGCCGGTGATTCCGCCGAAGCGGCGCACACAGTGCGCCACCAGCGCGACGCCGCACCCCAGCGCGACCAGCACCGCGACCGGACCCTGCCACGGGCGCGGACCGGCGAGCAGAGCGAACGCGGTAAGGGCGGCGAACCAGGCGGCGACGACCGGGACCGGTTGGCTGCCCGCGACCATCGCGCCGAGTGTGCTGCCCTCGGCTGAGGGCACCGACCGGCGACAGGCCGCGACGGCGGCGACCCGGCCCGCGGTAACCGCGACGACAATCCCGACCGTGCTCAATTCGGCGAAGGCCAACCCTTGCACCAGGATCGTCACCACCACGGCCGCCACCCCGAAAGGGCCCGCCGACCCGTCGCGCATCACCTGCAACGCCTGGTCGGGTGGGCCGTAGCAGCCGAGACCGTCGACGGTGTCGGCCAAGCCGTCGATGTGCAGCCCCCTCGTCGCGAGCAGCAGCGCTGCCACCGCAAGAACGCCTGTCAGCGGGTGACCGGTGCCGAACGCCAGCGACGACACCCAGACCAGCCCGGCGGCCAGCGCGCCGAGGGCAACGCCGACAACCGGCAGAGCTGTGAGTACCCCTCGGCCGATGCCGGAACCGGTGCGTAGCGGCAGGACAGTGCCGAATGCGAAAGCCCCTGCCACCGAGCGGATCACGACGAAACGCTGGCCTCGTCGAAGGTGGCCATCGAGCGCAGCGTTGCGACGGCGGCGCGGACGACCGGCAAGGCGACCGCCGCGCCCGTACCCTCGCCGAGACGCATCGACAGGTCGACGATCGGTTCGAGCTCCAGCTTTTCCAGCGCCACCGTGTGCGCGGGCTCGGTGGACCGGTGGCCCGCGCGCCACCACTGCCGCGCGCCGGGAGCGAGTACGTCGGCGACCATCGCGGCGGCTGTCACCACGACGCCGTCCAGCAGCACCGGCGTCCGGCGCACCGCGGCCTGAACACAGAAGCCCGCCATCGCGGCCAGGTCCGCGGCACCGCATACCCGCAGCAGCCCGAGCGGGTCGGCCGTCAGACCGCGGGCGCGATAGAGCGCATCGCGGATGGCGGCGACCTTCCGCGCCCAGCCCGCGTCGTTGATCCCGGTGCCGCGACCAACGATCGCGACCGGCTCGGTATGCGTCAGTGCGGCGATCAATGTCGTTGCGGCCGTAGTGTTTCCGATGCCCATGTCGCCCGCGATCAGCAGATCGGCGCCTGCGTCGACCTCCTCGTCGGCGATCCTGCGGCCCGCCTCAACCGCGGCCTGTGCTTCGTCGGCGGACAGCGCGTCCTCGACGGCGATGTTGCCGCTGCCCCTGCGGACCTTGTGCGCGCCGATGGACGCGGAATGCGGTTCGTCGACGTCGACCGCGATATCCACTACCCGAACGGTCGCCCCGGCGGCCTCGGCGAGGACATTGATCGCGGCGCCGCCTGCGTCGAAGTTGGCAACCATCTGTGCGGTGACTTCGGCCGGAAACGCCGAGACACCGGCGGACGTGACGCCGTGATCGCCTGCAAACACCACCACCCGCGCGCGCTGGAACTGGTTGGGCGGGCACACGCCCTGACATGCCGCCACCCAGACGGACAACTCTTCGAGCCGCCCGAGCGAGCCCGCCGGTTTGGTCAGCGTGTCCTGTCGCGTTCGCGCCCGCGCGGCGACGGCCGCATCGGGTGCCTCGATCGGCGGGATCTCCGTCATGACGGCTCCTTCACCGTTACCGGCTGTCCGGCGACCACCAGCACGACGCGGTCGCACACTGCGGCAAGCCGCTGGTTCAGCACACCGAGCTGGTCTGCGAACAGGCGGCCTGCGATGGTCTCGGGCACGACGGTCAGACCCACCTCCGGGCTGACGAGCACCAGGTCGGCCCGGTACCCGGAAACGGCCTCGACGAGGCCGTCGACATCCGCGCGTGCCGACCCGCCCGTCCACGCCTGCGCGCGGTCCATGGCCGCGGTCAGCCAGCCTCCGATGTCGTCAACGAGCGTTGGACCGGCATCATCGGATAGCAACTGCTTTGTCACGTCGGAGGTTTCGACGGTCGCCCACTGCGAGGGCCGACGTTCGCGATGGGCGGAAACACGCGCCGCCCACTCGCCGTCGTCGGTGAGGACTCCGGCGGCCAAATAACGCACCTGATCCCCGGACCGCGCGATGACAGACTCGGCGAATTCGGATTTGCCCGACCGGATACCGCCGAGCACCAGAACGCGCACCGGTGACTCAGGTGACCTTGTCGCCGCGGTTGACCTGCGGCCGCGGCGCCCGCATCCGCCGCAGCTGGGAGGCCCGGCTCGCGGCGTAGAACCCCAGCTTCCAACCGCTTTCGGTGCGCTCGGGGTACTTCTCGTCGACGAGCCGATTGACCCTGCGGCCCAACAAGAATCCGTCGATGATCATGATCGCCATCAGTATCAGCATCGCGGGCGAGATGAAGTACTGCACCTGCGGCACCGCGAGCATGATGAAGATCAGGCCCAGTGCGGCGGGCATGAAGAGTCCGAGCACGCTGATGCGGCGCGAGTCGACGATGTCTCGGGCGTATCGACGCACGGGGCCTTTGTCGCGGGGCAACAGGTAGTCGTCATCGCCCGCCATCATCCGTTCGCGCCGGGTCGACATGGCGGCCCGGCGGACGGCCTTGTCCTCGCGGCGTTCCTCGCGGGACAGCTTCGGGCCGCGCAACTCCTTACGCCTGCGCCTGGCCTCCGCGCTGGTCATCGGGGCGGGCGCGATGGGCCCGCGGCGGCGCGCGGAGTCGCGTTTGGGCGTCGGCCTGCCCTTCGGCGCCGTTTTGCCGCCTGCCTTGGCATCGGCTTCGCTGTCCGCGGTCGCCTCGACGCCATCGGTGTCGTTGTCGTCCCCGGGAGGCGGGTTGTCCTTTTTGCGGCCCAGCAGGTTCACGCCCGCCAGCATAATCTTCCGAAACGGCCGGCTCGGATGGCCTAGGTCACGGCCGACAAACTCGGGAATAGCGGCATCACAAGGTACCGTTGACCAGGTGGGCTGTAGTCGGCCCGCAACACAAGCCATTCAGGGAGACGCAATGACTGTTCAGGACGAGTCGGCGACCGCCACCACCCATGGCGCGGTCCTGACCGAAGCCGCTGCCAGCAAGGCCAAGGCGCTGCTGGACCAGGAGGGCCGAGACGACCTGGCGCTGCGCATCGCCGTCCAGCCGGGCGGGTGCGCCGGCCTGCGCTACAACCTGTTTTTCGACGATCGAAACCTCGACGGCGATCTGACCACCGAATTCGGCGGCGTCAACTTGACCGTCGACCGGATGAGCGCCCCCTACATCCAGGGCGCAACCATCGACTTCGTCGACACCATCGAGAAGCAGGGCTTCACCATCGACAACCCCAATGCCACCGGTTCGTGCGCATGCGGGGACTCGTTCAACTGATCTAGTACTGGCCTGCCGCGCGCAGCAGATACGAACACACCAGAACCTGATCGTCGTCCACGATCAGCTGAGCCACGCCCTGTTCCGCCGTCTCCGGTGGCGGCCGGGTGCGGCTGCCTGCCGGTGTGACGTTCATGCTGAACAGCACCTGCGCCTGGTTCGGCGACGCCGACACCATCTTGTCGACCGAGGTGACCTCGGCCTTACTGAACTGCCTGCGGAATGTATCGCTGCTCAGATCGGCCAGCGCCAGGTCCGACCGCTTTTCCTTCACCGCATCGAACAAGCCGCACAGCGTGTGGCGGGCGATTTCTTCGACATCGCCGCGCTGCAGCGCATCCAGATAGCCCTGGATAGCGGCTTGCGCCGAAGCGTTCGTCAGCTTCTGCGGCTGCGAAGAGTCGCTGTCGGAGCGCATCACCAAAATCGTTGCGCCCACGGCGGCGGCCACCACGGCAAGCGCAGCCAGCACGGCGAGAACCGCGCGCCACGGACTCCGCTTCGGATATGAAACCGGCGGCGGAAGCATGCCCGGATACATCGGCGGCGCAACGAAATTCTCCGGATAGGGACTCGCAGGCGGGCCGACAATCTGAGGGGGCGGACCGGGTTGCGGGGGAGGGCCGACCGGTCCAGCGCCGTAGTGGGGCGGATACGGACCAGCCATGATAGGCAGGTTAGCGCAACCGGCCGGGGGCCGACGGGGCCGCGAGGCTCGGTACGATTATCTAGACGAGTTAATGAATTGAAGGGTGACACTTCGTGACCATCGCGGTAACCGGATCGATCGCAACCGACCATCTGATGCGATTTCCGGGCAAATTCTCCGAAGGATTGCTGCCCGAACACCTGCAGAAGATCTCGGTCAGCTTCCTGGTGGACGATCTGGTCATCCACCGAGGCGGGGTCGCGGGAAACATGGCCTACGCGATCGGCGTCCTCGGTGGAGACCCGACTCTGGTCGGCGCCGTCGGAACCGACTTCGACGACTATCGCGGCTGGCTGACCAGCCACGGCGTGGACTGCGACAGCGTGCTCGTTTCCGACTCCGCCTACACGGCGCGGTTCGTGTGCACCACCGATGAGGACATGGCCCAGATCGCGTCGTTCTATCCGGGAGCGATGTCGCAGGCTCGCGATATCAAGCTCGCAGACGTTGTGTCGCGAAGGGGCACACCGGATCTGGTGATCGTCGGCGCCAACGACCCCGATGCGATGTTCCTGCACACCGAGGAGTGCCGCGCGCTCGGACTGGCCTTCGCCGCCGACCCGTCACAGCAGCTCGCCCGGCTGACCGGCGATCAGATTCGCCAGCTCATCGACGGAGCCACCTACCTGTTCACCAACGACTACGAATGGGACCTGCTGCTGCAGAAGTCCGGCTGGTCGGAGGCCGAGGTGATGCGCCAGATCCAGATCCGCGTCACCACGTTGGGCGAGAAGGGTGTCGACATCGTCGGCCGCGACGGCACCTTCATCCACGTCGACGTGCTGCCCGAGACGCACAAGGACGATCCCACCGGTATCGGCGACGCGTTCCGTGCCGGCTTCCTGACCGGGCGCGACAAGGGACTGTCCATCGAGCGGGCCGCTCAGCTGGCATCGCTGGTCGCGACCCTGGTTCTCGAGGCGCCGGGTCCGCAGGAGTGGAGCTGGGACCGCGACGCGGCCATCAAGCGGGTGACCGACGCCTACGGCGACGAGGCAGGTGCGGAGATTTCGGAGGCGCTCGGCGCCGACAGATAGCCGAGTGCCCTTTTCCTAAATTTGGACGGGGTAGGCGGGCTCCTTGATATCGGGCGTCACGCTGCCCTCCACGAAGATCGCGTGCCACAGCATGAAGATCAGCACAGTCCACAGCCGTCTGCTGTGATCGCTTGCCCCGCTGCGGTGTTCGTCGAGCATGTTCTGGACCGCCGCGATGTCGACCAGCTCGCCTGCACCCGACGACCCGACGAGGCCGTAGGACCAGTCCAATAGTTCCCCTGCCCGCAGCCAGTGCCGGATCGGGACCGGGAAGCCCAGCTTCGGCCGGTTCAGCACGTGCGGCGGGATGACGGATTCCAGCGCGCGGCGAAGCGCGTATTTTGTCGTCGACCTGGTGATCTTCTGGTCCAGCGGAAGCCGCGACGCCACCGCGAACACCTCTGGGTCGAGGAACGGAACCCGCAGCTCGAGCGAGTTGGCCATCGTCATCTTGTCGGCCTTGACCAGGATGTCGCCGCGCAGCCAGGTGAAAAGGTCGATGTGCTGCATGCGCGCGACCGGATCCCAACCCTCGGACTCGGCGTACACGCGCGCCGTGACGTCGGTGTGGGTCCAGTCGGGGCGAAATCTCCTCAGCACGGCCTGTAGCTGCGCGTCGGAGAAGCTGCGGGCGTTGCCGTAGTACCGCTCCTCGAGCGTCTGGCTGCCCCTGTGCAGCAGGCTCTTTCCCCTCATGCCTTCGGGCAGTGGGACGGACACTTTGGCCATCGAACGCCGCACAGGACCCGGCAGATAGTTGAAAGGCTTGAGCGACAACGGTTCCCGATAGATCGTGTAGCCGCCGAAAAGTTCGTCGGCGCCCTCACCGGACAGCACGACCTTGACATGCTTGCGCGCCTCTCTGGCGATGAAGAACAGCGGCACCAAGGCGGGATCGGCGACGGGTTCGTCGAGATACCAGACGATTTCGGGTAGCGCGGCGACGAACTCGGCCTGGCTGACGACCTTCGTCACATGCTTGGCGCCGATCGCCTCCGCCGAGGCGACCGCGACGTCGACCTCCGAGAAACCCTCCCGTTCGAAACCGGTCGTGAACGTGATCAGCCTCGGGTTGTGCCGCATCGCCAGCGCGGCGATCGCGGTGGAGTCGATGCCGCCCGACAGGAATGACCCGACTGTGACGTCGGCGCGCATGTGCTTGGCGACCGAGTCCTCCAGCACCGCGGTGATCTCGTCGTAGCGGCGCTTGGCGTCATCGGTGGACGACGAGATGAACGGCTTCGCGTCGAACCGAGGGGTGAAGTACCGCCTCACCTGCGGTGCACCACCGGGCCGCACCTTGGCGTAGCTGCCCGACTCCAGCCGGCGGATGCCGCGGTGAAGCGTCTCGGGCTCCGGCACGTACTGCAGCACCGTGTAGTGCTGGACGGCGCGTTCGTCGATTCCGAGGTCGACGCCGAGCTCGCCTGCGAGATCGAGCAGGCACTTTTTCTCGCTGCCCACCACTGTGCCGGCCGGCCCGGTGGCCATGAAGAGCGGCTTGATGCCGAACGGGTCGCGTGCGCAGAACAATTCGCGTTCCACGGTGTCCCACAGCGCGAACGCGAACATGCCGCGCAGCCGGGACAGCGAGTCGGTGCCCCAGTAATGGTAGGCCGCGATGATCGCCTCGCCGTCGCCGTCGGTGTGAAATTGCGCGCCGTGGCTGGACGCCAACTCCTCACGCAGCTCGAGGTAGTTGTAGATCTCGCCGTTGAAGACCAGCACATAGCGGTCCGGCGCCTCGGCCGGGCCCCACCGCAACGGCTGATGGCTGTGGGCGATATCGATGATCGACAGCCGGTTGAAGCCGAGCACCACGTCTTCGTCGTGCCAGGTGCCCGGCTCGTCGGGGCCGCGGTGACGCATCAGGTGGGAGGCGCCGGATACCGCCTCGACCAGACCTGCGGAGACGTCGGCGGACGGGTCAGTCAGTAGGGCAAGCAGTCCGCACACCGCGCCAGTATGCCAATAGGTGAGGTGTGTCGAGACCTGCGCCCACGGGTGGTCTACGCTGCGTAGTATTCGGCTAGTCCTACCGACTTCAAGGAGGCTCCACCGTGACACCTCGCGGACGCTGGGTGGTGGCACGAAGAGCTGCGTTGGCGGTCGTCCTTGGTGCGACTGCGCTGCTGCTCAGCGGGTGTAGTTGGTCGGAGGCCCTCGGCCTCGGCTGGCCGAACGGCATCACCCCTGAGTCACACCTCAACCGTGAGCTGTGGATCAGCTCCGTGATCGCCTCACTGGTCGTCGGTGTGATCGTGTGGGGCCTGATCTTCTGGACCTCGGCGTTCCACAGGAAAAAGAAGGGCGATACCGGGTTTCCACGCCAGTTCGGCTACAACATGCCGCTCGAGCTTGTGCTGACCGTGGTGCCGTTCCTGATCATCTCGGTGCTCTTCTACTTCACCGTCGTGGTCCAGGAGAAGATGCTGCACAAAGAGCCCAACCCTGAGGTGGTCATCGATGTGACCGCCTTCCAGTGGAACTGGAAGTTCGGCTATCAGAAGATCGCATTCACCGACGGCACGTTCGACTACGACGGCGCCGACCCGGCCCGCAAGGCGGCGGTCGCATCGGGGCCGGAAGGCCTCGAGGGTGAACACGGCGGCGAGTTCGGCGTCATCGGAGACAAGAACCCCGAGGACCGGACCTATCTGAACTTCGACAAGGTCGAGACCCTCGGCACCAGTAACGAGATCCCCGTTCTGGTGGTGCCCTCCGGTAAGCGCATCGAGTTCCAGATCGCCTCCGCCGATGTGATTCACGGCTTCTGGGTGCCCGAATTCCTGTTCAAGCGCGACGTGATGCCCGATCCCGTGGCCAACAACTCGGACAACATCTTCCAGATCAGCGAGATTATGAAGACCGGCGCGTTCGTCGGCCGCTGCACTGAGATGTGCGGCACGTACCACTCGATGATGAATTTCGAGCTGCGGGTGGTCGAGCCGAACGACTTCAAGGCCTATCTCCAGCAGCGCATAGCAGGCAAGACGAACGCCGAGGCACTGTTGGCGATCAATCAGCCGGCGACTGCGGTCACCACCCGTCCGTTCGACACCCGGCGCGGCGAGCAGGCGGGCGCGCCGGCCCAGGCGAGCAAGTAGGGGTCCAATGCACATCGAAGCCAGGCTGTTTGAGTTCCTGACCGCGTTCTTCGTCCTTGCGGCCGTCGTGTACGGCTCACTGACCCAGATCTTCCAGTACGGCGGCATCGAGTGGGCGGGCGTCACCGCGCTGGTGATGACCGCTGGGCTGACGTTGATCACCGGCACCTTCTTCCGGTTCGTCGCGCGCAGGCTCGATACCAGGCCGGAGGACTACGAAGACGCCGAGATCAGCGATGGCGCCGGTGAGCTCGGCTTTTTCAGCCCGCACAGCTGGTGGCCGATCATGATCGCGCTTTCTGCTTCCGTCACGGCCGTCGGGATCGCGCTGTGGCTGCCGTGGCTGATCGTCGCAGGCGTGGTTTTTGTGCTCTCCTCCACCGCAGGCCTGGTCTTCGAGTACTACACCGGCGCCGAGAAGCACTGACCGGTCGCGGGCCCGCCAACGGCCGACAAGGTCACATCTGGGCTTCAGTTGGACTCTCACCGCATGGGCGAATTCGATCCGCTGATCGGTTTGGGTAGGGTTGCCGGGGCCGTGCAAGTTCGCTGTCAGCCCTAGCTGTCGCGCCGATGAGTAGTGGAGAAGGATAGGCGTAAATGAGCGGGCCGAATCCCCCAGGACAGGACTCCGAAGGGGCGGACGACCTGGACCAGGAACCG
>CAVWPQ010000038.1:0-148916 GCA_963756865.1 uncultured Actinomycetota bacterium | reverse complement strand
ACGACCGCTCACGCAATCACGGCGGCACCTGGTGCGACATGTCGTCATGCGGAAACATGCTCAAGAACCGCGAGTTCAGGGCCCGCAAGCGCGATGCACAGTCACGTTGAGAGGTGCCACACCAACGCTGCCGCCAGTGCGCCGAGCCCGTTCAGCGACCAGTGCAGGGCGATAGGCGCGATCAGACTGCCGCTGCGACGGCGCAGCCACGTGAAGACGAAACCCGCCACCGCGGTCGCCGCCACCGCAAGCACCACACCCGCGATCGTGCCCAGCATGCCGCCGCCGAAGATGCGGGTGAAGCCGACGTTGCTGCTGGTGAGGCCGAGCGAGGTGGCGATGTGCCAAAGACCGAACAGCAGCGAACCCGCCGCAGCGACTCCCCGCCATCCCCACGCCCGGTCCAGCGCCCCGTGCAGCACACCACGAAACGCCACTTCCTCGGGAATCACCGTCTGCAACGGGATGACGATCATCGAGGCGATCAGCGCGCCCGACACCGTGGCGTAATTGTTGTTCATGAACATCGGCCGGGTCCACGGCAGCGCCGCTCCGATCGCGATGACCGTCATGACCACGGCGACCGCAGCCAGCGCGTAACCGGCGCCGGCTTTCCAGTGGTCGCGGCCCAAGCCGAGTTCGGTCCAGCCGAGACCGCGCGATCGCACGAGCACAAGAAGGCCGACGGCGGCCGCTGGAACGGTCGCGATGCTGGCCCATGGCGTCGTGAAGTGCGCGACGAGGTTGGTGATGGCAAGCACGACGACGACTACACCGATATCGATGTACGTGCGGAAATGGTGCAATGCCGAAAGCTGTCCGACCAGCGGATGGGGGTGCGGGGCCACCGCGGCGTACTCGGACATCCCGCTGATTCTACCTGCGACTCCGACCCACTCCGGTTCGCTGACCGGCGGCTACTAACCTGACGGGCGTGCTGCTGGCGGAACTGCGGGTGCTCGACCTGTGCGAAGGCGATGCGGACGCGGTGACCCGACACCTCGCCGACCTCGGCGCCGACGTCTTGAAGGTGGAACCGCCGGGCGGTAGTGCGGCCCGGTCTCAACCACCCCACGTCGCCGGATCGAGCGTCCCTTTTGCGCTGAACAATGCCAACAAGCGCGCATGTGTGCTCGACCCCGACGACCCGCGCGATCGCCAACGGTTCTTCGAACTGGCCGCGGACGCCGACATCGTGGTCGACAGCGGCAATCCTGGCCGGGCGGCGGACTTCGGCACATCGCCCGCGGAGCTGTCACAGCGCTACCGACACCTCGTCGCGATGTCGGTCACCGACTTCGGCGCCGACGGGCCACGCGCATCGTGGACGGGCACAGATCCGGTGTTGTATGCGCTGTCGACGGCGCTGTCCCGATCGGGCCCGACAACGGGACGCCCGGTGCTGCCACCACAGGGCCTCGCCTCTGCAACCGCCGCGGTGCAGGCCGCGTGGGCCGCGCTGGTCGGCTACTATCACCGATTGCATTACGGCGCAGGCGATTACATTGACTTCTCCCGATTCGAGGCGGTCGTTCAGGCGCTCGATCCGCCGTTCGGCTCTGAGGGCCAGGCCGCCGTCGGGTTGAAGCGTTCCGGCGAGCTGTGGCGTGGCAGACCCCGTAACCAGCAGATCTACCCGACGTTCGCGTGCCGCGACGGCCACGTCCGCGTCTGCCTGCTTTCGCCGCGGCAATGGCGCGGAATGTGGTCGTGGCTTGGCGGTCCGGAGCAGTTCGCCGATCCGAAGTTCGACACGATCGCCGCCCGCTACGCCTCATCCAAAGAGATCAATGCGCTGCTGGCCGAACTGTTCGCCACGCAGACGATGGATGAACTGGTCACGGCAGGACAGTCGAGGGGAGTCCCGGTCGCCGCTGTGCTCAGCCCTGCGGAGACGTTGGCTTCCGAGCATTTTCAGTCGGTCGGTGCACTGACGGATGCAGCGATCGCACCCGGCGTCGCGGCCACGGTGCCGGTCGGCGCCTTCGTCGTCGACGGCCGCCACGTCGGCTTCGGCAGGCCCGCGCCGACGCCCAATGCGCACGAAGCGCATTGGAAATCAACACGATCCGGCGCTGCTGATGCGCCCGTCAACGCGACGACCACCCGACCGTTCGACGGCTTGCGAATCCTCGATCTCGGTGTCATCGTCGCAGGCGGTGAACTCGGCAGGCTGTTCGCCGATCTCGGTGCCGAGGTCATCAAGATCGAGAGCGCCGCCTATCCCGACGGTCTGCGTCAAACACCGCCGGGCCAGGTGATGAGCAGATCTTGGGCATTGACCCACCGCAACGAGTACGCGCTGGGCCTCGACCTGCGCAGCGAGCGAGGCGCGGAGATCTTCGCCGACCTGGTCGCAGGTGCCGACGCCGTGTTCGCCAACTTCAAGCCGGGAACCCTTGCGTCGTTGGGCTTTCCGTACGAGAAGCTGCACGGACTGAACCCGCGGATCGTGCTGGCCGAGAGCAGCGCGTTCGGCGCGACGGGACCCTGGAGTGCACAGATGGGTTACGGGCCGCTGGTGCGTGCCACCACCGGCGTCTCCAAGCTGTGGACGTCGGACGACGAACCCGGCTTTTTCGATGCCACGACTGTGTTCCCCGACCACGTAGTCGGCCGCATCACCGCGGTTGCGGCGTTGGCCTCGCTGATCGGGCGTGACAGCGCGGGAACCGGTGCCCACGTCCACATCTCACAGGCGGAGTCGGCCGTCAACCAGCTTGCCGCGAGCTATGTGGTCGATGCCGCAAGGACCGCGGAGCTGCCCGTCGCCGACGATCCGGCCGTGCACGCCGTCTATCCGTGCGCGGGAGAGGATGAATGGTGCGTGATCTCGCTTCGTGGCGACTCGGACCGCGAGGCGTTGGCCACCGCGATGGACAGCGCCACGTTGCCCGAGAACCGGTTCGACCTCATCGATGCGGTGTCCGCGTGGACATCGCGAAAGGACAAGAACACCGTCGCGGACACGCTTCAGCGCCTCGGCGTGCCTGCGGCCCCGATGAATCGCGCGGTCGACGTGCTCGCCGACCCCACGCTGGTGCACCGAAAGTTGTTCACCGACATGGTTCATCCGCTGTTCGACAACCCGATGCCAACGGAAACCAGCCCGTCGGTGTTCGCCCGCATCCCACGGGCCGAATTGCGACCCGCCCCGATGGCTGGTGAGCACACCCGCGAGATCTGCCAGAAGCTGCTGGCGCTGGACACCGACGAGATCGACCGCCTGATCGCCGACGGCGTGCTGTTCACCGCCGCCGACCACCCCTACACATCGAGGACTCAAGAGTGACACCACCTCCCAGAACGCCGGTGCTCGTCGGCTACGGACAGGTCAACCAACTCGACGAGAACCCGGATGTCGAGCCAATCGACCTGATGGCCGCCGCGGCGCGGGCCGCCGCCGACCCTCGGGTGCTGCAGGCGGTGGACTCGGTGCGCATCGTCAACATTCTGTCGTGGCGCTACCGCGATCCGGGCCGACTGCTGGCACAGCAGATTCGCGCGACCGACGCATCGACGCGCTACACCGGTGTTGGGGGCAACGTCCCGCAGACCCTCGTCAACCAGGCTTGCCTTGACATCCAGTCGGGCCGCGCAGACCTGGTTCTGATCGCAGGCGCCGAGACCTTCCGAACCAGAACGCGATTGCGTAATCGCGGGTTGAAGCCGGAGTGGACGAGCGAACACGAGTCGGTGCCGTTCGCCGAGGGCGCCAACGAGAATCTGCCGATGGTGGGGCCTGCCGAACTGCGTATCAACCTGGACCGGCCCGCGTATGTCTACCCCTTGTTCGAGCAGGCAGTGCGGATCAAAGCGGGGGAGTCGACCGACGAGCACCGCAATCGGATCGGCGAGTTGTGGTCGCGGTTCAGCGAGGTGGCACACGCCAACCCACATGCGTGGAGCCGAACGGCGCTGTCGGCTTCCGAGATCTCTCAGGCGGGCGAGGGCAACCGGATGATCAGCTGGCCGTACACCAAGCTGATGAACTCCAACAACATGGTCGATCAAGGCGCGGTGGTCATTCTCGCTTCGGTTGAGAAAGCCACCCATCTGCAGATCCCCTCCGAGCGTTGGGTTTTCCCGTACGCAGGCACTGACGCGCACGACACCTATGCGGTTGGCGAGCGGTTGGAGCTCAGCGAGTCCCCGGCGATCCGGATCGGTGGTCGGCGGGCACTCGAACTGGCAGGCGTTGGCGTGGACGACGTCGACCTCATCGACGTCTACTCATGCTTCCCGTCGGCCGTCCAGGTCGCGGCGGCCGAACTGGGGCTGCCACTCGGCGATGCAGGTCGTCCGCTGACTGTCACCGGCGGTCTGACGTTCGCCGGTGGCCCGTGGAACAACTACGTCACGCATTCGATCGCCACGATGGCCGAGCGGTTGGCAGGCGCGTCCGGACAGCTCGGCCTGATCACTGCCAATGGCGGCTACCTGACCAAGCACAGCTTCGGCGTCTACGGTTCGGAGCCGCCGACGCACGAATTCCGTTGGCAAGATGTGCAACCCACTGTCGACGCCGAACCGACGAGGGCCGCAGTGGTGGAGTGGACCGGCGTCGGCACCGTCGAAGCATGGACCACGCCGTTCGACCGCGAGGGTGCCGCGGAAAAGGCTTTTCTGGCGGTACGCACCCCGGATGACTCCCGATCGCTTGCCGTCATCACCGACGCCGGCGAAGCGGACGTGACCGTTCGCGAGGACATCGCGGGAGCGAAGGTGGCGGTGCATCCCGACGGCACCGCCAATCTCAAATAAGCGACCTGAGCGCCTGCTGCGGATCTGCGAGCTTGTCCGGGTCGACCGGCGACCGCGACCGGACGAGCGATTTGACGTCGTCGAGCACATCCCAGACGTTGGCGTTCATCCCCGCCAGCACCCGGTTGTTCTCGTCGAGCCAGAAGGCGACGAACTCGCGGCCGTCCACGTCGCCGCGGAACACGACTCGCGCGTAGTCAGGGGCGTAGCCGACATACTCCATCCCGAGGTCGTATTGATCGGTGAAGAAGTAGGGCAACTCCGCATATTCGGTCGGCGTACCGAGCATGCCCGCGACGGCTACCGCGGGCTGCTTGAGTGCGTTGGCCCAATGCTCGGTGCGGATAGGAGTGCCGAACAGCGGATGCTGCGCCGACGCGATGTCGCCCACGGCAAAGATGTCGGGGTCGCTGGTCTGCAACGCGGAATCGACCGCCACGCCCCCGTCGGGTGCCATCGACAGCCCCGCCGCCCTCGCGAGTTCGGTGTTGGGCGCCGCACCGACAGCGACGAGCACTGCGTCTGCGTCGATGGTGGACCCGTCGCCGAGTCGCAGGCCCGTCGCAGTTCCATCAGCCGTGGTGATCTCTTCGACGGCGGCCGCGAGCCGCAGATCGACGCCGTTCTCGCGGTGAAGCCCGGCGAACACCTCGGCGACCTCACGACCGAGCACGCCGAGAAGCGGTAATTCGGCGGCCTCCACCACGGTCACGTTCGCCCCGCGCCTGCGCGCGTCCGCGGCCACCTCGAGCCCGATCCAGCCGCCGCCCACCACCGCCAGCGAGGAACCGCTCGTCACAGCGGCGCTGAGTGCATCGGAGTCGTCGACCGTGCGCAGATAATGCACGGCATCGGCGTCGGCGCCAGGAATCGGCAGCCGCCGTGACGCCGACCCGGTGGCCAAAAGAAGCCTGTCGTAACCCAGCGTGCTTCCGTCGGGCAGCCCGACGAGGTGGGCACGAGCGTCCAGCGTCGACACGGAGGTGCCGAGCCGCAGGTCGATGCGATGGTCGCGATACCAGGCCGGCGACGCCGCTGTGAACTCGTCGAGCTTCTTCTTGCCTGCCAGGTATTCCTTCGACAGCGGAGGACGCTCGTAGGGCAGATGATCCTCGGCGGCGAACAGTACGACTTCGCCAGCGAAGTCTTTGTCGCGCAACGCTTCAGCTGCCTTTGCCCCGGCAAGTCCACCGCCGACGATCGCGAAGGTCTTCGATTTCGACGACATGACTCGACGCTACGCCGCCAGAGCACGCCTAGGGTGCGGTGAGCGGTACTTCGCTGTACTGAAGGTTGAATCCATCGGCGCTGAACGTGAAGCCCTTGCCGCTCTGCTCGCTGAGGCACGACACGCCTGTCGCCTCCTGGATGTTGCACCGGAAACCGGCGACGGCCAATGTCTTGTTGAACGGCAGAACGCCTGCGGGTGCGGGCGGTGCGAACTGCGCGGGGTCGACGGCGACGAAGCGGGCGTCGCCCTGTACGGCGACAACGATCGCGTCGGGCGGTGTCTGCCGACCGTCTGCGTTCGGCACGGCGGCAGGCGCATCCGCGATGCTCAACGTGGCCCCAGTGCCTTCACAACCGGCCTTGTCCTTTGGCAGAATCGCGCACTGCCAGCGACCGCTCGGCGTGGAGAAGTAGTAGGCGGTCTTGCCGTTGGAATCCTGGGTGAATTCCGCCGTGTCGGCCAGGTTCGCGGGGCTCGTGGGTGGCAACGGCGGCGGCGCGGGGGCGGGGACCGCCGACGTCGACGTGTCCCATTCGCCGGTGTTGACGACACGCTCCGCTGTGCACCCGCTTACGACGAGCATCAACGCCGCCGAGGTCATAGTTATGGCTCGCATTTCGGCAATATCGTGCCGCATGCTGATTTCCGAGCAATCACCGGGGTCAGCAAACGCTATGACCACTCTGGGGTGGCGCGAATCTTCGCATTCTGGATAGCCCGATTCGGCCCCCGCGCACTAGGGCGCGTCGGGAGGTACTTCGCTGTACTGCGGCAGGAATTCATCGGCGCTGAACGTGAAGCCGTTGCCACTTTCCTCGCTGAGGCACGACACCCCTTTCGCCTCCTGGATGTTGCACCGGAAAAGGGCGGCGATGAGAGTCCGGTTGAACGGCAACACGATTGCCGGTTGCGGTGGCGCGAACCCCGGTTCGTCCAATGCGACGAACTGCGCGTCGCCCTCCGGTTCGATGACGATTGCATTCGGTGCCACCTCGTCGCCGTCGGCGTTCGTCACCGTGTCAGGTGCACCCGCAATGCTCAGTGCGCCGCCGCCGGTCGCTTGGCACCCTGCCTTGTCTCGGGGCAGGATCGCACACTGCCAACGGCCGCTGGGTGAGGCGAAGTAGTAGGCCGCCGTGTCGTTCGGATACCCGACGAAGTCGAACGCGTTGGCCATGTGCGCGGAGTCGACGGGCGGCAGCTGTGCCGCCTGCGGGGCGGCCCGCGTCGGGAAGGTCGCCCACTCACCGGTGTTGACGACACCTCCACTCGAGCAGCCCGCGACGACCAGCACCGCCGCCGAGGTCAGAGTTATGGCACGCATTCTGAGTCAACAGGGTGCCGGAGCCAGATTTCGTCGGCTCAACCGGGGGTCACCAACTCCTTGAGCCTGCGGGCGTTACGCACAGCGTGGCCGCCCAGATCATTGTTGAAGTACACGTCAACGCGCCTGCCCTCCTGCTGCCACGCGATGATTCGTTCGGCCCATTGGTGCAGTTCGTCATCGGAGTACGAGCCCGTATACATCGACGCAGGCTCGGGTCCGTGCAGGCGGACGTAGACCAGATCGCTGGTCGCCCGCGCCACGAGCGGCAGTCCGGCGCCGCTCATCACCACGTAGGCCGCGCCATGACGCTCGAGCAGCGCGAATACCGCGGGATCGTTCCAGGATGGATGACGCAGTTCGACCGCCACCTGGATCGACGAAGGCATCAGATCGAGGAAGTGGTCCAGTCGCCCGTCGTCGCGTCCCAACGCGGGATGCGGCTGGACCAAGAGTGCTTCGGCTCGTTCGCCGAGCGCATTCCAACATCGCTCGAAGCGATCGACCCACGGCTCGGGCGATGTCAGCCTGCGGTAATGGGTCAGTCCGCGGTGCGCCTTGATCGCCATGGTGAAGCCCTCCGGCAGTCGCTGTCGCCAGCCGGCGAAGGCGGTGTCGCGCGGCCATCGATAGAAACTGGCGTTGAGTTCGACGGTGTCGAACACCTCGGCGTATCGGGCCAGCCGTTTGGCCGCGGGCAGGCCGACGGGGTACAGCACACCGGTCCAGTGGTCGTATGACCACCCGGAGGTCCCGATCCGGATCAGCGCTTCACCCGTTCGCGCAGGTCGTCGTCGAGGGATATGCGCACCAAAGCGGCAGCGAGCCGCGCCGTGCGCTTGCCTGCCAGTCTCTGCAGTGCCTCGGCATCGTTCGGGAGCCCGAGTTCTTTCGCGGCGGTCCTGGCCCGCTCGTCGAAGTGGGGCCGCACCCACGTCCACGTGTCCTGGACTTCTCGCAGAAAGATATCCGCGCCCGTGTCACCGATTCCCTTGAACTGCTTGAGCCGCTTGCGGACTGCGTCGACTTCACGCGATTCGCCGAGGCGGCGCAGATCGCCGCCGTACTCGTCGTGCACCATGTCGGCCATCTCGGTCAGCCGCGTCGCAGAGCTCTCGTCATAGCGCGCGTAGCCCGCCCGGCCGAACGCGTCGATCATGGTCTTGCGGTCGGCGTCGCGCACCGCTGCCGGGGTCCGCAGCTTCACGGCGAACAATTCACGGGCCGCCTTGACGGCGATTGTCGCGTCGATGGGCTTGCTTGCGAGCATGCAGAGGACCAGCAGTTCGAACAACGGCATCGGTTTGTCGTCCAGGCGAATCCCGGCTTCCTGCGCATAGGTGGTGCCGGCCTCGTCGAGCAGGCGGCGAACCGTTTCCGCGGATTCGGTCATGCCCACCAACTACCCGTGCGGGGTGGCGGGTAACCGGGTTATTTCGGCGGCAGGCTCTTTGCGTAATCGACGCCGCGGCGCACCCACGGCTCCAACTGGCGCTTGGTTTTCACGCCGTCGACGGCCACTCGCAGCCACCCGCGGGTCTCCCGACCCGCCATCACCATCGGTTCGACGTGCTCGCGAGCGAGCAGCTTGTCGGTTTCTGCGGGTGGCACGCGAACCATCAGGCCACCACGGCCGCTGACGGCCACCGACATGTTCCCGTTGATCAGGAATGTCAGTCCGCCGAACATCCGCTTCTCCTCGATGCCCTTCTGGGCGCTGAGGAGTTCGCGGACACGGCCTGCCAGATCTTCGTCGTACGCCATGGGCCGACGCTACTGGGCCGGGGTCCAACCGAGGGCGGGACCGAGGTTTTCGGCGAGATCGTCGATGATCTGGGTGTAGTCGTCGGCGCCGAATGTGAACGGCAGTGCGAACGCCGCCTCACTGGCGCGCTCGAAACCGGCATGGGCGAACAGTTGGTCTGCGAGTTCGTCGGACGGGCCGACGTAGTCGGGGGAGAACAGCATGCCGCGCGCACCCTGGGGCGTCTTGGTGCGCTCGAATCTGCTTGCGGCATAGTCGCGATAGCGCCGGATCTGGTCGTCGGTGGCCGAATCGGTTGGGATGACGACCAGTCCCTGTGACACCCGCGCCCGCTCGGGGTGGGGGTGTGACGCCCGGAAGGCGTCGATCTGCTCGCCCTGGATGGTCGCGAAGTCCCGACTTTCGGTGCCCTCGATACTCACCACCGAGCTCGTCAGATAGTTGATACCCTGCTGTCCCGCCCAGATCGCCGACGCCAAACCACCTCCGTACCAGACTCTTTCGGCCAGACCCGGGGAATGTGGTTGAACGCGGTCGGTGAACTGCTCGATACCGACGGTGCCTGCGAAGTCACTGACCGGCTCGCCCCGCAGATAGCTCAGCAGCCGCAGCACCCTGTCCTTGGAGAAATCCTGCGAGTCAGCCGATTCCGGGTACAGCGCGGTCTTGTAGTGCTCGTAGAGCATCGGTGTGCCGACCGACACCCCTGGGTTGATGCGGCCACCGGAGAGGATGTCGACGGTCGCGAGGTCTTCGGCAAGGCGGAACGGGTTCTCGAGACCGAGGGGGATGACCGCGGTGCCGAGCTCGATGCGTCGGGTGCGCTGACTTGCCGCGGCCATGATCGCGACCGGCGACGAGATACCGGGCTGCAGGTGCCGGTCGCGTAGCCAGACACTGTCGAAGCCCAGCGTCTCGGCGCGTTCGATGGTCTGCAGCGTCTCCTCGATACCCGGCCCAGGATCGTCGGCGTCGAAGCGTCCGATGGTCAGGAACCCGAGCTTGCGCAGCGGTTCACCGCGTCGTGGCATAGGGCAGTCCTCCGACTCCTCTACGCGAACAGACGCAAAAGTCCCAAAAGCACCGGCGTGTCGGGAGGTTTTGCGTCTGCTCGCGCATTTTGGTTGTCACGCAGCGTTGGTGGCGAAGGCCTCCACGGGCTCCAGCGCCGCCACGATGATGTCGGCGACATCGGTCATCGGCCGCACATCGAGAGAGTCGAGCACTTCGGCTGGCACGTCGTCCAGGTCGGGCTCATTGCGCTGGGGGATGAAAACCGTTGACAGTCCTGCGCGTTGGGCGGCAAGCAGCTTCTGCTTGACCCCGCCGATCGGCAGCACCCGTCCGTTGAGCGTCACCTCTCCAGTCATGCCGACATCGGAACGGACCTGGCGACCGGTGGCCATCGACACCAGAGCGGTGACCATCGTGACACCCGCCGACGGACCGTCCTTGGGCACCGCGCCCGCAGGCACGTGCACGTGGATCTTGCGGTCCAGCGCCGCCGGATCGACGCCGAGCTGCTCGGCGTGCGAGCGGACGTAGGACAGCGCGATCTGTGCCGACTCCTTCATCACGTCACCGAGTTGGCCTGTCAGCTGCAGGCTCGACTCGCCATCGGTGGATCCGGCTTCGATGTAGAGCACATCGCCGCCGAGGCCGGTGACCGCGAGCCCGGTGGCAACGCCGGGCACCGCAGTGCGCTCGGCCGACTCCGGGGTGAACCGCGGACGACCCAGGTAGCCAACAAGATCCGGCTCGTCAATGGTCAATGCGTCAGAATCCTCCGCCAGCTTCGTGGTGGCCTTGCGCATCGCCTTGGCGAGTAGCCGCTCGAACTGCCGCACACCCGGTTCGCGGGTGTAGTCCGCGGCGATCTTGCGCAGCGCGTCGTCGGTCACCGTGACCTCGTCCTCGGTCAGTGCCGCCCGCTCGCGCTGCCGGGGCAGCAGGAAGTCGCGGGCGATGGCGACCTTGTCGTCCTCGGTGTAGCCGTCGATCTGCACCAGCTCCATCCGGTCCAGCAGCGCCGACGGGATGTTCTCGATGACGTTGGCCGTCGCGAGGAACACCACATCGGACAGGTCCAGATCCAGATCGAGGTAGTGGTCGCGGAACGTGTGGTTCTGCGCGGGGTCGAGCACCTCGAGCAGCGCTGCGCTCGGGTCGCCGCGGTAATCCGAGCCGACCTTGTCGATCTCGTCGAGCAGCACGACGGGGTTCATCGATCCCGCCTCGCCGATCGCCCGCACAAGACGGCCTGGCAGCGCACCGACATACGTGCGACGGTGTCCGCGGATCTCGGCCTCGTCCCGCACACCGCCGAGGGCGACGCGAACGAACTTGCGGCCCAACGCCCGTGCCACGCTCTCACCGAGCGAGGTCTTGCCGACGCCGGGCGGGCCTGCCAGCACCATCACGGCACCGGAGCCACGGCCACCGACGACGGCCATACCGCGCTGCGCCCGCCTGGCCCGAACAGCCAGGTACTCGACGATGCGGTCCTTGACGTCCTCGAGGCCGTGGTGGTCGGCGTCGAGGACCTCCCTGGCGAGCGTCAGGTCCGTCGAGTCCTCGGTGGTCACGTTCCACGGCAGGTCGAGCACGGTGTCCAGCCAGGTGCGGATCCATCCGCCCTCCGGGCTCTGCTCACTCGAGCGTTCCAGCTTGCCGACCTCGCGGAGCGCCGCCTCGCGCACCTTCTCCGGCAGATCGGCGGCCTCGACACGGGCCCGGTAGTCGTCGGACCCGTCGGGTTCGCCCTCGCCGAGTTCCTTGCGGATGGCGGCCAGCTGTTGGCGCAGCAGGAATTCCTTCTGCGTCTTCTCCATGCCCTCGCGGACGTCATCGGCGATCTTGTCGTTGACCTCGGTCTCTGCGAGGTGGTCACCGGTCCAGTCGATCAGTGCGCGCAGTCGCTCGGCGACGTCGGGCGTCTCCAGCAACTGACGCTTCTGCACATCTGTCAAGTAGGACGCATAGCCTGCCGTGTCGGCCAGTTGTGACGGGTCGGTCAGCTTGTTGACGAAGTCGACGATCTGCCACGCCTCGCGCCGCTGCAGCATCGCCAGCAGCAGCTTCTTGTACTCGGTGGCCAGCTTGAGAGTCGACTCGGGGGCCGGGCTCTCTTCGGTGATCTCGGTCACTTCGACCCACAACGCAGCGCCGGGGCCGGTCGTCCCTGTGCCGATGTGGGCGCGACGCTCGCCGCGGACCACCGCGGCCGATCCGCTGCTGCCTGCGATGCGGCCGACCTGGACGATCGACGCAAGCACACCGTAGGTGGGGTAGCGGTCGTCGAGCCGCGGGGCGATCAGCAGTTTTCCGCTTTCGCTTGCTTGCGCGGCGTCCACCGCCGTGCGGGCGGCATCGTCGAGCTCGATGGGCACCACCATGGTCGGCAGCACGATCGGCTCGCTGACAAACAACACCGGCACTGAGATTGCTTCAGGCATTCAGTCCTCCAAAGTTCAGCCTGTTGCGCTCAACCTTGGGCGGCCCTCCTTTGTTCCCACCGGGCGCCGAGCCTCCGTCCGATGAGGATGGTCGCCGCGATGAGAACGCCGACAGTGCCCAAGGAGATAGCGGACAACAAACCGTTCGCGACGTCGACCGATACCCGGGAGATCACGACCAGCCGCACGCCGACCTCGATGAGCAGGCCCACACCCCACATCGCCGACAGCAGAATGTGCGCCCTGCGCCTGTACTGCTCTGCACCGGGTTCTGGCTCGTCGTCGTCCGGCTTGAACCGTTCGGCGACCACCTGGGTCAGCGGCGTTCCGATGATGCAGCTGCCAAGAAAGAGGAGGCCGCCGATGCCGTTGACCATCGTGTTGCCTGCGAGTATCAGCTTGGGGTCGGTGGTGATCAACGCGACGGCGAGGCTGAGCCCGAAGGTCAGCAGTAGATAGCAGGCGAACGGGTCGAGCCGTCGTGCCTTGACCGCGTCGCAGGTGACCTTCAGACCGGACAACACCGTTGCGGTCAGCAGCGCGACGTACTCCGACGCGCCGAGAGCGCGCAGTCCGTAATAGCCGACCAGTGGCGGCGCGACGTCGAGGAGGACGATGCGCAGAACCGCGCTGCGCGACCGCGGCGAATGGTTTTCGCTCACTGATGTCACCCTAGGTAGCGGTTCCTGGACATCGCCTGGCAGCGTTGGGGTTATGACCGACATCGGTAGCGGGGCCGTCGTGGCCGTCACAGGAGCCAGCAGTGGCATCGGCGAGGCGACCGCACGCCACCTCGCGGCATGCGGCTTCCGGCTCGTCATCGGGGCACGCCGAGCCGACCGGCTCGAGTCGATAGCAGCTGGGCTGCGCACCGTCTGGAGCCGAGATCGTCCCGGTCGCAGTCGATGTGACGGATCGTGGCGACCTCGATCAGCTGGTGCAGACGGCCGTCGACCGGTTCGGGCGACTCGACGTGTTGGTGAGCAATGCGGGAATCAGCAGCCTCGGTCCGCTGTCCGACGGAGATGTCGACGGCTGGGCTGCCATGATCGACGTCAATCTGCGGGGAGTCTTGAACGGTATCGCCGCTGCCTTGCCGGTGTTCCGGCGACAGGGAAACGGACATTTCGTGACGACCGTGTCGACGGCCGGCATGAAGATCGTCCCGAACATGGGCGTCTACGCAGCCACCAAGAACGCGGTCCGCACGGTGATGGAGTCACTGCGGCAGGAGTCCACCGACGGTGTCATCCGGACCACGTCGATATCTCCGGGATTCGTCCGCACCGAACTCGGCGACTCGATCACCGATCCGGCACAGCGCGAGTGGGTGCGGTCGAACATGGCCGACTTCGGCCTCGATCCGGACGCGGTTGCTCGGGCGATCGCGTTTGCGATCGAACAGCCGCCCGACGTCGAGATCGGCGAGATCACCATCCGCCCAACGGTTCAGGGCTAGCACCCCAAGACAGTGAGCCTGCCGCCGGGGTAGGCGACAGGCTCACTGGAGGGGGAGGTGCTGTTACGCGGAGGTGGGGGACGCGCCCAGCACCCGTTGGAGATCGGGCTTCATCTGCTCGAGCTGCTGTCCCCAGTAGCCCCAGCTATGAGTTCCGTTCGGCGGGAAGTTGAACACTGCGTTCTGCCCGCCCGCGGCGACATAGGTGTCCCGGAAGGTCTCGTTGGTCCGCAACGTGAATCCTTCGAGGAACTGTGCCGCCATCAGGTTGCCGCCGTCGGCGCCCGCGTCGAGATCGGCAGGCGTGCCGTTGCCGCAGTAGATCCAGAGCCGGGTGTTGTTGGCGACCAGCTGGTTGATGTTGACCATCGGGTCGTTGCGCTTCCATGCCGGATCCGTTGACGGGCCCCACATGTCCTCGGCACTGTAACCACCCGCGTCGTTCATCGCGAGACCGATCAGCATCGGCCACCAACCCTCTGACGGATTGAGGAAGCCTGACAGCGACGCGGCGTAGATGAACTTCTGCGGGTAGTAGATCGAGTAGGTAAGTGCGGTGGCACCGCCCATCGAAATACCAACCACCGCATTGCCGTCCGGCGACACACCCTTGTTGGTCTCCAGGTACGCAGGCAGCTCCTGGGTCAGGAACGTCTCCCACTTGTAGGTGTAGTCCTGACCGTTGCCCTGCGACGGCTGGTACCAGTCGGTGTAGAAGCTCGACTGGCCGCCGACCGGCATGATGGTCGACAGACCGGAGCCGTAGTACCACTCGAACGCCGGGGTTTCGATATCCCAGCCGTTGTAGTCGTCCTGGGCCCGCAGGCCGTCGAGCAGATACACCGCATGCGGTCCGCCGCCCTGGAACTGGATCTTGATGTCTCGGTTCATCGACGCTGACGGAACCATCAGGTATTCGACGGGCAGGCCCGGCCGGGAGAACGCCCCTGCGGTCGCCGACTCCCCGGCGAATCCGATCACGCCGGGCATGGCTGCCGCCACGAGGGCACTGGCCGCCACCCGGCGCATCCACTTACCTCGAAATTTCTCTGTCCACTTCACGGCAACCAACCCACCTTTCCAATCACTTGTCTTCAAGCAATTGCCGTTGCTTTTCCGTGCGTTAGTGAAACACCTGTCACATCCGTCACACGCGCACCAACACGGCGATTGGATATCGCGAACTGCTAACGATTGCGACTCGGCGCGGACTCGGCGGTTCTGAACTGCACGAATCCCATCGATAACCGTTGACGCGTGACGAGCCGACCGACGATCGGGGTGGTTCTGGCAGCGTGCGTACTCGCGGCCGGATGCGGAAACGACGAAAACGCCGTCGATCTGAGCCTGCTGAGTGTCGGCACGTTCTCTACCGCCGCGCGGAACATCCCGAACCAGCCCTCGCTACCGGACGGCACCCTGCTGGAAGGCATCCGGATGTCCGACGCGGTCGCCGATACGTCGCAATTCGGTTCGCCGTTGATCTACCTGCAGCAGGCGGGCCCGGTGCCCGATGCCGCCAGCGTCGTGCCGATCGTCGGCGAGGAGCTGGCCCTGCTTCGTGAGTTCACGCCGGTGCCGGTCGCCGAAATTGCCTCACTTCCAAGGGATCCCGACGGCCTGCTGGCGCGCATGGTCGCAGGAGTGCTGCGCGACCAACTGCCGACGATTCGCAAGGACAAGCTCTACGAGAAGTGGGGCGTCGATCGGTTCGCGGTGTCGGGCGCACAGCACCCGGTTGCGCGACCCGAATGTGCCCGACGCCAGGTGCTTTCAGGCCGATGCGGCCGCAGCGGATGAACCCGGCTACGCGTGCAGGCTGGTCTTCGACAACTTCTACACCGTGGTCCGCGCCGACACCGCATCGAGCGCCAAGGAGAGGACGGCGGCGCAATACGCGCTGCTGGCCACCCGCTGAATGCGCTAAAGCCGGGTTACGTGCCCCGGCTCCAGTTCGGCGAGGCTGGTCACGCCGAGCAGCCGCATCGTGCGGGCTACCTGATCGGACAAGATCGCGATGGCGCGGTCGACGCCGGCCTCGCCACCGGCCATCAGGCCGTAGAGATACGCCCGCCCGACGAGGGTGAATCGGGCGCCGAGCGCGATGGCGGCGACGATATCGGCTCCGGACATGATTCCGGTGTCCAACACGATCTCGGTGTCAGCGCCGACTTCGCGGGCGACATCGGGCAGCAGATGAAACGGAACCGGCGCCCGGTCGAGCTGGCGGCCACCGTGATTGGACAGCACGATGCCGTCGACGCCCAGGTCAACTACCGACTTAGCGTCCTTGAGGGTCTGAATTCCCTTGACCACCAACTTGTTCGGCCACTGGGATTTTATCCACGCCAGGTCTTCGAAGGTCACCGTCGGGTCGAACATCGAGTCGAGATATTCGGCGACCGTGCCCGGCCAGCGGTCCAGCGACGCGAACGACAGCGGTTCGGTGGTGAACAGATCGAACCACCAGCGGGGGTGTGGCACCGTGTCGATCACCGTGCGCAATGTCAGCGCGGGCGGAATGGACATGCCGTTGCGCGTATCGCGTAATCGGGCACCCGCGACCGGAACGTCGACGGTGACGAGCAGGGTGTCGAATCCTGCCGCCGCTGCGCGCTCGACCAACGCCATCGAACGGTCCCTGTCCTTCCACATGTAGAGCTGAAACCAGTTGCGCCCGTTTGGATTCGCTGCCTTGACTTCTTCTATCGACCTGGTACCCAGAGTCGACAACGAAAAGGGGATACCCGCCCTGGCTGCCGCGTGAGCACCGGCGATCTCGCCTTCGGTCTGCATCAGGCGAGTGAAGCCCGTCGGCGCGATACCGAACGGCTGGTCGACCCGACCGCCGAGGACGTCGGCCCCGGTGTCGATATCGGCGACGTCGCGAAGGATCGTCGGGTGGAACTGGATGTCGCGGAAGGCCTGTCGCGCCCTGGCCAGCGACAACTCTTCTTCGGCGGCGCCGTCGGTGTAATCGAAGGCGGCCTTTGGTGTGCGCCGCTTCGCGATCTGCCGCAGATCGGCGATCGTCAGCGCACCCGAGAGCCTGCGGGCCGTCGAATTCAGCGTCGGCTTCTTGAACTGGATCAGCGGAGCCAGGTCGCGCGGTTTCGGTATCCGGCGGTCCATCGTCGCTCCTAGTCCGCGGCCGCCGAGATCGCGCGGCGCACATCGGCCCGCCTGTCGTCGATCGCACGCCCGATGTCCTGCAGCAGCACGGGCTTCCGGTCGACCAGGTCCTCGATGTGCTCGCGATCCAGTTGAAGAACAGTGACCTCGCCGATGGCGTAGGCGGACGCCGAAACCGGCTCACGTGTCAGCGCCGTCTGACCGAGGAAGTCGCCCTCCTCGAGTGTCCGTACCGGTATCACGGATCCGTCCTCACCGTTTGCCACCAGCCGGACCCTGCCGTTGACGATGAAGGTCATTCTCTTGGGCACCTGGCCTGCGGACTGGATGTACTCGTCGGCGCCGAAGCGGATCAAGCGAGCCCGGGGGAGTAGCTCCTCCTGCTCGGAGTGGGTCAGCCGGAGGGTGGGTGCGATGATCGCCAACGAAGCGTTCACCCTCTCGGTGGTGGCGAACTCGTCTTCCGCCTCGTCGAGATGCAGGCCTTCACGACGTGATGCGTACCAGACCCAGCGCATGAAGGTCACCTTGGCCGAAAAGTCGTCGGCGGGCGAGCGCACCGGTATCGAGGTGGTGTACTTCAGGCCGCCTCCTGCGTAGCTCGAGGGTGCGGCTTCAGGCCGCAGTTGGGGGAGCGACGCCGCGACGCGATTCAGCATCCGGCACACGTCATCAGGCGGGTCGTCGACGGAGAACACCGTCGGGACCGAGAGCGAGTGACTGCCAGGCGGCCGGCTGAAGTTCGTGAACGATGCGGCGGCCAGCACCGAGTTCGGCATGATCTGCAGCCCGCCGCCGGTATCTATATGCGTTGCGCGCCAGTTGACCTCGACCACCCGACCCTTGGCGGTCGGTGTCTCGATCCAGTCGCCGATCTGAAACGGCTGCTCGAAAAGCACGAGGAGACCGGAGATGATCTGGCCGACCGAGTTCTGCAGCGCCAGACCGAGCACGATCGAGGAGATACCGAGCGCGGTGAACAGGCCACCGACGTTGGCCCCCCAGATGTAGGCCAGGATCAGCGCGATTCCGACGGCGATCAGCGCAAAGCGCGCGACGTCGAGAAAAATGGTCGGGATGCGCTTGCGCCAGGAGCCGTCGGGCGCGCCCTGGAACACCGTGGCATTGAGGCCGGACAGCAGCAGGACCAGCACCACGACGAAGAAGACCGTCGTCACGATCCGGACCGGGGTCGCCTCGCCGGATACCTGAATGGCCCCGACCAACAACAGCAGCAGGGCGCCCAGCGGCAGGATGTAGGTGCGGAGCAGATTGACCGGACGCACCAGGAAGCTGTTCCTGCGTCGCAACGCATTCTGCAGCTCGGTGAGCATGACCAAGGCGATGGGGAAGCCGACGGCCACCCCGACGGCCCAGTAGAACCACGGCGCGTCGAGGACGCCGGTCACGTCTCGCGCTCCGTCAAACGCCAGACCGGCTCGGTGTCGGAGTCGCCGCCGACCTCGCCCGCCGGGCTGAAGTCACGGGTGTCACGCATGACGTCGTAGACCCGCGATGTGACATAGATGCCGGGCTGCGGTGAGCCGCTTTGGACTTGATAAGCCACGTTCACCGCGGAGCCCCACATGTCGTATGCCAGGGTCGACCGCCCGACGAGTCCGCTGGTGACGGTGCCTGTGTCGATGCCCGCCCGCAGCTCGAGTTCGTTCCCGGTTTCGACGTTGAACCTGTCGATGACACGCTGCATCTCGATCGCGAAATCGACCGTGCGGCGGACATTGTCGAGCCGCGGCACACTCATACCACAGCTGGCGAGGTACCCGTTGTGCAGGGTACGTACCTGCTCGACGCCGAGATTCTCTGCGGCAGCGTCGAATTGGCGGGTCAGCTTGTTCACGATCGCGAGCAGCTCGTCGGAGCTGAGCTCCGATGTGAGCTCGTCGAGGCCGATGATGTCGGCGTACACCACGGTGACGTTCTTGTGGTCCTGCGCGATGGTCTCCTCGCCCTCGCGGTATCGCTGCACCACCGGCTCGGGCATCAGGGACAACATCAGTCGATCGTTCTCCTGACGCTGTTCGGCGATCAAGTCTTCCTTGATCGCCAGATTGCGGCTCATGTCGTTGAAGGCGATGGTCAGGTCGCCGAACTCATCGCGGCTCTGCACCGGCAGCGTCACCTTGTAGTCGCCCGCGCTGATCTGTTGAGCTCCTGCCTCGAGCCTGCGAATGGGCCGCACGAACAGCCGGGCGAGGACCATCGCCGCGAGACAGACCGCGAAGATGATCAACGCGGTGGACAGCACCAGCGTCCTGGTGAACGCTGTGACGGGCGCAAAGGCTTCCGACGTGTCGATCTTGGCCACTATCGACCAGTTCAGTCCCGGCAGGTCGACCGGCGCGTACGCCTGGAGCGACTCGTGTCCGAGGTAGTCGTCTTCGATGACGGTGCCCTCCTGGCCGCGCTGCGCCATCCGCGCCGCCTCGGTTTCGACGGGTTGAACCAGCGTGGTGCCGCCCTGGCGGACAGACGACTCGGCAACCTGCGGTGGCGTGCCCGCCTCGATGACATCTCGCTTGAACTGCTCGGGGTTTTCCAAGAACAACCGCGAATCGGATCGCATCAAATTGTCCGGGCCGACGAGGAAGGTCTCTCCGGTCTTGCCCAATCCCGCGGCTTCCCATTGTTTGTCCGCGGTCATCAGCCGGTTGATCTTGGAGATCGGAAACTGCAGCGCCAGCGCGCCTTCCACGTTGCCGCGCTGTCCGACCGGCGACACCATCCACGCCGTGGGTTCGTCCGCCGGTTGATAGTCACCGAAGTCGGTGACGCCGACATAGTCGACCGCGTTGGATGTCAGCGCCTTCTGATAGATATCGCTCAACTTGCCGTCGCGGTACGGGCCGGTGAGAATGTTCGTGCCGAGATCGACGCCCTTGTAGGCGGAATAGACGACGTTGCCGCGAGTGTCGAGTAGAAGCGCATCCTCGAACTCGAAGCGTTTGACGATCTCCCGGAAGAAATCGTTGTACTGGGAATTGGCGGCCGACCATGGGCTGCCGTCTCTCGCGTCATCGAACGCCAGCGCCTTGTCCCAGTCGTTGAACGGTGCGGTGTAGTACGCCTGCAGGTACTTCTGCGGGTTCGTTCTCGGCAGCAGTGCGGCCACGTCCAGACGATTACCGGTCTGGTCTTCCTCCGCCTTCTCGAACTGGTTGTTGTAGTAGTCGACGATCGACTGCCATTGCGCCGGATCTATCGTGGAATCGTTGAGCTGGTCAAAGCCCGCAGTGAAAGCCCTGACGGCTTGGGTGGTGGTGGCGCCGCGCGTGTAGATGACGAGCGAATTCTTCAGGTCGGAGAACTGCGCCTCCAATTGGCGCGTCTGCGAGCCGCGAATCTCGGTGAGCCCGTCGAAAACCGCGGCGCGCAAAGACGACCGTCCGGACTGATAGCCGATAGCGCCAACCACGGCGGCCGAAAGCACGCTCGTCACCAGGAGCATCGCCAGCAATTTGGACTGAATACTGATCCGGGACAGCACTCGACGGCGAAGACTCTTGGCTTTCGGCGCAGGCTTAGTTGGTGCCGGGCTATCTGTCTGATTCGAAATCGTCATTGAAACCCGAAGACTAGCTTGCGAAACTTGCGAACGAAATGAATGTGGGCAAATCGTTGTGGTGAGTAAGCAGGACCCATTCGACCTTCAGCGCTTCGTCGATGCACAGGCCGCGGTGTACGACACCGTGCTGGGCGAACTGCGCGACGGCCGTAAGCGGAGCCATTGGATGTGGTTCGTGTTTCCGCAACTGCGCGGTCTGGGCAGCAGTCCGACCGCGGTCTGGTTCGGGATCTCCTCGATCGACGAGGCCCGCGCCTATCTTGCCCACGAATTGCTCGGCCCACGGCTGCGAGAGTGCGCCGGGGTGCTTACCCGGATCGACGGCCGCACGGCAGAAGAGATCTTCGGCTGGCCCGATGACATGAAGCTGCGGTCATCGATGACGCTGTTCGCTCACGCAGCCGACGACGACGGTGAATTCGTCGAGGTACTGGAGAAGTTCTACGGCGGCGAAGAGGATTCCGCCACGCTTGCTCGACTGTCCTGAGGGTCAGGCCCGGCCGATGATCAGCCAGCCGTGCGGTTCGATCTCGGCCGAGGTGATCACCTCCTGAGGTGGCGCTCCGGACCCCGCGGCGATCCGCCCGTCGTTCCAACCGAATTCCTGCAGTGACAGCGCCATCGGCACATCGTCGACGTTGAGGGCCACCAACAACGCATCGTCGCCGGCGCTGGTCCGGAACACGTACTGCGTGTTGCTCAGCTTCTCGGCCGACGTTCTCGCGGTGTGCAGCCACGGATGTCGTCGACGCAGCCCGATCAGATACTGGTGCAGCCGGTAGACGTCATGGCCGCGTTCGTCGACACCCATCAGGGGTGAGGTGAATTCGGGCCGGACGGCGTCGTCGCCGCCGACACGTTCTTCTTTGACACCCCGATAGGCCGACTCATCTCCCGCATACACGCTCGGAGTCCCGCCAACCGTCAGGAGGACGACGAGCGCATGCTCGAGATGACGGGTGTTCTCCAGCTTGCTCGCGATTCGGGTCACGTCGTGGTTGCCGATGAATGTCATCGGGACGAAGGCGTCCAGAAACTCGTTGTGCCGCGCCAACGCATGGTCGAGCTCGTGGAAGTTCCCGTCGTTCAGGCTGCTCCAGATCGCCTTCCACAGTTCGTATTGCGTGACGGAGTCGAATCCGGCATCGCGAACGTTCACCGAGTAGTCGCCGTGGATGACCTCGCCGACGAACCATGCGTCGCCGAACTGCTCGCGCACACGTGGCAGCACCTGCGCCCAGAACCGGTCGGGCACCGCGTACGCGGCGTCGAGACGCCAGCCGTCGGCTCCGCGACGCAGCCAGTGCGCCATCACATCGACGACGTAGTCGATGACTTCGGGGTTGTCGTGGTTGAGCGCGATGAGTTCGCCGTGACCTTCGAACGTCTCGAACCCGCCGCGTGCTGAGCGGAACCACGAGGTGTCACCGCCTGCGACCGCGTCGCGGTAGCGCGGGAAGTCAGTGCCGACGTGGTTGAAAACACCGTCGAGCAGGACGCGCAGCCCGCGTCGGTGCGCCTCGGCGACAAGCTCGTCGAAGTCTGCGTCGTCGCCGAGCCTCGGGTCGATCCGGTGGTGGTCGGTGGTGTCGTAGCCGTGAGTCCTCGACTCGAAGATCGGCCCGAGCGCGATGCCCGATGCGCCGAGTTCGACGGCGTAGTCCAGCCATTCGACGATGCGGCGCAGCCGGTGCTCGTCGGCGGCTGGCGGCGGATCGGACGGGAACGCGCCGACGAACCCGAGCGGATAGACCTGCCACCAGATCGCGTGTTCGACCCACTCCGGTTCACTCATGCCCGGAACTTCGCTTCGTAGAGAGACCTCATCGTGTCGGCGTACTCGGGCGCGGGACCGTCGACGACGACTCCCGGCGCGACGGCGGCGATCGGAAGGGTGGCGACGGGCGGCGACGGTGCTCCCCAATCGGCGAGCCATTGGGTGAGCTGCGCGCCGGACGTGGCGTAGGCGATCCGGCCGAGCCCGACCCAGGCGTGCGCGGCGGCGCACATCGCGCAGTGCTCGCCGGAGGTGTAGACGGTGGCCTCGGCGCGCTGGCCGGGCGTCAGATTCTCTGCCGCCCAGCGTGCGATCGCGAACTCGGGATGGCGGGTCGCGTCGCCGCCGGACACTCTGTTGCGATCTTCGAACAGCGCGCGGCCGCCTGCGTCCACCAGAACCGAGCCGAACGGCTCGTCACCGTCCTCGAGCGCCGTCCGTGCGAGTTCCACGCATCGGCCGAGACGGGTGAGGTCTTCGTCGCTGATGGCCACAGGCAGGAGTTTACGCAGCGTGGTCGCGCGCCTCGGCATCGCCCATTGGCTGGTCACCACCCTGCGCGAGCAGACGCAAAAGTACCTCGCAAACCGCGGTAACGGGTACTTTTGCGTCTGCTCGACGGGTGAGGTGAGGTGAGGTGACCTGCCCGCGTGCTAACCGACCTCGAGGCGGCATGCGCACGACGCTTCGATCGGCACATCGGCGCGCGCCATGGCCAACGCCAGCTGCTGGCCGATGATGGCCGCCTCGGCATCGCGGCCGAGCCGTTGCAGGCATTCGTGATATCCGTGCAGGCTCCACACATTGCCCGGGTGCTGACACGGCCGGCTCAGCGTGGGGTCGAGTCCGAGGTCGGCGGCGTACACCAGCGCGGCATCCTCGACGCGCCCCTGTTCGAGTAGCAGCGCGCCGTAGGCGTGGCGGGTGGGTTGCATCCACCCCCATGGTTCGTCGTAGGGGAGTGCGTCGTCGAGTTCGATGGCGCGCCGCAGATGGGCGAATCCTTCGTCGAATCGTCCTTCTCGGTATGCGATTTCACCATCCAACATCTCTGCGGCGACGGCGAGGATGTCACGCGCGGTGTTGTTGAACAGGTAACGGGACTCCGGTATGTGGTCATACGCCGCGGCGAATGCCTCGCGTTCGGCGTGCGCCTGTGGCAGTTGGCCCTTGGCGGCGTGCGCGACCCCGCGTCCGTAGTGGATGGTCGCGGCGGTGGTGCAGTAGAGGTCGACGTCGTCAGGGACGGTCTCTGAGATCATGTCGTCCCATCGTCCGAACCGGACCAGCACGTGAATCCGCAACGGCACGAATGCTTCCAGCCAGTCAGCCATCGGGGGGGACTCGATCGCGAGCAGGTCTGGCGTGAGCTGTTCGGCAAGGTCGTCGGCGGCCTTCAGTGCCGTGGCGTAGTTGCCTTCGAACATCGCCGAATAGACGACGAAGTGAAGGTTGTGGGCCCGGTAGAGGGAGTAGAAGTTCAGCGGCCCCTCGCGTTCGACGAAGAGCCGGTCCGCTTGTACGGCAGCCAGATTCGATACCACGGAGTTGCGGTAGTCCCCGCACAGCACGTCGATGTGGCTGGCCATGTGCTGTAGGTGGCCTGCGTCGGGCACGAGGCCGCGAAGCAGATCGGCCGCGGGGAGGGCTTCCTGCGGCGTGGTCGACATCTCCATCATGTGCAGATAGAGATGCAGCACGCCGGCATGCGCGCGGCCCTCCTGCGTGGCGAGCAAGTCGTCGAGGATTCGTTTGGCCTCGACCACCCGCGAACCCGGCGCCGGCTCACCTGTCCTGGTGTCCCACAGCGCCCACGCCGTGACGTTGACCAGGGCGTCGGCGGCGAGTGCCTGCACGTCTATGTCGTCGGGATATGCGCAGGCAAGCTCCACCATCGCGTCGGCGTAGCTCGCATGGCCAGCAAGCAGTGCGTCGGTGTCGCTCGGATCGTCGGTGGGGAAGCGCGCCGTGAGCGCCTCGATCAGCCCGCGTTCGACCGCCGACGCTCGTCCGGTGAGCGCCAACCCGAGTTCCATGCGCGCCCGTGCCAACGATGCCGCGAGATCGACGGGGTCGAACGCCTCCCACGCCTTGTTGTAGTTCGGACCGATGGAGTACGCGATGCCCCAGCGGGCGATGGCGAGATCCCGGTCCAGTTCGAGGGCGCGTTCGAAGCAGCGGATCGCCTCGTCGTGGTTGAACCCGTATGCCCACACCAGCCCGCGGTCGACCCACGTCTGCGCTTGGGCCGACGGCGTGTCAATCGGCCTGTGATAGGTGCCGAGGTCGTAGTACGGCTCGATCAGGCCCGGCGAAACGCTCATAGAGGGCACGATAATTCACCCGCGAAGCCGTGGCGAGGGCGGCGAGCAGGCAGCCGGCGGCCCCCCACGCCGCCAGCGTCAGCAGCGGAGTCTGGGCGCCGTGGCCGTCGAAGTAGGAGATGCTGCGCAGCAGTGAGACGCCCGAACCCTGCGGCACGATCATCGTGAACGTGGCGTAGAAGGGCGAAAGCAGAGGCCTTCCGACGGGTCCGGCGGCAGCCGCGTTGCCGACTACCACGAGGAAAAGGGTCAGCAGCGCCGAGGCGGCGGTACCGAAGGCCGCGGCCACGCCCGTCACGGCGCCGCCGACGGCCATCGCGTAGAGCCACAGTGCGCCGAAGACCAGCCACGTGTGCCCTGTCAGGGCGCCGAGCGCGATGTCGACATAGGCCGTCACCACTCCGGCCAGCAGCGCCGAGTACGCCGTCAGGGTCATGGTGCGCAGCAGGATTGTGACGGGCCGGTGCACCCTGCCCATCAGGTAGCCGACCACCGTGGCGCCAAGCGATGCTCCGATCGAGATGAAGATGATCGCGTAGAACTCGACGGTGCCCGACGGGTCCGCCTGCGACGTCGGGGCGACATCCTCTACCGCAGCGGTGAAGCCGCCCTTCGTCGCGATCTCGCGGCCGACGGTCTCGGCTGCCGTCGCCACGCTTCGGCCGCCGCCACCGGCGACATAGATCTTCATTCCTGCCGTCGGGTCGACGACGAACGCGGCATCGGCCTCACGGTCGCGGACCAGCTGGCGCGCTTGTGCGTCGCCGCCAACCACATTGATGCTCAACGCTTCCTGACTGCGGACGGCGTCGATGACCTGCTCGGGAGCTGCTACCGCGACGGTGAGGTGGTGCAGGGTGGGCTTGGCGAACGCACCGGAGTAGCTGGCGATCATCGCGACGACGAACATCGTCAGCGCGGCCATCGCCAGCATCGTGTTGCGGATTGGAGTCCTGGTCACCGCGGGTGAAGCATGTCGTGCCATGGGAAAGTCCTTCTCGGGGATGTGAATTGATAGGAAATGATTTATTGCGCGGCCGTCGCGGAGAGACCGAGCAGCGCGTCGACGGTGTCGATTGCGGCGGTGACCCTTCCACGTAGGTCGGCGGCGTCGTCGTCCTCCATCCAGGAACGGAGTACCTCGATAAACCCGCCCACCAGAAACCGGCCGACGGAGTCGGTGGTTTGGCCTGAAACCGCCCTCGCGTCTGCCGCGATCTGTTCGCAGGCGGGTGTGAGTTCGGCGCGGAACGCCGCAACCACGCGAAGCGTGACCGCACTCGGCACGACGTTGCGGTACATCGCGCGGTGTTCGGCGGCGAAGTCGAACAGCGCAACGATGCGACTGCGCGGATCGCCGTCGATGTCTCGGGTGGCCGAAGAGAAGGCGACCGCGAAGGCATACTCGACCGCGTCGTCGCGGTCCCGGAAGTGTCGGTAGAACACCTGGCGGCTCACCGCGGCCCGGTTGACGATTTCCCCCACCGTCAGTTGGTCGACCGGCCGCTCGTGCGCCAGCGCGAACGCAGCGTCGCGAAGCTTGCCGCGTACGCGTTCGGCCCGGGGATCGACACTGTTGGTTCGTGCTGCCATACCTGCACGGTAACCCACTTCGTAGACAGTTGACCACGAAAGATTAGGTAATCTAAGACACGCTATTGACCAGGTGTGATGGCCGTGACGTCAGATGGTGTGCAATACGGCGGTGGCGGCGCCCAGTGCGATTCCGATCACGGCCGGAACCATCTCGGCGACTCGGTCGGAGGCTCGAAGATGAAAAACGACGGCCCCTATCGAAAGCAACACCAACCCGATCGCGGCGGCGATCCCGATCGGCGCCCACAGCAGCCCGACGAGTGCTCCTGCGACACCCGCGAGCTCCAGCCCGCCGATGATTCGCCACTGGAGCGGCGAGACGCCAAGGTGGTCGCGGATCGCAAGGGACTTCGGCACGCCAAGCAGCTTGATTCCCGACGAGAAGCTGAACAGGGCCGCGAGCAGCAATGTCACTACTACGGTGGCGGTGTCCACCACCGAAGGTTATTTGCCCACGGCCTGACAGGAGCCGAAATGATCCGCTGCGTCCGACTCTGGTCTGGGCAGGACGGTGATTCGCACTTCCATGACGGGCGGCTCGACATCGAATCGGGCCGCAACGATGACCTGGTGTCGGCCGCGATGGCCGCATCGCAGGTGACGGTCGAGGAGACCGCAGGTGGGGGATCGCTGGCCTGGCACACGGCCCCGGTCCGGCAGCTGGTCGTGACCCTGTCCGGCACGCTGGTCTTCACCACCCGCCAGGGCGGCCAGTTCACCCTGCGCCCTGGCGACATGCTTCTCGCCGAGGACACCGCGGGGTCGGGACATCAATGGCAGTTGCAGGGCTCCGACCCTTGGCGACGGATGTACGTCGTGCTCGCTCCCGGCGCCGAGGTTCCTTTCGAAGGCTGAGCTCGGGAACCTCGGCAGCCCACTACGGCGTTGGAGGCCCATGCCCACGGTTCTTTCGTCACTACCGTCCGTCGTCGATCAGGCCGAACGTGCGATCACGTCAGGTATCCATCGCAATACGGGACTTTCCGCCGACGAGTTGCGGGCCATGGCGCACAACTCATTCCGTGACGGCGGATTGCTCGTCATCCGGCACGATCTCGCGCGGGCATCCCTTCTGACATCGGCGCTCAGCATCGACGGCAGGAAGGCGTTCGTGGTGTCCGACATGTCGGACGTCGATGATTTCGTCCCCATCCCGTCCGTGACCACACCTGAGGCGCCGATCTATGTGCTTCGCGATCTCGACCGCGGAGACGCGATGGCGAACTGGAGTCCGAACGAGGCGCTGCCGGCCATCGAGGGCGCCGGGCGTACCCCGCTGACCCTCAACGAGGGCTTGCAGTGGCTTTTGCAGCGCCCCGAGGTGTTGGAGCGTGGCCACTGCTTCATGACGATCGGCTCGCGGCGGCGCAAGCCGGACGGCGGCCTGGACGCCCGCACGCCCGCGCTGTGGATCAGCAATGGCACAGGGCGCGACGGTCCGACCAACCGCGACGCACCGAAAGTCGGCTGGTGCTGGGCGGGAAACCGGCACACGTGGCTCGGTTTCGCCTCGGCAGGCAGCCGCAATTCGACTCCAGACTAGAAACATGTTCTAGTTCTGAACGTGCTGGAGTTCACCCATATCGGGGACCTGACTTCCGACGAAGTCGGTCGGATGCGCGGCGTTTATGAACCGCTCGCCGAATCGGTCCGCGACCTGGTCGACGCCACGATTCGGACCGAGGCCGACGCCGACGAGGTCGCCGCCGTCAAGGCGGAGATCGACGCGTTGACCGCCCGATTGCGGGCACGGCAGATCGACGGTGCCTTCGGTGTCCGCTATACGACCGGGGGCGACCGGATGGCCTGGGGCAACCCGGTCGTCGGGATCCGCAACCCGATCGCCCCGCCGCTGGTGATCAAGCGCGACGACGCAGGCGGCGCGTTCACCGACTTCTACATGGGAGCGCCCTACGAAGGCCCGCCGGGCCACGTGCACGGCGGGATGTCGGCGCTGGTGCTCGATCATGTCCTCGGCGAGGCGGCCAGCGATGGCATCATGCCCCGGTTCACCGGCACGATCACAATGCGCTATCTGCGCACCACCCGGCTCGGCCGACTGCACGCCGAGGCCAGGATCGAGCGCACCGAGGGTGTCAAAACCTATGTCGTCGGCCATCTCTCCGACGACGAGGGCGTCACGGTAAAGGCCGAGGGCGTGTTCATCACGCCCAAATGGGCCCGCGACGAGAACTGAGGTGCCCGCTCACGGCGTCGCGACGTCACGGGCGTCGACCGAGATGCCTGCGAGGCTGCGGGTGATCGTGCCGACCTCGGCGACGAGGACCCTCGCGGCGCCGTCGTCCGAAACGATATGCGTTGCAGCGTCGTGCAATTGCTGGTCTGCGATGGCGAGCTGGTCCGGGTTTATGCTCCACGGGGTGGCGGGTGTCGGCGGGTCGCCGCGGAGTACCTCGACGTAATCGTCGACGGCCAGTACGAACTCGCGGCTCAAGACCGTGGACGGATGTGGCGGCAGGCTGCGTTCCAGCGACGTACACGAACTGGTGACCGCATTCAGCGCCGCACGGAACGATCTCAGCCACCGCCTGAGTTCCTTCGACTCGACGCGTGTCGCCCCAGCTGCAGCCTCGAACGCCGAACGCGCCCGCACGGCCCGCTGCCAGGCCCCGGAAAGTGCGTCGGAAGGATGGTCTAGATCATGCACAAAAGCTTTGATAACGGTTGCAGCGTAGTCGATTTCGGTCTTAAGCAGCTCCCCGGCGCGCTGACGGAGGCGAATCAGCGCGTCGTCGGGAATGACAACGTGGAACAGCACCGCAAGCGCGCCGCCGATGACGACCGCGAAAAGCAGATCGGCGACCGACGATGAGGTGTCCGTGATGTCGAGGAGAAGTACGATCGTCGCGCCGAACGCCCCCGTCACCGCGATGTAGCCGAAGATCGACACCGCGTAGGTGATGCCGAGGAACAGCACGGCGAGAATCGCCGCCGCCAGGCCACTCGGCTGCCAGAGCAGCGTCAGCGCCGAGGAGACGACGACGCCCGCACAGATGCCTGCCACCCGGCCGACACAACGCGTGTAGGTGTGCGCTGTCTCCGGTCGCATCACCAGCAACACCGTCAGCGGAATCCAGTAGCCCGCAGGTACATCGGCAAAACGGGCGATCGCAGTTCCGGATGCGGCCGCGCCGGCAAGACGGACGGCATGCCGCGATATCGGCGACGTCAGGTTGAGGTGGCCTCGCGCGACGCCGAATGCCGTCTTGAAGGCTTCTGTCCAGTCCGATAGGTGGCGCCTGCCGAACCGCAGCGTGTCGACCCGGTGCAGTTGGCGGGAAAGACGCTGCGCGACGGGTGCATCCTGCGTCTCCGCCGCGGCGACCGCGGCGTCCACACCCTTGAGCGCATACTCTGCATCCCGGCGCGCCGTCCGGGTCTGTGCGGCGATCGCGGCCAGCATGTCGGCGGCCGCCGTCAACAGGTCACCGACCGCCTCGCTTCCCTCTGCCTTGCCGCGCAACGCCATCAACGTCTTGGCGATCTGGTCCGGCAGCGCATGCCAGTCGCGGTAGGCCGGCGAGCGGCGGCCGGATGGGGTCTCGGTGGCGCTGAACGCCTCTTTGCACTCCAGCAGCTGCGACGAGTCGACCTCCGCTGCCTCCTCGGCGGCGAGCCGCCGAGCGTCGGCGCTCAGCGAGCGGTACACCTTGGTAAGGGCATCACGCTCGAGCTGCCACCGCCGTGGCGGCCACACCGCGATGAGGGCGGCCTGCGTCAATCCGGCAACGACGGCGAAGAAGGCAGCGGCGAGCGCAGCCAGGACAGGCTGTGGGTGCTGGATGACCAACAGCAGACCCGACGCGCCCGCGAGAAGTCCTGCGGCTGCGCCGACCGCCCACTGCAACCCCGCCATGAAGCACCACAGCGCGATCACGACTACGAAAACGACGCTGTAGCCGGAGGTCAGCCCACCCGCGAAGACCGCCAAGCCCAGCTCGACGGACACAGCGAGCACGATCGGAATCCGGCCGAGCGGGCTGTCCTGAAGCGCGATCGCGCCGGCAATCGCACCCGCCGCGGCGGTCGAGGTCGCCGCACCTGGGGGGCCCCACAACAGCGCGGCCGTCGTCAACACCAGCACGCCGACAAGGCTTCTGGCCACGGCGCCGTTGTCGGGCAGGTGCATTCGCAGACCCAGGCCCTTACTCACCCGACCATTCTCACCCCATCGCGGCCGCATCCGGGTCAAGCAGGCGCGTCGACATGCGTCCGCTAGGTTTCCCTCCGTGGAGAAAGTCATCCTCACTATGAGGGGCGTCGACGCCGACGACGCCTGGTGCGCCAGGCTGCGCGCCAAAGTCGCCGCCGATCTGCTCGACATCGGCCTTCCCGGCCTTGCGATCAACGTGCGCGACGCCGAGGTACGTGAATCACTGATGACGCTGACGACGATGGACCCGCCGGTGGTGGCGCTCGTCAGCTTGTGGACCCAACAGTCCTACGGCAACCAGGTGCAGGCCGTCAACGCGCTGCTGCAGAAGGAGTGCGACGACGTCGCGGCGTACCTCGTGACGGAATCCGTGCCCCTGCCTCCGCCGCTGACCGTGCCCGGACAGCGCACGGCCGGGCTGGCCAACGTCGCCCTGCTTCGCAGGCCCGCCGAGCTCGACGAGTCGACGTGGTTGTCGCGCTGGCACATCGACCACACGCCGGTGGCGATCGAGACCCAGTCGACATTCGGCTACACACAGAACGCGGTGGTGCGCGCGATGACCCCCGGCGCACCGGCCATCGCGGCGATCGTGGAGGAACTGTTCCCCGCCGAAGCGATCTCCGATCTGCACGCGTTCTTCGGGGCAGCCGGCGACGACGATCTGCGCACCCGCATGGAGCGGATGATCGCGAGCACATCGGCGTTCGGGGCGAACGAGAATGTGGACACCGTGCCGACCAGTCGCTTCGTCTACCGAAGCCCGTTCGACGAGGGAAAGCAGAAGGTGAGCAGATGACCACACTCGACGAGGCGGTGTCGCTGTCACGAGATGAGAGTGGACTGACGGTCGTTTCGACACTGCGGGCAGACGGCACCATTCAGGCGTCTCTGGTGAACGCAGGCGTACTCCGGCATCCCGAAAGTGGCGATCCGGTTCTGGCGTTCGTCACCTATGGCCGGGTGAAGCTCGCAAACCTGCGGGCGCGCCCCCAGCTTGCTGCGACATTTCGGAACGGGTGGCAATGGGCGACCGTCGAAGGCGTCGCCGAGCTTGCGGGACCCGATGATCCCCAGCCCTGGCTCACCGGCGACCGGCTGCGGTTGCTGCTGCGCGAGGTGTTCACAGCGGCAGGGGGCACCCACGACGATTGGGACACCTACGACCGCACGATGGCCGAACAGGGACGCACCGCGGTGCTCGTCGCACCCACCCGGGTGTACAGCAACGGTTGATGCTTACGCTTCTGCGGTGACCCTCCAGATCAACGATGCCAACAGGGTGCGGACACTTACCCTGGACCGGCCGGATGCGCTCAATGCGTTCAACGAGGCGCTGTACGAGGCGACCGCGCTCGCGATTCGGGAGGCCGCCGAGGACGACGACGTCGCGGTCCTGCTGCTGACGGGCAACGGCAGGGCCTTCAGTGCAGGCAACGACCTCAAGGAGATGGCTTCCCGCATCACCGACCCGGCGCTTGCCAACCAGGGCAGCCACTTCACGTCGATGATCGACGCGCTGACGGACTTCCCGAAACCGTTCATCTGCGCCGTCAACGGACTCGGAGTCGGCATCGGCACAACGATTCTCGGGTACGCCGACCTCGTCTTCATGTCGTCGGAGGCGCGGCTGAAGTGTCCGTTCACCAGCCTCGGCGTTGCGCCGGAGGCCGCATCGTCGTACCTGCTGCCCAAGCTGATCGGTCGTCAGAACGCCGCGTGGCTGCTGATGTCCTCGGAATGGGTGTCCGCCCAGGAGGCACTGCGGATGGGATTGGTCTGGAAGGTCTGCGAACCCGACGACCTATTGCCTGAGGCCCGTCGGCACGCCGAAATCCTTGCCGGGCGACCTATCCCGAGCCTGATCGCGGTCAAGCAGACGATCGCGGAACCGTCCAGGCCGGGGATCAAGGCCGCCACCGAACGCGAGAACGCCCATTTCGCGGAGTTGATGGGCGGGGCCGCCAATGCCGATGCGCTCGCCGCATTCGCCGACAAACGGGGGAGGAGCGGCGCCTAGCGGCTCGCCGCTCCTGCCTGATTAGCGGCTCGCCGCTCCTGCCTGATTAGCGGCTCGCCGCTCCTGCCTGATTAGCGGCTCGCCGCTGAAGAAGCACCGTTGTTCGCGAAGTGCGCTTCGATGATCGCCCGCACCGTGCGCTTGCACCGCCCGCAGTCCGAACCTGCCCCGCACGCAGCCGCCACTTCCTTCGATGTCGAGGCACCCTTGGAGATGCACTCGCTCACCACGTGGCTGGTGGCTCCGGTACAGAGGCAGACAAACATCTATCTCCCCATCAGTTCTTACTGTCGATGGTCATGAGATGGGCGAACGTGCCGACGAACTGCGTCGGATAGGCGCCGAGCCCGGCATTCGACATCCACTCCGCCGCGGCGTCGGGGTGATCGATCCACTGCCGCGCGCTGATCTCGTTGTCGATCTCCTGCAGGATCATCACTTCCTGCCCGTCGTCGAGCGCGCGGTAGACCCAGATCTTGCGCACCCCTCCGCGCTCGAACCGATCCAGCCCGGCGTGCACCTTCACCATCAACTCCGACACATCGTCGACCGATGACATCACGCCAACCACGATCCGGCCGACGTGTTCTTCCGACGAGGGGGCGTCGAGGTCGATCTTCTCGACCACCTGGCCCCCGAATATCGGCGGGATGTCATCGAGACCGGCGATATCGAACCATTCGAGCAACCCAGGGGAGCGGATCACGTCACGAATGGAGCGGGCATGCCGAATTCCGATTGTCACCAGCACTCTGCCCGGTTCCCAAATCGACGTGTAGAGAACGACATGATGCGCACCGATTGATGCCAGATTGTCGTGACGACGTTTGAGCCAGTTCCACATTACTTCGACATCGTCGACACGAAAGTCGCACGCGAGAATCAGTGAGTGCAACTTGCTCTCACTCATTGCTTTCCTTCGTTCCGGTGCGCCCGCAATCATGTTAGCGCAGTCTAACCTTACTAAGGTCGGGTAGTCCACCAGCCCGGACGGTTCTTAGCTTAGGCAGTCCATCCGCCTTGGCCCATCTTCGTCCCGGCGGCCGAAGTTCGTTGGCGCTAAGCATTAAACACGCAGCACAGCCAGCAGAACTTGGTCCGATCGAGTACCTGCGTGCACTAGATTGGAGTCCGTCAACACAGCCCATCGACCTGATGACGCGCACGGCGCTAAGGAGCCAGCATGCAAGGGGACCCGGACGTTCTCAAATTGCTCAACGAGCAATTGACGAGCGAATTGACGGCCATCAACCAGTATTTCCTGCACGCCAAAATGCAGGAAAATTGGGGATTCACCGAATTGGCTTCCCATACGCGCGCCGAGTCCTTTGATGAGATGCGGCATGCCGAGACCATCACGGACCGCATATTGCTGCTCGACGGGCTCCCCAACTATCAGCGGCTTTTCTCGCTGCGGGTGGGCCAGACCGTCCGCGAGCAGTTCGAGGCCGACCTCGCCATCGAGTACGAGGTGGTCGGCAGGCTGAGGCCGGGCATCATCATGTGCCGCGAGAAGGAAGACGCGACCAGCGCCAACATCTTCGAGGCGATCCTGGCCGATGAGGAGAACCACATCGACTACCTCGAGACGCAGCTCGAGTTGATGAACAAGCTGGGCGAGGAGCTCTACCTGGCGCAGTGCGTGTCGAGGCCGCCAGGCGGCACTGCCGGCTAGCGCGCGGTCGAGCGCGTTTCGTCGCCGACCGCACGTGTAACCCTGCCTCCGGCCCGCCGTAACTTTTGTAGCCTATCTAACGATATGGCTGTGGGGACGGCCGTCTCCGACGAAAGGCAGGTATGACGAGTCACGTATCGACGGCTGCTGTCACCGACCCCGAGTCGAGCAGCGCAGGCATCAGCCTTCACCGCCGCAACTTCATCTTCGTTGCGGTGCTGCTCGGCATGCTGCTCGCGGCCCTCGATCAGACCATCGTGGCCACCGCCCTGCCGACCGTCGTCGCCGACCTCGGCGGAGCGGGCCACCAATCCTGGGTGGTCACAAGCTATCTGCTGGCATCGACGATCGCCACCGCGATCGTCGGCAAGCTCGGTGACCTCTTCGGCCGCAAAGCCGTCTTCCAGGTGTCGGTGCTGTTCTTCCTCGCCGGGTCGGTGCTGTGCGGCCTGAGTGGTTCGATGACCATGCTGGTCGCGGCGCGCGCACTGCAGGGCATCGGCGGCGGCGCGATCATGGTGACGGCGATGGCCGTCATCGGTGAGGTCATCCCCATGCGCGAGCGCGGCCGCTATCAGGGCGCGCTTGGTGCGGTTTTCGGCGTCACCACCGTGATCGGGCCCCTGCTCGGCGGATTCTTCACCGACCACCTCACCTGGCGGTGGGCCTTCTGGATCAATATCCCCGTCGCTGTCGTGGTTCTGCTCGTCGGCGCAGCGGCCATCCCGTCGCTGGCGAGATCGACCAAGCCGGTCATCGACTACGCAGGCATCCTGTTCGTCGGCCTCGGCGCCTCAGGTCTGACGCTGGCCACGAGTTGGGGCGGCGGCGAGTACGCATGGGGATCCCCGGTGATCATCGGCCTCTTCGCGGCGTCCGCCGTGGCGCTCGCCGCATTCATCTGGGTGGAATCCCATGCGGCCGAGCCGATTCTGCCCATTAGGCTGTTCACCAGCCCGGTGTTCACCGTCTGCTGCATCCTCGGCTTCATCGTCGGCTTCGCTATGCTCGGAGCGCTGACATTCCTGCCGACGTTCATGCAGTTCGTCGACGGCGTCTCAGCGACCACCTCGGGCCTGCGCACGTTGCCGATGGTGGCAGGCATGCTGATCACCTCGATCGGCAGCGGCAACATCGTCGGGCGCACCGGCAGATACAAGGTGTTCCCCGTCGTGGGCACCGCGACCATGGCCGTTGGCTTCGCGCTTCTCTCCACGATGGACGCGGCCACGCCGACGTGGCAGCAGTCGGTGTACCTTTTCGTGCTCGGCTCGGGGATCGGACTGTGCATGCAGGTGCTCGTACTCGTCGTACAGAACACCGCGAGCTTCGAAGATCTCGGCGTGTCGACGTCGGGAGTGACGTTCTTCCGCACGATCGGAAGTTCCTTCGGTGCAGCGATTTTCGGCTCACTGTTCGCCAACTTTTTGGCGAGCCGAATAGGACCCGCACTGGCCGCCAGTGGTGCGCCGCCACGCGCGGCCGAGTCGCCCCAGGCGCTACACGCCTTGTCCGCGGAGGCGGCAGCGCCGATCGTGGCCGCCTATGCCGACTCACTGGGCACGGTGTTCCTGTGCGCGGTTCCGGTCGCGGTCGTCGGCTTCGTCGTATCGCTGTTCCTCAAGGAGATCCCGCTGCGCGAGATGGACGCGGTGTCGGCGACCGACCTCGGCGAGGGTTTCGGAATGCCCACCACCGAGTCGCCGGAGAAGATCCTCGAGGTGGCCATCGGCCGCCTGATGCGCAACACGCCCGATATCCGGTTGCGCAGCATCGCCGGGCAGGCGGGCTGCGAATCCGATATCGCCATGTTGTGGGCACTGATTCAGATCTACCGGCAGAGCCAGGTGTTCGGATCGGCACGGTTGACCGACATCGCCGAGCGCCTTCGAGTGCCCAGCGAGGTCATCGAGTCCACCTTCGACCGCCTTGTCGAGCATGGCTATGCGTTGCGCACGGGCGACCAACTCTGGCTCACCCAGGCGGGCGCGGGTCAAGTCGACTGCGCCTCGACCGCCCTTGTGAACCGGATCGTCGACCGTCTCGCGGAATCGCCTACCTTCGAGGGACGGCCCGACCGCGAGCAGGTCGAAGCCGCACTGGAGAGGATCGCCCACCGACTGCTCGTCCAGCGCGACTGGGACGACGACCGGATGGTGCCCACTGCCGCCGCAAAGTGATCTAGCTGCGCCGACTGTGGCCTTTCTAGAACGTGTTCCAATTTTTCCGACGTCAGCGTACGATTTTCTCCCATGAGCCGCATTGGAGACTTCCCCGACGACGACGCCGCTGGCTGGGCCGTGAAATCGCCCGATATCGGGGGCGGAATGGCCGGCTACGTCAACGCGGTCTACCACAAGAACCGGTTGCCGATGCGGGTTCGCGAGCTGGCCCGGATGGTCATCGCCCTCGACAACGAATGCGTGGTGTGCCAGAACACCCGCGACTCCGATGGCATGGCCGCAGGCGTCGACGAGGACCTCTACGACCACGCGGCGGAATGGCGGGCATGGCCCGGCTACAGCGAGCAGGAACGGATCGCGGCCGAGTTCGCGGAGCGCTTCGCCAGCGACCACACCGGTCTACGCGACGACGAGGACTTCTGGGATCGCGCGCGCGAACATTTCAGCGACGAGTTGATGACCGACCTCGCGCTGTCCTGTGCGATGTGGTTGGGGATGGGCAGAATGCTGCGCACCCTCGACATCGGCCAGAGCTGCAAGATCACACTGTAGGACTCGGGCTCATGCGCGGCAGCGCACAATGGCTTCTGTGACACCACGTACAGCCAAGCCGCTCGCCGCAGCGGCCATCGCCCAACTCGAATCCGACGGGGTGGCCACCCTCATCGGCACCGTCGTCAGCGCCGCGGGTCTGACGCACGCGAAGACGGTTCCACTGCGCCGCATGGGTGCGTTCGCCGACCCGGGGTTGGGCGCCAGCCCGGTCTGGCACGTCTTCACCATCGACCAGACCGGCATCGCATCCGGCGACGCCCTCGGTGTCGTCGGCGATCAGCGGATCAGAATCGACATGGGTGCGCTCCGAATTCTCGGCAACGGATTGGCCTGGGCGCCAGGCTCTTTCTTCGATCAGGACGGTCAGCCCGATCCGTACTGCAGTCGGGGAACACTCGACCGCATCGAATCGAGGCTCGCAGACGCCGGAATCGACGCGCTGGTGGGCCACGAGATGGAGTTCGTTCTCGTCGGACCCGACGGTAACAAGCTGCCCGCCCACCTCTGGGCGCAGTACGGACTCGCCGGAGTACTCGAATTCGAGGGGTTCGTACGTGACGTGACCGATGCCGCAACGAGTTCAGGTATCGCCATCGAGCAGTTCCACCCCGAGTACGGCGTGAACCAGTTCGAGATCTCGCTGACCCCGCAGACTCCGACTGCCGCCGCGGATCAGCTGTCGCTGATGCGGATCATCGTCGGCAGGGTGGCACGGCGGTACGACATGAGGGTCAGCCTGTCGCCGGTACCGTTCGCAGGCAGTGTGGGCTCGGGTGCACACCAACACTTCTCGCTGAAGAAGGAGGATCGGCCGTTGTTCTCAGGCGGCACCGGCGCACGCGGTATGACACCGGAAGGGGAGTCGGCGGTCGCCGGTTTGGTGGCGGGCCTCGCCGAGGCGGAAGGTGTTCTCTGCGGGTCGGTGCTCTCCGGACAGCGGATCCAGCCCGGGCACTGGTCGGGCGCCTACGTGTGTTGGGGTACCGAAAACCGGGAAGCCGCAGTGCGATTCCTCGCAGGCGGACCCAGCAACCCGCACGGGGCCAATGTCGAGGTGAAGGTGGTCGACCCCTCGGCCAACCCGTACTTCGCCACGGCGACGATCCTCGGGCTCGCGCTCGACGGCATCGAGCAGGAACTTCCCCTTCCGGCCGAGGCCACCGTCGACCCGTCGTCGCTGAGCGCCGAGCAACGCGCGGAAGCCGGCATCGCGGTATTGCCGACGAGCCAGTCCGAGGCGCTGGACGCGCTCGACGGCTCGTCCCGCATCAGGCGCATCCTCGGAGACCAGGCAGTCGATGCGATCATGGCGGTGCGCCGGTACGAGCAGGAGAACTTCGGTGAACTCGACGACGAAGAGCTCGCCGAGAAGTTCCGGATGGCCTGGAGCGTGTGAGTGTGTGAGAAGCGCCGTCAGACAAGACCGCTGGCGTCGTACACCCACGAGGTGTCCACGGACGCCAGACCCTCGACGTAGGACGGCGGCGCCGCTGTCAGCAACGTGTTGAAGTCCGAGTAGTCCTTCCAGAGGGTGATCTTGCCGTCCTCGACACGGTGGACCGACACGAACGGTAGCCGCACGGTTTCCCCGGTCGGCCAGCCCCAGGTTTCGGAGTGCTCGTAGATGACATCGACGCCGTTGGTCAACAGCAGCCCGTCATGGTTGACGTACGACGACAACGACTCGAGCCCGATCTTCAGTCGCGTGACGATGTTCTCGGGGCCGCGCGCGGATACCGCGGGCATGGGCATGTCCATGTACAAACAGTCGTCGGACAGGTAGGTCTTCAACGACTCCCAGTCCCGGTCCGACAGCGCCTTCCACATGGCCAGGACGGTCTTCTCAACGGACACTGGCCAACTCCATATCGTCGCGCGTTTCCGCAGGCACGTCCTCGGCGGCTCGCAGGAATCGGCCGGTGCGCTCGACGCCGACGATGTCGGTCAGCGATCCGTCGGCGAAAACTGCTCGCCCGCAGACGAATACGGCCGAAACGGTATCGTCGTTGCGATTCACCATCCGCGACAGCCCGCCGTACTGCTCGACCCGGTCTTCGGAGTACTCGTCGAGCGTCGAATCGAGCCGCTCGGGATCGACGATTACGAGATCGGCGCGATCACCGATCCTGAGGTGCCCAGCGTCGATGCGGTACCAATCGGCGAGCTCACCGGTCAGCCGGTGCACCGCGCGCTCGACCGACATGAACGGCTGGCCGGCACGTTCGGCATCCCGCACATGCCGCAGCAGTCGCAGTCCCATGTTGTAGAACGCCATGTTGCGAAGGTGCGCACCGGCGTCAGAGAAGCCCATCTGCACACCGTCATCGCGGGCCAACTTCTTCAGCACGTCGGGCCGGTGGTTGGAGATCGTGGTGTGCCACCGCAACGCTCGTCCGTGCTCGAGCACCAGGTCGAGGAAGGCGTCGACCGGGTGCAGACCGCCTCTGTCGACACCGACTTGTCCGAACGACTTTCCGATCACCGACGTGTTCGGGCAGTCCACGATCTCGGCATCGAAGAAGTCGCGATGCCACACCCTCAGGCCCAACTTGCTCTCGTACTGCTTGCGGAACTGACGTCGGTACGACTCGTCGCGCATCATCGCATTGCGTTCGACTTCGTCGCGCAGATGCAGGGCGGCGGCTCCCGCGCCGAACTCCTCGAAGATCACCAGGTCGATTCCGTCGGCGTACACCTCGAACGGCACCGGAAGGTGCTGCCAGCGGAAGTCGCCGCCGAGCCGGTTGACGAGCCTTGCCGCAGGCCCCATACCAAGCACCGCATAAGGGTTGGACTTCACATCGGCGGCCGACAACAAGCTGGTCTTCAACGGGCTTCGGAGAATCCCGAGCGATTGGGCGAGCTGCGAACCGAGGTTGACCGGGTTGCCGATATCGGGACCCGACTGCAGTACCCGGCCCGCGCGGCGTAGCAACGATTTCAGCCTGCGCAGCTCCTTGGGTTTGGCATAGGTCGACGGCAGTGTCCTCGACCGGCAGACGTCACCGTCGAGCTTGTCGAAAAGCAGTTGCTGAGAAGACATTCCGACAAATCCCGCCGCCAGCGCCTCCGACAGCATCTGTTCCATCCGCGTCTGCTCAGCCCTGGTCGGACGCTCCCGCTTCTGCGTCGAACGATCCAGGCCCATGACAGCCGCGCGCATATCCGAGTGCCCGATGAAGGCGGCGACGTTCGGCCCGAGCGGCCGATTCTCGAGCGCCTGGATGTACTCCTCGCCGTTGGACCACGTCTTGTTGTCGGCGACGGCGGCGATGACGTGATCGCGCGGGATCGCCTCGACGCGGCCGAAGATGTCGCCGGCGTCCTCACCGTCGACGTAAATCGTTGACAGCGAGCACGACCCGAGCATCACCGTGGTCACACCGTGGCGCAGCGATTCGGAAAGCGACGGACCGTTGAGCACCTCGACGTCGTAATGCGTGTGGATGTCGAGCATGCCGGGCATCACCCACTTGTCCGACGCATCGATCACGGTGGGGCATCCCACCTGGTCCAGATCGTCCGGTGTCACCGCGGCGACCCGCCCGTCACGGATGCCGAGATTCCGGATCGCGGACGGGGCGCTGGTGCCGTCGAACCAGCGGCCGTTCCGGATGATCACGTCGAAAGCCACCCAGCCATAGAACAGCCCGCAACATCAAGGTGTCAATGAAAACGGTGAACAGATCTCAGAATTTGTCTACTCAGCGGCGCTTCGGGCGCTGACCAGCGATTGATCACGTCCAGCCATCGGGTTGCCTGCCGTCGATATCGGTGAAGCCGTACTCGCGCGCCAGGTCGGCCGACGTCACCGACCTCTGATTCCACCGCGCACGGTCCTCGTCCGCCGCGATCGCAGCGACACCCCGGCCGACGAATCGGGGAGACTCCGACTCCGCGAACGGCGGCGGCGCGGTCGGTGATCCGTCGCGGTCGGGGTCGAGCGCAGTGCGCCAGTTGGCTTCCGTGACACCCCAGTTGTCGAGCATCATCTCCGAGCGGAGCCAACCCGGCGTCACGGCGACAGCGCTCGCGCCGTAGGGCGCCAATTCGTGGCCGTGTGCGAACGCGAGCCGGTTCACGGCGGTCTTGGCCAGATCGTAGAAGACCGAGAGCCGGAAGTTCTCCTCGTTGTACTCGCGCGTTCCGTCAGTCACCTCGACGAGCAACCCACCGGCGCGCTCTATCAACAACGGGTGCAGACAATGCGACGTGATCAGGTGCGTGTCGACGCCTAACCGCAGGATCCGCAGGCCGTCGTCGAGATCGTGTTCCCAGATCGGTCTGTTCCATGTCGGCGGCGGACCCTTCAGCACCTCCGCGCCCCAGATGTCGTTGACCAGGATGTCGATGCCGCCGTAATCGCCACGGATTCGGTGCGCCAGCGCGCGCACCTCGTCCGCCTCGAGATGGTCCACCTGGATGGCGACGCCCTCTCCGCCGAGTTCGTCGACGAGCGCCGCGGTCTCCTCGATGGTCTCCGGTCGGTCGTAATCGGATACCTTGCCACCCGACACCGAGCTTCGACCGGTGCACACCACGGTCGCGCCTGCCTCGCCCAATGCGGCGGCGATGCCACGGCCCGCGCCGCGCGTCGCGCCTGCGACGACAGCGACGCGGCCGCTCAGAGGATGCTGTGTCGCGTTCATACCTGAGTATTACGCGAAACCAGAGCGGCTACCCGACTTCAACATTGCGGCGCATACTCGCGAAGGTGACACCACTGCAGCGCTACATCGCCGAGGAAATCGCGACCGACCATGTCGACGGGCTGATGTCCAGACGGGAGGCACTGCGCAGGCTGGCTCTGCTCGGAGTGGGTACCGCATCGGCGACAGCGCTGATCGCCGCGTGCGGCGAGAACAAGAAGCCAACCACCGAGGCACCCGCCACCTCGACAGGTGCGGTGACGTCCAGCGAGTCCAAAGCCGCAAGCGAACCGCCACCGGGATCCGACACGGCGCTACCCACCACGCCGATCACCTGGCAGGGCCCGCAGGGTGAGCTCCAGGCGGCGTGGGCCGAAGCGCCGAACGCCCGTGGGGGTGTGCTCGTCATCCACGAGAACAAGGGCCTCAACGACTGGACCCGCTCGGTGGCGGGCCGCTTCGCCGGGATCGGCTACTCCGCGCTGGCCATCGACCTGCTCTCGGCCCAGGGAGGTACCGGCAAGTTCGCCGATCCGGCAGAGGCCACGGCGGCGCTCGGCAACATAGGAAACGAGCAGTTCGTCGCCGACCTCAAGTCGGGTGTCGGCGAACTGCAGCGGCGCGTCCCCGGCAAGAAGGTCGCCGCGGTGGGCTTCTGCATGGGCGGGGGACTGGTGTGGCGACTGCTGGCCGCCGGTTCGCCGGAGCTTGCGGCGGCTGTTCCGTTCTACGGCCCGACCCCCGACAACCCCGACTTCGCAGGGTCCAAGGACGTTGCGGTGCTTGGCTTCTACGGTTCGCTCGATGACCGGGTGAACAAGACCGAGCCGGCCGCCAAGGCTGCGCTGGAGAAGGCCGGGCTGGTGCACGAGCTGGTCACCGAGCCTGACGCCAACCACGCGTTCTTCAACGACACGAACGCCGAACGCTATAACGCCGCGGCCGCCACGGATGCGTGGCGCCGGGTCCAGGAGTGGCTGGGCCGCTACCTCGGTTGACGTCGCGGAGGCGTTGTTCACACGGCGTTAAGACAGCAGTCGTGGCGGCGTCGACGACGGCACAGACGTGCCGGTTCTCATTCCAGGTGTGCGCGTAGTTCAGGTCGCTAACTTCTACGGGCCCCGCTCGGGCGGCCTGCGAACCGCCGTCGACCGTCTCGGTGCCGAGTACTCGGCGGCCGGCCACGAAGTCTTCCTTCTGGTCCCTGGTCGGCGCCGCGAAACCGTCGCCCTGCGGTCCGGAGTCACGCGGATCTCGCTGCCTGCAAAGCTGATTCCATTCACCGGTGGCTACCGCGCCGTGCTACCCAGGCCCGTTACGGCAGCGCTGCACCGACTGACGCCCGACGCAATCGAGGTGTCCGACCGGCTGACGCTGCGATCGCTCGGACGGTGGGGCCGACAACACGACATCGCCACCGTGATGATCTCGCACGAACGCCTCGATCGACTTGTGGGACAGGTACTTCCGCGTCGTATCGCGCGCAGCGTCGCGGATTTCGCCAACCAAAGGACGGCCGCCGACTACGACGCCGTGGTCTGCACGACGGCGTTCGCCCGTGAGGAGTTCGACCGCATTCTCGCCCCGAATGTGGTGACGGTGCCCTTGGGCGTCGACCTCGACCAGTTTCACCCCCGCCGTCACTCCGAGCTGGTCAGGAAACAGTGGGCGCGGCGCGAGCAGCTCCTGCTCGTGCACTGCGGTCGCCTTTCGGTGGAGAAGCATGCCCACAGGAGCATCGATACCGTTGGCGCGCTACGGCATTCGGGGATCGACGCGCGGCTTGTCGTGGTCGGTGAGGGACCGATGCGTGCGCGACTCGAGCGCCAGGCCGCCCGATTACCGGTCGACTTCACTGGATTCGTCGGCTGTCGGGACACGGTCGCGGCCATTCTGGCGTCGGCCGACGTGGCGCTGGCGCCGGGACCGCACGAAACCTTCGGGCTTGCGGCGCTGGAAGCGCTGGCTTGCGGCACCCCCGCCGTGGTGTCTCGGACGTCTGCGCTTGCCGAGATCCTGACCACCGACAGCGGCGCCACGGCCGACAACGATCCGCGGGCGATCGCCAACGCCGTGTCCTCGGTCATCAGCCGGCCGGAAGCGTTGCGGCGCTTCAATGCCCGCAGGCGCGCCGAGCAGTTCACCTGGCCGCGTGCTGCAAGGGGAATGCTCGAGGCGATGGGCGCCGTCTAGGCGGTCGCTCCGTCGAGGCGTTACGTTTGCCGAATGACGGATGCGGTGAGCGGTCCGGTCGACGCTGAGCGGTCGAACACACTGTGGTTCGCCGTGCTGCTAACGCTGACCAACGGCTTCCTCGACGCGCACACCTACATCGCCCGCGGTCACGTGTTCGCCAATGTGCAAACCGCGAACGTGATCTTCTCGGCGATCAATGTGTCCCAACGGCAGTTCACCGCAGCCTTGGCACACGTCTGGCCGCTGCTGGCGTTCATAACGGGCATGCTGCTGGCGTCCCACATCAAATCGGGCCGCGTCGAGCAGGTGGTGCCGCACTCGTTGCGTTGGACCATCGCAATTCAGGCGGCGGTTCTCGCGGCCATCGGATTCGTGCCCGCATGGGTGGACCACAACTTCGTCACCGTGCCGATCTCCTTTCTCGCAGCGGTGCAGATCGGGCTGTTCCGCAAGATAGGCGACCTGGCATACCTGCCCGTCGCCACCACCGGCAACCTGATGCGCTTCATGGAGTCCGCCTACGACGGGCTGGTCGAGAGACACGCGGAAGCGCGCCGCGCCGTCGTTGTCTACGGCACGTTGATCGTGGCGTTCGCCAGCGGCGCGCTCGCAGGCGCCTACGCCACCGGCACCTGGGGCGTGCACGCTATCTGGCTGCCGGCGGGCTTCCTGGCAATCACGCTGTGCCTGTTCCTCGTCGAACAGCGCACCTGGATGCGGTGACGCCGATCCCGTTCCCACTGAACCGGGGCGGCCCCCCGATCGTGTCGGAGGTAGGTCGACAAGGTTAGGGGTCTAGAAGTGAAGAGAATCAGTGTGTTCCTGTCCGCAATGGCTGTCGTCGGAGCGCTCCTGGCGGGATGCGGCGGATCAGGCGGCACAGACCAGAAGGCGTCAGCGACGGCGACCGTGAGCGAGGACAGTCCGACCGCGGTCACGGGGCCGACGCTGACGATCGCGAATATGGCGTTCGGCAAGCCGCTCACGGTGGCACCCGGCACGGAGATCAATATCGTCAACAACGACACGGCGGAGCATTCGGTCACGTCGCGGACCACGGGTGCGTTCGACGTCCACGTCGACGGCGGAAAGAGCAAAACGCTCACTGCGCCGACCGAACCGGGTCAGTACCAGTTCTACTGCGTATATCACCCGACGATGAAAGGCACGTTGATCGTTGAATAACGGCGTTTAGCGCGGGTCGACACCGGGCATTCACCAGCGATGGTCGACAAGCCCGCAGTGCTGTTCGACGTCGACGGCACCCTCGTGGACTCGAACTATCTGCACGTGTACGCGTGGACGCGCGCATTCCAGGAGGCAGGGATTGCGGTCGAGTCGTGGCGGATTCATCGCTCGATCGGCATGGACGGTGCCCGGCTGATCGAATCCTTGTCGGGAGATGCCGACGAAGACGCGCAGAAGCAGGCCGAGGAGTTGCACACGCGATATCTCAAGGAGGCCGCGCCATTGCTGCGTCCCCTTCCCGGGGCGCGTGCACTGCTGGAACGAGTGACATCACTCGGTCTGCAGGTCGTACTCGCCAGCTCGGCGAGTGAGGATGAACTGTCCATGGCGCGCGGCGTCCTCGACTGTGACGACCTCGTGTCGGCCGCAACGTCGTCCAAGGATGTCGACGACGCAAAGCCAGACCCGACGATCATCAAGGTCGCACTGGACCGCGCAGGCGTCGACGCCGATCACGCCGTGTATGTCGGCGACGCGGTGTGGGACGTGGTCGCATGCGGTCGCGCGGGTGTCGCCGCCATCGGGCTGCTCAGCGGCGGAGTATCACGGGCGGAACTCGAAAAGTCCGGCGCCGAAGCCGTATTCGACAACCCGCACGATCTGTGTGCTCACATCGATACCACGGCGATCGCCGCGCTGAACGGTTAGCGGGGCGTCCAGGCGACGGGTAGCCGCTTGATGCCGTGGATGAACGCCGAATGCAGCCGGTCGGGTTCCTCGGTAGCGGTGAGGTCGGGCAGCTGTCGGTGGAGTTCCTCGAACGCGACGGTGATCTCACGGCGGGCGAGGTTGGCGCCAAGGCAGAAGTGTGCGCCGCCGCCGCCGAAGCCAAGGTGCGCGTTGGGGTGGCGCCGCACGTCGAACGTCCACGGATCGGTGAATTTCGACTCGTCCCGGTTGGCCGACCCGTACCAGAGCGTGACCTTGTCGCCCGCGGCCATTTTCACCCCGCCCAGTTCGACGTCCCGAGTGGTCGTGCGGCGCATGTAGGCCACCGGCGACGCCCACCGCACGATCTCCTCGACCGCCGTCGGCGCCACCTCGTCGTAGTCGTTCCACCATGTGTCCCGCTGCTCCGGGTAGCGGCTCAACGCCAGCACACCGTGGCTGATCGCATTGCGAGTGGTCTCGTTGCCCGCGACAACCAACAGGATGAAGAAGGAAGCCACCTCGGCGGAGGTGAGCCGCTCACCGTCGAGTTCGGCCTGCACGAGGCTGGTGGTCAGATCGTCGCCGGGCGAGCCCCTCCGGTCGTCGGCGAGCGCTGTGGCGTATGCGCCGATGTCGACTGCGACCTGGAAGAATTCTTCGAAATCTGTGGCGATGTCGGGGTCGCCGAAACCGAGAATGACGTTGGTCCAGTGAAAGATCCGCTCGTGGTCCGGTTCGGGAATGCCCATCAGGTCACAGATGATCTGCAGCGGGAGGGGACCGGCCAGATCGGAGACGACCTCACCCTTGCCATCGGGATGGTCCCTCAACATCGCGGCGACAAGGCGGCGGGCCCGGTCGCGAACCGAATCCTCCAGTAGCGCCAACACACGCGGGGTGAAGGCGCTGCGGACGATGTTGCGCAGCCTGGTGTGCCGCGGATCGTCCATCGCGATCATCGACCCGAAGTACTCGGCGAGTTCAGGGGTCTGGTCACCGACGGTGATCCCACCGGCGGAGCTGAAGATCTCGGGGTGCCTGCTGGCGTAGAACACGTCGTCATGGCGGGTCAGTGCCCAGTGCCCTGCGACCGGGGTGAACTCCTCGCCGACGAACGACTCATGGAATGTCACCGGCGCCTCACGGCGGAGCGTGGCGAATGTGCCGTCACGTATGTCGTCGTCGAGTCCCCAGAAACTCCACGACGACAGATCGATCTCCGACAACGGAATCTCGGGAGGAACGGCGCCGTTCACCCTGGTCGCGATACCCACGTCGCGAGTCTACGGGTGAGCTTCGTGACCGGGCCTGCCCCTGGTCCGCCTCTTCTCCTTCATCTCTGCCTCGAACACGTGGCGCGCGCCCTGCTGCAACTCGTCGCGCACCGACCGCTCGTGTTCACGGAAGACCGACCAGTAGACATCGTCGAACTCCTCGACCACCTGGAACGTCCATCGCCCGTACAGGACATTGCGTCCGACCAGATCGGTTTCCAGCCGCTGTGCGACAGTCTCGTGTCCGGCGGCGCGCAGCTTGCCGCAGGCTTCTCCGAGCAGCAGGTCAGCATGCCCGATGAGCTGATGAAACGAGTAGAGGTGGCCACGGGCACGCTCGACGTACTCGAGTGCCTCCGACACCGAACCGACCGCCTCGACGGTCTCGTCGCTGATCCCGTCGGCACGCCGGTCCAGGCCCCCCGCGGTATTCGCTGGCTCGCTCACCGAGTCGAGATACCCCACTTCGCCCGGCGGCAATCGCCTGCGCCCGCCGAGCCGGCCGTGGTAGCACTTCAGTCGTGCGAAACACACATGCCGGACAACCCTTTACGACGCCGGAAGAGGATATCGCCGAAGCGCTGCTTGACGTCAGCATCCCGACGCTGATGCTGTCGCTGGTGCACATGTCCGGCGACGCCGAGTTGATCCGCGGCGACCTGAAGCCGGCCGGGCTGTTCCTGAACGAGGTGCAGGGTTACATGTCCGAGGAGGACAAGGCCGCCGTCCGCAAGATCGCACTCGAGGTCATCACCGACTACCGCGACCGCGGCTGCCCCGAACCCGAACCGATCGGCGCCGAATTGCTTCGCGAAATGATGCAGTGGCTGGTGTGCGAGCCGGTGCCCGAGGAGTACGTGCCGATGCTCCTCGAGGAGATGGAGCTCGACGGGCGCGACGCGCGGGGTGTTCCCTCAGCGGGAAGGGCCGACAATTTTCCGGTTGTCGTCATCGGATGCGGTGAGTCGGGACTGCTGGCAGGTATCCGGCTGAAGGAGGCCGGTATCCCGTTCACCATCATTGAGAAGAACGCGGGCGTCGGCGGCACCTGGTACCAGAACACCTATCCCGGAGCCCGGGTCGACGTACCGAACCACTTCTACTGTTACAGCTTCGAGCCGACCGATCAGTGGACGCACTTCTTCGCCGAACAGCCCGAACTGCAAGCGTATTTCGAGCAGGTGATGGACAAGCACGACGTCCGCCGCCATGTGCGGTGGGAAACCGAGGTCACCGAGGCATGCTGGAACGACGACACCGCGACGTGGACGGTTCGCACCCGTGACCGCAGCGGAGCGACGGCAGAACTGTCGGCGCGCGCGGTGATCACCGCGGTGGGGCAGCTCGACCGGGCGCACACCCCGAAGATCAACGGCGGCCGGGATTTCGCCGGACCGACGTTTCACTCCAGCAACTGGGATCACGCCGTCGACCTCAGGGACAAGCGGGTCGCCATGATCGGTGCAGGCGCCAGCGGCTTTCAGATCGCCCCGACGATCGCGCCGGATGTCGAGCGGCTCACCGTGTTTCAACGCACAGCACAGTGGATGTTCCCCAATCCGAGCTACCACGACGAAGTCGGTCCCGGAGTGCAGTGGGCACTGAAACATCTGCCGTTCTACGGCCGCTGGTATCGCTTCCTGTTGTTCTGGCCGTGGTGCGACAAGGGGCTCGATGTGGCGCGCGTCGACCCGGACTACCCCGATCAGCAGAAGGCGATCAACGAGATCAGCGAGGTCACCCGGGTCATGTTCACCGACTGGATTCTCAGCCAGGTCGGCGATGATCCCGACTTGCAGGCGAAGGTGGTGCCGGACTATCCGGCGACCGGCAAGCGCACGCTTCAGGACAACGGAAGCTGGCTGAAGACGCTGACGCGCGAAAACGTCGACCTGGTCCGGACCGGAATCGACCACATCGAGCCGGACGCAGTCGTCACCGAGGACGGCACACGGTACCCCGCCGACGTCATCGTGTACGCCACCGGATTCGAGCACACCAAGCTGTTGTGGCCCATGACCATTCGCGGCCGAAGCGGAGAGGTCCTCAGCGAGCGATGGGGTGAGCGACCGTCGGCCTATCTCGGCATCACGATTCCCGGCTACCCGAACTTCTTCTGCATGAACGGCCCCGGCACCTGGCTGGCCAGCGGCGGCAGCCTGATCTTCCACTCCGAATGCCAGATGCGTTACATCACACAGTGTCTGGAACTGCTCATCGCAGGCGGACACACGACGATGGAACCGACCGTCGAGAAGACGACGGACTGGCACGAACGCAGCCAGGCCGAGATGCGCACGATGGTGTGGTCACAGCCCACCATCAAGCACTCGTATTTCAAGAACAGCTTCGGCGAGGTGCACACGCTGAGCCCCTGGCGCCTCGTCGACTACTGGACCTGGACCCGCCAGCCCGATCCCGACGACTTCGTGTTCGGCTGATCCCCAAGAACTTAGGTGAGCGCCCAGCCCATGTTCTTGGCGAACGTGCGCGCATCGTCGGAGATCGTCCCGAGTTCGTGGCTGCGCTGGATGTACTGCTGGATCATCAGCAAGAAGTTCATCGGGTTGTAGGCGTCTTCCTCAAAGCTCCACTTGCCGTCGCCCGCGTAGTGGAGCACGGTGATGACTCCAGCCCCGTGCACACTGCCGTCGCCGGGATCCCTCATGGTGTTGATGTTCTTGAAGATGACCCAGCCCTTGTCGGGGTCGATCGAGTACCACTCCACCGGATAGCTCGGCATCTCACTTCCGGGGAAGGTGTTCATCGTCGATACGATCCACTCGCGGATGTTCTCGCGGCCCTCCATGTTGCCCAAGGCGTGCTCGATGTATTTCGCGTCTTCGGTGAAGTGGTCGGCGTAACCGGACCAGTCCCATGTCTTTCCGACGTCGACGACCGATTCCTGGTACCGAGCCCACGCCTCTTCGAGCTCCTCGCGTGACCATTCACCCATCGCCGGTCTCCTTAGGTTCGCCGCAGAAACGCAGAACTCGTTCTACCAAACGAGGGTGCCCGGCGGGGCCGGAATCAGGACACGGTCAAGGTGCGTTCCCGCGTCCAGATGACGTCCCACGACTGTCGTTGCCCGGTCAGCAAATACGCGCGCATATCGTCGGCGATGTCGGCGATCTGCCGTGTCGTGTCGAAGTAGCGTGCCAGCATCGCCGGGTCACGCCCGACGAAGAGCACGGCATCGGTTTCGGCCGACGGCGGAGCGAAGTACCCGTAGCTGCGACTGAGGCTGTACGCCTCGGGCAATCGATACCGGTCGGAGTAGCCGTCGACGAACGCCGCGACGATGTAGGACTGCCCGACGATCGCGGTGCGCCCACGCTGCTCGTCAGGCAGTCCGTAGTACGCGTCGGCGGTCCGCCGCGCGATCTGCTCGCCGACGTCGGATTTGGTGAGCGAGACGGAGAGGACAAGCGCGCCAACGGCGAGTGCCACGCTCGTCGCGACAGCGATCGATGCGGGCCATCGACGACTGCCGCCCGACTCCCTGCGTCTCTGCAGTCCCAGCGCACCGGCCGCAGCCAGCGGCGCGTAGAGCCCGGCCAGGTAGTAGGGGCGGCCTGCGGTGACGACAAACAGCATGTAGAGCGCCACGAAAGTTACTGCGATGAAGCGGTATTCACGGAGTTCCTGGGACCGGAACAGCCGCCAGGCACCGTAGCCCGCCAGCGCAATGCCGAGCACGCCCGCGAACACGATCAGCTGCACCGCGATCCCTGGGCGCCCGCCGTACAACGCCTCGGCCTCGCCCGCGGCCACGCCGGACATCCGCAGCTGCGGCCACCCGTGCAGCTGCTGCCACAACAGCGTGGGGAATGCCATGGCGAACGCCACGACCGCACCCACCCACAGCATCGGGCGCCGCAGCAGCGCGCGTGGGCCGAAGACGGCGGCAGCGGCAAGCAGCACGGCGATCAGAATCAGCGCTCTGAACTGTGTCATCGCCGCCACCCCCGCGACAACGCCTGCGACCAACAGCAGTCGGTCGTCACGTATCCGGATCCATCGCACCAGCAGCCAGATCAGCAGTAGCCACTGCGCCGGTTCCAACGAGTACGGGGTCAGCCAATGACCGGTGAGCGTGGTCCACACTGCGGTCGCCTGTGCGAGCGCGGTGAAAACCTGTGCGCGCCGGTCACATCCGAACTCACGGGCAATCAGCGCTGCAAACAGAACTGCGCATCCGGTTGCGGCAGCCGCGGGCAACGCCAGCATCAGGTGAGAACCCGGTGCGACGAGGTCCATCAACGCGGCAACCGCAGGCGCCACAGGCGGCTGATCTGCCGAGCCCCAGTCAAGGTGGTTGCGGCCGATGGCCAGCATGTATACCTCGTCGAACCAGTATCCGCTGCCCAATGTGCTTGCGACGCAGTGCACAACGGCAACCGCGGCGGCAATGGGGACGACGATGCGTGCCGCGAACGGAGCAACCGGCCGGTCGGTAGAGGTTTCGTTCACGGCGGTGGTCACGTGCCGCCACGATACTGTCGGGGCATGGGCCTCCGCATCGACCCTCAGGTGAAAGCGAAAATGAAAGTGCTGTCGGACGCGCTGGGACCCAGCGACGAGGCGCCGGTCGGCGATGTCGCGGCGCGCCGGTTGAGCGGTCATCGCATGATGGACCACATCGCCGCGACCACCGCACCCGTAGACGGCGTCGAAACCGAGTCGTTCACGGTGCCCGGCAGCGGCGGAGCGTCACTACAGGCCACCTGGTACCGCTCATCGACGCAGGAACAGCCGGGCAGCGCGGTGCTCTATCTCCACGGCGGCGGCATGATCTTCAGTCTTGACGAGATGGGCGCGATGTACGAGCTTGCGGTGCGGCGTTACGTTGCATCGTCGGGGGTGCCGATGCTCGTCGTCGACTACCGCGTCGCACCCGAGCATCCGCACCCCACGCCTGTCGAGGACTGTTACGCCGCGCTGGAGTGGCTGGCAGCCCAAAGCGAGACCCTCGGCTTCGACCCAGGGCGGCTCGGGGTGATGGGTGACAGCGCGGGTGGCGGTCTTGCGGCGGGCGCGTGCCTGATGGCGCGCGACCGCAGCGGACCCGCCGTGGCTCAACAACTGCTGGTCTACCCGATGCTCGACGACAGGACCTCTGCGCCCGACCCCGCCATCGGTTCGTTTCTGACCTGGACCTACGGCGACAACCTCACCGGCTGGGGTGCACTGCTGGGTCAGACGACCGGTGGTGAGGACGTGTCCCCGTACGCAGCGCCTGCCCGCGCCATCGACCTGACCGGTCTGCCTCCCGCCTACCTGGATGTCGGCGACCTCGACATCTTCCGCGAGGAGGACATCGACTACGCACGCAGGCTGTCGGCTGCCGGGGTGCCCACCGAGTTCCACCTGTATCCCGGCTGTCCACATGCGTTCGAGGCGCTGGCCTACGGAGCAGATGTGGCGGCGCGGGCACTCGACAACCGCATCCGCCGACTTCGATCCTTGTGACCGCGTCCCGGTAACGGTCGATTGGCGCCTCTCGATAACCAGACAGGGGTCATGGCTTGCGCTCACCGCCACGTCGGGCAAGCCAGGGGTTTGGACTGTGGCGCATTCGGCGTCGGAAGCGGGGAACTCCCGACGTCCGCGTCACCCCAGCGAGGAGTTGAACATGAAACTCGCAAGGACTTTGGTCAACGCGACGGTCGTGGCTGCGCTCGGCCTCGGGGCCACCGGGCTCGGCACGGGCGTGGCGTCGGCCAAACCGAGGCACGACATCGACAGGCCGTGCTTCCCGTTCTGTGAGAATCGGCACGACTACAACGGTTGGAACGATTTCGACCGCGGGAATTGGGACAAGGGTCCCTGGTGGGCCAACAACCGGCACGACTGGTGGGACGACCGACAGGGTCCGCCGCCGTGGGGTTGGGGCCCACCACCGGCATACCAGTGGGCGGGCGGTCCGCCGCGGCCGTTCAATTACTACGGATACGACGTGAATCCAGTGTGGGACCAGGGCTTCAACGAGTGGGGCATCTGGTTGTTCGGCCTGTGGATTCCGATCTTCGGCATCGGCTTCGGCTAACGAACGCTTAACCCGAAGGAGCCTCCACGACGGCCTTGATCCGCTCCAGTGTCTTGCGCATGTCGCGGCGGTTCCTTCGGGTCCGCAACTGGCCGCCGAATATCCCGAAGATCTTCGTCAACACGCTGTCGGTCATCCGGAACGACTCGGTGACATCGGTGCCCCCGTCGGTCGGAGTGAACAGGTAATGCCAGTTGTTCACCGGTTTGTCGCCGACCAGCACTTCAAAACCGAACTCCTTGCCCGGCTCGCACGCTGTCACGCGGCAGACGGTCCAGTAGACCGGACCGATCTCGTTTCGCTTGACGTGCCCGCGGAACCGTGCGCCGAGCGCGGGCTCGGTGGCGCCGTCCAGCCATTCGGCTTCCATCACCTCAGGTGAGAACTTTCCGGTGTTGCGCACGTCGGCGACGATATTCCAGATCTCGTCCGCCTTCGCCGCCATCGGAACAGTCACCGATGCCTGCATTACGACCTCCTCGAGTAGGTGTCATCACGTTAACTGTGCGGGTGACCGACTGGAGCGGCGAGGACTACGCGAAGATCAGCGCGCTGCAACGGACGATGATCGAGGAGGCGAAGGCGAGCCTCGCGCTGAGCGAATCGGACCGGGTGCTCGACGTGGGATGCGGGGACGGGCACCTGACCCACGCGATGGCGCGCATGGTGCCGCGCGGGTACGCGGTGGGCGTCGATCCGTCGCGACGGATGATCGCCACCGCACACACCGCGCAGGCCGCGACGGCGTCGGGACCCTGGTTCGCGCTCGCCGATGCGCGGCGGCTGCCTTTCGGCGGCCACTTCGACCTTGTGGTGTCGTTCAACGCGCTGCACTGGGTGCCGCAACAGCGGCAGGCGCTCGGCCAGGTCGCTGCCGTTCTGAAGCCGGGCGGGTGGGCGCTGATCCAAGTCGTGTGTGCCGGGCAGAGGCGAAGCCTGGAGTCGGTGGCGATGGACATCTGCCGCGATCGGCGCTGGGCGGAGCGGTTTGACGGGTTCGCCGCACCATTCATCCACGTCGATCCGGACGGCTACGGCGACCTGGCGTCGTCGGCGGGGCTGACGCTGGAGAACCTGAGCGTCACCGACCGCGAATGGGACTACGGCTCCCGCAACGGGTTTCGACAATGGTGCACGGTCGGAACGACGGCATGGACAGATCGGTTGACCCCATCAGACCGAGAACGATTCGTCGACGCGCTGGTCGAGGAGTACGAGGGTGTTGTCGGCGCGCCGGGACTGTTCCGCTTCATGCAGATGCGGGCCGAACTCCGGCGCTAGTACCGATCCGGGGTGTACAGATGAACCAGGGAACGACCCATCGCGTGTAAACAGTGTTACCAAAATTGGGTGTCCGGCGTCGTCGGTCTCAGGGAGGAGCCGTCATGATCCGTCGTCTACTACTTTTGTCCAGGTCGCTTGGCATCGCCATGGTCGCGGCGGTCGTCGCGCTGTCGTTGAGTAGCCCGCCCGCCGCTCTCGCAGACGACCGCATCGATTTCAAAGCCACCACGCTGAGCGGGGCGCCGTTCGACGGTGCAACGCTTGCGGGCAAGCCCGCCGTGCTGTGGTTCTGGACGCCGTGGTGCCCGTTCTGCAACGCCGAGGCGCCCTCGGTCAGCAGCGTGGCGGCCGCGAACCCGAAGGTGACGTTCGTCGGGGTGGCCGCACGTTCGGACACCGCCGCGATGGAGGGCTTCGTGTCGAAGTACAACCTGAACTTCACCAACCTCAATGACGCCGACGGTGCCATCTGGGCGCGCTACAACGTGCCGTGGCAGCCTGCGTATGTGTTCTACCGGGCCGACGGCACATCGTCATTCGTGAACAACCCGACTTCGGCTATGCCGCAGCAGGAACTCCAGGAGCGGGTCACGGCGCTCACCGCCTGACCGCCTGACCGCGTGCAGGGAGATCTGGTCGGGTTGGCGTTCGCCGCCGGACTGGTGGCCGCGCTGAATCCGTGCGGGTTCGCCATGCTGCCTGCGTATCTCGCGTTGGTGGTGCGCGGCAACACAACCGACAGGGCGGCGGCCGCCGTCGGGCGCGCCCTTGCCGCGACGGCAGCGATGACGCTCGGGTTCATCGCGGTGTTCGGCGCCTTCGGTCTGCTGACCGTGTCGCTGGCATCGACCGTCCAGAAATACATGCCCTTTGTCACGATCATCATCGGCGTGGCACTCGTGGCCGTCGGGCTATGGCTGGTGACCGGACGCGAATTGTCACTGGGGCGACCGAATCGGTTGGGGGCCCGCAGCACTTCGTGGGCGCCGTCGCGCGGGCTCGGCTCGATGTTCGGATACGGCGTCGGGTACGCAGTGGCCTCGCTGTCGTGCACCGTCGGCCCGTTCCTGGCGGTGACGGGCGCGGGTATCAGCGGCGCGTCCGTCCTCGGCAGGGTGTGGATCTACCTCGGATACGCGGCGGGCTTCGCCTTGATCGTCGGGGCACTGGCCGTCGCCGTTGCGCTGGCGGGCTCGACTCTTATCGACCGTATGCGCCGAATCCTGCCCTACGTCAACCGATTCGGTGGCGCCGTGCTGATTCTGGTCGGACTCTACGTCGGCTACTACGGCTACTACGAAGTGCGACTGTTCAACGCGGGCGGCAGTCCGGCCGATCCGGTGATCGCGGCGGCGGGCCGAATACAGGGCGCCATCGCGGGCTGGGTCCACCAGCACGGGGCTTGGCCGTGGGTGGCTCTCCTCGCCGCAATCGTGCTCGGAGCGCTTACTTGGGCTTGGCTATCGAGACGGTCCCGTGCAGATCGGGCCAAGGCGGTCGGCGAACCATAGCCAGCGTGCCGAGGGTCGCCGCGATCAGGCCGGTCAACGCTCCCACCAACGCGATCCGGGTCGAATCGAGCGCGGGCACCCACGTCGCTTCGCCCTCCTTGATGACGAACACGCCGACCGGCCTTGCGGTCAAATGCAGATCGCTGTCCTGCGCGCCCGGCCGCGTCCGACCACGCACCCTTGCGACCGGAACAACCGTCACACCGTCTGAGGTTTCGTAGGGCTGCCCGTAGACCTGGCCCGCGGCCGGGTCGGGCACGATCGAGTCGAGGGCGTCTCGCAGCTTCATTGCTTTCCTTTCGGTGCTTCATCGATGACTTCCTCGATCACCTGCGGTCTGACGTTGGAGTGAGTCGTTTCGAACGCATTCCTAAGCAGAGGAGAACGGCATGGTCATAGTGGCGGGACATCTCATTGTCGGCCGGGAGGCGCGCGACGGCTACCTGGCCGGCTGCACGGAGGTCGTCGAGCAGGCCCGGTCCGCACCCGGCTGTCGCGACTTCTCGATCTCGGCCGATTTGCTCGACCCGGCCCGCATCAACATCTTCGAACGATGGGACACTGCGGAGTCGGTCGAGGCATTTCGCGGTAGTGGCCCCGGAGACGACCAGTCCGACGTCATCGAATCAGCCTCGGTCTCCGAGTACGACGTCTGCGGCGAACGCGGCCTGACGTGAGACGCCAGCAACTTCGGGGCTGCGGTCAACGACCAGTTCGTGAATTCGCCTGACTCCGACAGCAACAGCGTCATACACTCCGTTGACAGCGGCGCCAAAGATTCACGCCACCGTGGCGCCCACGTCAAGATGACCGGAGACAGCCATGATCGTCTCGATTTCACAGCCTGCCACCGTGAGCACCCTTCTGCGAGAGCTCGGCATGTCACATGTGAGCGTCGCGAAATCGAGAGTCGCGCTCGGAACATGGCTGACATCCCACGAACCGCAGCTACCGCTGAGGCTCAGCCTCCGGGAGAACGGCTTCGGCCCTCTGCTCCATGACACCGGCGAAAAGCGCGAAAGGCCGCGCATAACCGCCTGATCGCACAAGGCGATCAGCGGTCGAAGCCGTCGTCCTCGACGGGGACGACGGTTGCCTGCTCGATCAGGTCCGCCTCGTTCGCCTCTGACGCGCGCGCCGCGCTGACCATCGAGGGGTCGAGGCCGGCTTCCTCATCGTTGCCCTCGACCGGAATGTCGGGATGAGACATGAGTGGATTGTCCCTCTTTGCGCGTCGGGATGTAACTGCTCGTCCGCGGTAGGCGATATCCAAGCTGTCGGGGCTCTACGCACGACGGGAAGTATCGCCATGAAAATCCTCCGCCGCTTCTTTTCCGCCGCGTTCGCGGCGACCCTGTTGGCCGGTCTGATAAGTGGCCTCGGCGGCATGCCGACCGCGGCCGCGGCACCCGAAATGCTGAGCGTGCCGTCGGCGTCCATGGGCCGTGACATACCGGTTCAGTTCCAGGGCGGCGGGCCGCGCGCGGTCTACCTGCTCGACGGACTGCGGGCGCGCGACGACCGCAGTGGATGGGATATCGAAACGGGCGCGTTCAGCTGGTTCGACGGCTCCGGGCTCGCGGTGGTGATGCCGGTGGGAGGCATGTCCAGCTTCTACACCGACTGGTACCGGCCCGCGGTAGGCAACGGCACCACCCAGACCTACAAGTGGGAGACCTTCCTGTCATCGGAGCTGCCGGGATGGCTCGCGGCCAACAAAGGCGTCAGTCCGACCGGCAACGCCGTGGTCGGCCTTTCGATGTCCGGGGGAGCAGCGCTGGTTCTCGCCGCCTACCACCCGGGCCAGTTCATCTACGCCGGATCACTGTCTGGCTTCCTGAACACCAGCAACAGGCTCTGGCCCGTGTTGATCGGGATAGCGATGGCCGACGCGGGCGGCTTCAACGCGCTCGACATGTGGGGTCCGTACGGTGGCGGCGCCTGGCAGCGCAACGACCCGATGCTGCAGATTCCGCGTCTGGTGTCGAACGGCACCCGCATCTGGGTCTACAGCGGCAACGGCAATCCTACCGACCTGGACGCCGGTCTTGGCAATGCGCAGATCCCCGCGCAGTTCCTCGAGGGGTTGACGATCAACACCAATAAGGAGTTCGAAGCCCGCTACCAACGCGCGGGCGGAAGCAACGGAGTTTTCAACTTCCCGCCCAACGGAACCCACAGCTGGGGTTACTGGGGCGGGCAGCTGCAGGCCATGAAGCCCGACATCCAGCGTGTGCTCGGCGCCGCACCCACCGCATGAGTCATAGGTCGCGCGACCAGTATTCGCCTTCGATCTGGTGCCCGAACTTGATCTCCGGCTCCGAGCGGTCGAGCGAGAAGCCGGCCCGCTGGTAGATCTTCCTGGCCTGCGTTTGAAGATCGGTGGTCCACAACATGATTCGTCGGTAGCCTGCACGCCTCGCGAAGCCGAGGCACTGGTCGACCAACCGGGTGCCGACGCCCGTGCCGCGCGCCGCAGGTTCAACGAGCAGAAGCCGTAACTGCGCGGTGTCCGGGTCACCGGACGCGGTGCAGAAGATTGAGCCAACGCGTTCGCCGTCGAGTTCGGCGATCCAGGCCGCCTCGCGCGCGGCGTCGCTACGTTCGCCGAAGTCGGCGACGACGCGCGCCACGAGCGCCTCGAAGCCTGCGCCCCAACCGTGTTCGGCGGCATATCTGGCGCCGTGCCGCGCGACCACCCAGCCAAGGTCGCCGGGCACCGGCGCCCGCAGGACGACCTCGCCCGCCAGCCCCCGGTCGTCGTCGAGTACACGCCGGATCCGCCCCATCGCCGAGACCAGTTGTAAGCGCTGCTCTTCGTCCAGCGGGGCGACAAGTCGATCGATCGCGCCCGCCTGCAGAGTGTCGGCCTCGGTGAAGGCCGCATGTCCTGCGGGAGTCAGGCGAACAAGCCGGCGACGCGCGTCGGTCACCGATGCTTCGCTCTCGATGAGGCCGTCAGTGGTGAACCGGGACAGAATGCGGCTCAGATACCCGGCGTCGAGATCCAGGGTGCGCCGCAGGTCCGCGACGGCCAGCTGCTCGGTATGCGCCAACTCGAACAGCACACGCGCCTCGGTCAGGCCGAATGCCGAGCCGGCCAACTTCGGCCGCAGCAACCCCAGAATGCGCGTGTAGAAGCGGTTGAATCCGCGGACTTCGGTTACGGTCAGCACCGACACGGTTGACAGAGTCAAACATTTATTTGACTTTGTCAATCATTGCCCGTTGCAAGCTCTGCCAGCCGCACCCGTTATCCTCTACCCAGCCAGATCGGCGGAACGACCGCGCCGACAATGCCTGGAAATCATTGAGCGCCGAAAGGCTGAACCTTGCCAGAGACACCGACGGGCACCTCGAACCTGGAACCGCACTTCGAGGACGTCCAGGCGCACTACGACCTGTCCAACGAGTTCTTCCAGCTGTTCCTCGATCCCACCCAGACCTACAGCTGTGCATATTTCGAGCGCGACGATATGACGCTTGAAGAGGCGCAGCTCGCCAAGATCGACCTGTCGCTCGGCAAGCTGGGCCTCCAGCCGGGCATGACGCTGCTCGACGTCGGGTGCGGCTGGGGCGCCACCATCAACCGTGCCCTGGAGAAACACGACGTCAACGTCGTCGGCCTGACGCTCAGCCGCAACCAGCAGTCCCACGTCCAACAGCTCCTGGACAACCAGGGCGGGTCACGCAGCAAGCGCGTACTGCTTCAGGGCTGGGAGCAGTTCGACGAACCGGTGGACCGCATCGTGTCGATCGGAGCATTCGAGCACTTCGGCCGCGACCGCTACGACGAGTTCTTCAAGGCGGCCTACGCAGCACTTCCCTCAGACGGCGTGATGATGCTGCACACGATCGTCAAGCCCAGCGACGAGGAGTTCAAGGAACGCGAGCTGCCGGTCACGATGACCAAGCTGCGGTTCTTCAAGTTCATCATGGACGAGATCTTCCCCGGCGGGGACCTGCCCCAGGTGAACGTCGTCACCGACCATGCCACCAAGGCGGGCTTCGAGGTCAAACTCGTCCAGCCGTTGCGGCTGCACTACGCGCGCACCCTCGACATGTGGTCCGCCGCGCTGGAAGCCCGCAAGGACGAGGCGATCGCGATCCAGTCCCAGGAGGTCTACGACCGGTACATGAAGTACCTGACCGGTTGCGCGGACCTGTTCCGCGAGGGCTACACCGACGTGTGCCAGTTCACCCTGGTCAAGAGCTAGCTGACGCGATCGCGTCGATAACAGCGCGCGGATCGTCCAGCGACACAAAGGTTCTTGCGTCGCTCACCTCGATCAGCGAGCAGTTCGGGAACAGCGCGGCCATCCGCCTTGCCAACGACGGCTTGAAGCACCTGTCGCGCTGACCCCACACCAGGGTGACCGGCTTGGTGAAACGCGGGAAGCGTGTCGAGGCGTCGGTCAGGTCCGTGCCGGCCACATGACGAAGCAGCGTGGCGAGATCGCGGCGGATTCTGGCGTCGCTACGGCACGGATCGAGCCAACTGTTGGTGAGTTGTGGATCGGGGTCGGTAACCAACAGGCCGTAGCCCAAGGGTGAATGCCGCAACGCTTTCAGTTTCATCTGACCGGCGAGAATCTTGATCGACGTGTCGCCGCGCAACATCGCGAAGACGAGGGTGAACGGGAACGGCGGGAACTGGTCGAACGCATCGCAGTTGGTCAGCACCAGGCGACCGACCACCTCCGGGCGTGCGTCGATCACGAACTGGCACAGCCCGCCGCCGGTGTCGTTGCCGACGAGTGTCACCTCGGACAGACCCAGTTCGGTGATGAAATCGGCGATCATCGACGCGACGGCGACAGGCGACAGGTCGGTGCCGTTGTCGACGGGGACGGTGTGAGAGCCGAGCGGCCAGTCCGGAAGAAGGCACCGAAAGCCTTGCTGCGCCAGGCCTTCGGCAACGGGGTCCCACAACCGATGATCGACCAGGATCCCGTGGACGAACAGCACCGGTGGATGTTTCGAGTCGTCGGGACCCACGACCCGGTATTCGATCGTGGCCTGCTTCAGAGCGACCTGCGGCATGACCGACCTTTCAGCGTGATCGTCGCAACCTCATCCACAACCGTAGCGGTCGGACGGCGTACCTTGACCCCATGAGTGGCCGTGACCTCGGATGGCTTCGGTCCCCGGCGGCGAGGGCGCTGATGTTCGCCGCTCTGGTGATGTCGTTGGTGCTTGGGATCGGTTTCGTCGTCATCGCCACGTCGCACAAGGCCGAAACGGGGACGCTGGGCGGTGCCGCGCCCATGTCCGACGAGCAATCCACCGGCCAGGTGCTCAACTCGGCGAAACAGATCGTCGACGTCGCCGGACTCCCACGCGTCAGCGGCAGCTACACCTTCTTGTCGTGTACAAACCTGCATGACCCGCCCTACCAGGCTGCCGTCTACCTCAACTTCGCACTGCCCGAGGCGAATTCGGTGAAGCGCATCCGCGAGGTCGCCGAGGCCATGGTGGCCGGCGGATGGCAGGAGGCGCCCGCGATGGGCGAGCACTTCGGCATGAAGCTGACCAGGGACGGCGTCACGTCGACGTTCCATGAGAATCCCGACGATCCGAGGTTCGCGACGATGCGCATCTACGGGGAATGCCGAAATACGTCAGATCACCGCAACGACAATCCGGCCTTCACCGATATCAGCGACCGCCTCGGCTGATGGTCCGCTGCAGCAAAACGGTGTCCAGCCAGCGCCCGTGTTTGAAACCAACGGCGGTCAGCCGTCCCGCGTCGACGAAGCCGCGGCTGCGGTGCAGCGCGAGGGAAGCCTCGGCGTCGGCGTCAGAGATGACCGCGATGACCTGTCTGACTCCTGCATCGGCGCAGCAGACGAGTAATGCGTCGAGTAGACGACCGCCGACGCCATGGCCGGCGGCATCGGCGGCGAGATAGATCGAGTCCTCGACTGTGCGGCGGTAGGCAGGCCGCGGCTTCCACTGCACGCAGTACGCGTAGCCCGCGACGTCGCCGTTGACCTCCGCGGTGATGAACGGCAACCCGCCGTCGACCACGGCATCGAACCGCCGTCGCCATTCCTGTGCGTCGGGAGGATCGACCTCGAACGTCGCTACCCCCATTCGCACGTGATGGGCGTAGATGCCGGCGATCGCGTCGAGATCCTGGGTCACGGCGGGCCGGACGGTCGGTTCGCTCATGCCCGTGCCGTCAGCAGGCGACAGGATGCGATTCGCAGTATGGCGTCTTACCGGGGAACCGGTAGCGATGGTCGGCGACCCATCGATAGATCGCGTTTTGTACGGACCTCATCCCTGGCACCCGGTAGATCATCAATGGAAGCCTGCTGCCCAGCGCCGCCGAAACGGCCGCGTTCGCTGCCTCGGCGCCGCCGTATACCCGGCCGGACGAGTCGAGCCACCACACCTGCTCCATCAGGCGTTCCGGCGAGATCCCGAGTCGGTCCGCCGCACCCGGGCCTTGAAGCGGTTCGGTCTGCAGGTCGCCTGTGCGATTGAGCTCGAGCAGGAAGTCCCTCGATCGGGTGCACATCCCGCACGCTCCGTCGAAGAAGAGGACTCCGGTTGTTTTGCCCATGACTTCATTGTCCCCCCGGCGACAGGTCGGCAACCGCCTGCCGAGCCGATGTGACCGACGTCATCTGCGCAGTCGGTTACGCAGGTGGGTAAGCGGGGGGACCGGGCGGGGTCGGGTTGGCCGCGGAGTCGCGACGACGGGCGGCCATGCCTGCGAGCGCCTCGAACACCACGCGGTGCGCGGCGTTCACGGTCAGTTCGGCGTGGTCATATGCGGGTGCGACCTCCACCACGTCGACGCCGACGACATCGTGCTCGTAGCACAGCTGGCGCACCATGCGCAGTAGGTCGGCGCTGGTGATACCGCCGGGCTCCGGCGTCCCCGTGCCCGGGGCGTGCGCGGGATCCATCACGTCGACATCCACCGAAACGTAGAGCTTGTCGGCCTTCGCCAGAGCCTCGGCGACCGCGTCGCGCATCACCTCTTTGAAGCCGCGCTCCCAGATCTCCTGCATGGTGTGCCACACCATGCCCTGCTCGAGCATCCACTCGAAGGTGTCCTGTGGTGGCCAGTAACCGCGCAGCCCGACCTGGACGAAATGTGTGCCTGGCACCGCGCCGGATTCGATCAGCCGACGCATCGGCGTGCCGTGGCTCGCCAGGTTCCCGTCGATGATGTCCGCGGTATCGGCATGCGCGTCGAAGTGCACGATGCCGACGTTGCCGTAGCCGTACTTGTCGGCCACCGCGGTCGCGGCAGGCCAGGTTATCGAGTGGTCGCCACCGAGAATGACCGGCACGATCCCCCTGGAGGCCACCGCGTGGACGCGCTCGCGGATGTTGTTGTGGGAGACCTCGGTCTGGCCGTGGGGGCAGAACGCGTCACCGAAATCGACGACCTCGAGCCAGTCGAAGATCTCCAGCCCTAAATCAAGGTGGTAGGTGCCCGGCTCGTAGGCGGTGGCTCGGATCGCCCTCGGGCCGTACCGTGCACCCGGCCGGTTCGTCGTCGCGACGTCGAACGGTGCGCCGACGATCGCGACGTCGGGCTGCCAGGAGTCGAGCTGTTCGACCTCGGTGAGGAACGGACGGTGACCGAACGTTGCGAGGCCCGAGTAGGGCAGATCGAGTTGCTCGGTCATTCCCGGCGGCAAGTCGCGCTGCGGCCCATGATCATGATGATCGCCCATGCGCGTGACAGTACCGGCCTGCGCGCTCCTATTTCGGCGATACAGAAACCGTGGTTACTCCGCCGCGAACTCGGCGAACTGCGTCAGCCCGCGGGCCCCATCCGTCGGCGCCGCCGGCGGCGTCAGCCATACCCTGGCCTCCGTCACCCAGGCGCCAGAAGTCCCTTGCACCACGGCGACTCGTCACCGAGACACGGGAAGCCTTCTCGACATCGGGTTCGATCACTTCACCGCCAGCCGGAAGTCCGTAGCCTTGCGGCCGTTTACGTCTGGCCGACCCTCTGCAACAGCCATTTTCGGCCGATTCCCTTGAGCATTTTTGGATACACGATCAGGTACCGGAACGGCATGATTGCCGTCATGTATGTGCGACCCAACACACCGTTCGGCTTGACCAGGATCGCCATCTGACCGCGGTAGCCGTCCCCGTCCTTGACCCAGCCGAGGTGAATGACGCCGTGCACAGTCGCGTTGATGAGCTCGGCGGCCCATTCGTCGTCCACCTGATAGAGGGGAGAGAACCCCATCGCTGGGTTCACCGCCGAGGGGGAGTCGCGCAGATCCGCCGGCAGCCGCTGCCGAAGGCTTGGACGCGCGGGGTCGTCGGCCTGCTCGTCCCAGCCGAACACCTCACCGAGCACCTGCCGGACTGCGAAAAGCATCCCGACTACCGAGAATCGAGCGCGGGCCTCGTCGAACGCGGTCACCAACTCGATCAGTCGCGGGAAGTCATCCGGGCCGCCAGGTGTGGGCAGTGCCCAGACGTCTTCGAGGCGGAAGTCACGGGTGAGGTCGTGGATCCGCCATGGCTGCGAAAAGTGGGCGCTGCTTGGGAGTTTCATTGGACGCCTCCTCGGTTTCACCGTAACATACGTACATGCATGTATCTATATCGGAACCGTCGCGGCCGCGCACGCAGGCGGAACGACGTGCGCGCACACGAGCCGCTCTGCTCGAGTCGGGCGCACAGGCCTTTTCGCGGTACGGGTACGGCAACGTGATACTCGAAAAGGTCGCAGCCGACGCCGGCTACACCCGCGGGGCGCTGTACCACCTCTTCACCGGCAAGGAGGAACTCGCGGTTGCCGTCGTGGATTGGGTGGCCGACACCTGGGAGCGCGAAGTGTGGGAAAAGGCGCAACGCGCAGACTCACCCGTTGACACCTTGATCGCGTTGTCCCGCAACCACATAGTGTTCTGCCGCCGTGACGTCGCGCGGGTGATGATGGCGCTGCGGATGGAGTTCGACGGCCGCGAGCATCCGGTGGGCACCAGGGTCGCCGACATCGGAAGAGATCTCGCGGCGAGGTTCGGCGCCCTGGTATCCGCGGGCAGACGGGACGGGTCGATACCTGCCGGGCCACCGGCGAAGACCCTGGGGGCGGCGATCACCGCTGCCGTGGAGGGTTTGGCGATTCACCTTGCAGGTGCGCCTCACGACGAGGCGATGGCGGAGCGGATGGTTCGCGGTCTGCTCGGAGTCGGCGCAGATCGAACCTGACGGGTAGGTGGCGGCGACTCGCCCCCACTCTGCTTGCGGGCACACTGACAACCGTGCAACTGATCACCCTCACCGACATTCAGTCGGCGGCGAGCAGGATCTCCGGAGCCGTCCTCCGGACACCGCTGATCCCGGCGACGTGGGCCGAGCCCGAGCGTCCGCTCTGGATCAAACCCGAGAACCTCCAGGCGATCGGTGCCTTCAAGATCCGCGGGGCGTTCAACGCCGTCGGCAACATGACCGAATCGGACCGTGCGAGGGGCGTCGTCGCGTACTCGAGCGGCAATCATGCTCAGGCGGTCGCCTATGCGGCCGCCGCGTACCAGACGGCGGCCCACATCGTCATGCCGGTCGAAACGCCTGACATCAAGGTGCAGGCGACCCGCAGGCACGGGGCACACGTGGTGCTGTGCGGCCCGGGCGAGCGGGAGAAGGTTGCCGCCGAGCTGCTCGAGCAGACCGGCGGTGTGCTCATACCCCCGTTCGACCACCCCGATGTGATCGCGGGGCAGGGCACCATCGGCTTGGAGATCGCCGACGATCTGCCCGATGTCGAGAATGTGCTGATACCGGTGAGCGGCGGCGGGTTGGCCTCCGGTATCGGCACCGCGATCAGGGCAAAATGTCCCGAGGCGAAGATATTCGGAGTCGAACCCGAGCTCGCCGCGGACACCGCCGATGCCCTGCGACGGGGTGAACGGGTGGACTGGTCGATCGAGGATCGGAACCGAACCATCGCCGACGGCCTGCGCTCGCAGCCGTCGGCGTTGACCTTCGCGCATCTGCAAAAGGTGGTCGACGACATGATCACGGTGTCGGAGAACGAGATTCGCGCCGCGGTTCGCGAGCTCGCCCTCCGTGCCCACCTTGTCAGCGAGCCCAGCGGAGCAGTCGCACTCGCCGCCTACCGACAAGGTGCGACGCCACCGGGCCGAACGGCGATGGTTCTGTCCGGGGGAAACATCGAGCCGTCGCTGCTCAGCGACATCCTCGCCGGATGAGAATTGTTCAGCAACTTTTTGCGATTTGCTGATGCTCCCTACCTTTGCGGAGTTTGCGGTATCTGCGATTTGCTCGGCATCGAAATCGAGTCGGTGGCGAACGCCCGGGGGCGTCCGACCTATCAGATCCAGGTAGTCTCACCCCCGATACGTGACGCAGACCACGCCCGTAAACAGATGTCCGGAGGGGGTGCGGATGGACGCGGTCCTCGGACTATCCATGACGCCGACCACTGTTGGACTCGTCCTCGTCGAAGGCCATGAAGCCGACGGCGCCACCATGGACAAGGACGAGTTCACGGTTCACGACCGCGGCCTTGCCAGTGCCGTCAACACGTCGGAGAAGGCGGCGGCTGCCGTGATGCGCACCGAGGCCATCGCCGCGGCCCGCGGACACCGGCTCCACTCCATAGGTGTCACGTGGAGTGAGGACGCCGACACCGAGGCCTCTCTGCTCCTCGAGTCGTTATCGGAGTCGGGCTTCGAGAACGTCGTCGCGGTGCGAATGCCGGAAGCCACCGAAGCGCTTGCGCGCGGCATCGCGAGCGTCATCGGCTACGAGGTCACGGCGGTCTGCGTGATCGAACCCGATGCCGTCATCGTGTTGGTGGTCGACACCACCGATAACGCCGTGCAAACGGCCGTCAACCACGCCGTCACAACCGACGAGGATCTCGCCCGTTGGCTGAGCTCGATCTTCGCGCAGGCCGACTGGCGCCCCGCGGCCTTGGTTCTCGTCGGTTCCGGCAGCGATCTCGAAGCCATCACCCCGCATCTGGAGAGCGTGCTCGAGGTCCCGGTGTTCGTCCCCGCGGAGGCTCAGCTGGCGCTCGCCCGCGGTGCGGCCATCGCGTCGACACTCGGGTCTGATGACGCGTTCGACGAAGTGAGCGGCGATTCGGGACGCGTGGCGACCACGCCTGCGAAATCCTCGCTGTTCCCACGCGTTGGCGCGGCAGGTGCGATGCTTGGTGTCGGCGTAGTGACCTTTGTGGTGTCGGGATCTCTGGCGATCGGGCTGCAACTGACCTCCAATGAGAGGGCCAATCCGGCCGAGACACCTTCTGCGGCAAGTGATTCCACCCAGCCCGCGGCGGTGAGGGCGGCGCAACCCGCCGCGCCGGCACCGACCATCGAGGCGGCCCTGCCCGCAGCGCCACCCCCGCCCACCGAACTTCCGCCGCCACCTGTGTACGACGTCGAACCGGTGCCGATCGCCGACCCACTGGCGCCGGAGGCGCCTGCTCCCGATCCGCTGGCACCGGCCGACGGATCTGTTCCACAGGGTCCCCTGGCTCCCAATGGCGTTCCGCTTCCTCCGGGTGTCACCGACCCGGCACCCGGCCTCGTGCCCGCAGAGGTGACACCGGTGCCGGAGCGGAGTGGGGGATTCCTGGGACGGATCCGAGACAGGCTCTCCGATCTCGGCAAACCGGACGAACCGGCCCAGGCGCCGGTCGATGTGGTGCCCCCGCAGGATCCGCTGCTGGTGCCGCCGCCCGCGGATGCGCCCCCGCCGCCACCGTCTGGATAATGAACGTGTGCGGGTACTGCTACGCGTCCTGATCGTCGCGGCGGTCGTGATCGCGCTGATCGCCGTGGAGACCACATCGCGATCCGGCGTGCTCTGGCGATTGATCACGTTCACCTATCAGGCCAATGTGGTTGCCGCGGCCTACTATTCGTGGAGTCTCTACTCTGCCCGGGGAGATGATCGCGCAGGCGTTCGCGGCGCTGTGGTCCTTTATGTCGTGGTCGCCGGGATCATCTGGAATCTGCTGCTGACCGACTACAGCATGGGATACACCCCGGCCAACATCCTGTTGCACATCGTCGTCCCGGTTCTCGTCACCGTGGACTGGCTGGTGGTCGGTCGGGGTCAGCGCACCATCCGTTGGTGGCAGCCGCTGATCTGGCTGATCTATCCGGCCGCCTATGTGCTGCTTGCGCTGCTTGTCCTCAACACCGCGGGACGGCGTGCTCCCTACTACTTCCTCGACCCCGACTCCGTTGGGATGGTGGTCGTCGTCACCAACATCGGTTTGCTCGCGGTGTTCATCCTCGTGCTGGGATACGGGATTTCGGCGGTCGGACGGCAGCGAACAGGCCCACCGCAGCCGGTTTAGAGCTCGAGGGCGTGCAGGTTCTTCGCAGTCGGCGAGGTCTCGACCGATGCCTGGTCGGGATAGGTGCCGAGCACCCGATCGGCGGTACCGGAGCTGGTGACAGTGAACCAGTAGTGCTCGTTCTTGAAGTGGTGTTGCCGATGATTGCGCCAGATCGCGCGGTAGACGGCGGACTTCGGCTTGTAGTCGCTGTGGATGAGGTAGTGGCACCACTCGTATGCGAGACCGAACACGCCGATGAGCGCCAAGAATGTCAGGCCCATGCCCAACCGCGGAAAGGCAAGGAGCGCAACAGCAACCGCGAGGGCGATCACCCAGATCAAGGCTTTCCACGGGATGAAGATCACCGGAACATCGCGCGGGTCGACGTGGTGTCGCCGGTGTTCGCGGGCGAGCAGCGGGTCGATGGTCAGGCGCCCGACCCGCTTCGGCCGCCAGTGCAGGATGAAGACGTGGACGACCCATTCGAAGAACGGGAAGACCGCGAGCATCACCAGGGGGACGAGCGCTTCGGTGTAGTGCCAGTCACCGACGATGACACGGGCCGTCAGTACGACGGCGAGAGTGGCGCCAATCATCCAGGGAGACGGGTGTTTCAGGAATTCCTTCCTGGCGTCGCGCAGCGTGAAGCCCTTACGCGCCTGGCGTTCGGTCGAGATCGTCATGACTGGTCCTCCAGGTGGGTGATGACGGCGAGCATCGCCGCGGTGGCGGGTTCGAGAAGATCGACTGCCGCCTTCTTGGCAGCGGCCGGGTCGCCCGCGGAGATCGCGTCGGCGAGTGTTCGATAAGCATCCGGGCGGCCCACCTCGGCGGCCATTACCGCGGCGAGCGCAGGCAACGCGGGCTCGTAGGTGGCCCGCAGCGTGTTGTACATCAGCCGGAACACGATGGAGTCGGCTCCGTCGACGACGTGGTCCCAGAAGGTAAGAGCATGACGTTGTTGCTCGACCGGGTCAGCCTCGGACTCCAGCTGGTTGACGACCTCGGTCAACAGCCCGGCCAGATCCGGCTGGCGGCGCGCCGCCGCGAGCTCGGCCGTCTTGGGCCCGTTGTGCAGCCGCGCCTCAAGAATGCTGCGGACGACCGAGAGGTCGAGCTCGCCCGCGCGCAGGAGCAGCCGGGGGAGCAGATCTAGGCCTGCGTGCCTGCGAAAGTCGCGGATTGTGGTGGCGTCGCCCTGGCGCACCTCGACCAGACCGGCGGCCGACACCCGCTTGAGCGCCTCGCGAACGGCGGGCCGCGAGACGCCGAGAACCTCGGCGAGCCGACGTTCGCTAGGAAGCGTCTCACCGGGCGCCATCTCGCCGCTGAGCACGCCGGAGACAATCTGCTCGAAGACGTCCTCGGGTACCGAACGCCGGTTCACGGGTTGAAGGGCCATATGCCCACCATGACCGATTATTGGCCAGAGGTCAAGTGGTCATACCAGTTGCTGAGCGACTACCTCGGGGGTAATTGCATCCGCTACCTGCAGCGGGCACCGTGAAGGTATCGGCCGAGAGGAGAAGGAAATGACCAGCGATCGGCGCGCACAGTCGGCGATTCCGAAGTGGTTGCGCTTCGTGCTCAAATCGGACCGCGCGGGCTCGTCGTGGTTCATCGGCACCGGCTTCTTCTTCGCGCCCGTCCTCGCAATGCTCTCACCGTGGCCCACGGTCACCGCGATCCTGTGGGCGGTGATCGCGATCTCCGGCCTCTGGCTCGGACTGCTGGGGATCGCCATGGCGACCGGGCTCGCGATGGTGCTGAAGTCGGGGGAGGAGATCGGCGAGGATTACTGGCGCTCGATCATCGACTATCCGAGGGCTCCGACCGTCACGTCGCGATAGCGGAGCGGCCCGTGTAGTCGACCTGCCAGTGCTTGATGCCGTTCAGCCATCCGGAGCGAAGCCGCTCGGGTTTGGAAATCGGTGTCAGATTGGGCATTTCGTCGGCGATCGCATTGAAGATCAGGTCGATGGTCATCCTGGCCAGGTTGGCGCCGATGCAGTAGTGCGCCCCGGTTCCGCCAAATCCCACGTGCGGATTGGGATCTCGCAAGATGTTGAAGCTGTACGGGTCGTCGAAGACGTCCTCATCGAAGTTGGCTGAACGATAGAAGATCACCACCCGTTGATCCTTCTTGATCTCCACCCCGCCCAGTTCGGTGTCTTCCAGCGCAGTGCGCTGGAACGACGTGACCGGCGTCGCCCACCGGACGATTTCGTCGGCCGCCGTCGCCGGCCGTTCGCGCTTGAAAAGCTCCCACTGGTCCGGGAATTCGGTGAACGCCATCATTCCCTGCGTGATCGAGTTTCGGGTGGTCTCGTTACCGGCAACCGCCAACAGGATGACGAAGAAGCCGAACTCGTCGTCGGTCAGCTTGTGTCCTTCGACGTCGGCCTGCACCAACTTGGTGACAAGATCGTCGCCGGGGTTCTTCCCGCGTTCGGCGGCCAATTGCATGCCGTACATGATGAGTTCGACGGACGCCGCCGTCGGGTCGTTCCTGGCGTACTCCGGGTCCTGGTCGCCGACCATCTGGTTCGACCAGTGGAACAACTTCATCCGGTCCTCTCGCGGCACACCCATCAGGCCGGCGATCGCCTGCAGCGGAAGTTCGCACGACACCTGCTCGACGAAGTCGCCTGAGCCCTCCGCGAGGGCGGACTGCGCGATTTCGCGAGCCCGCTCGCGCAGTTCCTCACGTAGGGATTCGATCGCGCGCGGCGTGAACGCCCGAGAGACGATCTTGCGCAGATGGGTGTGATGGGGGGCGTCCTGGTTCAGCAGAACAACCTTGCCTGCCTCGAGCGAGGCCGGATCGGCTTCGTCGCGGTATCGCGGCAGCGCGGTCTTCCTGTTGCTGGAGAAGACGTCGTTGCGGCGGGACACCTCCTTGACGTCGTGGTGCTTGGTCACCACCCAGTAGCCGTCGTCGCCGAAGGCCAGATTCCCCTTCGACTGCTCCTGCCACCAGATGGGCGCCACCTTCCGCATATGAGCGAGTTCCTCGACCGGTAGCCGTTCGGCGTACATGTCAGGGTCGGTGAAATCGAACCCGGGCGGAAGGTCCGGAGATGGCATGTATGGCTCCTCGTACGACGTTGTCTAGTGCCGGTAAGGCATTGCTACACCACAGATGGGACCGGGTGAAGGGGTTGCGGAAAAGTCCCTCAAACTCTCAAGTGAAACGTGTTCCGCCCCCGGTCGACGGAAAAGACCCCTTGGTCACACGTTGCACAGGTGTAACAATCGGGGTACCAAGACTGAAGACCCCAGTAGCACCGTGACGAGAGGCAAAGGGGGAATCGGTGACGAAGTCAATCAAGGTGAGGGCGCTGTCCGGCGCAGGCGGCGCGCTGGCGGCGGTTGCGGCCGTGCTGCTCGCGGCGCCCGTCGCACAGGCCGACCCCGAACTGCCTGTTCCGCCGCCACCGCCGCCTGGACCCGTGTTGCCGGGTCCTGAGCAGCCGATCTCAGTCCAGGCCGCTGCGGATGACCCCGCGCTGCCCGCCCCGCCGCCCGCTGAGGTGCCGCACCTGCTCAGCCCCGAGAACCTGCCGCCGGGCACCTCCGACGTTCCGGTCGAACCCCCGCAGAGTCGGGGCACGTCGTACCTGCGCGACCTGCTTCACGCCTATCAGACGCAGGAAATCAGCGGGAAGGACGCCCTGCTCCTGTTCACGCAACGACCGCTGGATCCCAACGCCGTGCCGACGAACGGAATGCCAACGGGGCCGCAGGCGCCACCGGGAACTCCGCTACCCGTCGGACCGGCACCCGATGCACCGCAGGCGGACGTGCCGCCTGCTGACGGACCGCCACCGGGCCCTGTGCTCCCCGAACTGGCGCCGCCGCCTGCACCGGGGCCCCCGCCGGGACCGACTCCCTGAGTCAGACGGAGGCGGCCTCGTTCAAGTCGTCAAGTCGGCTTGTGGCCTCCAGGTACTCCTGCACCCAGCGTTCGATCACGACCGACGTCTTCTCCACCTTGGTGAACTGACCGACGACCTGGCCGACGGGGTTGAATGCCACGTCGACGCTCTCATTGGGGTACTTGTGCGTGGCGGCAACCGCCATACCGGACACCATGTACTGCAACGGCATACCGAGCGGCTTGGGGTTGTCCTCCTGCTCCCAGGCCTCGGTCCAGTCGTTGCGCAGCATGCGGGCAGGCTTGCCGGTGAACGAGCGGCTGCGGACCGTGTCGCGGCTGGACGCCTTGGCGTACGCGGCGTGCTGCACCGGCGTGTGCTCGGACTCCTCGACCATCACCCACTGCGAGCCGGTCCACGCGCCCTGGGCACCGAGGGCGAGCGCCGCGGCGATCTGTTGACCGCTGCCGATGCCGCCGGCGGCGAGTACGGGAACCGGGGCGACCTCCTTGACCACCTGCGGCCACAGGACGATCGAGCCGACCTCACCGCAGTGTCCGCCCGCTTCGCCGCCCTGGGCGATGATGATGTCGACGCCGGCGTCGGCATGCTTGCGTGCCTGCGACGGCGATCCGCACAAGGCGGCGACCTTGCGGCCTTCTGTGTGAATGTGGTCGATCATGTCCGCTGGCGGCGTGCCGAGTGCGTTGGCGATCAGCGTGCACTTCGGGTGTTTCAGCGCGACCTCGACCTGCGGCGTCGCGGTCGCCTCGGTCCAGCCGAGCAGCTGCAGGGCATCGTCATCGCTGTGGTCGACGGGCACACCGTGGTCGGCGAGGATCTTGCGCGCGAACTCGAGGTGCTCGTCGGGCACGAGCGCGTTGAGTTGCTTCTTGAGCACCTCGGGCTCCAGGTCGCCTGCGTCCATACCCTCGTATTTGTTCGGGATGACGATGTCGACCCCGTACGTGTGGTCGCCGATGTTCTCGTCGATCCACTTGAGTTCGATCTCCAGCTGCTCGGGGGTGAAACCGACAGCGCCGAGCACGCCGAAGCCGCCCGCCTTGCTGACCGCCACCACCACGTCACGGCAGTGCGTAAACGCAAAGATGGGGAACTCGATGCCGAGATCGTCGCAAATGGCCGTGTGCATGCCAGCTCCTTGAGCGCGGTGGGCGAACTGAAACGTGTTCTAGTTTAGTACGGATCAGCGCCAACAGAACAGGCAGGCCTGCAACGACCGCTACGGCCGCCTAATTCTCTTTCTGAGGCTCCTCGCTTTTTTCCGCGTCGTCGTCTGCCTCGTCGTTCTGCGCGCCGTCGGCCTGTGCGTCGCCGTGCGCTTTCCGAATCCTGTCGTTTCTCTTCTTGTCTTCCGCCACCGTGTCGCCGTATGACTTGTCGTCGGATTTCCCGCGGTCTGCGTCATCGCCTTCCGACGTGTCGGCCGCTGGCTCAGACTCGTCACCGAACTTCGGGCTCCCGTCGTCGTCGAGCCACTCGTTTACGGCCGTTCCCGCCACGGTGCCACCGCTACCCGGCATGATCACCGTGGGGCGTTGTTCCACGTACTCCTTTCGCATCTCCTTGGCCTTCTCCTCGTGCTCGTCTTTGACCTCGGGCTTCTCGGTCGTCGGCCGCTCGTCCTGTTGCTCGTCTCGCTGCTCGGTCTGCTGTTGCTCGCTCGGCATGTCTTCGCCCCCCTTTCGCGGGTAATCGGATTTCCCGACCGGGTAGGACTGCCCGGAACTGTGATTTACGAAACAGCGCGCGCCCGTGGCGCCATGAGGACACAGGTGGTTCAGCGAAGAGCCGAGATCCGGATGACAAGAAAAGTCGACATGAGCACTAGACAGGCGACGTGGTCCCTGTAGACCGACCGCGCAAGCCGAGACTGTTCGTCGGGCCCGTCCTCTCGGCCACCGAGACGCACGGCGTTCGGCACCGTTCTGACCCCCGCGATGAGGACGGGGGCCGCAGCGAGCGCAGCCGACACCGCGATGAGCCACACCGGTTCTTTTCCGCTCATGCTCCGAAACACCAACGCCCCGAGAAGGATCACCATCATCGCCGCGATCAGCCGGCTCATCGGGCGCGACGTCGTCGTCGCACGACGGTAGTAGTCCGCGATCGACGTGAGCACCGACTCGGGAAGTCGGTCGTCCTGTGCGCCGCGGACCTGGCTGTCGAAAATCAGATCCATCCAGAGCACCGCGAGCAAGAAGCCGCCGCAGGCGAGCATCAGACCTTCGGCAACACTCATCGCACGGCTCAGCCCTTTCGGCCCGCGACGGCGACGCGCAGCACCGGCCAGCCGTTGGCGGCCGCTGCCGCGGCGAGCCCCGAACGCGGATTCACCGGCCGCGGATGGCCGACCGCCGACATCAGTGGCACGTCCTCGTCACCGTCTGCGTAGAAGTAACTTCGCGTCAGATCGACGCCGTTGTCCCCGCAGAACCGTTGTGCGGCATCGGCCTTCCTCGCGCCCCAGATGATCGGCTTCTCGATATCGCCCGTCAGCAGCCCGTTGCCGTCGACTTCGAAGTGATTGCACAGCACTGTGGTGATACCGAGGGCGCGCGCGACCGGCTCGGCGTGGATGGTGAGGGCCGACGAGCACAGCGCGACGGTGTGGCCGCGCTCCTGGTGTGCTGCGACGACCTCGCGCATGAGCGGATAGACCCGGGATTCGATGTGCCGGACGAACAGCCGCTCGCCGAGCTCATCGAGCTCACGAAGTGACTCGCCCTGCAGATAGCCTGCGGCGCGCACGATGAGGCGCTCGAATTGCATCCGCCCCAGCCGGTATCTGATCGAGGCCTCCATGACCCCGAGAACCTCTCCGATCCGCGCCTGCCGACGCCGGATCCGGTCGCCTGCGTGCGCCGTTGCGGTGAACCCGGAGACCAGCGTCCCGTCCAGGTCGAAGAACGCGCCCACCTCCGGCCCGTGCGGGCTCGCCGCGATCTCGGCGACCCGACCCGAGGGCTCGACCATCATGAATCGAGACTACGGTTCTTGATCAACGGCGACCGAGAGGAGAGGGCCATATCGTCCCGGCGTCGCATCATCCTCTCCGCACTCCTGATCGTCGTGTTACTGCTGGGCTGCGCGGCGTCCTTGCCCACCTTCGCCCCGCCCCAGCAGCCGCCCGACCGGATCGAACTGTCTGACGGCTGGCAGCTCGCGTCGGCCACCCGGCTCGGCACCGACGGCGCAACCGTCTCGCGCGCGGACTACGCGGCGACCGGAGGCCCTGGAGGCTGGCACACCATCCGCCGGATGCCTGCCACCGTCCTCGAGGTGCTGCAGGACGACGGCACCTACCCGAACCTCTACTACGGCAAGAACCTGCTCGACGAGGTGCCGCAGGATCTCTACAAGCAGGACTGGTGGTACCGCACGTCGTTCACGGCGCCCGCGGGTCACTCGACCTATCTGCTCGAGTTGCCTGGCATCAACTACCGTGCCGAGGTCTGGCTCAACGGCCGCCTCGTCGCCGACAACACCCAGATCGTGGGCATGTTCGACGCCCACGAACTCGATGTCGGCCGGTGGCTGCGGCCCGGCGAATCCAACACCCTCGCGATCAAGGTGACACCCGAGCGAGCGCTGCAGGACATCGACGGCGTGGAGCTCGCGGACAGTTGGTGGGACTGGATCAACTGGAACTACCTGGGTTACCAGGGGCCCGGCAAGGACGTCAACCGCGGCAATTCCTTTGTCTCCGACCGCAATGCGGGCATCTGGAAGCCCGTCTACCTCAAGGTTTCGGGCGACGTGGCCCTTGGGCCTGCCGTCGTCAACACCGAATTGCCCCTGCCGCGAACGGATTCAGCCCGACTGACAGTTCATACGTCGGTGCACAACTACTCGACCCGACAACTTCGCGGCGTACTGAAAGGCACGATCTCGCGGCAGGGCAAGCCGAGCATCGACTTCGAGCAGGCGGTCACCTTGCTACCCGGCGAGCAGCGCGAGATCACCTTCAGCCCTGACGACTTCGCTGACCTAACGGTCACCAATCCCGACCTGTGGTGGCCGTACACGCTCGGCGAACCCAACCTCTACGACCTGGCGTTGACGTTTACCCAGTTCGGCCGGGTGTCGGATTCCGCCAACCTCCGGTTCGGCATCCGGACCGTTTCTCAACACCGTGACTCCGACGGCGACTTCCCCGATCTGGGCAGGGGCGGCAACTTCTATCTCACTATCAACGGCAGGGATCTCTTGGTCAGGGGAGCCGCGTACACACCCGATCTGCTGTTCGCCTATTCCCCGGAACGCGAGGACGCGATCCTTCGCTACGTCAAGGATCTCGGCCTCAACATGGTGCGGCTGGAAGGCAAGTTCCCGGGTGAGCACATCGTCGAGAAGGCCGACGAACTCGGTATCCCGCTGATGTTCGGCTGGATGTGCTGCAACCAGTGGGAAAAATGGTCGCAGTGGGACGACGAGGATCGCAGGGTCGCAACCGACAGCCTGCGGTCGCAGATCCTGATGCTACGGTCCCATCCGTCGGTGTTCCTCTGGGCGAACGGCAGCGACGGGAAGCCGCCGCCCGATATTCTCGCGAAATATCATGCGGTGCTTGATGATTCGCACTGGCAGAACGCCACCGTCGACACTGTGTCGTCGCTGGCAAGAGACGCGACGGGGGAGCGCGACTGGGACGGGATCCACATGGCGGGGCCGTACAGCTGGCGACCGCCCGGCTACTGGTTCAGCGGCCGCTACGGCGCCACCCGCGGCTCGACCGCCGAACAGGGCGACAACGAACACATCCCGCCGTTCGCGAGTCTGAAGAAGTTCATCCCGCCCGACAAGCTGTGGCCGATCAACGACACCTGGTCTTTCCATGCTGGGTCCAACCCCAAGAACGCCAGCCTGCAGAGCATCAAGCGCGCGGTCGACCGACGTTACGGACCGTCCGACGACGCCGAGGAGTTCACCCGCAAAGCCCAACTCGCGCACTATGAATCGACGCGCGCCCAGTTCGAGGCCTTCGCCGCGAACGGCTGGGCGAGCCACAAGATGACCATCTACTGGATGCTGAACAATCACTGGCCGTCGTTCTTCGGCAACATCTTCGACTACTACCTGCGGCCCGGCGGGGCGTACTACGGCGCGAAGAAAGGCCTTCGGCCCATTTCGGCGGTGTTCGACTCGTACGCAACAGGCGACCACACGAAGGCCAACGTGACACTGGTCAACCAGACCCCCGACGACCGGTCCGGCCTGCGAGTCCGTGTCCGCGTCTACGATCTGGCAGGCGAGGTGCGCGAAGACCGCACCACCGAAAGGCTCGACGTCGCCTCCGGCGGAAGCGTCGACGCCATGACGCTGCCACGGGTGGCCCGCGACTCGAGTGTCTATTTCGTGCGCTGCGAAGTGGTCGACGACGACGGGTCGGTTCTTGCCGAAAACGTCTACTGGCAGTCGCAACAGCGAGACGATGTTGGTGATCCGACGAACGACTGGGCGTTCGAACTGAAGCAGGTGAGTTGGGCCAACATGACAGCGCTGAACTGGATGCCACGGGTTCCACTGCAGGTGAGCGCGCAGCGGTCCGAAGCGGACGGGGAGAACGGTGTCACCATCCGACTGCGGAATCCCAGCGAGCATGTGGCGTTCTTCGAGCGCGCCGAGATCCTCGGTGCGCCCGACGGAGACGAGATCCTGCCGATCGAATACAGCGACAACTACGTGACGGTGTTCCCGGGTGAAACCGTCGAGGTTCACGGCGTCGTACCGACCGACCGCACGAGGGCCAACTGGGTGCGCGTCGCCGGATACAACTCACCACCTGCGGTGGTGCCGATCAAATAGAGGTGAGTCCCTGTGCACGAGGTCGATCAGAACACCGAGCAGATGGTGCGAAGCGTGCTGGCGTACGCCGAGAACCGGCTGCGGATGACCCCCGTCCCCCTGGACAAGGGGGTGCTGCCCGCCGACGAACTGTACGACCGTCTCGATGGCGTCATCCGCGACACACCGCGCCAGCCCGACGAAGTGCTCGGTGTCTACACCTCGGTGATCGCGCCGAGCATCATCTCGGCGGACAGCCCGCGGTTCCTCGGCTTCATCCCCGCCGCGCCGACCAAGGCCAGCCTGCTGTTCGACATGCTGGTGTCCTGCGCGTCTATCCAGGGCATTTCATGGCTGGAAGCGTCGGGGGCCATCGCCGCGGAGAACAGCGTGCTGCGGGTCATCGCGAACGAGGCGGGGCTGCCGACCACGTCTGGAGGCTGCTTCGTCTCCGGCGGATCGGCAGGCAATCTCTCGGCGCTCGCGACCGCTCGTGAGACCGCCAAGCGCAAGGGTGCCACCGGTCGCCTCCGTGTGGTGGTCGGAACCGATGCGCACTCGTCGATCGTCAACACGCTGGCCCTGCTGGAGATGGATGCCTTGGTGGTCGACACACCGGACCATCGGCTGACCGCAGAAACCGTCAGGGACGAGGTGCCTGCCGACACGTCCGATATCGCGGCGGTTGTCTGCACGTCGGGCACCACGAACGCAGGCATCATCGACGACCTGGCCGGGATCGGCGTCCTAGCGCGGGAGCGGGGTTGGTGGTTTCACGTCGACGGCGCCTACGGCGGCTCAGGGATCTTCGCCCGCTCTCTGCGGCCGAAGTACGACGGGCTGGAGCAGGCCGACTCATTCATTCTCGATCCGCACAAGTGGCTGTTCACCCCGTTCGACTGCTGCGCGCTGTTGTACCGCGACCCCGAGTTGGCTCGTGCGACGCACACCCAGGACGCGTCCTATCTCGACGTCATCCACACCTCGGACGGCGAGTGGAACCCGACGGACTACGCCTACCACCTGACGCGGCGGGCGAGGGGGCTGCCGTTGTGGTTCTCCCTTGCCGTGAACGGGATCGAGGCGTATCGCGACGCCATCGAGGTGGCCGTCTCGTTGGCAAAAGAGACAGCAGGGCTGATCAAAGCGGCGCCACAACTGGAGCTGATCCGCGAACCCGACCTCGGCGTGGTGTTGTTCCGCAGGATCGGCTGGAAGCCCGAGGACTACGACGCGTGGGCGCAACGGTTGCACGAGGAGCAGATCGCGTTCATCCCGCCGACGAAATGGGAGGGCGAAACCGTCGGCAGGTTCGCGTTCCTGCATCCACACACTCAGCTGGAGCTTGTCCGCGAGGTGTTGGCTCGGACCGAGTGACAGCTAGCGCAGTGCGGCGGCAATACGTCGCCACTGCTCGCGCGGGTACTCGTTCGGGTTGGCGGTAAGCACCTGCACGCATACGTGGTCGGCGCCTGCCGAAAGGTGTTCGTTCACCCGGCCAAGCACAGCCGCCTCGTCGCCCCAGACGATGATCGCGTCGAGCAGCCTGTCACTCACCGACGCGACGTCGTCGGGGGAGAAGCCGAGACGAAGCATGTTGTTCGCATAGTTCGGCATCGCCAGATACCTTTTGATCCAACCGGTTCCGATGGCTCGGGCCTCGGATTCGTCGTCGGTGAGGATGACAGTCTGTTCGGGAAGAAGAAGGGGACCGTCGCCAAGCACTTCACGCGCACGGTGCGTGTGCTCGGGCGTGACGAGGTAGGGATGAGCGCCGCGCGACCGGGTCGCCGCGAGCTCGAGCATCTTCGGCCCGAGCGCTGCAAGCACCCTCGCGCCGAGGGGGACGGGTTGTTCTGCGCTGTCAAGCGCATCGAGGAACGAGGCGGTGGCAGCGAGAGGCTTGCGGTATCGGCCAGGCTCTTTCGAGTCGATGAGTGGTGCGTGGCTCACGCCGATACCCATGAGGAACCGGTCGCCGTGCGCGGCCGTGAGCGACGCGTAGGACCTTGCCACGTCGGAGGGGTCGTTCATCCAGAGATTGAGGATCCCGGTCGCGACGACGATGTCAGTCGTCGCCGACAGCAGGTGGTCCACCGAATCGAGCACCGGCGTACCGCCGACATCGGGTATCCATAGCGCGGTGTATCCCAGCTCATCCAATTCAGCTGCGGCATCGGCGGATTCCGCCTTATCGCCGTAACGCAGTCCGTGGTTCCAGATGCCGACACCAGAGAGGTCCATGCGTCCTTTCTATCCGACGGCGGCGAAGTTGACCGTCGCCGTAGCACCGAGCTCGCCGTCGTCGCCGCGGTAGATGTCGACCTGGATGACGACGGACCGCTTGCCGGTACGAAGTATCTTGGCGACCGCACGCGCGGGACCGTTGCGCTCCTTGATCGGCCGAAGGTAGCGGACGAAGAGATCGGTCGTCACCCGCTCGTCGACGGGCATCTCCATGACGACGGTGCCATCGGTCGACGGCACCTCCTCCAGTCCGATCTGGTCGAACAGCTCCCGCAGGGATTTCGGCGCCGTCACGGAGAATGACATTACCGTCATCCCGGCGACCGGATCGTATGCTCAGGGCATGGCCGACACCGAGCGCGCAGAACTGCCGCAGGGACCGCGCTTGCCCGCGGCCCTTCAGGCCGCGCTGATGGCCAGGTACTGGCCGCGCTTCATCTCCGCATGCAGGAGGCGCTACGGAAGCGTGTTCACCATGCGCATCGCGACGATGGGCACGCTGGTCTACCTCGACGACCCGGAGGAGATCAAGAAGGTGTTCGCGGGAAGCCCGAGCGTCTATCACGCAGGCGAGGCGAACATGATGCTAGGCGGCCTGCTGGGCAAGAGTTCGGTGCTGGTGATCGACGGAGACGAGCACAAGGAGCGAAGGCGCCAGATGCTGGCAGCCTTTCATCGCGACGCGGTCGCGCGACAGACGTCGGTGATGGCCGAGATCGCGGAGGCCAACATCGCGACATGGCCGGTGGATACAGAATTCCCCGTCGCGCCGAGGATGTCGGAGATCACCCTCGAAGTGATCCTGAGGACGGTCATCGGTGCGTCCGACGAGGCGCGACTCGCGGCACTGCGCAAGGTGATGCCGAAGCTGCTCAACGTGACGCCGTTCGCATCGCTGGCGATCGCCAAGCCGAGCCTGCAACGCTTTGGCCCGTGGCGCACGCTGCGTCGAAACATGGACGAGGCTGATCGCCTGCTCTACGCCGAAATCGCCGACCGGCGAGCCGATCCCGATCTTGCGACGCGCACCGACGCGCTGGCCATGCTGGTCCGCGCAGCCGACAAGAGCGGCGGCACCATGACCGACAGGGAACTGCGCGATCAGCTCATCACCCTGCTCGTCGCGGGGCACGACACGACCGCGACCGGGCTGTCATGGGCGCTGGAGCGGCTGACCCGTCACCCCGCGATCCTCGATAAGGCCGTGCGCGCGGCAGAGGCGAGCGCGGCAGGTGATCCAACCGGCGACGAGTTCCTCGACGCCATCGCCAAGGAGACCCTGCGGATCCGTCCGGTCGTCTTCGATGTCGGCCGCATCATCAAGGAGCCGGTCGAACTCGCCGGCTACCGACTGCCGGCGGGCATCATGGTCGCGCCGGGAATCGGTCTGGTGCACAGCAGTTCGGCGCAGTATCGAAATCCCGACCGGTTCGATCCCGACCGAATGGTCGGGGCGACCCCTGGACCAACCAGATGGCTGCCGTTCGGCGGAGGCAACCGGCGCTGCCTTGGCGCGACGTTCGCACTGGTGGAGATGCGCGTCGTGCTTCGCGAGGTGTTGCGTCGCGTCGAGTTGTGCACCACAACCGCGGCCGCAGAGCGGCAGAAGGTCAAACACGTCATCCTGATCCCGCATCGCGGTGCGCGCATTCGCGTTCGGGCACGCAAACGAGTTGCTGCGGCGGCTCCCGCTGCCTCGGACGCGCCGTCGTGTATGCATAGTCCGTGAGTGCACGCGCGGGCATCGTTGTCACAGGGACCGAGGTTCTGACAGGGCGGGTACAGGACCGAAACGGCCCGTGGATCGCCGACCGGCTACTCGAACTCGGCGTCGAGCTTGCCCACATCACGATCTGCGGCGACCGACCGGGCGACATCACGGCTGCCATGCGGTTTCTGGCCGACGAGGGTGTTGACCTGATCGTCACAAGCGGCGGGCTGGGGCCGACAGCCGACGATATGACCGTCGCAGTGGTCGCGGAGTTCTGCGGTCGCGAACTGGTGCTCGACGACGAGCTCGAGGAGAAGATCGCCGAGATCCTCAAACGGCTGCGGGCTCGGTTAACCGACGTGGATTTCGACGCGGTGCGGGCGGCCAACCGGAAACAGGCGATGGTGCCCGTCGGTGCAACCATTCTCGATCCGGTCGGCACCGCGCCAGGCGTGGTCGTACCGGGAAAGCCTGCGGTTCTCGTGCTGCCAGGGCCGCCGCGAGAGCTGCAGCCGATGTGGCACACCGCGGTGAAAACCCCTGCGCTGCAGGAGGCGATCGCCGGACGCACGGAGTACCGCCAGGACATGGTGCGGATGTTCGGACTTCCCGAATCGGCGTTGGCCGAGACGCTGCGCGAGGCGGAGGGCTCCGTCGAGGGGTTCGAGCGTCTCGAGATCACCACCTGTCTGCGCCGCGGGGAGCTCGAGATCGTCACGCGGTACGAGCCGGATGCGGCCCCGGTGTACCGGCAGCTCCTCGATGTGCTGCGGGAACATCATGCGCGCCAAATCTTTTCGACTGACGGGGCACTGGTCGACGACCAGGTGGCCGCGCTGCTGGCAGGCCGCCGCATCGCGACGGCGGAGTCATGTAGCGCCGGACTCGTCGCGGCTCGACTCACCGATATCCCCGGCTCTTCGGAGTACGTCGCGGGTGGGGTGGTGGCCTACGCCAACGAGGCCAAGACAGGGATGCTCGACGTCGACGCGGCACTGATCGAGGCGCACGGTGCGGTGTCCGAGCCGGTGGCAGAGGCGATGGCGCGGGGCGCGTTGCACCGATTCGATGCCGACACCGCGGTGGCGACGACCGGTATCGCAGGTCCAGGCGGTGGCACCGAGGACAAGCCGGTGGGGACCGTGTGCTTCTCGGTGATGATTGCCGACGGTCCGACGCTGACGAGGACGCTGCTGCTGCCGGGCAACCGCTCAGATATCCGGGAGCGCTCAACGACCGTCGCGATGCACCTGCTCAGACGAGTCCTGCTCGGCGCGAAAGATCCTGCTGCACTGCAGGACTGACGTCATTCGTCGTCGGTGACGGTGAATCCGGCAAGCCAGTCCTCATGCATCTCGTCGTCAATCGACACCCGCCACTGATAGCGCTGCCCGGCGGTCAGCTTTAGTGATGGGATGGTCGCGGTGAACGGGATGGTGACCGGGGTTCCCTCCGGGTGCACGGATTTGTGTTTGGCCTTGATGACGCCATGCTCGGTGTGAGCGACCCTCACACCGTCGCTGTCGACGAGTTCTGCCCTGATCGGGAAGGACCTGTTGAGTTCCGCCCACTGGACTTCGACGAAGATGACCAGCGCGTGCTGGGGCACAGGAGTCGAGCTCGCCGTCCAGCCGAGGCCGAGGGCGTGAAGGGTGCCCGCCTGGTCAAGCGCGGCGCTCTGGGCGAGCAGCACGATCGCTCTCATGTTCAGTCGTTGCCGGCGCTGTCCCACACTTCGAGCATCGATGCCAAGATCTCCTCGGCGCGGCCGAGACCGCCGAGATGGCTCTCGCCCGGCATCGGGAGGAGTTCTGCGTCGGGAAGCCTCGACACCACATGCTGGCCATGCGCATACGGGACGATGTGGTCGGCGTCGCCGTGCCACCAGCGCACGTGCACCTTGACCTCGTCCAGCCGGAAGCCCCAGTCGTGGGCGAAGGCGACGACGTCGTAGAACGGTGCCGCCATCTGCCTGCGACTGCCGTTGAGCAGATCGTCGAGGAACATGGCCTTGATCTCGGGTCGCGCAAGCAGCGCGCGGTCGGCGGGCGGCGACACCAGGCCGTACAGGTCCGCCGCGGGGCCCCCGAACGGTCGAATGAACCGGATCAGCGTGGTGGCCACTATCCCGATCGGAACCTTCGCCACCTCGAGCAGCGGCGCGATGCGCGTTCCGACGGTGCCCATCAAGCCTCCGCCGATGCCGTCAGGTCCCGACGGAGGGGCAACTCCGCCCACGACGCCTGCCGCCACCACACGGTCGGGCATCGCCGCGGCACACCCGAGCGTGTAGGGCCCGCCGCCGGAGAGACCGACGACGGCCATCTTGTCGATGCCAAGCGTGTCAGCGATGGTCCGCAGGTCCTCGGCGAACGCGAGGACGTTCTCGTACTGGTGCGGCGTCGACGAACCGATTCCCGGCCGGTCGATGCCGATCAGCCGGATATCCGCCTCTTCCGCGAAGGCCCGCGCCTCGGTGGGGATCTGTCTGCGCGCCCCCGGGGTGCCGTGCAGCCAGAAGATGGCCCGACCCTGGGGTGCACCGAACTCGGCGAACCCGATCTGCCTGTCGGCGCCGACGGCGACGTTTCCTTCGAGCTTCGGGCGATCGATTGCGACAACCATGCCCAGAGTGTCGCATGCTCCCGGTCAGCGCCCGTCGGGCTTCCCGGCATCCGGGCATCATGGCGTCATGGCCGGTGACGAACTCGATGATCTGTACGGCGTGAAGCCAGAGGAGTTCACGGCGTTGCGCGCCGAACTCGCCGCGGCAGCCAAGAAACGCGGGGACGCCACCGCTGCGAAGCGAATCGCAGGGGCGCGAAAGCCGACAACGGCGGCATGGGTGGTCAATCTGCTGGTGCACACCAATGCCGACGCCAAACATTCGCTGGCCGATTTGGGGGCGAGGCTGCGCGCCGCGCACGCCGCGATGGACGGCGCGGCGATCAGGGAGTTGTCCGCGGAGCAGCGGTCGCTGGTCGACGAACTCGCCCGCACCGCCCTCGACGGCGCGGACGTGACGAACTCGTCGGCGGCTCTGCGCGACGATGTCACCGGGACGCTGCAGGCTGCCGTCGCCGACCCCGACGTGGCCGACCGGCTCGGCCGACTGACAAAGGCCGAACGATGGTCTGGCTTCGGCGATTTCGGCGCGACCACAGCGGTTTCCACCGCTGCGCGCAGCGTAAAGAGCGCGTCGAAGTCCACCCAGCCCCGCGACAAACCTGAAGCCCGACCAACCGACGACGATCGTGAAAGCAAGCGCGAACTCGAGGAGGCCAAGGCGGCGCTTGCTGCGGCCGAGCGGGCAAAAGCCGACGCGGATGACGAATTGTCGGCGATGCAAACGGATCTGGCGGTGGCGCGGCTTCGTCGCGACGAGATGCGGCAGCGTCTCGAGGAGGCCGAGCGCAATCTGACCGTGGTGGACACGGCTTATGGCGAGGCGAAGCAGGCCGGCCGTGCCGCAGCAGAGCGGGTCAGGGAGGCCAAGGCGCGACTCAAACAGATTCAGCGCGCCAGATGATCGCTCGGAGCGGTCGGCGCAGTCGCGTTGCCGGTTCGGGTATCTGGTCGCGTTCCTACTGATCTGCAATACTGCGACGATGCGACGCGCATTGCTGATCCTGGCGGTTCTTTCGGCCCTCTTCCTCAGTGGATGCGGCTCCAAGATCGATCCTGACGGCGCCGCGAAGTCGGTCGTCGACGTCGTCTCGAAGCAGACGAAGTTCAAGCCGACCGATGTCTCCTGCCCGTCAGGGGTGGACGCGGAGGTCGGAACTGAATTCGACTGCACGTTCACCGGACCCGAGGGCAAGGAATACACCGCCCACATGAAGGTGACGAAGATCGAGGGCGACAACGTGGGGTTCTACGTCGAATCCAAGCCAAGCTGACGCCGGCTACCTGGCCACCTCGCGGTACTCGATCATCGGCTCTTGTTTGATCACCGTGTCGCCGGAAGTGACCTTCAACTCGGTCGGGGACACCGCGTAGAGAACTCCAGATTTACGCGCGAGAAATGAACGCGCGGAATCGGTTTGGGCAGCGGTGCGCAGCACGGCCGCATCGCTCAATCGGACACCGAGGTACTCGTAACGTCCGGTTTCCTCACCACAGATCACGACAAGCGAGGACGGGGTTCGACCGATTGCGTACGCGGGTTGACTGCCGTGGCAGCGGGCCGACGAATCGATGAATCCTCTGTCGTCGGACGGGAAGGGCGCAGGCGCTGCGGTCACGGGCACCGCTTCACCTCCGTCGATGGGCGGGCGCTTGACCGGCACGGCGTCAGACGGTAATGGTCGGTCGTCGACAGGGACCGAACCCTCCGTCGCCCGTGTCGCGACCGACCCGGCGCACGCGAGCACGGCGATCACTAGGGCCGTGGCCACTCCGACTCCTGCCAGTCTAGTCGCTGAAACCCTCTGAGCGACAGCAGCTTTACGATGCGAAGGTTTCTTTCTGTGCCTGCCTCCGGAATGCAACCGACGCGACGAAGTCACGTCGACCATTCTGCACGACGCGGTACGGGATTGGAGGACCCTCGCCCGCGTTCCGACGGGTCAACGAATCAGCTTGTGCGCGGCTACCCGACGTGAATGCACTGGTCGCCGTTCGGGCAATCAGGCGTCATCGCGTGACGTCGCGACGTGTGCCCGCGGCCAATCGATGTGAGTTCGCCACACATGCGGCGGCAATGGGCCGCGACCCGCGCTCGCCTATGCGACGACGGGCGGCGGCACCGGGGCACCGGGCGGCGGGGGCAGCTCGGCTCCAGGAGGAGGCGGCGGCAGCGGCGCGCCGGGAGGCGGGGGCAGCTCTCCTGGCGGTGGCGGCAGCGGCGCGTCGAGGCCAACAGGGACGATGACGCCCTGGGGCGGCAGCGGCGCGCCGGGAGGAGGCGGCAGCACGTCGGGCGGCAGCGGCGCGTCCGGCGCAGGGGGCGCGTCGGCCGGCACCATCTCGAGGAACATGTGCTTGGAGAACTGCTTCTGGTAGGCGCCCCCGCCGCCGATCTTCACTCCGCCGCCCTCGCCGGACGAGACGGGTGTGCCATCGGGCAGCGTCGCGGCGGTGTGGCCGCCGTTCCAGCCGACGTTGAGCGCGCCGGGCCTGGTCCCGTACTGGAACCCTCGCGCCTTCAGCGCGCTTTCGATATTGCCGGTATTGAACCGGCCGCCGTAGACCGGGCGGCCGCTGGCGGCATTGGTCACGAAGGAGACCAGGCCCGAGCAGTCAGTGCCGGCTGCGGAGTTCCCACCCGAGATGTAGGGCGTTCCCGACAGCTGCTGCACGAGAGTCAACAGAGATGCGGTAGCGACAGCAAACATGACGATGGACGTTAACAGAGCTGTAGTTACACCCTGAAATTCTGTGATGGCCTTCACAATTCGGTTATGCAGTGGCACCTTTCACTTTGTGCGATATTTGAACAGTGTTGCAATGCAAGGGTTTTCATTTCAGCCGATCGTGAGTCTGATTCGCCCGGAGTGTTTTAGGCGGTGGAAATACATTGGTATCAAACACTTTTCAAGATCAGCGCTTCTACCTGCATCAACTCGCCGTTTCCACGTTATTTTGCGACGCCTGGCCGCGCGGGCATTCGTTACGCAAAGCTGCAGATCTAGCAAAGAAGGTGTCCTGACCACCGATGTGCAGCCGGTTGGCTGCATTTGCAGCACAGGCAGCCTGTGGGTTGCCTAATGTGATGAAATAGCGGGGTGGACGAGGTATTCCGCGCGCTCGCCGATCCGAGCCGGCGACGCCTACTGGACAGCCTGACCGAGAGATCCGGCCAGAGTCTGCGCGAGCTGTGCGCGGGCCTTTCGACGGCGCGTCAGTCGGTGAGTAAGCACCTTGCGGTCCTCGAAGCCGCCAATCTCGTGACCACCGAGCGGCGGGGTAGATGCAAGCTGCACTACATCAACGCCGACCCGCTGCTGGACATCGCCGAGGGCTGGGTCGAGCGGTACGGCGACATGCCCGCACGGCCGTCACATCCCCAGACGATCTGGCACGACGCGGTGAATCAGCCGTAGGCCAGCAGAAGAGGGATGCTCTGCTCGGCACTCGTGAGAGAACCATGGTGACCGACGAGCGACGACTCCAGCGGCTCAACGGTGCGCCGAACCATCGTCGCCGTGCCGCGTGCGGCGGCGACGATATCGCCGATGCGCATCCGGATGTCGTCGCGGACCGGCCCGCCGAACCACCCTGCCGCGATCGCTTCGTCACGCGATACCACCCACGCACGATCTGTGAGCGTCTCCCGCCACGCGGCGAGCACCGCTTCGGCGGAGCCGTCCTCTATATAGAGGTGGCGGGCCCGCGGCTCTCCGCCGATCGCGGCCACTCCGTCGAGGAGGGCCGCGCACTCATCGATATCCACGGCGACGTCTTCGCCTGCGGCCACCATGCCGTGGTCGGCGACGATCGCGAGCAGTCCGCCGGACGGCAGGCCCTCGATCACCGATTCGACCAATCGATCGACCTCGCGCAGTTGCAACCTCCACGCGGGCGAGCCGGGACCGTAGAGATGGCCGAGCAGATCGACTTCACCGTGGTAGCCGTAGCAGAACCCACCCTCGGCGAGCGCGGAGCGCACGCCCGCACCCAGATCGCCGAGAGCCTGGACCCCGACGTAGCGGCCGCCGCGCAGGACCGCGCGGGTCAGGCCGGAGCCGCTGAACTCCGCCCCGGAGACCACGCTCACCGCAATGCCTGCCGCCGCCGCCCGCTCGAAGGTGGTGGCCATTGGTTGCACCTGCTCCGGCGGTGCGGCCTCACGGAGGTCGTCGCCCCACGGGTGCGGGCGCCACCGCAGCGAGTTGATCACGCCGACCCCAGGTAGCCGAAACGACATTCCGACCATTCCGTGCTCGCCGGACCGGCAGCCGGTGCCAACGGCGGCCAGCCCGGCCACGGTGGTCGACGGGAACCCCGCCTGCAGAGTCCGACCGCGAAGCTCCGCCATCACGGGCGCGTCGTCGGCATGCGCGTCGAGAAGTTCCGCACCGAGGCCGTCGATCAGCAGGACGCACGCCCCGCGTATGTCGCCGGGCAGGTCGATAAGGGAATCGAACCCGGCTACACCCATCGCCGCCAGCACTGATGGCACCACGTCTGCGAGATGGGGAGTGTGCGGGTCCGGCTGCGGCAGGTCCACAACGCGAGCCTGCCATATTGTTTTCGCTATGCCGCTGCGGATGATGACGGTCGCAGGCATCGGGCTGACTGTGCTGCTCGGTGCCTGCGCATCGCCGAACCCGACCGCGGCGACCTCGCAGGCGGCGGTCAGCAGGCCGATGACAGCCCCGGCGGCCCAACTCACGAACGGGCCTGCGCCCGACGACGAGGGGTTTTCGATCGGCCGCGCCGCCACCGACACCATCGGGGGCTACCTCCCCGATGGGCGAACCCTTTCGCCGTTCGATGCGACGAACCCGGTGATCGCGTGGCTGGATCCAGCACTGCTCACCGCGGTTCAGAGCGCGGCCCGCGGCGCCAAGGACGACGGCGTCGACGTGCAGATCACGTCGGGTTGGCGAACCAAGGGATTCCAGCAGCGGCTGTTCGACGATGGCGTGCGGACCTACGGCAGTGTCGAGGCAGCCAGCGAGTTCGTCGCCTCACCCGACGCCTCGCACCATGTCATCGGCAAGGCCGTCGACGTCGGTCCGGTCGAAGCCGATACCTGGATGATCCGCAACGGATCCCGTTTCGGGCTGTGCCAGATCTATGCGAACGAGATCTGGCACTTCGAGCTCGCGGCCGAAAAGGACGGCAGCTGTCCGGCGCTGCTGCCGAACGCTGCCGGTTGAGATCCGCGACCCGCTACGTACCACCGCCTGTACCATCGCTCCATGCCGAGAGAGGACAGCCTCTCCAGTCGGTTCGACTATCTCTTCGAGCCCCTCGACGTCGAGGAGTCGGCGGACGCCGCCGACGCCGTGGGACGGGCGGATAGAGGGCCGGACGAGGGGGAGCCTGCGCATAGCGCAGCGCCGGTTCGGATGGCATTTGCGGCGTTCGTCCTCGCCACGCTCGGCGCCGTCGCGGTAGTAGCGGTGTTGCTCTTACAGCAGCCCAACCGGCCGCAGAGTCCGGTCAATCTTCCGGTCGCGCCGACGCCGCCGCCCACAACGGTGGCCAACGTTCCCAACCAACCGGCCACCGCGCCGCCACCTACGGCAGCAGACAGCGAGGCTCCGGAAGCGATCGAGTCCGTGCCGACGCAACAGATCGAGCCGCCGCCGCAACCGACGCAGACGCCGTCACCACGTCAACAACAGGGCGGCGCCACCAACTCGCCGACAACGAGGGCGCCCATCAGCGTCGCGCCGGAGTCGCGTGCACCGTTCCCGAACCAGGGCCCGCGAACCGGTGAGAACGGTGGGGGCCTGCTCGGTGGGCTTCTGTGATGGCCGCCAGGGATTCGTATGAGCGCCTGCGCGCCGCCCACGTCGACGCCGTCGAAGCCGCCCTTGGCGATCACATCGGTCGACTCGACTGGACCCGCGAACAGATCGAATACCACCAGACCGAGCGGCTGCGCTCACTGCTGGCATATGCGAAGGAGCGCTCACCCTTTCATGCCCGTCGGCTGAGCGGTGTCGACCCTTCGGTCGTCACCGCGGCCGATCTTGGCGGCGTGCCGATGATGACGAAGGCGCAGGCACAGGACGAGTGGGACGACATCGTCACCGTCCCCGATCTCACCCGCGCCGGTGCCGAACGGATTCTCGCTAGCCAGCAATGGTTTTCGTACACACCGGGCGATCAGCAGATCTTCAGTTCCGGCGGGTCCAGCGGCGTTCGAGGTGTCTACACGTGGGATTGGCACTTCTTCGTGTCGATCGCCTGCTTGGCGTGGCGCATGCAGGCTCGCGAAGAGCAACGCTCACCGCTGGCGCGGGCGAGGCTCGTCGTACTGGCTGCGGGCATGCCGCCACATGCGAGTACGCCGTTGTTCGACGTGCCGACCGCGCCGGGCATGGAGACCGTGGTGATACCGGCGGGAGCGCCGATCGACGAGACGATCTCAGCGGTCGCGGCCGCCCAACCGACTCACCTCGTCGGCTACGCGACCGTGGTCGGACAACTCGCCCGAGCATCAGCGGCGGGCCGCCTCGACATCAGGCCCGTGCGGGTCAGCACCAACTCCGAGCCGCTCCTCGACGAAGACCGGCAGGCGATTCGCGACGCCTGGGGCGCGCCGGTTCACAACCTGTGGGGCTCAACCGAGATCGGCGTGCAGGCGGTCGGGTGCGCACGCGGTGACGGCCTGCACGTCTGCGAGGACGAGGTCGTTCTCGAACGCGTCGACGAGAGCGGCGCACCGGTCGGGCCCGACGAGCCTGCCGCCCGCACGTTGGCGACCGGGCTCGCCAACCGCACGTTCCCGTTCATCCGCTACGACCTCGGTGACCGGGTCGACTGGCTGCAGGGACGGTGTGCGTGCGGCAGCGCGTTCGCGCGAGTGGCCGACATCGGCGGCCGACGCGACGACGACTTCCGCTATGACACCGCCACGATCCCGGCAAGCGTGTTCCGACACGTCCTCGGCACCGATCCCCGCGTCTCCGAGTACCAGGTGCATCAGACGCCCCGCGGCGCCGAGGTTCTCGTCGTGGGAGATCCCGACGTGGACGCGTTGGCGTCCGCGGCGGTCGCGGCGCTGAATCGACACGGGCTGACAGACGCCGAAGTCACTGTCCGTGCCGTCGACCGGCTGCAGCGCCATGAATCCACCGGGAAACTGAAGCGCTTCATCCCGCTTCGCTAGTCACGTGCGAATCCCTTGCAGCGCATGAGGAAATCGGCCAGATAGCCGTCGTGCGGCATACCGGGCGCGGAGTAGTAGGTGGGGTAGTCGCCGCTGTAGACATTGCCGATGGTCGGCTCGGCGATCAGCTCGTCGATCAGCTCGTCGTCGCCGGTGATGGCGTTGACGACCAGCGAGCGGCGCAACGGCCCGATTCCGGCTTCGGGTGACCATGGCGCGACCCATACGCACGGAAACGCCAATTCGATGTTGATGATCTCCTGGTCCGGCTCGGCGAGCAGGTGTACCGCAGGGCGAAGCGCCGCGTGGCCGTCACCCAGGTCGGCCACCACGTGATCGGCGCCGAGCACGGGTGTCGCCGTTGCGGCCTTGGCCGCGAGATAGTCCGCCATCGCCTGCGCCTTGGCCAACGGCTGGGTGGGCAGGACGGCGCGTTCGTCGGTGATCGGCAGCGGGGCAATGGAAGACAGCCGCTCGGCGATCGCGTGCGCCAGTCCAACCGCGTCCTTCTCGCAGAGCACCGCGGTCGCGTTGACGCATGCCATGCCGCCAAGATGGGCGATCGAATCGACGATCACGTCGAGATGGTCGCGCCAGTCCCGGTCGCCGGTGATCAGGATCTTGGTCCGGCCGGGACCGTTGACGAACACCGTCGGGTCATCGACGTAGCGGTCCACCACGTCCTGGCCGCCGTACACCATCGCCAGGTCGGCTCCGCGGACGAGTTCGTCGGCACCGGCGTAGTCCGTCGGCAGGAACATGGCGTCCTCATCGCGAAACCCACTCCGACGCAGCGCATGAACGAGTCGGTGACCTGTCAGCGGTTCGCGCCGAGACGGCCGGACGGCGACGCGGTAACCCAGTGCAAGAGCCTGCGGCCATTGCGCGTGCACGCCCGGCGCGTTCCCGGAGGCAAGCACGGCGAACACCTCGCCTCGGCGCGCCCACACCGCCCCACTGCCACCCGACTGTCCGCGCCATTCCGCGGTGGCACCTGCCGGGCACGCGGGCGCCACGGCATCGAAGGCATCGGCGAGGCCGCTCGCGACTTCCCGCGCGCCGCTGCGGGCAGCTGCGATCGGCAGTCCCGACACCCGACTGGCGAGTCGCACATAGGCTTCGAAGTCCAGGTCGTTGATGGCGGAGTTCACGAACACATCCGCGGCGCGGGCGAGTGCGGCGCGTCGGTCTGCGGCGGCGAGCGGGGGCGTCTTCCGCAGTGCGTTGACGGCGCGCGCCACGTACAGCTTGGGTGCGATCGTCAGCTCGCCGACCGCGACACCCGCTGTGTCGACGATCGGCTCACGGCGGCGCGCACGGTACCCGCCCTCTGGCCCCAGCGCGTCGACGGTGATCAATAGACACCCTCGACGACCGGTTCGCCTTCGAAAACCTCGACGGGTCTGACCTCTGCGACCGAGTCACCGACCTGGCCATCGGGCCCCGGGATGCGGATGGCGCTGTCGCGTTCGACGTTGTTGGGGATGAACATGCCCTTGCTGATGTGGTTCATCACGATCTGCCCGCGCTCGCCGTATGGCACCGTGTCGCCGGTTACCGTATCGATTACCCGAAACACCACATAAGGCGTTCGCGGGTCGAATGCGATTGAGGGACAGTCGGTTCCAGTCGCGCGTGTTCGCGCCTGGGAGAGGATCATGGTGCTGCCGAAGGCCATCGTGATGGTCGTCTCCGGGAAGATGTCGCGCAGCACGTCGAGCGTATCGGGGTCGACGTGTGCACCGCTGAGGAGCAGCCAACGGATCTTCTGGTTGATTAGGTCCACATCGGCGTCGCGGCGGGCGATGGCCTCCAGCAGCGGCGGCGTGGTGTGCATATTCGCGACGTTCTGCGTCTGCAGAATCCACCTGGCCTGCTCGATGACATGGTCGACGTAGCCGGCCACCTCATCGGACCCGTTGCGGACGGCCAGCTTCTTCACCCACCGCGGGTCAAGGTCGATCGGATGAAACACCGAGCCGAGCCGTTCGCAGATCCGTCGCGAGAAGTAGCTGACCCCGTGTGGCCCGCTCGGCATCAGGGAGAGAAAGCCGCGTCCCGATAGGAAGCCGCCTTCGGTGAAGTCGTCGGTCTGCCACCGGGTGACCTGCTCGACCCAGTCCGGGAGTTGCGCGGTCCGCTTGGGGGCGCCGGTCGTGCCGCCGGACTCGAAGATCTGAGGCAGCGGCGGGGGCGAGCCGTATCCGCGCGGAACGAGGTCCTCGACGGGTACGTGCCGCAACTCGTTCACCAGATTCGGGAAGCGCCGCAGGTCATCGAAGGTCGTGATGTCGGCCACCGGATCGAACGGCAGACTCCTGGCCGCCTGCAGCCAGAATGCGGAACCGGTGTCCTCACCGAAGTGCCACGCCATCGCCGCACGCAGGTAGGCCTGCGGATCGTCGACCGGCGCCGCACGCGGCACCTCCAGCAGCGAGAAGTCGGGATTCGGCACGCATCGATCGTGTCGCACGTGCGATAAAGCGGGCAATTGCCGAACCCAAACGTTTCCCGCGTGTTCACCCCGCTAGCGTGGGATCTATCGCAGAGAACCGGCGGAAGGGACCACCTCCATGCCCGACGAGCTGACGGGGCAAGCGAAGCTGTTCAACGCACTGACGACCAAAGGCACCGCGTTCACTCACGAGGAACGTGTCAAGTACGGCCTCTTGGGCCTCCTCCCGACCGCGGAGAAGACCCTCGCGCAGCAGGTCGAGCACAGCTACCACGAGTTCTCCACCCGCCGTGACGATCTCGACAAGCACATCTACCTGCGTGCCCTACAGGATCGCAACGAAACCCTGTTCTACCGGCTGCTGCGCGACCACGTCGCCGAGACGATGCCGATCGTGTACACCCCGACGGTGGGTACCGCATGCCAGAGGTTCAGCGAGATCTACCGACGGCCGCGCGGCCTGTTCGTCTCCTATCCCGACCGTGACCACCTCGCCGAGGTGATCAACAACCGTCCCCACCGCGACCCGGACGTCATCGTGGTGACCGACGGTCAGCGCATCCTCGGGCTGGGGGACCAGGGGATCGGCGGGATGGGCATCCCGATCGGGAAGCTGTCGCTGTACATCCTGCTCGGAGGCATCGACCCGGCACGGACGCTGCCGATCGTCCTGGACGTGGGCACCGACAACGTCGAACTCCTGGAGGATCCGCAGTACCTCGGCTGGCGCCACCGCCGGATCGACGATGACGAGTACTACGCCTTCATCGACGAGTTCGTGTCGGCCGTGCACGAGCAGCTGCCGAACGCGTTGCTGCAGTGGGAGGACTTCGCGACTGTGCACGCTCTGCCGATTCTCGATCGCTACCGCGACAAGTTGCTCACCTTCAACGACGACATCCAGGGCACGGCGGCCGTGACGCTGGGGGCGCTGCACGGAGCGTCGAACGTCGCAGGTCGCCCCCTCGCGAACCAACAGGTCGTGATGCTGGGCGCGGGCTCCGCGGGTATCGGCGTCCTCAGCATGGTGCAACGCGAGATGGTGGCCCAGGGCCTCTCGGAAGCAGAAGCGGCCGAGCGAATCTGGGTCGTCGACGTGGTGGGTCTGCTGACCGATGACCGGACCGATCTGTCCGAGGGGCAGCGGAAGTTCGCTCAGCCTGCGGACCGGGTCAGCGGGTGGGGACTGTCCGGGCATGCACAGCTCGCCGACGTCGTCCACCATGTCGACGTGGGCATCCTCGTCGGGTTATCCACCGCTGCAGGCGCCTTCACCGAAGACATCGTGCGGGAACTTGCGGCCAAGACCGATCGACCGATCATCTTCCCGCTGTCCAACCCGACCAGCCACGCCGAGGCGCACCCGGCCGAATTGGACGCATGGACGGATGGACGCGCCCTGATCGCAACGGGTTCGCCGTTTGCGCCGTTGATTCGCGACGGCGTCGAACGTCCGATCGCCCAGTGCAACAACGCGTTCATCTTCCCGGCGTTGGGTCTCGCCGTGACGGCCGCACAGGCGACCCGGGTCACCGACAACATGATGCGCGTTGCCGCAGCGACCCTCGGTGATGCGTCGCCCGCGTTGACCGATCCGAATGCACCGCTGCTGCCTGCCTGGGACGATGTTCCCGATATTGCGGTACGCATCGCCCACGCCGTCGGCCTGCAGGCCGTCGCGGAGGGGGTTGCACCGAAGCGCAGCGACGAAGAACTGGCCCAGCGCATCGCCGAAGTGCGCTGGACGCCCGAATATCGGCCATGATGCTCGTTACCTCGGTCGGGCGTACCGCTCGGCGAAACGCCGCAAGATCGTTGGCGGATATTCGATATGTCGTTGCCGTGCCGCGGTTTTCAACGAATCGGCGGATTCGGGTTCAAAGTAACCGTGGTTCTTGTAGACGTCGATCCTGGTGAGGATGCCCTGCAGGTCCAGTTCGGGGTGGAACTGCGTCGCGTAGGTGTTGGTACCGACCCGGAAGGCCTGCACGGGACAGTCCGGTGACAACGCAAGGCACTCCGTTCCGGTAGGCAGCGAACTGGCCGCTTCCTTGTGTCCGCCGAACGCGTCGAAGACATCCGGCAACTCCGCGAACAGCGGATCCTCGCGGCCGGCATCGGTCAGCGTGACGGTGACGGCGGCAACAGGTTCTGGGTAACTCCGGTCCACCGTCGCGCCGATGACAGATCCCAACATCCCGACGCCGTAACAGCACCCGAGGAACGGGAAGTCCTTGTCGACGATCTCCTCGACGAGCGACAGCAGTTCGGATTCGGCGCGTTGCTGTGTCGAGCTCTTCGAGTCCGGTGGATCACTGACGTTATAAGGTCCGCCACCCAGGATGATGCCGGACCATTCGTCGAGGTCGATCGATCCTAAAGGCCTGTGCGTGAGGCGAATTCGGTGCATCGCCTTCTCATCGAGTCCGGCGAAGCGCATCATCGCCTGATACTCGTCGTCTGCCGCTGCGTCCTCCCCGCGGATCGAGAGCAGCAAGAAGGGGGCGTGATCGGAGTTTGTCGTCATTGCGTTCTCGACGGGATGCGGTCAGCAGAAACCGAAGCAGCCGCGCCTGCGAGGCTTCTCGCCCGGCGCGTCGCCCGGCGTGCTGGAGTTGCTGCCGGGCACCGGTTTCGGCTCCGGCGCGACGCTCATCGGCGCACGGGTGACGTCGACCCTCGGCTTCTGTGCGGGGGATGGCTCGCTGTAGCGCGGCTGGTACTGGCGTTGAGGCGCGGAGTAGGTGGGCTCGGGCGGAGGGGGCGGGGGCGGAGGTGGTGGTGGTGGTGGTGGCGGCGGGGCGGCCGGTTTGGGTTTGGCAGCACTGACCGCCGTCGGCGCAGCCTTACTCGGCGCAGCAGGAGCGCTCGTCGGCACCTCGTTCGACGACTGCTCGGCTGTGGTGCCGGGGCTCCGGACGACGAGCCAACCGCCACCCAACACAGCGGCGATGACCGCGGCAGCGAGAACCACAGCTGCCGGTTTCGTGCGATGCCACTGCTGGCCACGGTAGTTGGTCGCGGCGAAGTCGAGTTCTGGTCGGACATAGGCTGTTTCGGCAAGTGGCCGGGCGCGCAGCGGTCGATCCGGTGCGGGAGCCTGCTGTTCGACGGCCGCAGGCGCAACAATGGTCGGGTCGGGTTCGGCGTCGGCGGGTTGGTCCGGAACGAGGTCGTAGAGATCAGCCGACCGGGCGGCAGGCGCGAGCGCCGCCACGGGTGGCGCGACCTCCACAGCCCGGTCGTGATCTTCGGCAGGCGCCGTTCGCTCCCACGGCGGTACTGACTGTGGGAGAACCGACTCCTCGACGCGGAGCACCGGAATCGGCGAGGTCACCGGCTCGTGATCGAAGGCGGGTTCGTTGTAGTCGGAGCTGGCGGGGGGTTCGTAGTCAGCGTCGAATGCGGGCTCGTAAGCGGGTTCGACGACGGGTTCGGGCGTCTCGACAGGCGGCAGGTCTCGTTCGGCATCCCTGTCGGTGTACGTGAAATCCTGGTCGGGCGCCCCGCCTGCTTGGCTCGACGCCGGATTGGTCAGGGATGTCAGCAGTGCCTGGTCGGCTGCACGGCGGAGGGCGCGACGTTCCATCAGCCGATTTACACGCCCCATACAGACAAGCCTAACGAAGCGTGAACGGTGGCGTGTACACCGATATGAAAAGGCCTGCGGGCGCGCCGCCATTCTGCGTCACGAAAAATAGCAATTACCGGCGTTTATCGGCCGCCATTGCGGGCGACCCATCCGACCATGCAGCGACCTGGTCGTTTCGCGCCAGGTCAGTCTTCCTTACTGATCAACCTCATCAGCGCGGCCTGATCCGGTGCCAGCAGCTCCTCGATTCGCGGCTGATTCACCTCGGCGACGATGACCTCACCCACGTCCTTGTTGACGTCGCTGAAGATGCCGTGCGACTTCATCTTCTCGGTCTGATAGATGTTGTCCTCCGTCGGCTTGATGTAATACACCGCGTCGGCCTTGAACCGGTGGATCAGCCAGAGATGAATCAAGGTCATCAGCCGCTTCTGCCGCAACTGCGACGCGAACGTGTTCTGGTCGCGCACCGTCAGAATGCTGCGTCCGTTCCTGTCCTTGATGGGATCGACGAGCACGTTCGCCAGCTTCTCGTCACCGCCGCCGTAGATGCCGAGCTCGAGCACTTCGCCGCCTGGGCGAAGCGGGCGGAACTGAATGCGCAGCTTCTCGCCGAGCTGGTAGTGCTCACCCCACTTCGCCAGCCACTCCTCGAGCAGTTTCTTGGGCACCTCGGTCTGGACGAGATGTTGGTGCTGCGTCGAACCCGCACCCATGGACTTCGTAGTTGCCGTCCGGCCCGAGGACGCCGCAAGCGCGGCGTCGCTGCGCGGACCGCCGACCAGGGTCTGCGGCGTGCGGTAGGGCGACTCCACCAGGCGCATCTTGCGTTGCAGCCGAGCCAGCGACAGCATGCCGTCCTGCTTGAGCGCCCCGGCGAACTCTTCGGCGGCGACACCGTCGATCTGGTGCCCGCCGTAGGTCATGAAGTTGAAGACGAAGCCCATCTTGCCGATTTCCTCTGGGAATCGGCGCATCTCGTCATCGCTCATGCCGGTGGTGTCCCAGTTGAACGACGGGGAGAGGTTGTAGGCCAGCATCTTGTCCGGATACACGGCGTGCACGGCGTCGGCGAACTGCTTGGCGTCGGCCAGGTCCGCGGTCTTCGTCTCCATCCACAGGATGTCGGCGAATGGCGCTGCGGCAAGAGATTTCGCGATCGCGTAGGGAATGCCGCCGCGCAGCTGGTAGTAGCCCTCCGGGGTCTTCGCCCGCTCACAGTCCCAGCCGGCGTCGGCGCGCAACTCCTGCGCCTTTCTGCGGGCCTCGTAGAGCGGCGCCGTCGCCGCGAATGTGCGCCATTCGGCGGCGCTCATCTCGAGCGGTTCACCTTCCCTCTCCCGGAACTCGAGAAGATCGGCGACCGCCTCGCCGTAGGTTTCCAGCCCGGCATCGTTCTGCCACGCCTCGACGAAGCGCGACTCGACCGTGTCGAAAAGGGCGTCGATTGCCTCGTCGCCGTCCTGCTCCCAGGTCGACACGGACTCGGCGATGAGCGCCAGAATGCCTTGGTGCTCAAGCCAACTGGTGGCTGCGTCGTACTCGCCCTCAGACAGCGCGTAGAGCAGGTGCCCGTTGAGGTGCTTGACGCCAGACTCGTAGAAGCTACGCACCATCGCCAGGAAGCAGGACTTGTAGGAGGGAATCCGCAGGTTGGTGACACCGAGCAGGAACGGTTGGTCGCGCTCGTCGGCGCGGCTGTCGATCAGGTTGGCGGCTTCGGCATCGGTGCGCGCGACGATGATGCCGGGGACGCCCATGATGTCGAGCTGGAAGCGGGCGGTGTTGAGCCGTTTGATCTGTTCGTCCGAGGGGACCAGCACCTTGCCGCCCTGATGGCCGCACTTCTTCGTGCCAGGCCGCTGGTCTTCGATGTGATATCCGGGCACTCCTGCTTCGACGAAGCGTCGAATCAGGTTACGCACGTGGGGATCTCCGCCGTGCCCGGTATCGGCATCGGCGATGATGAACGGCCGGTAGTCGACGGCGGGGGTCGCGGCGCGTTGGTCGTCGGTCATGCGCAGGCGTAGGTAGTGCTGGTTGCGGTCGGCGGTGAGCAGCGCGCGCACCAGCCCGGCGGCTTCGTCGGGAACCTGGCTCAGCGGATAGCTCGCGAGGTCGGGTCCCGGGTCCTCGGTCGTCGAACCCTTGGCAGACGTCGCCCAGCCACCGAGATAGATCCCCTCGATCCCCATCCGCTTCATCGTCACCGCCTGCCCGGGCGAGTACGGCCCGAAGGTGGTGATGCTCTTGTGCTGGGCGAACAGTTCGCGCAGCCGGTCGAAGAACGCCGCAGCAGCGAGGCGCGCGACCGGATAGTCGGTGGGGATCGTGCCTCGCTGCTCTACGACCTGGCGGGCCGAATAGAGACGGATGATGCCCTCGAAGCGCGGGCTGTCGAAGTACCGCTGCACGGCGGCGACATCCTGCTCGAACGGGGTCTGGGGCGCTGCATCTGCTTCGACGATGGCCATAGCCCAACAGTACGGCGGACGTTTATCCGATAATGCGGAATCTTCCACGACCTCAGGCTGTGAACTGCTGACCACCGTCGATGTCGTAGGTCGCGCCGGTGAGAGCGGTATTTACCATCAGGTGGACGGCCAGTTTCGCCACGTCGACGGCGGTCACCACACGACGGATCGGCAGCGTCGCGCGCAACTCGTTTCGCCTCTGCTCGAGTCCTTCGCCGAGCAGCGTCGCCGACAGCGGCGTGTCGACGAACCCCGCGGCGGCCCGAGCCACCTCGAGGTCGAGCACCACATGGTCGCTGAGCGCGTCACGGACCTGCGCCGCGGTCATCTCCAGCAGGGGCACATAGCTGGGTCCGCCCGCAGTGACCAACACATGATCGATCGGGGTCTGCAGATCACCGAAAAACTTCTTCAGCGCGTCGGTGTCGGTGGCGTCGAACGCCGCGGCACTCTTCGCGCCAACTTCCGATGCGGCGCGTTCGAGTCGATCGACGTTGCGACCCGTGAGGATCACCTCGGCACCTTCGGCCTTGGCTCGTCGAGCGGTCTCGAGGCCGATCCCTGCGCTTCCGCCGATCAATACGACGATCTGCCCGCTCAGTTCCGCCACGGTCAAAGTGTGGCTACCGCAGGCGGCTGCGACAACTGCGAGCGCACCGTGCGCGTCAACTCGTCGGCCAGGACCTCGGGTTGGCCCGCGAACAGGCCGTCGAGCGCCTGTGCGGCCACCACCGCCGGATCGACCTTCTGATCGGCAGGCACGAACGACGCCATATCGGTGTCCATGAAACCGACGTGCAGCGCGGCGACGTGGATGCCGCGCGGCGCGAGTTCTTCGCGGACCGCGTCGGTCAGCGCCCACGCCGCAGCCTTGGCTGCCGAGTACGCGCCGAACTCGGGGAGGTGCGCCCAGGACAGTACCGAAAGCACGTCGAGGATCGACCCGCCGCCGTTGCCCTCGATGACGGGGACGAACGCGCGAATCGTCTGCAGAGTGCCGAAGTAGTGGGTTTCCATCTCAAGCCGGATGTCGTCCATGGAGCCCGTCAGCAGGCCCGACTCCGTCGATACACCCGCGTTGTTGACGAGAACGTTCACGTCGGACGCGACCTCGGCGGCCCGCCGCACCGATTCCGGATCGGTGATGTCCAGTTGGACTGGCACCACGCCGGGAATGTCGATCGTCTCCGGACGTCGCGCCGCGGCGTACACCTTGGCTCCCCGGGCAAGGAGTTCGGTGGCGAAACGCTTTCCGAGCCCTCGGTTCGCGCCCGTGACGAGTGCGATGATCTCGCTGTTCTCCGGATTGATGATGGTCATGTCGACTCCTCGATGGCTTTGGCGTTCCGTTCTGTACCAAACGGTCAACAATACGGGTGCGTTGCTATTCCCGGCCGCTGAGAAGTACCGCCGCAAGGGCGGGTGGATCAGCGACGGTGACGGTCAGAGCGGAGTGATCGCGAAAGCCGATGACCCGCTTGATCTTCTCGCGGAAGTGGATGCAGAGTCCGCCGTCAGGGTTGGTCCCGAAAGTCAATCCGTCGTCAGCGAAGGACAGTCGGGGACCCACCGCGGTCCACCACCGGTAGGGGCCTGCGACGTGGGCTTCGGCGATGTTGTCGACCGGGGTGTCGACGCGCAGCAGGCCGAAGGTGGCGATGAAGCGACCGTCGTCGGTGACGGTGACACCGTCGCGCCACGGCAACGCACCGCCACCGAGCCACATCGGCGTGAAGCGCTTGTCGAAGCGGTAGGGAAAGAACTCGCTCATCGCGATATGCAAGCACGTCGATCACCGTTTCGTCACGGTACGGCCACTCATTGGCGATGTGCCGTGCGGCGGATGGCCCCTGACGGCCGCGGTTTGTCAAAGTAGCTGTGGCGACCTCCGTCCACCAACGGATCGCCCATTGTGGTCGCGGTGAATCGAAGAAAGTGAAAGCTGGCATGAAACGCATTTACGCCTTGGCGGTCGGCCTTGCCGTGTTGATGGCGACGCCGGGTCTGGCGCTGGCCGACACCACTCGGCCACTGAGTAATCAGCAGTTGATCCAGTACGTGATCGCACGCGGCCTCGCGCAGCGCGGTGTTCCGTTCTCGTTCGGGGGCGGCGATTCCAACGGTCCGACCCGCGGCAGCGGCCCGACGGACAACGCGCTCGGTCTCGACAGGCAGGGCCACGTCGTGGGGCTGGATCCGATGGCGAGCACCGTCGGTTTCGACGCATCCGGCCTGATGCTGTATTCGTACGCCGGTGTCGGCGTGAAGCTGCCGCGTTCGTCCGGGGCGCAGTACAACGCGGGCCGCAAGGTGTTGCCGCAGCAGGCCCTTCCCGGTGACCTGATCTTCTACGGTCCCAACGGGAGCCAGAGCGTGGCGATGTTCCTCGGGAACGATCAGATGCTGGAGGCCGGCGACCCGGTGGTGACGGTCTCGCCGGTGCGTACCGCCAACATGGCGCCCTACCTGGTTCGGGTCATCGCCTGACCCTTGACGGCGCACGCGAGTGCGCCACCATGTCAACACCGGCGATGGCGCCGCTGCTGAACAAGATGGCCGCGCAGGGCTCACCGTGGCTGTTCGGCACCGACGAACCGGGGGAGCTGGCGCAACGTCACGGCTGGAAGGCGGTGGCCAGCGACATCGCCGAGCAGGGCAACCGATGGAATCGGTGGTTCGCGCCAGCGGTACCCATGGATGTGCCCGAAGTACCGCGAGGCTATTTCGTCGAGGCGAGGCGTCCCTAGCCGCGAAAAACCACGCGACTTCACCCCACCCCGCTCCGTAACGTCACGCTGATGGCGGTCTTGACTGGTCAGAACGACGACTTTCCACGGTGGTACCAGGACGTGCTCACCAAGGCGAAGCTCGCCGAGAACGGCCCGGCCCGCGGCACCATGGTCATCCGCCCGTACGGCTACGCGATCTGGGAGCGGATGGCTGCGGAGGTCGACCGACGGATCAAGGCCGCGGGGGCGCAGAACGCATACTTCCCGCTGCTGATGCCGATGAGCTTCTTCGAACGCGAGGCCGAACACGTCGAGGGCTTCAGCCCTGAACTCGCCGTCGTCACGCACGGCGGCGGCAAGGAGTTGACCGAGCCGCTCGCCATCCGGCCGACGAGCGAGACCGTCATCGGGGAGTACATGGCCAAGTGGGTCGACAGCTACCGCGATCTGCCACTGCTTCTCAACCAGTGGGCGAACGTTGTGCGATGGGAAATGCGCCCGCGAATCTTCTTGCGCACCACGGAGTTCCTGTGGCAGGAAGGCCATACCGCCCACGCCGAGGAGTCCGATGCGCGGCAGTACGCATGCGGAATCCTGCGCGACGTCTACGAGGATTTCATGCGCAACGTGCTGGCCATGCCGGTGATCGTCGGCTGCAAGACCGCACGGGAACGGTTCGCGGGCGCCTCCAACACCATGACGTGCGAAGGGGTCATGCGCGACGGAAAGGCGCTGCAGATGGGCACCTCGCACGAACTGGGTCAGCGATTCAGTGACGCCTTCAACATCACCTACTCGACCGCAGAAGGCGCGAGAAATCTGTGCTGGACGACATCGTGGGGATCGTCCACCCGGATGCTCGGCGGCCTGATCATGTGCCACGGCGACGACTTCGGGCTCGTCCTGCCACCGGCAGTGGCGCCGATTCAAGCGGTCGTCGTCGTCATCAAAGACGCCGACGGCGCCGTCATCGGCGCGGCTTCCGCGATGGTCGACGAACTCACCCGGCGCGGCGTGCGAGTTCGGCTCGACGACGATGTCGAGCAGAGCTTCGGTTGGCGCGCGACCGAGTGGGACCTGCGGGGTGTGCCGATCCGGGTGGAGGTCGGCCCACGGGAGGTCGCCGACGATGCCGCGGTCCTGTACCGCCGTGACACCAGGGTGAAGAGCACGGTGGCGTTGCGCGCCGTCGCCGACGATGTGGTGCGCCTGACCGATCGCGTGCAGACGGACATGCTCGATGCGGCGAGGCGACGTCGGGATTCGGTCATCGCCGACTGCGCGACGCTCGACGAGGTGCGCGACGTCGCTGCGACCGGCGTCGCGCGCGTCCCGTGGAGTGCGGTCGGGGCGTCGGGGGAGGAGCACCTGGCCGCAGGCGGCGTCACCGTGCGATGCCTGCAGTCGAGAGACGGAGGGCTACCCGAGGCAGATGACCTCGCCGATGCCGTCGCCTACGTTGCCCGGGCTTACTGAAACCAGCGGATCCGGCGGGGTCAAGGTCCAAGCGTTCCGTCGACCACGAGCGCCCGGAGCCCTTTCCGGTTCAGCTTCCCACTCGGCAGGGTTGGAATCTGATCACTCGTCGCCAGCACCCATGTGGTCGGAACCTTGAACGCCGACAACTGCTCACGGGTGCGCGCGGCGACCGATGCCATATCGATCTCGGCGGCTGCGGGTACCACGACCGCGCACACCTGCTCGCCGCGCACCGGGTCGTCGAGTCCGACGACGATGCACTGCGCGACATCGGCGAACTGTTGGATCACCGACTCGACCTCCAGCGGCGACACATTCGCCCCGGCCGGCTTGATGAGTTCGCTTGTGCGGCCGACGTAGAACAACCGCGGATCACCTTCGACCCGATATACCCGGTCGCCGGTGTGATACCAGCCGTCGGCGTCGAACGTCTCGCAGCGTTCGCGCTTGTTGTACCCCGACATCACCCCGATGCCGCGGATGAGCAACTCGCCAACCGTGCCCTCGGGCACCGGTTCGCCGCCGTCGTCGACCACTCGCATTTCGGTGAATGCGAAACCTCCTGCGGTCTCAGACATGGTGCGGTGCACCGGGAATTCGTCAGGCACGTCGGTCATCGCGATATCCAACGGCCCGTCGCGGAGCATCGGTGCGCTGGTGAGATCGCGAGTGGCGAATGTCGGGTCCTCGCGCAACCGCTGGGTGAAAGCCGGCCACCCGACGACCCCGGTGGCTCGTTCCTGCTCGATGAGGTCGAGCGCGGCCCCGGCGTCGAGCCGGGGGAGGACCAGCAGGGTGACAGGCTCGTGCAGCGCTCCCGTCGTGGCGAGGAGTCCGCCGATCCAGAAGAACGGCATCGCGCACAGAATGGTGGCCGAGGACCCTGCAGACCCCGAGGACCCTGACCGCGTGACGGTTCGAATCGCGGCGGGCCACGTCGACGTCTGCCGGACCAGGGTGCCGTGACTGTGGACGACCCCTTTCGGGTCGGCGGTCGAGCCGGAGGTGTGCACCATGACAGCCGGGTCAGCTGGTGACACCTCCGCTTCGACGGCGGACAGAACCTCCTGCGGCGCAAGGTTATCGGGGTCGGCGTTCCACCGCAGCGCCCAACTCCGGTCGGTATCGGCGGTCAGCACGACGCGTCGCAGGTACGGTGCCGCACGCAGGAACAGGGTGTCGCCCGTCTGATCGGTCAGCTCGGGTACAGCGGCCTCGAGCCGCTCTGGCACGTCGATGTCCAGTACCCTGCCGGGGGCCACCAGCACGCCGATATCGGCCAGCCGCAGCACTTTCGCGAGCTCCGCGGGTGCATACATCGTGCTGAGCGGTACGGCCACCGCGCCGATGCGCGACACCGCAAGCCACCACGCGACCCATTCCACACCGTTGGGGAAGAACAGCCCCACCCGAGCACCTTTGCCGACGTTCTGGCTCAACAGCCAGCGCGCGATGTCCGCCGACCGCGCCTCGGCCTGCTCGTAGGTCATCCGGTCGGTGGGGCTGACGACGTACTCCTGCCGACCGAACTCCTTCACACATCGATGAAGAAGTGCGGGCACCGTCGGCCGTGGTTCGGTCACCCGCCGATCTTCTCCGATGAGCGTGACCACCACCACATCATCAGTTAATGCAACTGCGGGTTACAGTAATCTATTCTTAAGACATGGCTGCCGAAACAGGGTTCACATCCGCCGTTCCCGCTGGTCTATGGAAGATCGAGGACGTCCTCGACGCCGCGGGCGGCATCGCGTTGCCACCCGACATCACATTGATTTCGCTCATCGAGCGCAACATCGCCAACGTCGGAGACACCGTGGCGTACCGCTATCTGGACCACACCCGCGCGGAGGACGGATACGCCGACGAACTGACCTGGGCCGAACTCGGCATGCGTATCCGGGCGATCGGGGCAGAGATCCAACGGTTCACCTCTCGAGGGGACCGGGTTGCGGTGCTTGCTCCGCAGGGCCTCGACTACGTCGCCGGCTTCTTCGCCGCCATCAAGGCCGGGACCATTGCGGTACCGCTGTTCGCACCCGAGATGGCGGGACATGCCGAACGGCTCGCGATCGCACTGCACGATTCACGCCCGGCCGTCGTCCTCACGACCTCTGCGGCATCTGCCGCCGTCGAGGTTGCGCTCACCGAGATAGGACTCAGACCGAGGCCACATGTCATCGCCGTCGACGATGTGCCTGATGCGGCCGGGCATGCGCTGGCGCCGGTTCACCTCGACGCGCTCGACGTCTCCCACCTTCAGTACACGTCGGGTTCCACGCGCGACCCGGTCGGCGTGGAGATCACCCACAGGGCGGTCGGCACCAACCTGACGCAGATGATCCTGTCCATCGACCTTCTGGACCGAAATACCCACGGGTGCAGCTGGTTACCGCTCTACCACGACATGGGTCTTTCGATGATCGGCTTTCCCACCGTCTACGGCGGACACTCGACGTTGATGTCGCCTGCGGCGTTCATTCGGCGACCCGAGCGCTGGATCCGTGCACTGTCGGCAGCGTCCGCGACCGGCCGCGTCGTCACCGCAGCACCGAACTTCGCGTGCGAGTACGCCGCGCAACGCGGCGTGCCCGCCAACGCCGATGACGTGGACCTGAGCAATGTGGTGCTGATTCTCGGGTCGGAACCGGTAAGCACCAGAGCGATCGACGCGTTCACCACTGCGTTCGCGCCCTACGGATTGCCGCCGACCGCGATCAAGCCGTCGTACGGCATCGCCGAGGCGACCCTGTTCGTCTCCACCATCGCACCGACCGCCGCTCCGACAGTGGCCCATCTCGACAACGGCAGATTGGAGAGGGGCGAAGCGGTGCGCGTCGCCGCCGACAGCCCCGCCGCCACGGAACACGTGTCGTGCGGTCAGGTCGCCCGAAGCCAATGGTGCGTCATCGTGGACCCCGATGCCGGCACTGAGCTCGCCGACGGGCGAGTCGGCGAGATCTGGGTGCACGGCGACAACGTCGGCAGGGGCTACTGGGGACGCCCCGATGAAACGCGGCAGACGTTCGGTGCGGTTCTGCGTTCGGGCGCAGCCGAACACAGCCATGCCCACGGCGTCCCGCCCGACGCGACCTGGTTGCGCACGGGGGACTTGGGGTTCTATCTCGACGATGAGCTCTACGTCACCGGGCGCATCGCCGATCTCATCGTCGTCGACGATCGGCGGCTCTACCCGGAGGACGTCGAGGTCACCGTCGCGGAGGCGTCCGCGATCGTGCGCCGCGGGTATGTCGCCGCGTTCACCGTTCCGTCCGATGCCGGCGAGAAGCTGGTCATCGTCGCAGAACGGGCATCGGGTACCCGCCGCGCCGACCCGGCCCCGGCCGTCGAAGCCGTCCGCACTGAAGTGGCTCGCCGACATGGTCTTTCCGTCGCAGACGTGCTCCTGGTCCCAGCGGGGGCGATCCCGCGCACGACGAGCGGCAAGCTGGCCCGGCGGGCCTGCCGCGCCGCCTACCTGACTGGGGAGTTCGCCGAACCAGCGCGACGCGACGGTTTGTGACGGAATCCGGCGAATTCTCGTCATTTTCCGTCGTCTCGCGAAAGCGGGCTAGGGTCGGCGGATGACCTCGATAGCCGAAGCGCCCGACCGGGTCGTCGGATTGGCGCGCGGAATGCGCGAACTCGTTGCCGCCGAAGCCGCAGGGTCGGAGCGCGGTCGCACGCTCACTCCGGCGATCGTCGATGCGATGTGGTCGTCCGGGCTGATGTCGTCGTTCAACCCGGTTGCAGCGGGCGGCGTCGAACCGTCGTTCACCGAGATGATCGAGACCTGGATCGAAATGGCCTGGCAGGACGGCTCGTTCGGCTGGATCGGTATCGCCAACCTGCCGTCCTCGTTCGCCGCCGCTGCCTATCTGCCCGACGACGGCTTCGCTGAGGTGTTCACCGCCCGCGACAACAGGGTCACGATGGGAGGCCAGTTCTTTCCCAATGGCCAGGGCACGGTCGTCAAGGGCGGTTACCGGTTGACCGGTTCCTGGAGCTTCGGCTCCGGCACCGGCCACTCGGAATACGTCGCCGCGGGCTTCTTCCCGATGGACAACGGGGAGATGCGCTGGATCGCCGAGGGCATCCCCGATATGCAGGTGGCGGTGGTGCCGCGGGAAGAGATCTCGTTCAACGACGGCTGGTTCGTCCAGGGCCTCAAAGGAACTGGCTCCTATGACTACAGCGCCACCGACGTATTCGTGCCCGCCCACCGCACGTTCGAGCTGTTCTCCCGCGAGCCGATGCGGGGGAGTTCGCCCGCCACCCGCATGGGGCTGATGCCCGTGACCGCCGCGGGCCACGCGTCCTGGGCGCTCGGCGTCGCCAAGAGCATGCTCGACGACGTCCAGGAACTGGCTGCCACCAAATTCCGGATGAGCGACATGGCGTCACTCGCCAGCCGGCCGACCTTCCAAAAGGGGCTGGCGCACCACGTTTCGGCCTGGCGCGCCGCCCGACTGCTGGTGCTCGATGCGTTCACCACCGCCGAATCCGCTGTCGCCGCAGGCGAAGACCTGACTCCGTCGCTGCGCGCGGATATGCGCGCGGCCGCGGTGTACGCCACGGACATCGCACGCGAGTGCGCCGAATGGGCCCATCTGGTGGCGGGCACAAGCTCGATCCGGGAGGGCAGCAGGCTCGAGCGGGCGTTCCGCGACATCTACACCGGCACCCAGCACGCATTCATCAGTGAAAAGGTGGCGATCGACGCCGCGCAGATCTGGCTCGGCGTGATCGAGGACCAGTTCGGGCTGTAAACCTCTGCGTAGATAGGGTTTTCCCATGCGCGATCGCACCGCAGGCCTGTCCGCAGCCGCGCAGCACGCACGGCATTTCCTCGACAGCCTCGACGACCGGCCGGTGGCCGCCCGCGTCGACGCCGCCGGGGTGCGCGCCGCGCTGGGTGGACCACTGCCGGAGCATGGCGAGGACCCGACTGCCGTCGTCGACGCGTTGGCGGCAGGCGTGGAACCAGGGCTCGTGGCCACCGCGGGCCCCCGCCACTTCGGCTTCGTGATCGGCGGCGCGCTGCCAGCGGCGCTGGCCGCGGACTGGCTGGTGTCGGCATGGGACCAGAACGCCGCTTTTCACGCGCTGTCACCTGCGGCCGCCGCGATCGAAGAGATCACGGCGGCGTGGGCGGTCGACGTGCTCGGACTGCCCGCCCACGCCGGCGTCGGGTTCGTCACCGGAGGGCAGGGCGCCAACACCACGTGCCTGGCCGCCGCACGTCACGCGGTACTCGCGCGGGCAGGCTGGGACGTCGAGAGCGACGGGCTCATCGGCGCCCCGCCCGTGCGCATCTTCTGCGGTGCGCAGGCCCACGCGACCATCGACACCGCGCTTCGCCTACTCGGGCTCGGCGGCAACACCGCGGTACGGGTCGCCGCCGACGACCAGGGCCGGATGCGTCCGGACGCGCTGAGCGACGCGCTGGCCCGGTCTTCCGGTCCTGCGATCGTGTGCGCGCAGGCGGGCAACGTGGCCACCGGCGCGTTCGACGCGTTCGAACCGATTGCGCAAGCCTGTGCCTCGCACGGCGCCTGGCTGCATGTCGACGGAGCGTTCGGGCTGTGGGCCGCGGCGACGCCGTCGCTCCGGCACCTGACGAAGGGCGTCGATCGTGCCGACTCGTGGGCGATCGACGCGCACAAGTGGCTCAACGTGCCGTATGACGGCGCCATGGCGATCGTCGCCGACGCGGACGCCCTTGTCGCCGCGATGAGCCTCGCCGGCCCGTATCTCGTCGCCGATCCCGGCCAACGCGACAGCACCAACTACGTCCCCGAGAGTTCACGGCGCGCGCGTGCGGTGCCGATCTATGCGGCGCTACGGTCGCTGGGCCGCGCCGGCGTTGCCGAAATGGTGGACCGCAACTGCGCTGCGGCCCGGCGGATGGCCGAACGGCTGGCGACTATCCCCGGCGCGCGCATCATCAACGACGTCGTGCTCAACCAGGTGCTGGTGGCTCTACCGGGCGGCGACGACGCCAACAGGGCCGCGGTCGCCGCGGTCCAACGCGACGGGACCTGCTGGCTGGGCGGCACCACATGGAACGGGCAGTACGTCCTTCGGGTGTCGGTGTCGAACTGGGCGACGACCGACGACGATATCGACCGATCGGCCGACGCGATCGCGCGCGCAGTTCACCGGTGAGTCATGGATCGATCAATCGTGGTGTCGAGCCGGTCGGCCCGCAGATATGCCGTACTCGCCGTTGAACGCATCCCGAAAGATGGGTAGTTGCGGCGGCCTGAAGGTCGTCAGTGTCAACACCACCGCAGGCAGAAAAAGCAGAATGCCACCGAGCAAACCACTGCCGAGATGTCGGCCGAGGTCGCGGACCGCGAGGTAACCGACGACTTGGCCGAGCGCCACAGCGGCGACGAAGGTCGCGCCGTCGACGACCAATCGAACCTTCAGCGGCGGTTCGCGGAGCACCGCAGCGCTCAGATAGAACAGGCCGAGCATGACTGCCGCCATGGCGCAGAATGCAAGCGCGGCACCGCAGGCTAACCCCGGCGGTGCGGGATCGAGCACGATGAGTTCGACGAGGGTGAGCGCGCACAGCGGCCAGTAGGCCATTTTCAGATGCTCCCAAACGCTCTCGTTGACTGGCGCGATCAGCGCCAGAGGAAGCCACCGACCCGACCAGCCGTATGCGAAATGAAGCAAGGTGCCGCCGACGACGATGGCGACGACGCCGACCGACTGCCAAAGCACAAATGACCCGTCCACGCCCCCAACCTAGTTTCGCGCCCCTGGAGTCGAGCAAGTCCTACGCTGCAAGCCATGTCCATTGACCGCGCCGCACTCGTCGTCGGCGGTATCCGCTTCGCGTCAGGCGCCTCGTTCCTCGTCGATCCGCTCCGTGCGAATCGGCTGTGGGGTGATCCCGACGAACCAGCGCCGACGGCACAGCTGCTCTTGCGGTCGATGGGCTACCGCGATGCGTTGATCGGCGGGCTGCTGTTGTCGTCGGCGATGCGCGGCAAGAACACGCGCGGTTGGTTCCTCGCCTCGGGCGGTGCCGACGCGGCGGATCTGCTCGGCGGCATGAGCGTGCACCACGAGATGAAGCGATCGCAGCGGATGATCGGTCTCGGGGGCGCGGTCGTCGGCATCGGTGTCGGGCTCTGGGGTGCTACCCGTCGGCAGCCACGTCGCAGGAGCGACTCCGCAGCGGCGCCAGCAGAGCGTTGAGCCCGTAGGCGAAGACCGCGTCGTAATCGGTCGGGGACTGTAGCGCCTCGACGAGCGCCTGGTCGGGCCAGTCCTCGCTCCACAGTGAGGGATCCTCTTCGTCGTGCTTGGCACCACGGACCGCCGAGAACTGCATGACCGCCGACGAGATCACATGAACCTGTATCGCGCGAAGGATGAGTGCGGCGTCGGTCCCCGTGACGCCGATTTCTGACAGTTGTGCGGCCAGCATCTGCTGAATCGGCAGGAACAGCAACGGGGTCCGGTCGCGCTCGTGCGCGATCGCGAGCAGATGCTGTCGCTCGATCAGCACCGTTCGCTGCGAACAGGCAAGTGAGGCAATGCGATCGACGGGCGTCGCACCCTCGACGGGCAGTTGCGCCATCTGGCTCAGCAGCCGATCGACCATGCTGTCGAACAGTTTGTCCCTGCCCCCGACGTGCCAGTAGATCGAGGTGACGGCCACGCCCAGTTCCTCGGCGAGACCGCGCATGGTGAATGCATCCACACCGTCGAGTTCGATCAGGCGGGCCGCGGTATCGAGAATCGTGTCGGCGTCCAGCGGTTGCTTCACGGACTCTCACCTCCGGTCATCCGCTCGGACTCCGGCAGATCCAGAAAACGCTCGAGGTTGCGATGCATGTTGATCACCCGCCGTTCCTCGTTGGACAGTGTCAGGTGGGTGAGGCCTGGCTGGCGAAGGCCGCGCTGCAAACCGGCGAGCACGGCGATGTCCTGGGTCAGCACCAGACCGGGATGCGCCTCCTGCGCCGTCATCCTCATATCGGTCGGCTTGATCCGCGGCGCTCCCGGCGCCATCCGTGTCCACAGGACCATCACCAGCTCGCCCCGATCCGGGTCGGGCCCTGGGCGCGCTGTCAGCACCGTCATGTGGTCGGCGTTGGTCAGCAGCGACATGTTCGGGAAGACGTTGTACTGATGTAACCGCATCACCTGATCGGTCGACGCCCAGCTCAAGTCGACGCCACGGCCGCTGGCGAAGGCTTTCGTCTTCTCTGCGATCACGTCGGAGATCGACTGCCCGGGCAGGCGATCGGCCGGGACAGGGGTGCCGTCGGCGACCCCCATCAGCGCGCCCTGAGTCGTCACGTAGGCATCCCATACGTCCGCATCGGTGAGCGGCTCCTTGATCTGCGGGCTCGGTATGCCGTAGACCTGCTCGGATTTGCCGGTGCGCCCCCAGATCACTTGTGGTGCATAGACATCGTCCATGCACCTGTGCAGCTCTGGATGAAGCGTCTGGATGTGATAGGTCTCGCTGAAGCCGTCCGCGATCGTCTTCCAGTTGGCGTCGACTTCGACGGTGATGGTGGCGTAGCAGCGGAAGTCGCCCAGCGAGCACCACGCAATATCCTCCGGCACCGACTCGAGCCAGTCGCTCAACGGCATCGCCTCGACATCGAGGTTGACGAATACGAGTCGCTCCCACGTGTCGACTCTCGCTGCGAGCAAAGGGAATTCCGACATGTGCAGCGCACCGAAACCCTTTCGGTTGGGGACTCGTTTGAGCGCCCCTGACAGATCCCACGTCCATCCGTGGTATCCGCATTTCAACTCCCGCAATTCCGAACCGGCGCCACTGCACAGTGAGTTGCCCCGGTGTCGGCATACGTTCTGGAAGGCGCGAAGCTCACCGTCGTCGCCGCGAACCACAAGAACCGAATAGGGACCGCAGCGGTACTCGAAGTAGTCGCCGGCCTCGGCGACGTGGTCGACGGTGCATGCGAGTTGCCACACCTTCGGCCACATCCGGTCGACCTCGAGTTGCGCGAACGCCGGGGAGCGGTAGCGGTCGGCGGGCACCAGCGTCGGCCTGGCGGGCGGCGGTCCGATGGCGTCGTCTCTGCGAGAGGGGGCGGGGGTGCCGGCGGCGGTGCCGGCCTGCACTGTATGCGTCACGATTGGCCCTTCGAAGATCCGGCGCCAGCGGTCTGTAACGGTGTTACATTGACCCACGGTAGCGGCTGACACCCAGTTTTTAGGGAGTACTCGTGTTCGACCTCAAGATCACAAACGGAACCGTCGTCGACGGGACGGGCGCGGACCGGTTCTCCGCCGATGTGGCGATCAAGGACGGCAAAATCGTCGAGATCCGCCGTCGGGGTGCGGGCGACCCGCCGCTGGAAGGCGATGCGGCCGAAACGATCGACGCTGCGGGCAGAATCGTCGCGCCGGGTTTCGTCGACATCCACACCCACTACGACGGACAGGTCAGCTGGGACAGCCTGCTGGAACCGTCGAGCGGGCACGGCGTCACCACCGTCGTCGCAGGCAACTGCGGCGTCGGCTTCGCGCCGGTCCGGCCGGGCTCAGAGGCATGGCTGATCGGCCTGATGGAGGGGGTCGAGGACATTCCAGGCAGCGCCCTCACCGAAGGCATGTCATGGGGCTGGGAGAGCTACCCGGAGTACCTCGACGTCATCGAGAAGCACGATCTCGCGATCGACGTCGGCAGCCAGATCGCCCACGGTGCCGTTCGCGCCTATGCGATGGGTGACCGCGGAGCCCGCAACGAGCCGGCCACACCCGAGGACATCGCCGCCATGGCCCGCATCGTGCAGGAGGGAATCGAGGCGGGCGCACTCGGCTTCTCGACATCACGGACGATCGGTCACCGGGCCATCGACGGCGAACCGGTTCCCGGCACCTATGCCGCAGAGGATGAGTTGTTCGGCCTCGGCCGCGCGATGGCCGCAGGCGGGCGGGCTGTCTTCGAGCTTGCGCCACAGGGCGTCGCGGGCGAGGACATCATCGCGCCGAAGAAAGAGCTGGAGTGGATGCAGCGCCTCGGCGCGGAGATCGACCGTCCGATCTCGTTCGGCATGATCCAGGTCGACGCGGCGCCCGACCTCTGGCGCGAACAACTCGACATCTCCGCAGCGGCGCATGCAGCAGGCAGTGAGCTGTATCCCCAGATCGCCGCGCGACCGTTCGGCATGCTGTTCGGCTTCCCCGGCCACCATGCGTTCACCCATCGTCCGACCTTCCGTCGACTGAAGGCCGAGTGCAGCCGCGAGGAGTTGGCGCAGCGCCTGGCCGAGCCCGCGGTCAAAGCGGCGATTCTCGCCGAGGACGATCTGCCGCCTGATCCAAAACTGTTGTTCGACAACATGTTCGCGCTCGTACAGTACTCGCTGGGCCGCCTCTATTCGCTCGGCGATCCTCCCGACTACGAGCCGACCCCCGATCGGGCCGTCGAGAAGATCGCCGCAGAACGTGGCGAGGACCCGTTGGCCACGCTGTACGACCTGATGTTGGAAGCCGATGCGGGCGCCATGCTGATGCTGCCGTTCTACAACTACTACTACGGCAATCACGACGCGATCCGGGAGATGCTGACTCACCCCGCCGGGGTGTCGGGCCTCTCCGACGGCGGCGCGCACTGCGGCATGATCTGCGATGCCTCGTACCCCACGTTCCTGCTGACGCACTGGGCCAGGGATCGCCACCGGGGCGACAAGCTCCCGCTGGAATTCGTGGTGCGCAAGCAGTCTCACGACACCGCGCAGCTGTTCGGACTCTCCGATCGCGGTGTCATCGAGGTCGGGAAGAGAGCCGACGTCAACGTCATCGACATGAACGCACTGACACTGCACCCCGCGCGGATGGCTTACGACCTGCCCGCGGGTGGTCAGCGTCTTGTCCAGGGGGCGTCAGGTTACTCCGCGACGATCGTGAACGGGGTCGTGACGCGTCGCGACGGCGTCGACACCGGCGCCCGTCCCGGTCGCCTCATCCGCGGGGCGCGCTGACCGCTTCGACGAGCATTTCGGCGAGCTTCGCGCTCGCGGGGCCGAGTTGCGGCGCCGACGCGAGATGGATCCTCCACATCACGGCAGGGCGAACGGTGATCGCACGAAGATCACCGAAGCGCTCCGCCTCGCTCGCAGGCATGAAGATGCTGCCGAGTCCGTTTCGCACCAGATCCGCGCCGACCGAATATTCGAGTGCGACTTCGTACGGTGTGCGGGCGGTCGTGCCCGCGGCGGCGAAAGCGTCCTCGACCAGGCGGCGCAGCCCGAATTCGACCGGGAAGCCGATGAGGTCTTCCTCGGCGAGATCGGTGATAGCCACATCGTCACGCTGCGCCAACCGATGACCGGGTCGACAGACGAACACCATCGGCTCCTCGGCAAGCAGCCGCATCTCGACACGGGACGGGATGCGACTGGGGGAGGACACCAAAGCGAGGTCGAGCGATCCGTCGCCGATCGCCGACAGGTATGCCATCGAGCCGGTTTGGCTCTGCCGCAACCGGATTCGAACGCACGGGTAGCGACGGTGAAATTCTCCCAGCACTTTCGCCACGTTCAGCCTGCCGAACGATACAAGCGATCCGAGATCCACGGTGCCAGTCAGCTCACCGCGGTAGTCGCTCATCGAGTCCTTGGCCAGTCGGGCGGTCTGAATAACTCGCCGCGCATGCTCGCGAAACAACTCGCCTGCGGGCGTGATCTTGATCTGCTGTCTGGACCGATCGAACAGTTCGACGCCGAGCTCCTTCTCCAGCTTGCCGACCGATGTCGAGAGCGCCGATTGAACGACGTGAACGCGCTGAGCGGCCCGCGAGAAGTTCATCTCGCTCGCAACCGCGATGAAGTACTCCAGCTGGCGCAGTTCCATGGCGACAACCTATCGAATCAATAGATGAAACAGATCGAAATCATTCGTTGGACGTGATGGTTGAACGCTGGTGTCATGGGAGCATGATTGCCGCAGGAAACACCAAGATCGCCGATCTCCTCGAGGTCACCCCTCCGCGAATTCCCTCGGGAGCGCATGCCATGACGCAGCTCGTCGAACTCCCGCCAGCAGACGCCGGACTGGCGCCGCATCGGCATTCCGGGCCGGTATTCGGCTACATGCTCCAGGGTCGGATGCTGTTCGAAATCGAGGGCGAGGCGCCCCGCGAAATCGCCGCGGGCGAGGCGTTCTGGGAGCCCGGCGGCGATGTGGTGCACTACCAGGCGGTGAACCTGGAGCCGGAGCGCTGGAGCCGGTTCGTCGCGGTGTGTATCTGCGCGCCCGGCGTTGACATGATCACCATGCTGGAACCGGAGGAGATCGCGGCGCGCGATCATCTCCGTCGCAAGCCGAACCCGAACGGGAATGTCCGATGAAAGCAGTCGTAGCGAGTGACCGCGACGCGGGGACCGCCGGTCTCGCGCTGGCCGAGATGCCGTATCCGCATCTGGCGGAGAACGACGTCATCGTCGCGGTGCACACGGCCGCCTTCACCCCCGACGAGCTCGAGTGGCCGGGCACCTGGACCGACAGGGCAGGGCGGGACAGAACGCCGACCATCCCCGGCCACGAGGTTTCCGGCGTCGTTGCCGAGTTGGGTTATGGCACGACGGGTCTGGAGGTCGGCCAGCGGGTCTTCGGACTCACCGACTGGGCCCGCAACGGCACACTCGCGGAATACGTTGCGGTGGAAGCGCGCAACCTCGCTCCGCTGTCGCCAGGAATCGACCATCTGGTGGCGGCCGCGCTGCCGATGCCGGGCTTGACGGCGTGGCAGGGCCTCTTCGACCACGGACACCTCGCCGCAGGCCAGACCGTGCTGATCCACGGTGCGGCTGGTGGCGTCAGTTCCCTAGCGGTGCAACTGGCGCGGGAGGCCGGAGCGCGTGTGATCGGAAGCGGCAGGACGAATCACCGGGAAGCGGTGCTTGGCCTTGGGGCCGATACGTTCGTCGACCTACAGCGGGACCGACTCGAGGACATCGGCCAGGTGGATGTGGTCTTCGACGTCCTTGGGGGCGAGATTCTGGACCGCTCAGCGCAACTGGTGCGTCCGGGCGGCACACTCGTCACGATCGCGGAGCCGCCGAGGGTACAGCCACACAACGGACGCACCGTGTTCTTCATCGTCGAACCCGACCGCGCACAGCTCGCCGAACTCGAAAAGAGGCTTCGCGACGGTGTGTTGAATCCCGTTGTCGGAGCCGTGTTTCCTCTCGCCGAGGCGCCGAGTGCGTTCGATCCCGCTCAGCGTGCCACCGGCAAGACGGTCATCCGCGTTGTCGAGGGTTAGCGGCTAACTCCCCGCCTTGACCGCGGGCTGCGCGACCGCGGTGTCGGGTGTCGACGGGGGTGTCACCTGTGTGCTCGTCTGGCCCATGCTCATGGTGCCCGAACTCACGACCTGCGCGGGTTGGACCTGGCCCTGTGCGATCGCGATTCCCACCGCACCCAACGAGACCAGCGCGCCGCCGCCGATCGCCGCCAACAGAACCTTCATTGTCTTCATCCTCGCTGCACCTTTCCTCTCCGAGTCGGCTCAAAGTAAATGCACAGACTGCGGTGGGGCTGGATCCACACTGCGAAGTGACTGAATTTCCAGCGCGGTGAGAGTATTTCGACCTGGAGCGCGGCGACGCTAGCCGCCGAGGTCGTCCGATCGACCCGCCTCGAGACGCGACCACTGGGGGATGGGCCTTCCGTCGATTCTGGTGTTGGAGCCGTCGACGATCCAATTCTGCGGCCAGCCGGGAGGAGAGTCCTCCCATGGTTCCTGGCGTCCGTATGCGGTGAGATCCATCAGTGCGAGGCTGTAGTCCATTGCCTCGACGCCCCGCCGCGTCGTCCAGTAGGTCTCGAAGACGCGATCAACCTCGCGCAGATAGCAGACGATGTGCATCATGCCTGCGACGCGACCGACGAGAAGTTCGTGGAGGGAGGGCACCGCTGAGTACCACGGCACGTCCCAGCTCATGAAGTCGCGGTAGCGGGCGCTTTCGTCGAATGGTCCCTGGCAGAAGACGGCATAGGTGATGTCGCGGGAGTGAAGGTAAGACAACTCCTGGACCTGCGTGGTGACCCACGTGCACCCTTCGCACTGACCGGGCGCGGGTTGTCCGAGGTTCCACATGAAGAAATAGGCGACAAGCTGTCGACGTCCGTCAAAGGCGTCCAGCAGGGTGACCGGCCCGTCGGGTCCCATCAGCTCGAGGTTGGCGTCGACCTCCACCATCGGCAGACGCCTGCGCGCAGCGGCGATGTCGTCGCCCTGCCGGATGTGCTCCTTCTCGCGGACCCGCAGGCCGTCGATTTCGGCTTCGAAGGTCGCCCGGTCGACAGTGGCCGGACTTGGTGCGGAGTTCACCGAATCACGGTGTGGCGAATCGTTTTTCATGGTCCCTCCTTTCGGCTACTCGACGATGTCGGTTTCGGCCGGGCCGAACATGTAGAGGTGGTCGAGAACCGGAGCAGGGTCGCCCGACCAGTCCATCGCGGCGAGTTGGCTTCGGCTGCGTCGGCCGGTTCGCCAGCGCAGCGCCTCGAATCGTGTAGTGCGAAGGTGCAATTCAGGGCCTTCGTTCGGGCCACTCCGGTACTCCGCGTCCTCCACGGCCACGCGCAGCGGCATCGGCGTCCGAAGGTTGGAGAGGAGTCGGTCCGATGAGTACATCACCGCGTCGGAGTCACGGGCGCCCGGCACGTTCAATGCGGCCCGAATGTCATGCTCATGGCTGGCGACGTCGCCGACGGGCGGGGCCAGGCCCTGGTTGTCGGCGAGACGGTCGAGATCGCCGGCTGCGCGGCTCCATGTCGCGACGATGTCGGGCAGCCCCCAACCGTCGAAGCGGGCGATCTGCGCTTCGGTCTCCGCAGCGCTTGGTGCCCCGGTCAGGCGTCCCGCACCGATGTCGTCGGCCACCGCCGCCAGGTGAGCCACCACGTCTCGCACCGACCAACCCGGGCAGGCTGCGACCGTTGTGCTCAATCCGGCGTCGTCGAGTTCGGACACCATCGCGGTTATCCGCTCGCGGGACCTCTGATAGATGCGGGCGGCTTCGCGTGGATCGGTCACTGTTTGGGCGAGGAGTCGTTGCTGGCGTAATCGTCGTTCCAGCGCCACCATTCGTAGGGCTTGGTCTGCGGATAACCCTCGGGGGAGTCCTCCCAGGTCTCCTGCCTGCCCAGCGCGGTCATGTCCAGGAAGTGGAAGGTGTTGTCGAACACCTCGTCGCCGCGGCTGTCGATGAAGTAGGTCCGGAATATCTGGTCGCCGTCGCGGATGAACGCGTTGGTGCCATGCCATTCCGCCACGCCGAAATCAGAGTCGAACGCGCCGTCCGGACCGGGCACGATGGTGTACCACGGGTGCTTCCAGCCCATCCGCGACTTGATCCGTGACAGATCTTCCTGCGAACCACGGGATGCGTAGACGAGTGTGGTGTCGCGCGCGTTCAGATGGCCGAGGTTGCCGATGTGGTCGGCCATCAACGAGCAACCGACGCAGCCGTGGTCGGGCCATCCGTGCACATCCGGGTCGACAAATGCGCGGTAGACGATCAGCTGGCGTCGCCCACCGAACAGGTCGAGCAAGCCGACTCTGCCGTCGGGACCGTCGAACTCATAGGACTTCTCCACCGCTGTCCACGGCATTCGCCTGCGCATCGCGGCAAGCGCATCGCGCGCCCTTGTGTGTTCCTTCTCCTTGACGAGCATCTCCTGCCGCGCAGCGTCCCACTCCTGCGCCGACACAATCGGAGGTGTCTGCATGCAATCTCCTATCGCCGGGACATCGTTCAATCATTCAACATCTCAGTTGAACAACTTTGGTCCAGCACATCACGGGCGGTCGTTATAGTCAACAATATGGTTGAAGATCAGGTCCTGGACCGCGCATACGGCGCGCTCGCCGATCCGACTCGACGTTGGTTGTTGGAGACGCTGCGGCAGGGTGACGCCCGCATCTCCGACCTGGCCGCTCCGCTGCCGATGTCCTTCGCCGGCGTCTCGCGCCATATCGGTGTTCTGGAGGCGGCCGGCCTTGTCCAGCGCGACGTACGCGGCCGCGAGCACTGGCTTTCCCTTCGACCGGACGGATTGACGATGGCCCAGCAGTGGATGACCGAGCAGACGGATTTCTGGTCGACTCGGGCGGATGCGCTGTCGGCGCGACTGCGCAGGAAGGGATCTCGGCGATGACCGAAGCGGTGACCGTTCGCGTACAGCGCGTCATGCCCGCTGCTCCGGACGTGGTGTTCGACGAGTGGCTCGACCGGGAGTCATTGCAGGAGTGGATGTGTCCCCGTCCTGTTCAGGTGCTCGACGTCACGGTCGAACCGCACGTCGGCGGGATCGTGCGCTTCGATGTCGACGACTCGGGCACCAGGGTCCTGATCACCGGCCAGTTCATGACCATCGACCGTCCACATCTGCTGCGCTTCACATGGACCAACTCCAATTGGCAGGACCCCACAAGGGAGAGCATCGTCAACGTCGCGTTCTCGCCGGTCGGTGACGACGAAACCCTGATGTCGATCGAGCATTCCCTTCTTCCCCCAGAGGAATTCGAGAGCTTCGACAGCGGCTGGACACTCACCGCGGACCAGCTTGCCGCCGTACTGGGCGATGAATGACTCAGCGCTGGATCGTCGATGCGATGAACGTCATCGGCAGCAGGCCGGACGGCTGGTGGAAGGACCGGGGGAGCGCGATGGCCACGCTCGTAGACCGGCTCGAACAATGGGCGTCGACCGAGCACCGCGTGACTGTGGTGTTCGAGCGGCCTCCGTCGCCGCCGATCAACTCGTCGGTGATCGAGATAGCGCATGCGCCGCAGGCCGCAGCCAACTCGGCGGATGACGAAATCGTGCGACTCGTGCAGGCAGATCACGATCCGCAGAGCCTGACCGTGGTGACATCGGATAGCGAACTGACCGAACGGATTCGGGTCGCAGGCGCGTCGGTCTATCCGGCAGCAAGGTTTCGGGACCTCATCGATCCGCGACCCTGACCTCATGTTGTAGAAAGACTTCGTGCTGCGAAAACTCGGCCGGGACGAATCTGTCGATCAGATGCGCTGGCTGTGCGACAGATTCCTGGCCGCCGTCGGAAGGCGGTACCGGTTGTGAATAGGCTCGTCTGCGAGCCAGATGTGACCGGCTGGATCAGCCGTTCTGGGCCATTCCGTAGCAGACCCCGTAGTGCTCGGGGGTGCAGGGAACGCCGTTGACCGTGTCGAACCCGTTCGGGTTGTTGACGATCTTCGCACCGCCACCAGGTGGCGGAGGAACGGGAATGATCGGCGCGGAGCCGCCGCCTGCGCCGCTGATGCAGACGCCATCGAAACGGGTCGGCTTGGTGCCCCAGGGGCAGTCTGCAGAGGCCGGGGCCGCGACCACCAACGGCGCCGCGACGAAGGCCACCGCGGACGCGAAAACCAGGACGCCGCGCTTCACATTCACCATCTAAGCTCTCCGAACCTCTCGACCGACCGCGACCAGCCTAACCCGCGGGCTGCCGGCTTGCGGCCGTGGCGCTGTTTTTCAGTTAGTCAACCGGGAGTCACCTGGGCAGAAGCGAGATCTTCTGCCAGATCTTGTTCGACAGGTCGGTGGTCAGGTTCTCGATCGTGGAGATCGTCTCGAGCACGACGCCGTCTGTGCTGTGTTCGGCGCACAGCGCCGCCGTTTTGGCCGTCAAGCTCAACATCTCCGAGCAGTAGTCGAGGTAGTGGTAGAGCTGGTCGGCGTCCAGGCCGTGCAAGACACTCGCCGCGGTCGGGGTGTAGATCGGGCTGACCTGCTCCGGGTCCTTCGAGAGCTGATGCATATCGATGACGTGGGCAAACGAGCGCAACCGGTGCAGGAGGCGCAGTAGCGAGCGGCGCTCCAGCCGCTCGGGAAACGCCCACAGGAACACGACCGCGATCGCCGCGAACACCAGGTCGTTGACGACACTTTCAACGAGCGGCACCCAATCGGCGGTGTTCGCCAGCCCGTCGACGACCGCCGAACGCAGGCTGACCGCGAGCGCGATGATCGTGGCGGCAATGATGGTGACGCTCGCGATGCGAGCGCTCATCGTCATACGCCTCAGCCGATCGCGAGATTGGCCGGCCTCCTCCTGGACACGGACGACGAGCGTGCCGAGGTCACGCGCGGCCTTGGTGAGACCGCGCTCGCCGAAGCGGGCGTGAATGCGCCGCTCGAGCTGGCCCACCGTGTCTCCGACGAAACCGGCCGCAAGCTGGATGGTGTCCCCGGCCGGGCTGGTCTGCGCCACGTCACGACTGTAGGACCCGCTGCACTATCAGCGCAGGCCTGCGCGCCACTTGTCCAGAAGTCGACGGTCCCGCTTGGTCGGCCGCCCTGCACCGCGATCACGGGGCGCCACCGAGACGGGAGTGGGAGGCGGTGGGGGCGTTCGGTCGAGATAGCAGGTCACGGCGTCGGCAGCGCCGACCCGCTTCTGGATCACCCGTACCACCTCGACTATCCGCATCGTGCTTCCAACGAGGGCTCGCACCTCGTCACCGGGCGACACCGTCGTCGACGGTTTTGCCTGCCGATCGTTGACCCGGACGTGTCCACCACGGCAGGCCGCAGCGGCATCGGGTCGGGTCTTTGTCAGCCGGACTGCCCACAACCACCGATCCAGCCGGGTCGACTCCATACCGTCCATCATGGGCTTCCTCTGTCAGCCGTGCAGCGACCCACATTGTCAGTAGTGTCGCGGCGTGCTGACCGCAAACAAGCGCTTCGCGCCAAACGTGCCTAGGTCAGCAGGCCTTCTTTGACCAACCAGTCGCGCGCGACGATCGCGGGATCTTCTCCACCAGTGTCGACCTTGGCGTTCAGGTCGAGCATGACCTCGTTGGTCAGCTTCGGGTTCAACTGCGCGAATATGGCGGCGATCTCCGGATTGTCCTCGAGCACCTTGGAGTTGACCACTGCCGAAAGGTTGTAGTGCGGGAAGAACGCCTTGTCGTCCTCGAGAACTTTCAGCTTCAGGCCGGGGATGCGTCCGTCGGTGGTGAACACCTCGCCGAAATTGCACTGGCCGTCGGCGGTGGCGGTGTAGATGACGCCCGTGTCCAGGTTGGTGACCCGCCCCAGCTTTTCCCGCGTCAGCCCGTATGTCTTGAGCATCGGCACGAATCCGTCGTTGCGGTTGGCGAATTCGCTTTCTATGCAGAAGGTCAGATCGGATTTGTCGAGTTTGGCGAGGTCCGACAGCTTGCTGATTCCCAGCCGTTGAGCTTCGGACTCGCGGATCGCGAACGCGTAGGTGTCGTCCATCGGTGCGGGCGGCAGCCAGGTCAACCCGTTCTTGGCGTCGGCTTCCTTGACCGCCAGGTATTGCGCCTCTTCACCTTTCACCGGATTCTCGTTGCCGAGGTAGTTGATCCAACCGGTCCCGGTGTACTCCGGTGAGATGTTGGCCTGCCCGCTCGTCATCGCGTGCCGCGCGCCGAAGCTGCCTGGGATGTTGGAAAGGTTCGTGACCTCAGCGCCCGCCGCGGCGAGCACCGTGGAGAACATGTTTCCGAGGATCAGTTGTTCGGTGAAGTCTTTCGCGGCGACGGTCAGCTTGACGTCCTTGAGCGAGTCGTAATGCTGAATCGAGCCCGGTCGCGCCTCGAGGATGGCCCCGCTGGCCGACTGCAGGCCACATCCCGCAACCAGTCCGGCCACCAACACACCTGCCATCGCGAGTGCGCGTCTGCGTCGCATGACGGTCATGACCTCAGAGCCCCTTCGGCGCGGCGACGATCTCGGCCACCCGCGCCAACCAGTCGATGAACAGTGCAAGCGCGGCCACCAAGACGGCACCGACGACCAACGTCACCGTCTGCTGCAGCTTGATGCCCGTGGTGATCAGCTGTCCGAGACCACCCGCGCCCGTGAACGAAGCGAGAGCGGCAGTGCCGACGATGAGGACGAGTGCGGTGCGGACGCCGGCCACGATCACGGGCAGCGCCAGCGGAAGCTCGATCCGGAACAGCGTCGACCACGACGACATCCCCATGCCGCGAGACGCCTCGACCAGCCGCGGGTCGACGCCATCCAGGCCGGTGACGGTGTTCGCGACGATCGGCAGCGCGCCGTAGACGGTGAGCGCGACGACCGCGCCGACCGCGCCGATCCCGAACAGCACGGCTCCGAGCGCGATCAGTCCGATTGCCGGTGCCGCCTGACCGAAGCCGGCCACGGTGATGATCGGCTTCGAGTAGCGGCGAAACCGCCCGCGGGTCAACGCGATTCCGAGCGGAATCGCAACCGCACACGTGAGCAGGGTGGCGGCAAGGCTGATGGTCATGTGCTCGCGCAGCAGAGTAAGCAGCTGCGACACCGCGAGCGAACGCCGTTCGGTCTCCGACACGTCAGCACCGTTGACGAAGAGAAGGGCACCGGCCACCACCAGCAGGCAGAGCACCGGCTGAAGCACCAGCCGGTGCAGGCCGGATCGACCGCTCGTGTCACCCGACTCGGAACCGCCTGCGGCAGTGTCGGGTTCGGCGCTGACCAATGTCACGAAGCAGTCCCCGTCGGTTGCTCGCTGCGACGAAGGTCGCCCATCGCGTCCATGATGGTCTCGACCCGGATCACACCCTGGTAGCTGTTGCGCCTGCCGGTCACCACCACGACGCCGTGCGACGATGTCAGCATCACGTCGAGAGCGTCGTTGAGCGTCGATGCGACGTTGACGACCTCGAGGTCCTCATCGCGAGCGACGTTGCCGAGCGCGTCCGCCTGCTCGAGATCGACGAGCGACAACCACCGTTGGGGCCGGCCTTGGTCGTCGAGAACGATGACGTGCTCGCGGTCAAGGGCCCGCGCGGCTGCGATGGCGGCGGCCGGGTCGCTGCCTACCCGGGCCACTGCGGCCTCATGCAGGTCGACATCGCGCACTCTGGTGAGGGTCAACTGCTTGAGCGCGGCGCCCGCGCCGACGAAGCCGCGCACGAAGTCGTCGGCGGGTTCGGCGAGGATGCGCTCGGGGGAGTCGTACTGCACGATCTTCGAGCCGGTCTGCAGGATCGCGATCCGATCGCCGAGCTTGACGGCTTCGTCGAAGTCGTGTGTGACGAACACGATGGTCTTGCGCAACTCTTCTTGGAGCCGAAGCAGCTCGTCCTGCAGCCGTTGACGGGTGATGGGGTCGACGGCGCCGAACGGTTCGTCCATCAGCAGCACGGGCGGATCGGCGGCCAGCGCACGCGCGACACCGATTCTCTGCTGCTGTCCGCCCGACAGTTCGCGCGGGTAGCGATCCCGGTACTGCGAAGGATCGAGGCTGACAAGATCGAGCAATTCATCGATGCGGGCAGCGGTGCGCTTCTTGTCCCACTTCAGCAGCCGCGGCACGATCGCGATGTTGTCACCGACGGTCAGGTGCGGAAACAGCCCTGCGCCCTGGATGACGTAGCCGATGTGGCGCCGCAGTTGGTCAGGGTCGCGCTTGGTCACGTCGTCGTCACCGATGAGGATTCGTCCACTCGTCGGCTCGATGAGCCGGTTGATCATCTTCATGGTGGTGGTCTTGCCGCAACCCGAAGGTCCGACGAGCATGACGATCTCGCCCGCGGGGATCTCCATGGTGATGTCGTCGACGGCGGGCTGGCTCTGCGTGTCGTACCGCTTCGTCACGCCATCGAGGAGAATCCTGGCGCTGCCAGTCGTTTCCGATTCAGACACGAATCCCCCTAGGGACGGTGAGACGGGTGACGAAGTTCAGAACCGTGTCCAAGATGACCGCCAATATCAGGATGCCCACCGTCGCGGCGACGATGGAGTTGGTTGCGTTGGCCCCTCCCATGCGGGAGATGCCGGAGAAGATGTAGCCGCCGAGGCCAGGCCCGAGGGCATAAGCCGCGATCGCGGCGATACCCATCAACATCTGCGCAGAGATGCGGACGCCGGTCATGATGACCGGCCACGCAAGGGGTAATTCGAGGCGTAGGAGAGTGGCGAACCTACTCATTCCCATACCGCGTGCCGACTCGATGAGGGTCTTGTCGACACCGTTGAGCCCGACGACGACGTTGCGCAGGATCGGGAAGATACCGAAGAACACCAGCAGGATCACCGAGGGCACGACACCGAGCCCGACGATGCCGACCAGGACACCGAGTAGTGCGTAGGACGGGATCGTCAGACCGACGGCGGTGACGCTGTTTCCGATCGAGACGCCGATCGGCGAACGGTAGATCAACACCCCGATGACGAGGGCGATCACGGTGGCCAGCACGAGCGTCTGAACCACGAGGCTCATGTGCTGATAGGCGAGGAACGACAAAACCGGCCAACGGTCCGAGACGAACTCGACGAACCCCATGGCGTGACTGGCCCCCGTATACGCTCATCCGCCCGGCCTTTGCCGAGCCGCTGATGCGTAGTTCCCGAAACGGGCCCCAGCGAAACCAGCCCGGGATCAGTGGCTGAGGTTCGTCGTCTTCAGCCCGGGCGGCGGATTCAGCGCCGGCGAAGGGGTGAACTTCTCGAAGTGCCTGGTAGGCGGCTCGGGTTGCGGGTTGAATCCTCGCGACTGTCCTGGCGGGTCAGGCTGCGGGTCGAACTCTCCCGCGTGGGCGATTCCCGTGCTCAGCGACAGCAGCACCGATGCCGCCGCGCCCACGACGGCCAGGCCGAGAGCTGCGGTGACAGAACTCCTGTGGTTGGTTCTGGTATTCATGGCGTGCTCCTTCTTCTCGACGCCCTGCGGCGTCGGTGGTGCATACAAGTCAATGACCCGGCGGCCGCTACCGATCCCAAGTTGTCTCCGCGTCGTGTCAGGCGTCGTCCCAGTTCTGCAGGAAAGCCTCTGTGACGATCGCGGCGGAGCCCGCCGCGAGTTGCTTGTAGACGAAGAACGAGAACGGATAGCCCGGCATGTTCAGCGGGTCGCCCGGCCCGTCGGACATTGCGCGGATACCGACGAACGGCACGCCGTACGCTTCGGCGACCTGCTGGGCCGCCGCCGTCTCCTGGTCCACCGCATCCACGGGCGCGCTGGTCGACGTCGGGAAACCGGTGATGTTGCTGATGAGTCCGCGTCTCAGGCATGGCCCCATCGCCTCGAAGAAATTGCCTGCGAAGCGCCGCGAGAAATCTGGAGCGGTACGCGGTTGGGGACCGAAAACCGCGCCGCCGAAAGGGATCGCCGGGAACGCCATCCCGTTGTTGTTGTCGCCGCTGGCGCCGTCGCCGCGGACGTGTAGTCGTGGTTCCCGTTTGAGGTCGACGCGCCCGGCGCTCTCGAGTGCGACGGCCAGATCGCCGGCGGCGGCGAGCATCTCGGGATCGACGGCATTCCACGTTGTCCCGTTGTCGGAGGTCCACCGTGCGGGGATCGCCGCAGCCGCGCGTTCAGCGGAGGTCAGGATCAGTTCGGCAGCGGTTCGTCTTTCGCAAAGGCGTCGCACTGCGGCGGGGGCATGCACTGCGATGAATGCGGCTGCAGCTGATCGCTTATGACGCGAACCGTCGGGCGGGCGCCCGGTCGAAATCACCGTCGGCCGGGCACCTTGGCGTCAGGCTTGGTTCGCGCCGATACGACGACGCGCGTAGGCCTTGAGCTCAGATGAGAGCGCATCCGCCTTCAGCAGGTGGGGAAGCAGATCCGGCTCCGACATCTTGGCGCGGAATACCAGACCGATCGTCACATCGTGGTCGGGGCGGTACTCGATTGAAATCGCATCTCCTGCGCGCACCGGGCCCGGTGACAAAACCCGAAGGTACGCGCCGGGTTTCGCCGCGCGGGTGAACGTCTTGATCCAGTTGTCGAGTTGCAGGAACGCCGAGAAGGTGCGGCATGGCGTGCGGGGCGCGGAGACCTCCAGCAGCGGCCCGTCGCTGCCGATGCGCCAGCGTTCGCCGATTCGCGCCTCGGTGACGTCGATCCCAGACGTGGTGAGGTTCTCGCCGAACATCCCGTTGGTGAGCGGACGTGCGAGGTCGGCTTCCCATTGGTCGAGGTCCTCGCGCGCGTAGGCATAGACGGCTTGGTCGTCGCCGCCGTGAAGCTTCTGGTTGCCGATGGAGTCACCGACCAGGCCGCTGCCGAGACCGCCGCGCATCGGGCCTGGCGCGCGCACCATGACCTCGTCATCAGCAGGCGCCTTGTCGATACCGGTCCGCCTCGACGGCGCATCGGGGTTCGGGCGGACGCGTGCGAGGTTCACCGACAACACAGATCCCACGGACACAGCGTATTCGTCGGCATAAGAACCTGCGCCCGCGGAATCCTTGGCCTTCGGCACAAACGGCGCCCACCGCGTGTTGCGATGTGGAGTACACCGCCAAAGCCGAGGAGGCGCGCGTGAAAGTCCGTTTCGGAGTCGGGCTCGGGGCCGACCGCGGTCCCGAGCAGCTGGCCGAGATCGTCGATTACCTCGAATCAGCACACGTCGACTCGCTGTGGTTCTCCGAGCTGGTCTATTCGGATCTGGTCGACCCCTTCGTCGGGATGGCGTTCACGCTCGCGCGCACGACGCGAATGAAGGTCGGCACATCAGTGGCGGTGCTGCCGGGGCGTCACCCGGTCCTGGTCGCCAAGCAGCTGGCTTCGCTGTCCGCGCTCGCACCCAAACGCGTGCTTCCCGTCTTCGGCCTGCGATCGGCGCTGCCCGCCGAGCGCGACCTCTTCGTGGTTCCCGACGGTAAGCGTGCGGCCGTCTTCGACGAGTCGCTGCGACTGCTGCGAATCGCACTAGGAGATGACACCGTCGACTTCGCGGGCGAATTCTTCAATGTCAGAGGCGTGCAGGTGCTCCCGAAACCGTCTCCGCCGCTGGATATCTGGATCGGTGGAGCGACGGACGCCGCCTTCCGCCGGATCGGCGCTCTCGGCGACGGCTGGTTGGGCAGCTTCCTGACTCCCGCCGAGGCGGGCAGAGCGCGTGAAGCGATCATCACGGCCGCGGGGAAGGCGGGGCGTGAGATCGAGCCCGATCACTACGGAATCAACCTCGCCGTCGGCGACGGTGACCTACCCGCCCCGGTCCTTGCGGCTATTCGCAAACGCCGGCCCGATCTCGATCCGACAGAGCTCGTGGCGACCGACTGGGCGACACTGCACAAGAGGCTGGACGAATACATCGAGGCCGGCCTGACGAAGTTCGTCATCCGACCGGCGGGGGGCACCGGCAGCGCAGACTTCCTCGAAAGGTTCGTCTCCGAGTTGGCGCCGCGCCAGAACTAGACCGGTTGGGGTCCCGGCTGGCCGATAATGAGCCCATGCCGATTGACGTGTTGACAGATCTGCCGCAGGGAGTGACCGGGTTCCGCGTGTCGGGTCGTTTGAGTGGCGACGACCTTCGTGGGTTCAAGCCGGCTTTCGACGACCTCAAACAATCGGGCGAGATCAGGATCGTCGAGGTCATCGACTCCGACTACGCAGGCTTGAGTGCAGGAGGGCTGGCCGAGGATCTCAAGATGGGCCTCGGTCTGATGCTGGAGCACCATTCCGCGTTCCGGCGGATCGCGATCGTCTCCGACAAGGAGTGGATCGCCCATGCTGCGCACGCGATGGCATGGATGGTGCCCGGTGAGCTCGCCGTGTTCGGACTCGACGAGCTCGACAAGGCCAAGAAATGGGCCGCGGGCGGATAACGCCTATCGTTTCTCCAGTGGCCGAACCATCCGTCGCTGACCTGCGTAAGCGACTCGACGGTCTGACCGTTCGCGACGCCGCACGGCTGGGCAGACGGCTGAAGAGTCTCCGCGGCGCACAGCCCGAGAACCTGCGGCGGCTCTCCGAACAGGTGATCGCGGCCGAAGCGCTCGTCGCCACCCGGCAGGCCGCGCTGCCCGCGATCACGTATCCCGACCTTCCGGTCAGCGAACGTCGGGACGAGATCGCCGACGCGATACGCGCACACCAGGTGGTCGTGGTCGCCGGTGAGACCGGGTCGGGCAAGACGACCCAGCTGCCCAAGATCTGCCTCGACATCGGGCGGGGCATCCGCGGCACCATCGGGCACACCCAGCCCCGCCGGCTGGCCGCCCGCACCGTCGGTCAGCGAATCGCCGACGAACTGGGCACACCGCTGGGCGAGACCGTCGGCTACACCGTGCGGTTCACCGATCAGGTCAGCGACCGCACGCTGATCAAGCTGATGACCGACGGCATCCTGCTCGCCGAGATCCAGCGCGACCGGCGGCTGCTGCGGTACGACACCCTCATCCTCGACGAGGCCCACGAGCGCAGTCTCAACGTCGACTTCCTTCTCGGCTATCTGCGCGAGCTGCTGCCGCGCAGGCCCGATCTCAAGGTGATCGTCACATCGGCCACCATCGAGCCGCAGCGCTTCGCCGCCCACTTCGGCGGAGCCGAAAATGGACTCAGCGGTGGGGCTCCCATCGTCGAGGTGTCGGGGCGCACCTATCCCGTCGAGATCCGTTACCGCCCACTGGAAGTGCCCGTCTCGTCATCAGACGATGACGATCCCGACGATCCGGATCAGGAAGTGGTGCGCACCGAGATGCGCGATCAGACGGAAGCGATCATCGACGCCATCGACGAGCTGGAGCATGAGCCGCCCGGCGACGTACTCGTCTTTCTGTCCGGCGAGCGCGAGATCCGCGACACCGCAGACGCTTTGCGACATCTGAAGCACACCGAGGTGTTGCCCCTGTACGCACGGCTGCCGACGGCAGAACAGCAGCGAGTCTTCGCCCCGCACACCGGTCGCCGCGTCGTACTTGCCACCAACGTCGCCGAAACGTCGCTGACCGTGCCAGGAATCCGCTACGTCGTGGACCCCGGCACAGCCCGGATCTCCCGCTACAGCCGCAGGACGAAGGTGCAGCGGCTGCCCATCGAACCGATTTCGCAGGCCTCTGCCGCACAGCGTGCGGGCCGCTCCGGACGTGTGGCGCCGGGCGTGTGCATCCGGCTCTACTCCGAGGACGATTTCGCCTCCCGCCCGCGATACACCGACCCCGAGATCCTGCGGACAAATCTGGCCGCGGTGATCCTGCAGATGGCGGCGCTTGCGCTCGGGGACATGGAGAGCTTCGGTTTCCTCGACCCACCGGAGCAGCGCAGCGTTCGCGACGGGGTGCAGCTGCTGCAGGAACTCGGCGCCTTCGACAGCGACGGCGTGATCACCCCGCTTGGGCGCAGACTCGCCCAGTTGCCCGTCGACCCACGGCTGGCCAGGATGATCCTGGCGGCCGAGTCCGAGAACTGCGTACGGGAGATTCTGGTGGTGGCTGCCGCGCTGGCGATCCCGGACCCGCGCGAGCGGCCCGCGGACAAGGAGGAAGCGGCCCGCCAGAAGCACGCCCGCTTCGCCGACGAGAACTCCGACTTCCTGTCATACCTGAACCTGTGGCGCTACCTGCGAGAGCAGCGAAAGGAGCGTTCCGGCAGCTCGTTTCGGCGGATGTGCCGTGAGGAGTTCCTGCACTATCTGCGGATCCGCGAATGGCAGGACCTGACCGGGCAACTGCGCAGCATCGCCCGCGATATGGGCATTCGGGAGCAGGACGAGCCGGCCGACGCCGCCCGCGTCCACGCGGCGGTGACCGCAGGGCTGTTATCGCACGTCGGTATGCGCGAAGGTGATTCCCGCGAATTTCAGGGCGCGCGGAACTCGAAATTCGTGCTCGCGCCCGGTTCGGTACTCACGAAACGCCCGCCGCGCTGGATCGTCGTCGCCGACCTCGTCGAGACCAGCAGGCTCTACGGCCGAACCGCCGCGCGGATTACGCCGGAGGAAGTCGAGCGTGTCGCGACCCACCTCGTACAGCGCACACACAGCGAGCCTCACTGGGACGCTGCGCGCGGGGCGGTGATGGCATACGAGCGGGTCACGCTGTACGGACTGCCGCTGGTGACACGACGCCGGGTGAACTATGCGCAGATCGATCCGCCTCTGGCCCGCGAGCTCTTCATCCGCCACGCTCTGGTCGAGGGGGAGTGGCAGACCAGGCACCACTTCTTTCGCGACAATGCGCGACTACGCGATGAACTGGAAGAGCTGGAAGAGCGCGCCCGACGACGCGATCTGCTGGTCGACGACGACGACGTCTATGCGCTGTATGACAGCCGCATTCCCGAAGATGTCGTCTCCGCAAAGCATTTCGATGCATGGTGGAAAAAGCAGCGTCACAAGACACCGGACCTGCTGACGTTCACCCGCGACGACCTGTTGCGCACCGGAGACACGGCGGACGCCGACCGACCCGACTCCTGGCAGACGGGCGGAGTCGAGCTGCCCCTGACGTACCGATTCGAGCCCGGCGCCGTCGACGACGGCGTGACCGTGCACGTTCCGATCGACGTGCTCGCACGTCTCGGAGGCGACCAGTTCGCCTGGCAAGTGCCCGCACTGCGCGAGGAACTGGTCACAGAGCTCATCCGCTCACTACCGAAGAACCTGCGCCGCAACTTCGTTCCCGCCCCCGACACGGCGCGCGCGGTGATGGCGGGGATCGATCCGTCCACCGAGCCGTTGCTGGAGGGACTGCAGCGCGAATTGCGTCGGGCGTCGGGCGTTCTGGTGCCGATCGACGCGTTCGACCTGGACAAGTTGCCGCCGCATCTCCGCGTGACATTCTCTGTCGAGTCCGGCGACGGCTCAGAGGTCGCCAGGGGCAAGGACCTCACCGATCTGCAGGAGAAGCTGGCGACGACGGCTCAGAGTGCCGTCGCGGACGCGGTCGGTGGCGAGCTGGAACGAACCGGGTTACGCAACTGGCCCGACGATCTCGACGAGCTTCCACGCACCGTCGAGCGAACCGTTGGTGGGCGCGCGGTTAGGGGATACCCGGCGTTCGTCGACGCGGGTGCCGCCGTCGATGTGCGGGTGTTTGCGACATCTGTCGAACAGAATCGCGCAATGGCGCCCGGCCTCCGCCGGCTATTGCGGCTCAGTGTGGCCTCGCCCGTCAAACAGGCGGAGCGGCAGCTGGATACCCGGACACGCCTGACTCTCGGCACCAACCCCGATGGTTCTCTGCCCGCCCTGCTGGAGGACTGCGCCGATGCCGCGACGGACGCGCTGATGCCCGGACCAGTCTGGACGAGCGGCGATTTCGCGGCACTACGTGATCAGGTATCTGCGAAGATCACCGCGACGACCGTCGACATCGTCGGCCGCGTCGCGAAGGTACTTACCGCCGTGCACGAAGTGCACCTGCTGCTGCCAGGCCAACCGTCAGCCGGCCAAGCCGATGCCATCGACGACATCCGCGCACAGCTGGACCGCCTTCTCTCACCCGGATTCGTGACCGCCACCGGCCGAAGCCATCTCGGTGACCTCGCCCGCTACCTGACCGCCATCGAACGCCGTCTGGCCCGACTGCCGCACGGAGTCGAGGCCGACCGGCAGCGTATGCAGCAGGTGCACGCGGTCGAAGACGCCTTCGACGACCTGGTGCGGGCACTGCCGACCGCCCGCCAGGCGTCCACGGAAATCCGTGACATCGCCTGGCAGATCGAGGAACTGCGGGTCAGCCTGTGGGCCCAGCAGCTCGGCACACCGCGTCCGGTCAGCGAGCAGCGGATCTACCGGGCGATCGACGCCGTTGCGAGCGGCGGATGACCGAACAGCCCAAGACGGATGACGGCCACTACATCATCATCAACGGCCGCCGGTGGCGCGCCACCGATCCGGCGATACCCGAAGATCGGCGGGCCGAGCTGACCCGAATCCTGATGGCGTGGCGCCGAGAGGTGCGTCGCACGAAGGGAACGGCGGGGGAGGCGGCAGCCCGCGCGGGAGTGCAGTCGGCCAAGGTGGCGCTGGGCGAACGGGGCTCGCCAACGTGGTGGGAGCAGACCGACGACGAGCGGCGCAAGCGCTGGCAGACCCCTGTGGCTGAGCCCGGCGGTGCAGGCTCCGCCTGATTCTTGGGATCGGTAGCAAGCCGGCCCCTGTGTACTTGCCGCAACAACATCGTCGTCTGAGACGACATAGCAGGTACAGCGTTCGGGGACGAGCGAAGGGACAACGAAATGAGTGCCAACAAGCGCAGACGAATGATCGCCGGGGCCCTCTTGTCGGCAGGTGTCGCGATGGCCGGATCAGGCCTCGCCGGCGGCACCGCCCAAGCCCGACCGATGGCTCCGTTCCCGCAGAGCGCGTGGCCGGGATGCCCGGAGGAAAGCCCCGAGGGCCCGTGTCACTGGTGCCCGGGTGACCCGCCCGTGGAGACCGGCAACAAGCGCGTCTACCCCGTGGTCTGGGACGAGAGCGTCTGCCACACGTACTGGTACGTCTACAGCGGGCAAGGCAATGTGGCTCACAACATCTTCGAGGGCGAGGCGCCGCCTGCGCCTCCGCCGCCGCCGCCGAACCTGACGCCGCCGCTTCCGCCGGGATGGTGCTGGTCGCTGTTCATCCCGACGACGAGCTGCCCGAACGGCTGACCCGTCAAGTCGGGTCGGCAGTCCGCGCGCCTTCGCGTGTATCGATGCATAATCGCAAGGGCATTACCGTCCGCCCGCTCTGTCATCAGCACGCAAGGGAAATCCATTGTCCGAAACCAAGATCACGGTCATTTACGACAACCCCACCGACCCGGATGCCTTCGAAGCAGCATACGAGTCCGAACAGCTGGAGGCTGCTCGCAAGATACCGGGGCACATCCGGTTCGAGGCGTCCAAAGTGTGGCCGAAGGAAGACGGCAGTCCGACGCCCGCATACCGCAGCATCGACCTCTACTACCCGGATTACGCCGCCGCGAGCGAGGCTGTCACCACGCCGGAGGCGGGGGCGTTCTTCGAGGCAATGGCTCGGCTGTCCACGGGCGGTGTTCGGGTGCTGTTCTCCGACATCGAGGTTCCGCAGGGCTGACCCGGCTCACTCTCCGTCTTCTCGATCACGCAGATAGTCGGACAGGGCGTAACGCTCACCCAGCCTCCGCCTGCGTTCCGCTTCTTTGACCGCACGTTCGCGTTCTTCTGCCGGCGCGTCGATCAGGCGGCGGTATAGCTCGTTGTCAACGGCGTAGATGCCGTCGATCGGCTCGCGCAAGTGTCGACGGTAGACATCGTCGGCGTAGGCAAGTGGGTCGTCGCCTGAATTCTGCCGTTGAACGAATTCGTCGCCCAATTGTTGCAGGGCTTCGTCTCGGCTCGGGCCTGACACCGACCAATCCGAACCGGGATACGACGCGGTCCACACGTCCCCATCGGTTCGAAGCTGCGGCTCCATATGAAAGGCGTACTGATACAGCTCATCACCAGCGGAGTCGTCGGCTCGACCGCTCATTCCTCCTCCTAACCGGCTGATGCTGACAACTAGCCGTGAGTATCGTCGGTTGGACTCCAATATGTGCTGACTGTGAGATCGGGGTAGAGGATCGAGCATCGATAGGAACCGAACGTGCCGTTCGGCCGCAAGCACCACACAACTGGCCCGGCGGGGAGTGTCGGACCCGGCGGTGATGGCGCAGCAGGCATCTCGTAATGCAGCGAGTTGATGTGGGTTGCCAGTTCCGCACCCTGCTGCCGGATCGAATGGACGACGTCCGCAGTCTTCGCAGCCGCACGCAAGGTCTCGCGCGTGTGAGCGGCGACTAGGTCGAGACGCTGCGCACCGGTTCTGGCTAGCGCAGCGGCTCTGTCCATGTGCGATTGCAAGGCGGTGTCTGAATCTCCTGCTGCACTGAGTAAAACGGCGTTCTTCGCGGCGAACAGCTGGTGACGATCGACCAGAACGCCGGACAAATCTGCCGCCGTCCGAGCCGAGGCCGTCGTCATTCCGGCCGCTGTGTGGACGTCGTCCCGCGGGCTTGATCCCTGCGGCGGCGGGTCGGCGGCAACCAGAGACCGTGCGCGCCGTACAACTTGTTCGACGCGAGCGCATTCCCACACGACCGACACCATCCAATTATCGATCCGCCAACGACCATGTCTTGCAGCGATTCCGTTATCGCAGGGGGAGTAGCGTCGCCCGGGTGACGGTATATGCGCTCAACCTCTTCGATATCGCCAGCCGCGACGAGTATCTGGCGTATTCGAAGCGGTCACCGAAAGAGGTCGCCAAGCACGGCGGACGCGTCGTGGCGCTTGGGCAGTTTCGTGAGTCGGTGCTTGGAGACATCGAGCCGCGCAAGGTGCTGATCCTCGTCGAATGGGAGTCGAAGGACGCCTTCGACAGCTACTGCGACGATCCCGAACTCGCCGATCTTCATGCGCATCGGCAGAAAGGGTCGTCGTCCTACATCTGGCATCTGTTCGACCGCCTCGACGACCTGCGGCCGCTGCTGCGGCCCTGACGGAAAATCGGGTGCACCGCACCGCGCTGACAGGGCAAAATCTTGTGCATGGGCCACCTGGATGTGTCGCGGGTGTCATATGCGTTGCCTGACGGGACACCGCTGCTCGACGACGTGTCCTTTCGGGTGCCATCCGGGGGCGTCGTCGCGTTGGTCGGAGCGAACGGCGCAGGCAAGTCCACCCTGCTTCGTCTGATCGCAGGCGAGCTCCCGATGCAGACGGGCACCGTCACCACCAGCGGCGCGATCGGTGTCATGCCGCAGTTCATCGGCAGTGTGCGCGACCGATCCGTAGTACGGGACCTACTGCTCGCAACGGCACCGAAGCGGGTCCGCGACGCGGCTGCGGCCGTCGACGCCTGCGAACTGGCCCTGATGGATGCCGATGACGAGCCACTCCAGATGAAATACGCACAGGCACTGGCTGACTGGGCGGATGCCGGCGGCTACGACATCGAGGTGCTGTGGGACACCGTGACCGTAGCGGCACTGCACGACTCCTATGAGTTGTCGAAATGGCGCGACGTCTCGTCGCTCTCCGGCGGAGAGCAGAAACGCCTTGTGCTGGAAGCACTTCTGCGGGGCCCGGACAACGTGCTGCTGCTCGACGAGCCGGACAACTATCTCGACGTACCCGGTAAGACGTGGCTGGAAGACGCCTTGCGCGAGTCGCCGAAGACAGTGTTGTTCATCTCGCACGACCGGGAGTTGCTTGCGAGGGCCGCGACCGCTGTCGTCACGGTCGAGCTCGGCGCTGCGGGGAATACGGCCTGGACGCACCCAGGCGGGTTCACCACCTACCACGATGCCCGAGCCGCCCGCTTCGAACGCCTCGATGAGCTTCGACGGCGTTGGGACGAGGAACACGCGAAGCTCAAAGCGCTGGTCCTGATGTACAAGACGAAGGCGGCCTACAACGACGGACTCGCGAGCCGTTACCAGGCTGCGCAGACGCGACTGAAGAAATTCGAGGACGCCGGTCCTCCCCAAGCCGTCGCGCGGAAGCAGCGCGTGACGATGCGCTTGACGGGCGGCCGTACCGGGAAACGTGCGGTCGTCTGTGAAGATCTGGAGCTCACCGGGTTGATGCGCCCGTTCGACGCGGAGATCTGGTTCGGCGAGCGGGTCGCGGTTCTCGGCGCGAACGGCAGTGGAAAGTCACACTTCTTGCGGTTGTTGGCAGCGGGCGGCACCGATCCGGAGCGCGAGCACCTACCGGTCGGCGATGTCACTCCGGGGACCGTCGCTCACACCGGCTCGGCGAGACTCGGCGCTCGTGTACGTCCGGGCTGGTTCGCCCAAACACACGAGCAACCGCACCTCCTCGGACGCACCCTGCTCGACGTCCTGCATCGCGGCGACGAACACCGCAATGGCCTGCCACGCGAAGCGGCCAGCCGCGTGCTCGACAGGTATGAGCTCGCCGGCGCGGCAGAACAGACATTCGAGACCCTGTCAGGCGGACAGCAGGCCCGGGTGCAGATCCTGCTGCTCGAATTGTCCGGCGCCACGATGCTTCTCCTCGATGAGCCGACGGATAACCTCGACCTCGCGAGCGCGGAGGCACTCGAGGCTGGGATGGCGGCATTCGAGGGATCCGTCATCGCCGTGACGCATGACCGATGGTTCGCGCGCCAGTTCGACCGCTACCTGGTATTCGCCGCGGACGGCACCGTCCGCGAGACCGACCAGCCGGTGTGGGACGAGCGCCGACCGGCACATATGGCTCGATGATCGACCGTTTCTTGGGATCGGTAGCCAGCCGCTCCGCGTTTGCTGGGCCCACAGGCGACGCCATCGGGGCGCTGCGGAGATCGAAGGAAACCAATGAGCCGAGCTTCACGGTTCGCGGCGGCCGCCGTCATGGCAGGCGCCATAGCCGCAACGGGTCTGACCCTGGGGGCAGGCACCTCAGCCGCCGAGGGGCCCAGCTACACCGGCGGAAACTGTCCCGGCGGAATGACATGCACCCACTGGTGTCCCGGTGATCCGGCGATCCCGGGCAGCCAGGTGCTGAGCTGGGATTGGAACGTCTGCCACGACTGGTACTGGAACTCAGAGGGCATCGTCGACGTCAGCTCGAGCACGATCTACCCGTGGTCGGGCGTACCGCACCAGGTTGCGCCTCCACCACCGCCGATGGGCCCGGCGCCGGCTCCGCTGTCACCGCCAGCGGGGATGCCGTTCTGCAGCCCGCGCGGATCGCTCATCATCATCCCGCCGATCTGCGACGAGATCGGCTACGACTGGCCGCCCGGATCCTTGAAGCGCTAGTCCGCCAGCTCAGCTGGCGCTGAGGATCTTGATCGCGAAGACGAGCGAGTCTCCTGGCTCAATTCCGGCCCGGGGCTCGCCGTCGGGGTAGCCGTCGGCGGACGTCATCGCGACGCCGACCGTCGATCCGACCTTCTGCCCTGCGATGGCCTTCTGGAAGCCCTTCACCACGCCGGTGAGAGGGAAGTCGACGGGCTCGCCGCGTTCGTAGCTGTTGTCGAACACGGTGCCGTCACGGCCGTTGACGCCCATGTAGCAGACCGAAACGGTGGCGGTGTCGGCCACGACGGGCCCTTCGCCCGGTTGCAGCGTCTGCACCTGGGTCTCGGTCACACTGAACGGCGCCGTGACGTCGACGAGCGGTGCTGACTTGTCCGTGGAACCCGTGACCGCGACGCTGCCGGTGGCCCCCGGCAAGGTCCACTCGGGTGCGCCGCCGCTTGCAGGAGCTGCCGATGGACATGTTGCGGCTTCGGTTGCCGTCTCTGCGATCGACGGCGCGCTGAACGGGTCGGCGGCCGACGTGGACGTCGTCGCCGACGACGTTTCGGTATCAGAGCCGCACGCAGCGACGAACATGATGAGCGGGGCCACAGATGCAACGGCGGCGGCCGAAGACAAACGAGTGAAATTCACGGTCGCCACCGTACAGCCGTAGCGCGCCGTCACCTCACACCGGTGGTGGTGCGCTCGTGGTATTCAGTAGACGTATTGAGGGGGTTGAGATGAATTCGCCGGAGCCTTTCGTCGTGCACGAGTCGGGCGCGCTGTTGCACGGCACCAAGGCAGACCTTGCGGTGGGCGACGTGTTGGTGCCTGGCCGTCGGATGAACTACGACGAGAACCGGGTGGCCAACCATGTGTACGTCACTCGAACCCTCGATGCCGCGGTGTGGGGAGCGGAGCTCGCGTCGGGCGACGGCCCCGGGCGCATCTACCTCGTCGAACCGGAGGGACCGCTCGAGGACGACCCGAACGTGACGGACAAGAAGCACCCAGGGAATCCGACCCGCTCCTACCGCACCCGCGAACCAGTGAGGGTCATCGGAGAGCTGACCGATTGGGTGGGCCATTCACCCGAGCAGGTGCAGACGATGCGCGACACGATAGCCGACCTTGCGCGGCGCGGGCTCGACGTCATCTACGACTGACCCGCGCCGCCGCTGTTCAACGCCTGGTCAGTAATCCCAGGTCGCGGGCACGCACCGGAAGACGTCGCCTGCGGTCGCCACGCGGCAGACCGACGGAAATGGAAGGTGGGTAGCCACCATCGACTCGCCGGTCGCCGCCAGCTCCCGCAGGAGCTCAATCCGGACGCGGGCAGCCTCTTCGGGGTCGTGTTCGAAGCCGTTCTGCCACTCGGGGTTGTCGAACCCCGGCGCGAACACGGCGTCGCCGGCGAACGTCAATGCGTCGCCACCGGACGCCAGCCGGACGATGCTGTGTCCGGGAGTATGCCCCCCGGTGCGGGCGACGAGGACTCCCGGCGCCACTTCGTACTCCGTCTCGAACGTCCGGAGCTGGCCGTGGTACTGGTCGAGGAACTGCGTCGCTACTCGTCGCAGTGTCGGCGGCACCGGCGCAGGCATGTCGGTGTGGGAGAAGTCGGGCGCCTGCCAGAACTCGGCCTCGCGCGTCGCTGCGTGGATACGCAGATCGGGGCTCAGCCGCTCCTTGAGTCCCGCAGTGAGCAGCCCGCCGACATGGTCCATGTGCATGTGTGTGATGACCACGTCGGTGATCGCGCCGGGGTCGACGCCTGCGGCTTCGAGGCGCCGGACCGTCTGCCCCGCCTTCGGGAAGTCGGGGAACTCCACCCCGAGGCCGGCGTCGACGAGGATGGTCCGGCCGCCACTGCGCACGACGACCACGTTGAGCGGCCAGTCCAGCACATCGTGCGGCAGGAACCTGTCATCGAGCCATTGCCCGTACTCACCTTCGTCGACGTTGGTCGCCTGTGTCCTGGCGGTGATCGGCAGCACGCCGTCACTGATCACCAGCACCTCGATGTCGCCGACCTGTACCGCGTAGCGCGACGGAACCAACTCGTCGAGTCCTTGCGTACCAAGTGAAATGCTGTCCACGCTCATGTGTCTTCTCCTTTAGAGGGGCTGTCGACCTCGATAACGCCGTCCGGCTGCGGGATTTATCCGCTCGACGGCTGGCGACAGTCGAAGCCGCACAAGAACTTGCGTACCGGCTAGGGGAGAGGCCGCAAGGAAGCAACGGTGCCCTACTGAGCAAGTTTCGGCGGTGTCGAGTTTGGGCAGTGTGGAGGTATGAGCGACAACGAGAAGGTCACAGTGGAACGAACCATCGCGGCGCCTGTCGACGCGGTTTTCGACATCCTCTCCAATCCCGACCGACATCAGGCACTCGATGGCTCTGGCTTCATCCGCAGCGTGGATCACGCCGATCGGATAACCAAGGTGGGCGAGGTGTTCACGATGAACATGCAGGGTGATCACATGGGCGGTGAGTACAAGACCGACAACCACGTGTCCGGTTACGCGAAGGACAAGCTGCTGGCCTGGAAGACCGCGCCTGCGGGCAATGAGCCTCCCGGCTGGGAGTGGCTGTGGGAGTTGGAGTCTCAGGGACCCAATGAAACGTTGGTTCGCCACACTTACGATTGGTCGAACGTCACCGACAAGAAGCTGCTCGAAAAGGTGAAGTTCCCGCTTGTCTCCGAGGATCAGCTGACAGATACGCTCGCTCGGCTTGCTGCCGAGACTTCGGGCTGACCGCGCCGGGTCGGGGGCGTACGAAGGGAGCTCCACGATGGCTGCTGAGCCGTTCGAGGTCAGCATCACCGAAGCCGAGATCACCGATCTGCGGGAACGGTTGCGACGGACGCGGTGGCCCGAGCTGGAGCCGGTGGACGACTGGTCACAGGGTCTGCCGCTGGCTTACGCGCAGGAACTCTGTAGAAGCTGGGCCGAGGACTACGACTTCGGCTTCGCCGAGCGGCTGAACGTGTTCCCGCAGTTCCGCGACACGGTCGACGGGCTGGGCATCCACTTCCTGCACGTCCGCTCGCCCGAGCCCAACGCGTTCCCGCTGGTCCTCACGCATGGGTGGCCGGGGTCGGTGCTGGAGTTCCTCGAGGTCCTTGGCCCGCTGACCGATCCGCGCGCACACGGCGGGGATGCGGCGGACGCATTCCACGTGGTCGCGCCGTCGTTGCCCGGGTACGGCTGGAGTGACAAGCCGTCGACGACCGGGTGGGGCGTCAGTCGGATCGCGCGCGCGTGGGACACGTTGATGGTCTCGCTGGGGTACGAGCGGTACGGCGCGCAAGGCGGTGACTGGGGCTCGGCGGTGTCCGGCGCGCTGGGCGAGGTGGCGCCCGAGCGGGTTGCGGCCGTGCACCTGAACATGGGATCCGTGGCGCTGGGAACGTTCGACGACCCGACGCCGGCGGAGCTGTCGAACCTCGAGGCCGCCAAGGAGTTCGGCCGCACCGGCCGGGGGTACTCGGGACAGCAGGCGACACGGCCGCAGACGCTCGGCTACGGCCTCACCGACTCACCGGCGGGACAGGCCGCCTGGATCGCCGAGAAGTTCTGGGCTTGGACGGACAACAACGGCCACCCCGAGGACGCGGTGTCGCGGGAGACAATTCTCGACGAGATCTCGGTCTACTGGTTCACCGCGTCAGCCACGTCGTCGGCGCGGCTGTACTGGGAGAGCTACGGCAGCTTCCGGGACAAGATCAATGCGCCTTCTGGGCTATCGGTCTACCCGCGCGACATCACCCGGCCGTCGCGGCGGGAAGCCGAGTTGCGGATGACCGACCTGCGCTGGTTCGAGGAGATGCCGCGCGGTGGCCACTTTGCCGCGCTGGAGCAGCCGGAGTCGCTGGTCGAGCAGGTGCGCGGATTCTTCCGCCTCTTCCGCTGATCGTCGCTCACGAGGGTCGTGACGACGCCGACGAAGCGCCGAGTGTTTCGTCGAGCAGGTCGAGCACCGCCAGCCACGCCCGTTTGGCGTGCAGAGCGTGATGTTCCACCCCGGGCACGGTGGCGACGTCATGGGTGGTGCCCCCTGTATGTGACCCGTCGAGATGCACCGGAGCGGCCCAGAAAGCGTGTTTGGCTCCGCCGTAGACGTTGACGCGCCAATCTACTTCGGCGCCTTGAAGCGCCTCGGCGAACGTGAACAGCTGATCGGGGGTGCAGATCGGGTCTTCGGAGCCCGTGCACAGCAAGAAGGCGCCGCCGACGTTCCTCCAATCTTCGGCGTGGGCGGCGGGCAACCCCGGATGGATGGCGGCAAGTGCCTTGAATGGCACTCCCGCGCGGGCGAGTTCCAGCACGATTCGGCCGCCGGCGCCGTATCCGATCGCGGCAAGCTGGTCGTGGTCCGCTCCGGGTTCGGCACGGAGGACGTCAAGTGCGGTGTGGCCGATGGCGCGCATTCGAGGGGAGTCATCCAACAGTGGCATGACCCGAGCCAGCATCGCCTCCGGGTCGCCGAAGAACGTACGGCCGGCGTGGTAATCCATTGCGAGGGCGAGGTAGCCGCGCTCGGCGAGGTCGTCGGCGCGGCCGCGTTGATAGTCATCGAGACCGATTCCGTCGTGGCCGATGAGCACTGCGGGCCACGGACCCTTGCCGTCTGGCTGCGCCAAGTGGGCGACCATCGTCAATCCGTCGACGTCGTACATGACTTGGCGCGTGATGGTCACGTGATCACGGTATCGAGGCACGGGGCCGGTGGGGGCTGCGCTCGCGTTCTCCGTCTCACCGGCGAAGCGCGACGGCAGGCCGGGGTACACCGGCCCCACCGTCGCTAGGCTGCGCCGAGAGCGCCGTTGATGGCGTCGACCACCTTGTTCGGATCTCCGACGGAGATCACCAGACGGTCGAATCGTTCCTCGGAGTCAAGCGTGATGACAACCGCACGTTCGTAGCCCGAAATGTTCCAGAACTGCTTCTTGCCGTCAGCATGGAAGGTTCCAGCCAGCTTGCCCGGCAGGCCGAGCCCGGGGCCGCGCCAGCCCTTGGGCTCGTCTCTCATACCCGGGTCGAAGGTTGCTCCCCGCACGTGCACGAGCGGAAACTCCAAACGACGGGTGACCGACCAGATCTTGCTCAACCCAACGGGTTCCACCACGAGGCGGTCTTCGGTGACGGTGACTCGGTTGATGCTCATGCTGACTTCCTTTCGTCGTGCAACTCGGCGCGGATCAGTAGGCGCCTGCCCAATTGCTCTCCTGTCAGGCCGTTCTCGCTGATGATGCTGCCCAAGTGATCGCGCACCCGCGCATCGACGGGGGCCAGTTCGAGCAGCGCGACCAGCACGACGTCGAGCCGCTCTATGGGGTCGGCATCCGGTGCGGCAACCACGTCGAGAACGCGCAGGAACAGCCCGTGCTTACTACCAAAGACGTTGTAGAGGCTGCCCCTATGCACGCCCGTGGCCTCGACGAGGTGATCAATGGAGGTCGCGGCATAGCCGCCCTGCCGAAACACCGCCGCAGCGGCGTCAACAGCACCCATCTCGTCAAACCCTCGCGGACGACCCATAGTTTGAGAATAATCGTTCAAGAACGATCGGTCAAGAAGGCGGTTCCCCTCTGTACACGACGGAACCGGACGAGGGGGAGTCGGGCAGTACCCGTACCAAGGGATCTAGCCGCAACGGTGACAACCGACGGTCTTGTCGCACCAACGGGAAGGCGACACATGGCAAGAAGCCGGCCGTGCGTGCAGCTCGACGTTTCGGTCATCGTTTCGGCCGGGCCAGTGGTTCATCCAAGATTTGACCCACACCACAGGAAGACGCGAGAGTGAGTCCATGAGGACGATCACACACCGCCGCACGGCAGTCGTCGGGCTGGCCGTCGTCGCATTGATAACCGCGGGTTGCAGCAATGGCAATGGCGTTGACGTGTCGGCGCCGCCGCAGGTCGCGTTGATCGTCACCTCCGAGACTCAAGCCCCGCCCACCGAAGTGAAGCTCATGGGGGAGAGAGACGTCGAGGTGACGCTGACCGGTCCGATTGCCGCCAAGTACGCGTCGGCAACCGAGAGTCAGCGGCAGGCTCTCGGCAAGCCGCTGACGGGGGACCGCAATGCGGGAGCGCGGGAGAGCGGTGTGGTGTTCCAGCAGTTCCAGGGCGGCGTGATCACTGCCAAGAACGACCAAGCCGGCACGCCTGGGTACATCACCTGGGGCAAGATCCGGGAGGCCTGGAATGTCCAGCGCGACCCGGAGGGCGTGCCTGCGGTCACCGGCGAAAACGGCTCAGTGGGTCCGCTGGGCGCGCCGACCAGCGACGAGAACACCGTTGGCGATCTCCTCGTCACGACCTTCGATCACGGCAAGATCTCCTACGACGCGAAGACGGACCGGGTCGAAGTGACGGTCAACGGCAAGGTCGTACCTTCCGGTCTCTGAGCTGCGACAGTCGGTGTCGAGCACCGTGGCGGCCGACAGCGGGCGGCCTTGGCCGTCAAGGGCCGAGAACTGTTGTGCAGCAGAACAATGCGACCGATGGGACCGCCAAGCTCACGGCATGGATCGCGGGTTACCCGCTGTCCCGCCATGTGACCACTTCCTTGAGAGACGCGAGGTCATAACCGTTGTCGGCGGTGAGTTCGGTCTGGAACAGCGTGACGCCTGCCTCGCGGAAGGCATCGGCGCTATCGGCGTTCTCCCAGAGGGTCGAGCGTTCGATGTCGGCGCCGTTGCGGCCGAACGTCGCCGCCAGCTCGTCGACGCGGTCGCTGGACCTAAGAAACGCGTCCAGGTCTTGGAACGCGTGCCAGATGTCGGCGTGCCTGGCAACGGCGGGCAGCGAGCGTTTGGGCCCCGTGCCGCCGATGAGGATCGGTAGCTTGCGTACGGGCGGCGGGATCAGTGCGGCCAGTCGGTTCTCGATGCGGATCAGGCTCTCGTCGAACAAATCGAACCGGGAGCCGAAGGTTCCGAAGTCGTAACCGTAGGTGGTGTAGTCCTTTTCGTACCACCCCGCGCCGAGCCCGAGGATGAGCCGGCCACCGCTGATGTGGTCGACTGTGCGCGCCATGTCGGCGAGCAGGTCCGGGTTGCGGTAGCCGACACCGGTGACGAGGAGCCCGATCTCGGCATGCGAGGTGATCTCGCCCCACGACGCGAGCGCGGTCCAACCCTCGAAGTTGGCGACGTCGGGCTGCTCGTCTTCCAGCACGGGCTTACCGTCGACGATGCCCTCCATCGCCGGGCGATGGAAGTGGTCGTAGCCGAAGATCACGTCGACTCCGAGGTCGTCGGCGGCCAGGACGGCGTCGCGCCACGTGCGGTAGTCGGGCGTACCGCCGGGTTGGATCTGAACGGCGACGCGGACTGGACGGGTCATCCGTGCTCCTGGGTCGGCGGAAGGGGCGACTCTTGAGCCAAGTTCACCGGGGTGCGGGTTTATTCCGGACCGGCACGTCGAGACGCGGGGAGCAGTAAGTCCATCGTCACGGCTGCTATATCGAAGCGGACTAAAATCCGATTGTCTCGTCGAGCAGATCGAGCACCGCCTGCCACGCCCGTTTGGCGTGCAGAGCGTGATGTTCCACCCCGGGCACGGTGGCGACGTCATGGGTGGTGCCCCCTGTCGATGACCCGTCGAGATGCACCGGAGCGGCCCAGAAAGCGTGTTTGGCTCCGCCGTAAACGTTTACGCGCCAATCTACTTCGGCGCCCTGAAGCGCGCTGGCGAACGTGAACAGTTGATCGGGAGTGCAGAGTCGGGTCTTCGGAGCCCGTGCAGAGCAAGAAGGCTCCGCCCACGGTCTTCCAATCTTCGGCGTGGGCGGCTGGCAACCCCGGATGGATGGCGGCAAGTGCCTTGAATGGCACTCCCGCGCGGGCGAGTTCCAGCACGATTCGGCTCGCCGGCACCGAATCCGAGCGCGGCAAGCTGGTTGTGGTCGGCGCCGGGCACGGCGAGTAGAACGTCGAGCGCAGCCCGGCCAATGGCTTGCATGCGGACGGGGTCAGCCATCAGTGGCATGACCCGGGCCAGCATCGCTTGCGGGTCACCGAAGAACGTCCGGCCAGCGTGGTAGTCCATCGCGAGGGCGAGGTAGCCGCGCTCGGCGAGGGCGTCGGCGCGGCCGCGCTGATAGTCATCGAGACCGATTCCGTCATGGCCGATGAGCACTGACGGCCAGGGACCCTTGCCGTCAGGCCGCGCCAAGTGGGCGACCATCGTCAGTCCGTCGACGTCGTAGGTGACTTCGCGCGTGACGACCATGTGATCACGTTAGCGAGGGGTTTGGCACTTCCGTACCGCGTTCGCCGTGAGCTGACCGACCGTTGGGGAGGTTGTGCGAACCTGGCCGAATCCGTCATAAACCATTGGGGTTGCCCTTCAGCTTCGACGAATTGCGCCGCGTTGATGCGGCCCTGCGGGTCGTCGTCGATATGAGCACTGCGGCGCCATCGTCTCCACCACCTGGAACGACGAAAACAATTGCCTGACAGGGCAATACGACATACTCTACTGGTAATCCGCCGTATTCGTCGCGATGCGCCGCAGTGAAACAGAGTTGCCGGACCCCGTCAACCACCCGGTGTCCACCCCGGCCGCGTTGTGACGATTCACGCGACACTGCTGGCGATCGCGACAACCAGCCCGACCAGCGTCAGCACTCCGACCATCACCGCGGCGGCGGTCGCCCGGCCCCGTCGGTGCCGGCGTGCGTCGAAGATCGCCACCGCGATGCCGACGAAGATCAACGCTGCATAGGCTGCCAGCCCCACCGTCAGCGCCGCCGTTGACGCGGCGTTGGCCAGGGTCACGTTGTGCACGCCGTGAGCCTACGGAAGCGGCAGGGGAGCGGCTCGGGTTGGCGGCTTCGCTTGTCGGGTTGCCTCGGGCGTCCTGGGAAGAGCTCAAGCTCGAGCGGTTGGCTGCCGGGCTTGTTTGACGATCCGCCAGCTCGACTCAGCGTTACATGTAACATGGCTTCATGGCGGTGAGGGACAGGGTCGGCGAGTACCGGCGACGGATGCGTGAGCGTGGCCTCCGGCCACTGCAAGTCTGGGTGCCTGACGTGCGGACCGAGACGTTCGCGGCCGAGGCGCGCAGGCAGGCCTCACTGGTGGCGGGAGCGGACGACAACAGCGACGACCAAGACTTCATTGAGGCGATCTCGACGCCGTGGGACGAGGAGTGAATCGAGGGGAAATCTGGACCGTGGCCGGAGGTGTGTACGCCGCGAAGCCGCGCCCGGCGCTAATCGTTCAGGACGACCTCTTCGATGTCACGAGTTCGGTCACAGTAGCTCCGATGACCAGCACGCTGTTGGATGCTCCGTTGATGCGCATTCGCATCAACGGCGGAGATGGGCGAATTTCGGGACTCGATCACGATAGTGACGTGATGATCGACAAGCTCACGACGGTCAGAAGGTCGAACGTCCACACCAGGATTGGCAGGCTGACAGCCGAGCAAGTCGTCGAGGTCGAGCGGGCAATGATGGCATTCCTCGGCCTTGCTCGATGAATGAACGTGAGGCGGCCCTCCGAGGCCTACGCGCAACCCGCTGCGGCAGGGTCGCGTAGATTCTTTGAGAACAATCCGAGCATTCAACGAAGGCCATCATGTCCGAGGATCGGAACACCGACGTTCCACCGAATCACCTCTCCGTCGATCCGCGCAGCGCCTTCTATAGCGAAGAGGTGCTTCGCCGCGATGTAGGTATTCGCTTTAATGGCGCCGAGAAAACCAATGTTCGCGAATACAACGTGGCCGAGGGTTGGGTGCGTGTCGAGGTCCCCACCGCGAAAGATCGCAGAGGAAATCCTATGGTCGTCAAGCTCAGTGGCACGGTTGAACCTTATTTCCGCTCAGCGGAATAGCGGACGCCCAGCAGCTACAAAACGAGTACTGGTTCGTGAAGGCCCGGCGGCTCTTCACGCGATCCGCGCGAGCCTGACGCAGCCCAACCCAAAATCACTCGGAACGGGGGCGGACGAGTCTGGTGCAACCTGCGAGTTGACATAATGTGGCTTATCGGCATTTGGGTGATCAGCTTGGACAGACCGCCGGCACCTTCGGTGGCGGCGCGGCGGTGACCGAGACCCCGGGCCCGCCGA
>CAVWPQ010000037.1:0-10416 GCA_963756865.1 uncultured Actinomycetota bacterium | reverse complement strand
CAAATGCCCGGGCTCCGAGATGCCATCCCGGCGGGACGTCGTGTGTCAGCGACGAGTCTGACGAATCGGGCGACTGCCGCGGTGTGAGCCCGTCTGGGGCTCCGCTGCAGGGTGAAGGGGACCGTAACGCGGGGACGATCGGTCGGACGGTGGTACCCGGCGGTGTTCCCAGCGACGCGGTGAGCAGAATCCACGTCGCCTCGGACTGGTTCGTCAGCCCGACGCCGACAGGTCGGTGGCATCGAGGACCACCATCGGCGGTGACAAGACCAACCGAGTCCAGGGCTTGGCGCTCGGCCAGGGCCAGCGCCGGAAACAGCGTCTCGCTGGGGACTGCGAGCCGGCTCTGTGCCAGATTTCGAGCGCCACTTCGTCATCATCGGCGAGGCGATGGTCCGGCCGCAAACCCACGAGGAGGGGTTCGCTGCAGAAGACGGTGTTCACCACCCCCGGGGCGTCGGGAAGTCGAGCGCAGGTGATCGCCACGTCGACGGTGCCCTCGGTAAGTGCCCGGGTGAGATCGGGCAGCCACATTCGCTGCACGGCCACGGCCACGTCGGGGAGGTGTTCGCCTGCGGCCCCGCGCAGGTGCGGCGCCAGCACGGGTGCCACCGGCGGGGTGATGGCCACCCGGACCGTGCCGGTGTCTCCTCGAGCCGTGCGCCGCACGGCCGCCGCAGCGGAGGCGACCTCGTCAAGGATCAGTTTGGACCGACCGAGAAGTTCCTGCCCGGCTGCAGTCAAGGCGACCTTACGGGTGGTGCGGGTCAGCAGTGGAGCACCCAGTTCGCGTTCCAATCGGCGGACCAGATCACTGAGGGTCGGTTGACCGATGCTCAGCCGCTCCGCGGCGCGGCCGAAATGCAGCTCAGTGGCCACCGCCACGAACGCTTCGAGCTGCCGAAGCTCCATGAAGTCAGAGCGTAGTGCGCGCCGATCGGGCCAGCGCATTAATCGAGCCAGCCGATGAGTGTCGTCGCTGACCGGCCCTTTTTCACCCGACGCGATTCCCGCACGATGAGCATCGAGGCACCACACCTGGTGCGCCCGCAGCCATCGAGCAGAGGACACATCATGACCAGCTCCGCACAGCCCGCCGCCACCGCAACCCGCACGGGCCACCAACTCGATGGGAAGACGGCATTGGTGACCGGAGGCAACTCCGGGATCGGATTGGCCACCGCCAAGCGCTTGGCCGCCGAAGGCGCCCACGTTTTTCTCACCGGCCGCCGACAAGAAACGATCGACGCGGCGGTGGCGACGATCGGCGACAACGCCACCGGCATCCGCGCAGACGTGTCCAGCGTCGATGACCTGACCAAGGTCGCTGACGCAATCGCGGCCCGCGGCCACGGCCTCGACATCCTCTTCGCCAATGCCGGCGGCGGGGAGTTCACCCCACTCGGGGAGATCTCCGCCGAGCAGTTCAACACCGTGTTCCTCGCGAATGTCGGCGGCACCCTTTTCACCTTGCAAACGATGCTGGGGCTACTGAATCCCGGCGCGTCGATCGTGTTGGCTGGATCCACCGCGGCCTACAACGGCACACCGGCGTTCAGCATCTACGCCGCAACCAAGGCGGCCATCCGCTCCTTCGGGCGGACCTGGGCCACCGAACTCATCCCCCGTGGCATCCGGGTCAACACCGTCATCCCCGGCCCGATCGAAACGCCCGGACTCACCGGGTTGGCCCCGGCCGGTCAGGGCCAGCAGCTTCTCGACGGCGAAGCGGCCAAGGTTCCGATGGGCCGCGTCGGCAGACCTGACGAGCTCGCCGCGGCGGTGCTGTTCCTCGCCTCGGACCAAAGCAGCTTCATCACCGGCACCGAGCTCTTCGTCGACGGCGGACAGACCGACCTCAAGCTGCCGGCCCAGATCGCGGTCACGCCGCACTAACGGCACCCTGTTGTTGACCACTGCGAGCGCAACCCGCGAGGAGACCGAAACATGATCGAGCCGCACCCGTCTCACGTCCGCGCCGACCTCCTGGTGATCGGGTTCGGCAAGGGAGGCAAGACGCTGGCCGCGGCACTGGGCCGCCTCGGGCGGCGGGTGGTGATGGTCGAACAGTCCGCCGACATGTACGGCGGGACGTGCATCAACACCGGCTGCGTGCCGACGAAATCCCTTGTCTATCAAGCTGAACAGCTCACCGATACGGCGAAGGGCCCAGACGCCTACCGGCGCGCGGTGTCCGTCGAACTCGCCCTCACCTCGACGCTGCGGGCGGAGAACTTCGCCATGCTCGACACCATCGATTCGGTCACCGTGGTCACGGGGCGGGCCCGGTTCCTTGACCCCCACACGGTGCGCGTCGCGAGAGCCGACGGCACCGGGACCGTGACCGTGACGGCCGAGCACATCGTCGTCGGCACCGGGGCCGAGCCGATCACCCCCGACATTCCCGGGCTTCGGAACAGCGCCGTGGTGGCCACCAGTACCGACCTGCTGGCCACGCCGAAGCTACCGGAGCGGCTCGTTGTGCTCGGCGGCGGATACGTCGGCCTCGAGTTCGCCGCCATGTACGCGTCCTATGGCTCGCAGGTGACCGTCTTGGAACACCATCCGCGGATCCTCGGCCAGGAGGACGGCGACGTCGCCGCGTGCGCCCGAGACATCCTGCGGGACAACGGCATCAACGTGATCACCGGTGCCGAGGTCCGCGGCGTCGTGGACGGCCCCGACTCATCGGCGACGGTGTCCTATGAACAAGGCGGCAGCCCAGGATCGGTTGCTGCCGATGTCGTCCTAGCGGCGCTGGGCCGCCAACCCGTCACAGCGGACCTCGGCTTGGACGCGGCGGGCGTCCTTCTCGCCGATGGCGGTGCGGTGGCCGTCGACGAACACCTCCGAACGAACCAGCCGCACATCTTCGCCGTCGGTGACGTCAACGGCGGTCCGCAATTCACCTACGTCTCCCTCGATGACTATCGCATCGTGCTCGATCAGCTCGTCGGCACCGGAACCCGCAGCACCGCAGACCGTTTCGCGGTGCCCTTCACCCTGTTCATGACGCCACCCTTGGCGCGGGTGGGCCTCACAGAACGCGACGCCCGCGGCGCGGGGTATCACGTGAAAGTCGCTGCGCTTCCCGTCGCCAAGATGGCAACGGTGCCGCGGGCCCGCATCGTGGCCGAGACCCGCGGAATGATGAAGGTGGTCGTCGACGCCGACACCGACGAGATCCTTGGCGCGGCACTGCTGAGCTATGACTCTCACGAAGTCATCAACACGGTTGCCCTTGCGATGCGTCACGGCATCACCGCAACACAACTCCGCGACGAGATCTACATCCATCCGTCCATGACCGAAGCATTCAACCAACTGCTCGGCGCCTTGGCGTGACAGCAGTGGCGGCGCCGTCACAGCGTCTGGACGCTCAGGACTCTGCTGACTCTGCGTCACCCAGTTTGATGGTCATCGGACGCCGGAAGAACCGTGTGAGCCACAGCAGCACGACGAATCCGATGACGAACCAGATGATCCCGTACCGGGTCGACTCGGCGGAGAGGTAGAGCCAGAGCAGGACGGTGGCCAGGACTCCAACCCCGGGCAAGACGATGTTGCGCAAGATCTGGCGCGTGCCGTTGATCTCCCGGCGTCGGTAGGCGAAGTAGACGATCACGGTCAGGTTGACGAAGGTGAAGGCGATCAGGGCGCCGAAGTTGATCAGCGAGGCGACGAAGTCGAGGTTGAACGCGATCGCAAACAGCGACACCAAACCGACGAAGATGATGGAGTACGCCGGGGTCTGGAAGCTCGGATGCAGATAGCCGAAGAAACGCCCGACCGCTCCTCGGCCGTTTCGCCCCATCACGTAGAGCAGGCGCGAGACGGACGCGTGCGAGGCGAGGCTGGAGGCCACCGTCGCTGCGAACGCGGCCGAGGTGAGCAGGATTTTGAAAATTTGTCCACCCACGTTGAAGGCGATCTCGGGCAGCGCGCTGTTCTCCAGCGACTCCTGACTGAAGTTGTCGACACTGGGAAACAGGGACTGGGTGAAGAATGCGGCGACGAAGAAGATGGCCCCGCCGATCAGCAGTGCCAGCAGGATGGCTCTCGGCACGGTCGACGAATCCTTGGCTTCCTCGGTGTACATGGTGATTGCGTCGAAGCCGATGAACGAGAAAGCCACGATGGTGGCACCGGTGATGACCAGGTTCAGCTGCACACCTTCGTGCCACAGGGGCTGAGTCGAGAAGATGGTCCCGTTACCCATCCCGTCGATGAGCGACTTGGTGGCGAGGATCAGAAACACCCCGATCAGGACCACCTCGAATACCACCAGCAGCATGTTCACCCGGGATGTGTTGGTCATGCTGAAAAGGCACATCGCCGTGATCGCGGCGACGTAGACGATGACCCATATCCACGCGGGCGCCTCCGGAAAGAACGAGTACATGTAGCTGCGGATGATGAGCGCATTGACAAGGGGCAGCAGCAGATAGTCGAGCAGTGCCGCCCACCCGATCAGGAAACCGACATTGGGGTGGATGGTCTCCGAGGCGTAGGTGTAGGCCGAACCGGCTGACGGAAAGACCTTCGTCATCCGCCCATAGCTGATCGCCGTGAATGTCATGACCACCAACGCGAAGACGTAGGCGGTCGGCACGACGTTTCTGGTTTCGACCGACACGATGCCGAAGGTGTCGAAGATGACGGTCGGGGTCATGTAGCCAAGGCCGAGACCGACGATCGCCCATAGACCGAGTGTTCGGGCCAACTGGGTGGTGCTGGATGCTCCGGAGGCAGCCTGAGTCATTTTCGATCCCGCCGTCGTCACGTTGTGCCGAACCGTACCCATGGGGGCTTACCACACCGCGCGCCGCCCCGATCGTCTTTGAGGGACGCCGAGGCCGTGTTGTCGTGAAATGAATGGCTCTCCAGTCGCCCATGCGAGGTGGTCCACCCGTGTTAGCGTCACGAAGCATGCGGTATGTCGTCGGTTACGGGCCTCGTCAGCGCGGTGTTGACGCCATCAATCTCGCGGCGACCCTGGCCCGGTCGTCAGGTGCCACGCTTGATCTGGTCGCGGTGTTGCCCAGTGACGCCCCGACCTTCCACCGCTATTCACCCGACCACGCGTACAACGCCGAACTCGAAGAGCAGGGCCGCGAATGGCTCGAGGACGGGCTGGCGCGCGTTCCGGAGGGCGTGCCCGCCGAAGCTCACCTGCGCAACGCGGACTCCATCACCCACGGCCTGCTCGAGTCGGCCAGCGATCCCGACCTCGGTGAGGCCGCCCTGATTGTCGTCGGCACCTACCATCGCGTTCGCAGCGGGCGGTTCGGGTTGGGAAGTCTGGCCGACGCCCTGCTGCACGCGTCGGCAGTGCCGGTAGCCCTGGCCCCTGCCCAATACCAGAGCCATGCCGGCGTCACGCGAATCACCTGCGCGGTCGGGATGCGGCCGGGTAACGAGGTCCTGCTCGACAACGCGATCCGACTGGCGGCCGAGTGGCGGGTTCCGCTACGCCTGATGTCGCTCGTGGCTCTCGGCGAGGGGGGCAGCGAGGACAGGCGCACGGAGTGGACCCAGCTGGCCGAGCAGCACGCAACAACACTCGTGGACAGAGCTACCGCGGAGCTACCGCCCGACTGCGACGTGACAAGCGTCGTCGGCAATGGTGAGTCGCTGGAGGATGCCGTACAGGGATTGGACTTCGCGGACAGCGAGGTTGTCCTGATCGGTTCGAGCCGCCTGGCACAGCCGAGGCGACTGTTCGTCGGTCACTCGGCGAGCAAAATAATGCGTGCCCTGCCGGTACCCATGATCGTGTGGCCGCGGGACTAGAGAACGTCGCCGGTGCGGACGGAAAGCAGCGCAGTAAACTCTTCGGCGTTGTCCAGTTGTCTGCGTAGCCGCTCAGAACTCTCCTCCGCCTTGTCGCGGTAAGAGCGCAGGCGATCCGCGGCGGACTTGCGTTGCCTGACGGTCGCCCGCGGATCGTCGAGCACATCCAGAGACGACAACAGGTCCTTCATCTCGGACAGGGTGAAACCGAGCGGTTTCATCCGCCGAATCACCAGCAATCGCTCGACATCACCCTCGGTGTAGAGCCGGAAGCCACCGATCGAGCGTGCCGAAGGAGTCACCAACCCGACTTCGTCGTAGTGCCGCACCGTCGCGATGGACAGTTCCGTGCGCGCGGCGACCTGGCCGATCTGGATGTGTGCGCCGTCACCGCTCATCGTCGTCACTCGGGCCCTCAGCGCCGAGTCGTCCCGACAGTCGGTCATGACGGTCCGCCGAATCCTGGTTGAGACCAATGATTTCAACGACCTTTCCCTTGCGGCGGTACTTCGTGGTGATGGCATCGAGAGCCGCAACAGTGGACGCATCCCAAATATGAGATTCCGACATGTCGATCACCACATTGACCGGATCATCGACGTAGTCGAATTGGTAGACCAAGTCGTTGCTGGAGGCGAAGAACAGTTCTCCGCGCACCCGGTAGACGACCGTGTCGGTGCCGAGATCTCCCTGATCGCTTGACCGGCAGATCCTTTCGACGGTCACCAAGTGGGCGACCCGTCGCGCGAACAGCACCATCGCGGTCAGTGCACCGACGATGACACCGTAGGCAAGGTTGTTGCTCGCGACGGTCACCACCACGGTGACGAGCATGACGAGGGTCTCGCTGCGCGGCATCCTGCGCAGGGTGGACGGTGCGATGCTGTGCCAGTCCATCGTGCCCACCGAAACCATGATCATCACCGCGACGAGCGCCGCCATCGGGATCAGTCCCACGATGTCGCCGAGGCCGACGACTAGCACCAGCAGAAAGACGCCGGCCAGGAAGGTGGAGATGCGGGTTCGAGCGCCGGAAACCTTCACGTTGATCATGGTTTGGCCGATCATCGCGCAACCGCCCATGCCGCCGAAGAAGCCGGTGACGACGTTGGCGATGCCTTGACCCCTGCTCTCCCGAGTCTTGTCGCTGTGCGTGTCGGTGATGTCGTCGACCAATTTGGCCGTCAGCAGAGATTCCAACAGTCCCACCAAAGCCATTGCCAACGCGTACGGGGCGATGGTGGACAGCGTCTGCATCGTGAACGGCACGTGAGGTACCAGCAGCATCGGTAGGCTGCGCGGCAACTCGCCTTCGTCGGCCACGTTGGGGATGTGTACCGAGACCGCTATCGCCGCGACGGTCAGTACGGCGATCGCAATCAGCGGCGCGGGAACGATATTGGTGACTTTCGGCAGGAACACCATGATCACGAGGCCGACGATCACGAACGGGTAGACGAGTGCAGGCACGCCCAACAGGTGGGGCAGCTGGGACATGAAGATCAGGATCGCCAAGGCGTTGACAAAACCGACCATCACGCTGCGGGGGACGAACCGCATCAACCGGGCAACTCCCAGCACGCTGAGGATGATCTGCAGGACGCCGGCGAGAATGACGGTTGCGATCAGGTAGTCCATTCCGTACTCCCGGGCCACCGGTGCGATCACGAGGGCGATCGCACCGGTGGCAGCCGAGATCATCGCCGGCCGACCCCCGACGACGGCAATGGTCACGGCCATGGTGAAGGACGCGAAAAGACCTACCCGGGGGTCGACTCCGGCGATGATCGAGAACGAAATCGCTTCCGGGATCAACGCCAGCGCGACCACCAGTCCGGCGAGCACCTCTGTCTTAAGCCGCCTCGGCGACTTCAGTGCCGCCAGTACCGACGTGCTGGGATCACCCGCTTCGCGGACGTGCGGGACCGGCGGGATCTGTTGGGTAGTCATGGTTTCCATTCACTCGAAGGCTGGGCGGACTTCGAGCTTCCGGCAGCGGCAAGTGCTGAACTCTACACTTACCTGAGAGAAGAGTTGATTTTCGTGGGCTGGGTCACCGCCGCCGTGGACTCACTTGGTCGGCGGGCGACGATCAGGTCGACACAGGAGTAGACATCGTCGCTGCCAGTTCGTAGCCTTTCCCGGGACACGTGTAGCCGGACCAACCGGACCAAGATGTGTCCCTCCACCGAAGGATCGTGACAATCCGAATGAGCCGCGTGCGCCGTTTTCTCAGGCAGACGGCGGGTGGTTCGGCGGTCGCGCTCCTGGTCTTAGCGCTGTCGATGGGGGCCAACGCGCAGGCCGACCCGGCGGCGGACGCGCTGGCCAAGCTCAACGAGCTGTCCCGTCAGGCAGTGCAGACACGCCAGTCCGTCACAGATGCTCAGCGCGATGCGGACGCGAAAGTGGCTGCTCAGGCGGCAGTCGACGACCGCCATCGCGCCGACCTGGCGGCGCTGGAGGCCGAGAACGCGAGACTCCAGCCCTATCAGGCCGCGGTCGACAAGATCGCGGCAATGGAGTACGTGAGTGGACGCACCGGTTCGCTGGCGGCGGTGCTGAGCGCAGCCTCCCCGCAACAGCTGATCGACCAGCTGTCATTGCAGCGGGCCGTGGGCGCACAGACCGCGAATCAGATGAAGGCCTACTCAGCGGGACGTGAGCGCGCCGCCGCCGCCGCCCGGGTTTCGGAGGCATCGGCCGCCGCGGCCCGCGATGCGGCCGAGCAGTCCGGAGCGGTGCGCGCGGATCTGCAAGCGAAATACAAGGAACTGCAGCGTCAGATCGCTGCCGCAGAGGCGCAGTACGCGGCGTTGACACCGCAGCAGCAGGCGGTGATCGACAATGCCGTTCCGCCGCCGCCACCGGATGCGCCCGCTCCGGCAGACCCGGCGATCGTCGCGATGCCCGGCCAACCTCCCGAAGTCGCCGATCCAGCCGCCGATCCAGCTCTTGCGGTCGCGCGCGTGGATATCCCGGAGGCGTTGCCCGTCGGCGTGGCGAACGAGGCAGGGATGCAGGCCAATACCGTCCTTGTCGCTCGCGCCATCAGCGCGAGATTCCCTCAGATCGGAACCATCGACGGGGTGCGCCCCGACTCGAAACCATGGCATCCGAACGGCCTGGCCATCGACATCATGATTCCCAATCCCAGCAGCCCTGAGGGCATCGCGCTCGGGGACGAGATCAAGGCGTACGTGATGAGCAACGCGGGCCGATTCGGCATGCAGGACGTGATCTGGCGCGGCACGTATTACACGCCGGGCGGCCCATCGGGATCGGGATACGGGCACTACGACCACGTGCACGTCACCACGCTTCCGCGCCGCTGACCGACGAAGCAGTTGTCGTCGGATCGGTCAGGGGCGCCCCAGTTGCTCCGAGATGCCCGCCGCTGTTAAGAGGATTTCTGTCCACCACCGATGACAATGCAGGGCAAGAGGGTAACGCGCAAAAGCCGCGAAGCGCTCTCCCCGTGCCATCTGGTCAGTCGTGGTAACGAATGAGCGAATGAGTATGTCGGGCTGACCGCGATCCGTGGTCCAGCGCAGGTACTCGTTCTGGTCATGAGTACGGTCAGGTTGTCTCACCGATGATTCCGCTATCGGCAGCTGATGTCGTCAGTTTTCGCCCCCGGTGCGAGCGGCGGTTCTCCACAGCAACGCGCTGGAGTCTTCCAGCTAGCAGGAAGAACCGATTGCGGTTGGCGTCGATGTGGGAACAACCGGGCGTTGGCGATACCGGACAAGCATTCATCGATGCCCTGAACGCGCGGATGGGCGCTCAACCCGTCGCTGTCTACGGGGGAACTATCCGGCCTCGCTGGACTTCCAGGCCGCCGCGGGCGGAGTTGCGGACGCCGGCAACGAGATCGAGTCCATCGCGGCGAGCTGCCCCCACACGCCGATCGCCGAGCGTGATTACGAGCGGTGCAGACATTCAAGGACCTCGACGGCACCCAGTTCAAGATGTTCTACAAATTCGACCACGCCTGACAACATCCCGTTCGTCTGGACGTGACGATTCTTTGGCGAAGTGCGAGAGCCGACAATGCATCCCGTCAGTAGCGGTCGAGCTCGATCAACCGCTCATCGCTGATTCCGAAGTGGTGCGCGATCTCGTGGAGCACGACGTGTCTGATTTCGCGGCGTAGACGATGCGCGTCGCCGGCAGCGAGTCGCGTGAGCGGGCCACCGAAGATGCTGATCTTGTCGGGAAGCACTCCGCTGTACGAGCTGGTTCTTCGTGGCAGCGGTACCCCCTGGTAAAGGCCGAGTAATGGCTGTCCGTTGGGAGGCTCGTCCTCGACGACGATCTCTACGTTGCTCATCGCCGCACGAAGCTCGGGTGGGAGGGAGCTCAGCGCCTCGTCAATCGCCTGTTCGAACGGATCATCAAGCTCGGGCACCAAACCCTCATCCATCTCTTCGATGGTGCCAGAAGCCGAGCTCGGCCCCGGCTGACCAACAATGCGCGATCCAGAGGTGGCGACGCCGCTATCTGCGTGACGAGTTACTCGACGCAGTGCAGCTGAGAATCACCGCGGTCTTTACAAGTCGGAGCTTTCCCGCCACAGGTCGATACCGGAATCACCGGCGTAGCGGTCGATCTCCTCTAGTT
>CAVWPQ010000036.1:0-74720 GCA_963756865.1 uncultured Actinomycetota bacterium | reverse complement strand
AACCGTTGCGCATAACGCTGTTCGGCGCCGCGACATGCTTCTTCGGCGCACTGCTGGTCACCGATCCCCGCCGCAGCGACCGCGCTCACACGTTCGGCTGGGCGTGCGCCGTCTCGGCCGTGGCGATCATTGCCACCGTCGAACTCAGCCGGATCTCGGTGTGGGCCGCCGTAGCGTTCCTGATCCTGCAGATGTTCCTGTCGTACGCGCTGCGTCCATGGAGTCTGCGGGCAGGCAACCTCGCCGTGATCGGGGCACTCATCACTTTCCTCGCAGGCGCCGGTCACATCACGAGTGATCGGATCGGGTGGTTCGCGCTCGCGTCGACAGTCGGCTTCGCCTTGGCCATCGTCTCGGAATACGTGATCCTGCCTGACGATCCCGTCCGTACCATCAAGCGGTCCGTCGATGTGTTCTGCCGGAGTGCGGGAGATGTGGTCGCCGGTGTCGCGGCCGCGCTGACAGCCGCCTGCGACGGCAACGCCCCCGATCGTGGCGCACAGAGCCCGCGCCGGAGATTTGACCGGTTGACGCGTTGCCGCACAGCCATCGAGAGCCAGGTCTCCGTCGATCTCCTACCCGACTTCGGACCACACGACGTCGAGCAGTTGCGCGTGGCCTTGTACTGCGCGGAACGCGGAGTTGAGGAGGTGGTCAACCACACCAACGACCCGCGTTGGATCGCCACGCTCCCCGACGACATCGCGCGATCCATTACCAGCGCACTGCAGACCCTCGCGGATGCCCTGAGCGACAACATCGGCGGGCAGACGTTGGACCCGGTCACGCGCGAACTCGAATCCCTCCGCGACCAACTTCCCGACGCGACGGCCACCCTGGCAGCTCTGACCACGGTCGGCGGAGCCCAACTTGTGGCCCAGTCCACCTCGCAGGCAACAGAATTGGTGACATCGTTGCCGAGTTCACCCGTCATTGCGCAAACCGCGAGTGCCACCGCCACCGAGCCAATTTCGGACGCGCCGCCCGTTGCGCGCACCCTCGCGCCTACGACGGCTCTTGCCATACAGGCGGCCGTCGCGGCCGTGCTGGCCGGCCTACTGGCCAAATGGCTCGGAAACGAACAAAGCCTTCTGGTGGCGTGGACCGCCTACGTCGTCATCGCCGGATCGGCCGAGGCGTCGGCCCGGCGGGCGTGGATCTGGCCCGCCGCCACGATCGCGGGAGCCACCGCAGGGGTCGCCATCGCGGCAAGCCTGCCCGACGGCAATGTCTGGACCGTCGTCGTCGTGACGATCGGCGTGTTCTTCACCATCGCCAGCGCACCTGTCTCGTACCCGGCGATGGTGTTCTGGATGAGCATCACGCTCGTCCCGCTCCTCGCGACCGACGGGCGCTACCTCGACCTGATTTGGGACAAGGCCGTCGCGGCACTCATCGGGGGTTGCGTCGCTGCCGGTGTCGCGTTCACCGTCGTGCCGATCCGGCTCTCGCGCGACTTCCGGCCAGCGGTGCTGGAGTATCTGGATGCGCTCGATGTGGCCCTGGAATCTCAGCTGCCGGGCAAGAGGGACAGCAGGGCAACAGCAGGGGCCGCCCTTGACCGCGCTCACGGGGCCCTGGAATCCATGATGGCGTCTGCCCTGACAAGGACCCACTTGTTTCCGCAGCCGGGAGGTCCGCTGACCGAGCAGGGAGTCCGGCTTGACGCCGTTCACGAGGCGTTTCTACGTCTCACGCCGTTGCTCACCGACTCGTCACGACTTCTTCACGGCTGGACAGATCAGCAGGTGGAGATGTGTATCGGCCACCTGCGAGACGATGTGGAGGACGCCAAGGCTGCCGCAGTCGGCGGCGCCACATACCGCACGCGCGTTGAGCCGACCGATTTCCTGTGGCCCGCGGAAAACCTGAGCACCAGACTCGCTGAGTTCACCCGCCTTCTGGGTGACATCCCGAATTCTCGCAGGCGGCTACGGTCGCGCTAGATGCCGGTGCACAGGGCCACGAACGGGATGGGGGCGCAGACACCGACCGAGAAGTACGGCGTGATGTCGCCGTTCCACGCCGGGGGTGGCGGAGGCGGGGGCGGTGGCAACGGAGCTGCGACGCAGGTGTTTGACGGTGGATCGAAGACGGTGCCCTGCCCGCATTCGACAGCGTTGCTCACCCCTGGGGAAACCATTGTCACGAATGCCAGCGGCGCGAATACGGCGGCACCGATGATTGCGAAGCGGTGAATGAAGGCGGTCATCGGCGTGTCTCCAATCTTCGCCCAACCCTGCCCTGTTCTGGAGCATACGACTGGTGGGCCGCCATCTTTTCCGAATTGACGATCGCGAAATGTGCCGCTGCCTATTCGCCGGTGGCTGACTACAGTCGGGCCATGGTCGCCGAGTCTCTGAGAGCTTGGCTGCTGGATTCCGATCCGGCATTGCGGTGGCAGGTCGAACGCGATCTCCTCGCCGAGCCGCCCGAAGTGTGGGAGGTGACCCGCGCGAGGATCGCCACAGAAGGGTTCGGCGCGCGACTGCTCGCGCTGCAGGATCCCGACGGCCAGTGGGCGGGCGGCGCGTTCTTTCCCGCGGACTTCGACTTCGAGGGTCCCGAGGCGGCGGAGGACAGCCAGCCGTGGACCGCGACGACGTGGACGCTCAACTCACTGCGGGAATGGGGCCTCGAGGCCGCGGTGCTACGCGAGCGCAGAACGGTCGAGCTCCTTGCCGAGAATGCGCGCTGGGAGTACGACGACCTGCCCTACTGGGGCGGCGAGGTCGACTGCTGTATCAACGCGTGGACGCTCGCCAACGGTGTGTGGCTCGGCGCCGACGTCACGGGTATCGCGGACTGGTTCGTCGAACACAAGCTGCCCGACGGTGGATGGAACTGCGAGTGGGTGGACGGTTCCAAGCGGTCATCGTTTCACTCAACGCTCAACTCGCTCAAGGGATTACTGGCCTACGAGGTCGGCACCGGCGGCAGCGCCGCGACGTGCGCCGCTCGCGAGGCGGGACAGGAGTACCTGCTCGACCGCGGCCTGTGTCGTCGGTTGTCGACCGGCGCCATGGTGGGACCGTGGGTGGAGCACTTCGGTTATCCCTTCCATTGGGTCTACAGCGCGCTGAACGCCGCCGACTATTTCCGGAAGTCGTCGCGCCTGGACGGCTCCACGCCGGACCCCCGCATGGGTGAGGCGATCGACCTGATCCGAGCGGCGCGGCGCCCGGACGGCACATGGCTGCAGGCGGGCCGCAAGCCCGGTCGGGTGTGGTTCGAAGTCGATGTTCCGGTGGGTGAGCCGTCGAAGTGGCTCATGCTCTACGGCACACGAGTACTCGACTGGTGGGATGCGGCTCAGCCGACCTTGTAGGTGGCGATCGCCTTCGCCACCGCCTCGCCGTCGGGCGTTACGACGTCGACGTCGCAGTTGACCAGTGTCCTGCCGCGACGCAGCACCCTGCCGACGCCGATCAGGTCGGTGGCCCTGGCGGGTGCGAGGAACTGCATCGACAGAGACGTGGTGACGCCGCGCAGCGAATCGGGAACGTCGGCGCCCGCCCAGGCGGTGGCCATCACCGTCATGTCAGCGAGGGTGGCGATCGCGCCGCCGTGCACCATGTCGCCGAGCGTGACGTTGGTGGGGTCGAACGGCATCCGCAGTCGCACCTCGTCGCCCTCGAGTGTCTCCGCGACGATGCCGAGCTTGGCCGCAAGGGGACAGGCCGGGATGAACTGCGCCATGACGTCGGCGCCGGTCCGCGCATCTGTGAGTGCCATGTCGTGAAGTGTCATCGAAGGCGGCAGGCGTTTCAATTACCTCGGACGTAGTCATGCCCGGCTGGTCGAGGTGGTCACCTCCCTGCGCGAGCTGGGCCCACACCGAAGGTAGGGGATCGCAAAAGTCCGCGACACGCCGACGCGACACGCACTTTTGCGTCTGCTCACGGGCAGAAGTCTTTGACAGCACAGGCCGAGGCTGGTTTTATAACAGGTTATACCTGTAAATCTGGTCAAATGTACCAACTTAAAGAGGAATGGATGACGACGACCGCGCAAGAGCCCAAACAGGCCGCCGGGCGCTACGAGCTGAGCCATCTGAGGGCGCTCGAGGCCGAGGCGATCCACATCATCCGCGAGGTGGCCGCTGAATTCGAGCGGCCCGTGCTGCTGTTCTCCGGCGGCAAGGACTCCATCGTCATGCTGCATCTGGCGATCAAGGCATTCGCCCCTGGGCGGCTGCCGTTCCCGGTCATGCACGTCGACACCGGACACAACTTCGACGAGGTCCTGCAGACCCGCGACGAGCTCGTCGAGAAGTTCGGCGTCCGGCTGGTCGTCGCCAAGGTGCAGGACGACATCGATGCGGGCCGCGTCGTCGAGACGATCCCGTCGCGCAACCCGATGCAGACCTTCACGTTGCTGCGTGCCATCCGCGAGAACAAGTTCGACGCCGCATTCGGCGGAGCCCGCAGAGACGAGGAGAAGGCGCGCGCGAAGGAGCGCGTGTTCAGCTTCCGCGACGAGTTCGGCCAGTGGGACCCCAAGGCGCAGCGGCCCGAGCTGTGGAACCTGTACAACGGCCGTCATCACAAAGGGGAGCACATCCGCGTCTTCCCCCTGTCCAACTGGACCGAATTCGACATCTGGTCCTACATCGGTGCCGAGAAGATCGCGCTGCCGTCGATCTACTACGCACACCCGCGCCAGGTTTTCGAGCGCGACGGCATGCTGCTGGCCGTGCACAAGTACCTGCAGCCGCGCAAGGACGAGAAGGTCATCGAGAAGACGGTCCGCTTCCGCACCGTCGGCGACGTCACCTGCACCGGCTGCGTGGAATCGCTGGCAGGCACCGTGTCCGAGGTGATCGCCGAGACCGCGGTGTCGCGGCTCACCGAGCGCGGCGCAACCCGCGCCGACGACCGCATTTCCGAGGCAGGCATGGAAGACCGCAAGCGCGAGGGGTATTTCTGATGGCGACGTTGCTCCGCATTGCGACCGCGGGTTCGGTGGACGACGGCAAGTCGACGCTCATCGGCCGCCTGCTGTTCGACTCGAAGGCTGTGATGGAAGACCAGTTGGCCGCGGTCGAGCGCACTTCCAAGGAACGCGGCCACGACTACACCGACCTCGCATTGGTGACCGACGGACTGCGCGCCGAACGCGAACAGGGCATCACGATCGACGTCGCCTATCGCTACTTCGCCACGGCCAAGCGGAAATTCATCATCGCCGACACGCCGGGCCACATCCAGTACACCCGGAACATGGTGACGGGCACGTCGACCGCTCAGTTGGCGATCGTGCTGGTCGACGCCCGCCACGGGCTTCTCGAACAATCCCGCAGGCATGCCTTCCTGGCGTCGCTGCTCGGCATCCGGCACGTCGTGCTCGCCGTCAACAAGATGGACCTCGTCGACTGGGACCAGGATCGGTTCGACAAGATCCGCGATGACTTCCACGAGTTCGCGGCGCGTCTCGACGTGCAGGACGTGACCACGATCCCGCTGTCGGCGCTGCAGGGCGACAACGTGGTGACCAAGTCGGACAAGACCCCGTGGTACGACGGGCCGTCGCTGCTGTCCCACCTCGAAGAGGTCTACATCGCGGGCGACCGCAACCTGACCGACGTGCGGTTCCCGGTGCAGTACGTGATCCGGCCGCAATCGCACGAGCACGCCGACCACCGCAGCTACGCGGGCACCGTCGCGAGCGGTGTGATGCGTCCCGGCGACGAGGTCGTCGTGTTGCCGACCGGCAAGACGAGCCGCATCACCGCGATCGAGGGGCCGACAGGGCCTGTCCAGGAAGCGTTCCCGCCGATGGCCGTGTCGGTGAGCCTCGCCGACAATATCGACATCTCGCGCGGCGACATGATCGCGCGGCCGAACAACCAACCGCGGATCGCGCAGGATTTCGACGCCACGGTGTGCTGGATGGCCGACGAAGCCTCGTTGGAGCCGGGCCGCGACTACGTCATCAAGCACACGACGAGGACGACGCGGGTCAAGGTGAGCGCGCTCGATTACCGTCTCGACGTCAACACGCTGCATCGCGACAAGACCGCCACCGCGCTCAAACTCAACGAGCTGGGGCGAATCTCGTTGCGATCGCAGGTGCCGCTGTTGCTCGACGAGTACGGCCGCAACGCGGCCACGGGTTCGTTCATCCTGATCGATCCGAACACCAACGGCACCGTCGCGGCGGGCATGATCTTGCCGTACGTCACGGCGCGCATATCGAGTCCCAACGCGGTTCGCCACGAGTCGCTGTGTACGGCCGAGGATCGGTTGTCGATGGGCCGTACCGTGTGGTTCACCGGCCTGTCGGGGTCGGGCAAGTCATCGGTGGCCATGCTCGTCGAGCAGAAGCTGCTTGAAAAGGGTCTTCCCGCTTATGTTCTCGATGGTGACAATCTGCGTCACGGCCTGAACGCCGACCTGGGGTTCTCGATGGCCGACCGTGCCGAGAACCAGCGCAGGCTCGCGCACATCGCGGCCATCCTCGCGGACTCCGGCCAGATCGTCCTTGTTCCCGCCATCAGCCCGCTCGAAGAGCACCGCGCTCTGGCGCGCAAGGTCACCACCGACGCGGGTCTGGAGTTCTTCGAGGTGTTCTGCGACACCCCGCTCGATGATTGCGAACGCCGAGATCCGAAGGGGTTGTATGCCAAGGCGCGGGCCGGCGAGATCACGCATTTCACCGGCATCGACAGCCCGTACCAGCGGCCGAAGACACCCGATATCAGGCTGACCCCGGAACGCTCGCCCGACGAGCTCGCCGACCTCGTCATCGAGATGCTGGAAAGTCGTCAGTGACCGACTGCAGCGACGACGAGGTCGCCGCACGGCTCGCCACCGAGGCGGGCCAGCTGCTGCTCGGCGTCCGTGACGAGTTCGCCAAAGCCGACTCGGCAGAACGGAAGGCGGCGGGGGACAAGCGGTCCCACGACTTCCTCATGGCGGCGCTGGCGAGTGAACGGCCCGACGACGCGGTGCTGTCGGAGGAAGGTGCCGACGATCCGATCCGGCTGACCTCCGAGCGGGTGTGGATTGTCGACCCGCTCGACGGCACGCGTGAGTTCTCCGAACTCGGCAGAGAAGACTGGGCGGTGCACGTGGCGCTGTGGCAGAGCGGTGACCTCATCGCCGGTGCGGTCGCCCTACCGGCGCAGGGCATCACGCTCGCCACACCGGACGTCCCTCCGCCACCGCAGGCACCAGCCAAGCCGCGCATCGTCGTCTCAAGGACCCGCCCGCCCGCGGTCGCGCTCGAGGTTCGTGACGCGCTCGACGGCGTGCTCGTCGAAATGGGTTCGGCGGGAGCCAAAGTCGCGTCCGTGGTGCAGGGCCTGTCTGATGTCTATGTGCACGCTGGCGGACAGTATGAGTGGGATTCAGCAGCGCCTGTCGCGGTCGCCCGCGCCGCAGGCCTGTACACGTCGCGGCTCGACGGCGCACCGCTGGAATACAACCGACCCGACCCGCTTCTGCCCGACCTCATCGTGTGCAGGCCCGAACTCGCGGAAGCGGTGCTAGCCGTCACACGCTAGAGCGGGTGGAGCCCACAGTGGGTCGGTGATCCCAATGTGGCGAGCGGGCGAGTATCGTCGCTGGTCACATGGCTGCAGACCTGCCTCCTTCACAGGAGTTCACCGCGAAGGGCCGCGCGACTCGTGAGCGCGTCCTTCAGTCGGCGGCGCAGGTCTTGTTGTCAGAGGGCCTATCCGGTTTCAATCTGGAGAAGGTACGTCGCACGGCAGCGGTGAGCGGCTCACAGTTGTCGCACTACTTCGCCGACAGGCAGGCGCTGCTCCGAGGAGTCCTTGACCGTCAGATCGAGGTGGTTCTCGACTTTCACCGCCAGCCGAAGTTGGGTGGTCTCGTCACCTTCGACGACTTCGAGCGGTGGGCGGACTCGAATCTGAGGTATCTCCGGGCGATCGGCTACGAATCGCCCACCTACCACACGCTGGCAGGTCAGCTGGCGAAAGCGGACGCGCTGACCAGGCGCACGCTGGCTGACGGGTACTGGCGATGGGTCGCGCTGTTGGAACAGTCTTTCCAGCGAATGGTGGATCGTGGCGTGTTGGTGACGGCGGCCAACCCCCGGCATCTGGCCCTGGTTGTCGTGGCCGCTCATCAGGGAGCGGGGACCATGGCCTTCGCGTACCGGCAGGAGTGGCCTCTGGTCGACGTCACACTGTTCGTCGTCAACTACCTGCGTACCTTCGCCGCCGATCCTGCCGAGCGGACGCCGCGCAAGCCCCGTCGTCCTCGCCTCCGCAGCGTTCATGACAACGGCGCCATCGGCGTTCGCGGCGATACCCGGTTGACGGACAAGGGTCTTGCCACCCGCGCTCGCATCATCGAGCGAGCGGCAGGCCTGATGTTCGAGCGAGGCGTTGCCGCGACCAGCCTTGCGGACGTTCGTAAAGCAACCGGCGTCAGCGGATCGCAGCTGTCGCACTATTTCACCGATAAACGCGACCTGATTCGGCACGTGATTGCACTGCGTACGGACGATGTCATCCGCATCCACACCCAACCTTCTCTAGGGCAGCTCGACAGCCTGCGCGCACTGAGAGCGTGGACCGATTTCTGCATGGCCGATGTGGAGCCGGTGTATCTACGCGGAGGCTGTGTCTACGGCTCGTTGACCGGTGAGCTGTTGGAAGCAGATGAGGGCATCCTCGATGACCTCGCTGTCGGGTATGACCGGTGGATAGCGTTGTTCCGCAACGGCTTGAGAGTGATGCGGCGCCGCGGAGATCTCACAGAAATCGCCGACCCGCGACATCTCGCCGTCTCCTTGGTCGCCGCCCATCAAGGCGGCACCCTGCTGACGTATGCGACAGGTACCGCGGAGCCGTTGCGGGCCGTCCTCGATGCCGCGGTTGACTACACCGAGTCCTTCAGTCCGACTTCACGGGCGGCGGGCGCAGGCGCCCGACGCCGGTAATCGCAAGCCCATCTACGTAAAGGGCAGCGAATCCACAGAATTCAATCATGGCGAACCACTGGACTTTATGGGTGGCTTCGCCCAGAATAATGGGGCAGCCAACCCACTATCTGCGGCTCGCTGACACGAGTGCGCTGCGGGCGCCTGGCACCGGTCTCACCGCAGGTGCTGCCTCGTGCCGGTGGCACGCCGCGGAGAAAGTCGAAATTATGAACTCAACCGCCAATACTCCGACGTCGTCCGCTACCGACGGTGACGCCTACGACGTGGTTGTCCTAGGGGCAGGTCCCGTCGGACAGACAATCGCCTCACGGGCCCGGTCTGTTGGGCTCTCGGTCGCGCTGGTCGAACGTGAACTGGTCGGTGGCGAATGCTCGTACTGGGGATGTATTCCCAGTAAGGCGCTGCTGCGCCCGGTGCTGGCGATCGCAGATGCCTGCCGTGTCGACGGTGCTCGTGAAGCCATCGCCGGGCAAGTAGGCGTTGCCGGCGTGTTCGGCCGTCGGGACCGCTACGTGACCAACTGGAACGACGGTGGCCAGTTCGAGACGATGACCGGGATCGGCATCGACGTCATTCGAGGCCACGCCCGACTGGACGGACCCCGTCGCCTCGTCATATCCACGCCCGACGGGAACGGTCGGATTCTGACCGCGCGCCAAGCGGTGGCGGTCTGCACCGGCAGTACGGCAGCGCTTCCTGACGTTCCCGGCATCGCGGACGCGGCGCCGTGGACCAACCGACGGGCTACCGACAGCAGTGTGGTCCCGGCACGTCTGGCCGTGGTGGGGGCCGGCGGCGTCGGAGTGGAGATGGCCACGGCGTGGCAGGGCCTCGGCTCACAGGTGACCCTGCTCGCGCGCACGTCAGTTCTGCTACCGAAAATGGAACCGTTTGTCGGCGAGTATGTCGCCCGCGGCCTGAGCGATGCCGGAGTTGACGTTCGCACGAATGTGACTGTCACCCAGTTGAAACGGCGACAACTTGGCGATCCCGTGAGTGTCACTCTCGATACCGGTGAGGACATAACGGTCGACGAGATCCTCTTTGCCACAGGCAGGACCCCCAATACCGCCGATATCGGTCTGGAATCGGTCGGTTTGACGCCTGGATCGTGGCTCGAGACCGACGAGACTTGTCTGGTGCAAGGCGTGCACGGAACCTGGTTGTACGCACTTGGAGACGCCAACCACCGCGCCCTGCTCACACACCAGGGAAAGTATCAAGCACGCATCGCAGGGAGCGCGATCGCGGCACGCGCGTCGGGAGCAGTCATCGACACCGCACGATGGGGGCCGCACGTCGCGACGGCCGATGCGCATGCGGTCCCCCAGGCGTTCTTCACCGATCCCGAAGCGGGTTCAGTCGGGTTGACCGCCGAGGAGGCCGGGCAGCGAGGGCATCGTTTCCGGGCTGTCGACGTGAGTATCGGCGAAACAGTTGCTGGGGCTGTGCTTTTCGCGGATGGGTATTCCGGGCGTGCCCGTGCCGTCGTCGACCTCGACAGGGAGATTCTGCTCGGCGTCTCGTTCGTCGGTCCAGGTGTTGCCGAGCTGTTGCACTCGGCGACTATCGCCGTCGCTGCCGAAGTGCCCATCGCCCGGTTGTGGCATGCTGTGCCGTGCTTCCCGACGGTCAGTGAAGTGTGGCTGCGTCTGCTTGAGGCCTATCGCGACGGGGTCGAGGCAACGGCTTAGCTGTCAACTACCTGTCCGGAGACTGCGACTTGCCTCTGAAATCAATGTCTTTCGTTGTGTATCACCTTTGACCGACCCTAGTTTGGGTTGTGCAACCCACATGTGAATCCGGTGCCGATGGTGGCCCGCAACAGTCGACGACAGGATCCAAGACCATGAGTTCGAAGTCCCTCAGAAGGCGTTTGACCGTTGTCGTCGGAGGCGGGGCACTGATCACGATGGGCGCATTCCTTGCGGGATGCGGCAACAATGCCGAGCAGGCCCCTTCAACGACAACCACCACGACAACCACCACGACGCCGTCGTCGACTCCCGCACCGCCGTCACCGACGGAGAAGGGAATCGACCCGAACGGCGGCAATCTGTTCACCCCGAACATCAAGGCACCGCCCGCGCCGACCGAACCGCCCGGCGTTCACCGGAACAACTAGGAGCGATGGGACGAATGGGACAAACATTGTGATTACCGTCAAGGACAGTCGGCTGGTGATGGCGATCGCCGGTGGCGCAGCACTGATCGCGATCGGCGGCTTGGCCACCGCTTGCGGTTCCAGCGGCGAGCAGGCGCCTTCGTCGACCTCGACGACGACTACGACGATTGCGACGACGTCGCCGTCCAGTGCAGCGGCGCCCGCGCCGACGGAGAAAGGCGTCAACCCGACCGGAGGCAACCTGTTCACACCGGGTGTCACTGCCAACCCGGCTCCGAACGTGCCGCCGGGCCAGCATCCGGGCATCAACGGCGTCCCGTAGGGACAACGGGGTGGTGGCGGTTCCACGTCGGAAACGACCGCCGCAGCCAGGTCGGACCCGTTACGGTCACGTCGCCCGACCGCAGCACGTCGCGCCACGACCGTTCGCCGCGGTGCCAGTCGACGAACGCGAGGGACCGCGCCTCGACGATCAGGTCCGGCTCGCCGCCGGGATCGGAATAGCAGACCTCCGCGTCGCCGTGCTCGATCAGTAGCCAGTACCGCCGGTTCGTCGGTGCCTCGTCGGGAAACGTCAACGCGACCACCACCCGGCCTGTGGGCAACGCGGCACGGTCCATCTGCACTTGGCACCACGCCCAGAGCGCGAAACCGGGATCGGATCGCTCCGTCGTGACCTCGATCCACCGCTCGCCCCATGCCGCCAACTGCTCGATCACGCCGGCCAGGTCGGCGCCCGCCTCGGTGAGGCCGTACAGGTGTCCTCGGCCGCCCGGCTTTGCCTTCGACTCGATGACCCCGGCGCGTTCCAATTCGTCGAGTCGCTTGAGCAGCATCGACCGCGACATCGTCGGCACGCCCCTGGCGATGGCCGAAAACGTGTCCGCACCGAACATCAGATTGCGCACGATCAGCGGATTCCACCGCTCGGCGAGGATTTCCGACGCGCGGGCGACCGGACAGTACTGGCGGTACGTGCCCATGGATTGATCGTGCCACCGGGCCCCGTAGCAGCGGTAGTTCTGAATTCGAACTTCACAGGGCGGTCGTCGGTGCGGACCATCGGAGCATGAAGACCAATTCAGCGACCAATGCCAAGACCGGCCAGGTCTCGACCACCGCCGCCGAGGTGTACGAGGAGTTCTTCGTGCCCGCGCTGTTTGCGCAGTGGGTCGGGCCGATGCTGGACGCGGTCGACGCACACCGGGGTGACCGGTTGATCGACATCGGGACCGGCACGGGCGTGGTTGCCCGGGGTGCGTTGCGACGGGTGGGTCCGACGGGCTCCGTCACCGCGGTGGATCCGAACGAAGGAATGCTCGCCGTAGCGGCGCGACTGGCCCCAGGACTGGACCTTCGGCGGGGCGTGGCCGAACAGTTGCCCGTCGCTGACGGTGAAATGACCTGTACCACATGTCAGTTCGCACTGATGTTCGTCGAGGATCGGGTGCGCGCCATCAGCGAGATGGCCCGCGTGACCAGGCCCCGAGGGCGGGTTGCGGTCGCGACGTGGGCTGCCGTCGACGAATCGCCGGGATATGCGGCCATGGTCGATCTGCTCGGCGAGGTGCTCGGCGGCTGGGCCGCGGAGGCGTTGCGTGCGCCGTTCTGCATCGGCACGACCGACGAACTCGATTCTCTGCTGCAACCGGCGTTCGGCGATGTAGTGGTGCAACGCCGAGCGGGGGAGGCGCGCTTCGCATCGCTCGACGATTGGCTGCACACCGACATCCGGGGCTGGACGCTTTCCGAGGCCGTCGACGACGAGCAGTTCGAGCGGTTGCGGCGAGCAGCAATCGAACGGCTGGCGCGTTTCGTCGACGCCGACGGTGCGGTGAGTTTTGCGGCGCCCGCGCTGATCGCCACCGCGACAGCCGCCTGAGCGCCTACGCTCGGCGGGGTGTCTGAACCCACAACCCTGCGCGCGCTGGCCGAACTGCCCCTCGCCCCGGCGAGCCTGGCCTCCTCGACGCTCGTCATCATCGACTGCCAGAACACCTATACCCGCGGTGTGATGGAACTCGACGGGGTGCAGGCCGCGCTCGACGAGGCAGCCGCCCTGCTGGACCGCGCCCGATCCGCAGGCATCCCGATCATCCACATCCAGCACTCCGACGGGCCCGGCTCGCTCTACGACATCGACGGCGAGAGCGGCGCGATCGTCGACCGCGTCGCGCCGCGCGAAGGCGAACCGGTGGTGGTGAAGAACTACCCGAATTCGTTCGTGCAGACCGATCTCGACGAGCGTTTGAAGGCCGCGAACGCATCGAACCTCGTACTTGCCGGCTTCATGACGCATATGTGCGTGAACTCGACGGCCCGCGGCGCGTTCAATCTGGGATATGCGCCGACGGTGGTGGCCGCCGCAACCGCTACCAGGGCACTGCCCGGAGTCGGCGGTGATCCGGTACCCGCCCCGGTGCTTCACTCGGCGAGCCTTGCCGCGATCGCCGACCTGTTCGCCGTCGTCGTGCCCGACTCCTCCGAGATCCCGGACTAGGAGTTGGCATCAAAGGTGACGACGCCCTCGACCAAGGTGAGCAGACTCGACGAGTTGCAGAGCACGTCGCGCAGCCAACTCGACGAACTCCTCGACAGCACCCCGTTGGCGACCGTGGCGCTCGTTCGCGACGGCCATCCGGTGATCTTCCCGACCGGCTTCGCCAGAGTCGACGACGAACTCGTGATCCACGGGTCGACCGGATCCCCATGGCTGCGCGAGCTTGCCGCCGGTGCCGCTGCGGCTGTTTCGGTCACCGGGTTGGACGGAATCGTGGTGGCGCGCAGTGCGTTCGAATCCTCGTTCCGCTATCGCAGTGCCGTCGTCTTCGGGGTGTTCGAACGGGTGCCCGATGCCGAAAAGCTGCGATACCTGGATCGGCTGACCAACGTGTTCCTCCCCGGCAGGACCGCCGAGCTTCGGGCCAGTTCCGGCAAGGAACTCGCGGCGACCCTCCCGCTGCGGTTGCCGATCGGTGCCGACAACTGGTCACTGAAGATCAGCGATGGGTGGCCGGACGATCCTGAGGAAGACATCGCGGGCGACGCGTGGGCCGGTGTAGTGCCGATGTCGGTTGCCTACGGTGCACCACTGCCTGCACCTGACCTACGGTCCGGCATCCCGGTTCCCGGATCGGTGCGGACGCTGACGAACGCGCCGCCCTCAGTTCAGTAGCGCCGTGCGGTGGTCGAGGTCTCTGCGGCGGCCTGAAAGCACGCCGATGTTCGTCATCCCGCGCTTTTGGTCATCCTGAAGGGCCTCATGGCTCGATTGCGTGGCGTGGAGGTGGAGAAGGCTACGGGTGGGTAGATCTGACCAGCCAGCGTCGACTTTCGCCGCCGAAGCACGTCGACATCACGAGGAGTGAACCCGCCGTCACGAACCGGCGCCGACGGCAGGCTCGCAAGCGAATCCGCGATCTGCCAGTGGGATCCACTATCGATCAGGGACTGGTGCTTGATCGGGTAGTAATCACGGCGGCCGGCAAGGGCGAGACCGCTCGCGCCCGTCGCAGCGGCGAGCAGGTGCGGATGGAATCGCGTGCTCACCCACGTTTGACCCGACCGCGCAGGCAATCCGTGGCGCCAGACGTCGGTAAAGGTGGCGAAGGCGGCGCCGGGAAGGAGGTGGGCTATGCGGTCGAAGATGACTCGATCGGATCCCGGAATGCCCTCGACGGCCGCCACCTCCTCACCGGTGATCTTCCACTGCTCGATGAGCACGGTGATGGCCTTCGTCAAGCCGTCGGTTCCCAGACCCCCGCCGAAGTCGTCCATGAGATCGGATTGCAGACATAAAACATAGGGGCGGCGCGCTGCCTCCGACTCCGTGTTGTAGACGTCCTCATCTGCGATACCCAGCCAGGCGTCGTCGCCGGTGAGTGAGATGGCGCCGCCGGATCCAGCGATGGCCTGATAGGAGAGGGCGTCGCGGACGTCGAAGATCGCGAAACTCGGCTGCAGACCACGCAACAAGGACAACCGCTCATCGTCGCCAATCGGCAGCAGCCCGAGTCCAGTCGCTACTACACGACCGCCGGACTGGATTCCTGCGGCCGCTGCGGTGGCCAGCAATGCCAGGTGGTGTGACCACACCATGTTTATGTAGCCGCCACCGACAAGATGCACCACATCGGAGCGGGCGAGTAACTCGACCCCCGTCACGAGTTTGGGCATCCTGCCCGGGTTGCCGACGACGTCGCCCGCGAGCGCTATCGCCTCCTTCGGGGAAAGCCCGGAGGTTTGGTCGCAAATTCGCCAGACTGTGTCAACGAACATTGCCCGCGGATGACAGGCGCTGAGCAATATCGCGGCTTGGCCCGGGGTGTGGCAGTCAACGACGACGGCGGCGTCGGGCCGCGTCCGTGCCAGATATCGCAGCCATGCGCGGAGGATGTACTCGTCGCCATAATTCGGGGCACCGCCAGGTGCGATGAGGTAGACCAGCTCCCGTTGGACCCGCTGCTCATCGACTTTTCTGCGCGGATAATTGGTCAGGCGCACGTTGTCCTCTCTCTGGGAGATATCGCTGTTCTTGCTGACCAGCGCCCACAAGACACGAGGAAGTTCAACCACCAGCCGTACAGGAGTTGGTAACGAAACTTACAGGAATTGTCCGCCCGATTTACAGCACGCTTTCATAACGCTGCGCTTGGGCCCACGTCGCTGCGGGCGCGCCGCCCTCAGTCCAGTAGGTCCGTGCGGCGGTAGAGGTCCGTGCGGCGGTCCCCGTGCACGTCGTTGTGGGCGTTGATGCGCTTGATCCGCGACTCGGCGAGGTCGACGTCAGCGATGATCACATCGGCCTTTCCGAATTCCGCCATTGCGAGCGGATAGCCGTCGGCGTCGGTGATGACGCTGCCCCCGATCCAGTCCTGACCGCGTTCAGTGCCGACGCGGTCGCACACCGCGATCGGCATCCGGTTCATTCCGGCTCCTGCCAACGCCCGCACCATCTCGGTCGGACGCTCGCCCTCCGGGCGCGGCAGCAGTGGCCAGTTCACCGGGGCACACAGTAGGTCGGCACCGGAAAGCGCAACGGCGCGTACCCATTCCGGGAACTCGACGTCGTAGCAGATCATCACGCCGATGCGGCCGTGAACGGTATCAACCACGACGGGCAAATCGTCGCCACGGTCGAACACAGCGTTCTCGCCGTCCCACAGGTGGGCTTTGCGGTAGACGGCGCGCAGCCCCGTCGGGTCCACGACCGCCGCGCTGTTGTAGATCGCCTCGCCCGCGGCCTCGGGGAATCCGCCGACGATGGTGAGCTCGAATGCCTCGGCGAGATTGGTCCATTCCGCGATGGTCGCCCCGTCGCGGGTCTCGGCGGCCGAAGACAGTTCGTCGCGGTCCGAGAAGACGTAACCCGACGACGCCAGCTCGGGCAGCACGACGACCTGCGCGCCGTCGCGGGCGGCCGATTCGACCGCGGCTCTGCAGGTGACGCGGTTTCCTTCGCTGTCTCCGATCGACAGCGGGATCTGGGCGCAGGCGACGCGGGTGCTCATCCGTCGATGTTACGGATGAATCACCTCACGACGCGGAGCGTTTTCAACGTGGGGTCAGCGGCGTATGCGATGCGTACCCCGGCGAGCCGCGCATTGTCCAGAGCCTCCAGGACCGCGCCGGTGATTTCCTCGCCGGGGGCGAGGACGGGGATGCCCGGCGGGTACGGCGCAACGAGTTCGACGCTGACGCGGCCGATGGCGTCGTGCAGAGCGACGGTCTCACTCGCCGCGAAGAACGCGGCTCGCGGGGGCATGACGGTCACTGGATTCACCTGGTATGCCGCCCCCGCGACGACCGGTCGTGGCTCGCCACGGTGCCGGGCCATCGACGTGATCAGCGCGTCGACGAGACGAGTGAGTGAATGGGCCGTGTCCGCCAGCGAAACCTGTGCGACGATCGTGTCCCGTTCAGCGGCTTCCACCGGCAGTCCCGCTGCGAGCAAGTCGTTTTCGATGGCGATGCCGTCGGCGCCGGTCCCCGGCAGTACCAGTGTCAGCTTCAGAGGATCTGTGCCGGGGCCGTCGAGGAATACGAGACCTTCGACCTCCGCGAGGCGCTCGCGGGCGGCGCGAACCGCGCAGAGCGCCTCTTCCAGAAGGGATTCCCCGTCGCGCTCCAGCAGGGCGCGAGCGGCGTCGATGCTCGCGAGCATCGCGCCTGACGGACTGGTCGTGTGCGTCGCCTCAACTCCCGCGTCCAGGCGGGCGGGGTCGATCCGGTCGCCCCTCGCGAAGACCATGGCTGCCTGGCTCCAGGCGGGCAGCGTCTTGTGCACGCTGACGACCATCGCGTCTGCGCCGAGCTGCAGGGGGTGCCTGGGCAGGTCGGGATGGAAGCCGAAGTGCGCCGACCAGGCCGCATCGACGATCAACGGCAGCCCGTGGTCATGAGCGGTCTCGGCGAGCGCCGCGATGTCGCCGACCGTGCCGACGTAGGAAGGGTCACCGAGGAGTACCGCAGCCGCCCCGGGATTCAGGCGCAGAACGTCGGCCACCGTCTCGGGCGCGACGCCGAGCGGGAGACCGGTTGCCGCATCGACTTCGGGACGGACCCACAGCGGGGTCAGGCCGGCCAGGACCAACCCGAGAAGCATTGACCGGTGCAGCGTGCGGCTCACCACCACCGAAGCGTTGTCGTTGTCGGCAAGCGCGAGTGCAAGTGCCTGGTTGGCGTGGGTCGATCCGCCGACGGAGAAACGGCACAGATCGGCACCCCAAAGCCGCGCCGCGCGTGCCTCGGCGTCGATCAGCACGCCTCGGCTGAGCTTCATGGTGTCCAGGCCTGCGTAAAGCGGAACGTCACCGGCCACGACGTCACCGACTAGATCGTGGCGCTGCTTGTGTCCGGGAATGGTGAACGGTGTGGGTGGATTCTCCTGAAATCGCAGCCAGGCGTCCAGCAGCGGTGCGTTCGACCTCAGTCCACGCGGGTCAGTGGGCATTCATCGATCGTGGTGCATAGCTGACCGGATTGCACCCATGTCGGTGGCAGAATTCAATTCATGCGGATGTCGGCCAAGGCGGAGTACGGCGTCAGGGCGATGGTCCAACTGGCCGCCGCCGACGAGGGTTCGGTGGTCAAGACCGACGACCTGGCCAAAGCACAGTCGATACCGCCGCAATTCCTGGTGGACATCCTGTCGGCCCTGCGCACCGATCGGCTGGTGCGAAGCCGCCGCGGCCGCGAGGGCGGCTATGAGCTGGCCCGGCCTGCGGCCGAGATCAGCATCGCCGATGTCATGCGGTGCATCGACGGGCCGCTGGCAAGCGTGCGGGACATCGGCCTTGGAGACCTGCCCTATTCGGGGCCGACCGCGTCGCTGACAGATGTCTGGCGGGCTCTGCGGGCGAGCATGCGGTCCGTATTGGAGGAGACCAGCCTGGCCGATGTCGCGGGCGGCTCGCTTCCACCACATGTCGCCGCTTTGGCCAATGATTACCGCGGCCAGGAGGAGGACCGGGGCCACCGCACGGTCGGTTAGCGGCGGCGACGCGGCCGGCGTCGAGATGCGATGCCCTCGAGCAACATTCGTAGTCCGCGGTCGAAATCGTCTTCGACGGTTGATTCGGCAGCGACCTTCGCCAGCGCCTCCACATTCGGATAGTCGGCGCCTGCCACCGAACCGATCCTGGCGGCGACCAGCGGGCCTGCCAGCTCGGGCTGAGCCGAACCAGTCACCAGGCCCAGCAGGGCATGGAAGGCGGCAAGTCTGTCCTGGTCTCGCAGACCTGCCCGGCCCAGCGCGCCGATGAGCGCGTCGGCCGCCATGAAGCCGGTCGACGACGACATGCGGCGGGTCAGCACCAGCGGAATGGCCGCGGGATGGGCGCGGATGCCCTGCCACATGGCGCTGGCGATGGCGTGCGCGTCATGCTGCCAGTCGTCGGTCGGCTCGGGCAGTCGCACCCCGGCGACGATCGCCGCAACGACGAGTTCCTCGAGCCCTTCCTTGTCGGCGACGTAGTTGTAGAGCGTCATCGGTCCGGTGCCCAACGCCGCCGCCAGCGATCGCATGCTCAGTGCTCCGACGCCCGACTCGTCCACGATGCGCAGCGCGGCGACCGCGATTTCGCCGGTGGTGAACCGCGCCCGCATCTGACCCCCTTGACAAGTACGACGTACGTAGGAAAGTGTAGTCATACGTACAGCGTACTTATGAAGGAGTTCGACATGCCGTCAACCGTCCCGACCCTTGGCGTCGACTTTCAGTCGGGCGACGCCCGATGCGCGGCCTGGCTTACCTTGCCCGCAGGCGATGGCCCGCACCCGGCCGTCGTGCTGGCGCACGGCTTCGGAGCGACGCACGAGATGATGCTCCCGCAGTACGAGCAACATTTCGCCGCCGCGGGCATCGCGACCCTGGCTTTCGACTACCGCAACACCGGAGCGTCCGGTGGCGAACCGCGGCAGCACATCTCGTTGCGGGCGCAGCGCGCTGATGTGGCGGCGGCACTCACCTTCGTCAGATCCCATCCGTCGATCGATGCGGATCGCACCGGGTTGTGGGGGACGAGCCTCGGCGGTATGAACGTCCTTCAAGTCGCCGCAGACAGAGGCGATCTGGCTGCGGTGGTCGTCCAATGCCCCATGGTCGACGGACCGGCGGCCGTCCGCAGGTTGGGCGTCAAACAGGCGCTACGCCTCGCGCCGTTCATCGCCGCCGACGCGGTGCGCGCGATACTGCGTCGGGGCAGGCAGTATGTACCGATCGTCGGGCCGCCGGGCAGTACCGCGATGGTCACCATCGCCGGCGCCGAAGCGGGCTGGAGATCGACCGTGCCGCCTGGCGGCAATTTCGACAACCGGGTTGCCGCGGCCGACGTTCTCGGGCTCGTGCACACGTCGGCGCTTCGGCACGCGGGCGAGATCACCGCACCGCTGCTGGTGTGCGTCTGTGACCGCGAGACCCTCATCGACCCCAAATATGTTGAGCTGACGGCGCAGCGGGCGCCGCGCGGCACTGCACGCCACTACGACTCCGATCACTTCGAGATCTACCATCCGCCGCTCGTCGAGCAGGCACTCGACGACCAAACCGCCTTCCTGCGGAAGCATCTCGATATCCGTGCGTGAACTGCTTCGACACAACGACGAGAGATTTCGCGGAATCGCGAGCGGATTCGGTCAGGACGACTGGTCCCGTCCAAGCCTGTGCGACCGGTGGACCAACCATCAGGTGCTCGCCCATGTCGTGGTCGGGCTCAGCGCGTCACCGCAGTCCATCGCAGCAGCCATGATTCGCCACCGCGGCTCGTTCGACGGCGCGAATGCGGCGATGGCGACCGCGCTCGCGGCGCAGTGCTCACCCGCTGAGCTGCTCGACGAATTCGAGCGGTTGAGCCGAGAACCGCGCGGGGTGGGCCGCTACTTTCCGTCGCGGTTGTTCCTCGGCGACCACGTCACGCACGAACTGGACATTGTCTTCGCGCTGGATCGGGAGCCGAACATCTCTGAAGAAGCCCTGGTCTTCGTCCTGAACACTCAAGTGAGCGTGCCGAATCCGTTCGTGCCCGCATATCGCAACTCCAGGGGTTTGAGGTTGCGGGCGACCGACGTCGGCTGGCGTCACGGCGATCACGGTCCCGCCGTGGAAGGCGGCGCAGCTGAATTGGTGTCCGTCCTCGGCAGCCGAGCCCACGAGCTGCCGCGTCTGCACGGCGACGGCGTTGCCGTCCTCGAGTCGAGGCTCAGCCACCCGACCCGTACGGGCGGGTGATGATCTCGAGGTAGTGGCCTGCCGGATCCTGAAAGTAGACACCGCGGCCGCCGTCGTTGTGATTGATCTCGCCCGGTCTGCTTTGCCTCGGGTCCGCCCAGTGCGCGATGCAGCGTTCGCGGATTTTGCCGTAGATCGAGTCGAACTCGTCCTCGGACACCAGGAACGCATAGTGCTGCGGACGGATCTCGTCGCCGTCGGGCACGTCGGCGTAGTCGAGGCTGACGTCGTTGGCGACATTCACGGCCAAGAAGGGGCCGAACGGTTCTGCATCAGGAAGTCCGAACAGTTCCGTCAGGAAGGTTGCCGACTCCCGCTTGTCTCTTGCGGCGACGATCGTGTGGTTCAACATGATGCTCATGTATTGCCAGTAAACCACTTTCGTTCGACTGGCGAGGTCGGGGACGATCGGCGACATGGTCGATGTCAGAGTCATGAACGGACCCCGGATCGTGCTGCGGGCGCCTCGGCTCGACGACGCCGACGAGCTGTTTTCCTCGGTCGCCTCCGATCCTGAGGTCACGCGCTATGTGACATGGACGCCGCATCCCGACGCCGCCAAGACGCATCGGGTGATCACGGAACTGTTCAATGTGGGCAAGGAACGGACGTGGCTGGCACACAGTCTTTCCCAGCATCGGCCGGGAGCCGCAGGATGTCCTGCAGCTCGGCAAGGCCGTCAGGTAAGCACGCCCCGCACCGCCCATGCGCGGGCCGATAGCGTCAAGCCTGCACGCTAAGCATTCGCCAGCGGGGTCCGGGCAGCCTGCGGCTACACCGTCCCATGAAGCGTTCGTAGCCGTGCTTTCGGAGATCATGCCGACCACAGGTTATCCGGGGTCACATGGTACGAATGACCGATTGAACCGATGGGAGGCCATGATGCCGAACGGTTTTGATTTTCGAAGCCTTGCTGTTCCGGTGATAGTCGCGCCGATGGCAGGAGGCCCGTCGACCCCCGAACTCGCCGCCGCAGGCACCAACGCAGGTGGACTGGGGTTCGTCGCGGCCGGCTACCTCAGTGCAGTAGCGCTCGCCGAACGCATTCTCGCCGCGCGCGAACTCACCCCAGGGCCACTGGGCGTGAACCTGTTCGTCCCGCAACCCAGCGCGGCGACCCCCGAGGCGATCGAGACCTACGCCGCGCAACTCGCGCCTGACGCCGAGCGGTACGGGGCCACGCTTGGCGATCCCGTCTTCTCCGACGACGACTGGGCGGCCAAGGTCGAGGTGCTGCTCGACCTGCGGCCCGAGGTGGCGTCATTCACGTTCGGCCTGCCGAGTGTCGAGGAGTGCAAGAGGCTGCGCGACGCGGGCGTCGCGACGGTCGGGACCGTGACGTCGGTCGACGAAGCGAACGCCGCAGTCGACTGTGGCGTGGACGCGATTGCGGTGCAGGGCCCTGCGGCAGGCGGTCATCGCGGCACCTTCGATCCCGTGGCGGAGCCGAATCCTGCGCCGCTGGACGACTTACTCGCCGCCGCCGTGGGGCAGGTCGACATTCCCGTCATCGCCGCAGGCGGCCTGATGACTGCCGACGACGTCGGCAGGGTGATCGCCGAAGGTGCGGTAGCCGCGCAGCTCGGGACGGCCTTCCTACTCGCCGACGAGGCAGGCAGCAGTCCGGTGCACCGCACGGCGCTGCAGGATCCGCAATTCACCGAAACCTTTGTGACGAAGTCCTTTTCGGGTCGCTTCGCACGCGGGCTGCACAACCGCTTCATCGACGACCACGAGGCGCAGGCACCGTTCGGCTATCCCGAGATCCATTACCTCACCGGGCCCCTGCGGGCCGGCTCGGTGCGCGCAGGCGACCCGCACGGAACCAACGTGTGGGCGGGCACCGGCTTCAAGTCGATCCGGACCGGATCTGTCGCTGACATCATCGGCGGTCTCGTCTAGCGCAGGTCGTCGATGATGACGTCGCCATTCTCGGACCGCGCCGTGACCACTGCCGCAGCGGCCGCGGAATTCGTCGTTCGGGGCACCCGAACGACTGTCGACCCCCGCTCGTCTCCGGTGTTGGCATTGATCACATAGGGACCGCGCGGTGGCAGCGCGATGCGGATGTCGCCGTTGTTCGAAGTCGCATCCACGGTGCGCGGTGCGGCGTCTTTGAAATCGACCTCGACGTCACCGTTGTCCGTCGTGGCGCTGAACGAATCGGTGACGGAGATCGCCGAGCGTGTGATCACGTCGCCGTTCTCGGTATGCGCCTCGATGCGCCGGGCAGACCCGCTGAGAAGTATCGCGCCGTTGTTCATGTTCGCGTTCAGCTGGTCGAGGTCTGCCTGGGCCATCAGCACCCCGTTCTCCTGCTGGCTGGTGACGGAGAGCCGTCGCGCCAACTCTGGAGGTAGCACGATCTTCATTTCACCGGCCCGTCCCCATTGCAGGTACGGCGAGGCTTCGCCGCTGATCGCGATGCGGGTGCCGTCGGCGTCATCGGTCACTGTCAGCGGATGTGAACCCGCCCGCGTCGAATTGACCATGCGCATATCGGCGCGGGGCTCGGTGGCGGCACGGTCCGTGGTGATCCGGACCGCGACGGGCAGCCCGCCGGTGTCGACGACCAACGAGCGCATCGCAGAGGAAAGGGGCTTGCTGTCGGTGATCACCCGAAACGTCGACAGCCCCCACGCCGCGACTCCGAGGGCGCCGAGGCTGCCCAGCACGAGGACCGCGGCCGCGCCGATGAGCAGCACCCGAATCGCCGTGCGCCCGCCGGGAGTCAGGGGCGGCGGCGACGCAGGTTGCGCTGGCGGGGAGACCGGTGGTGCGGGCGGGGGAGGGGCGATGGTCGTCACGGTGAAAGGCCTTTCGGTAGATCAGGATTCGAGGAAGCGCAGAACCGCGAGGACGCGGCGGTTCTCGCTCTCGTCGGGAGAGAGATCCAACTTGGTGAAGATCGACGCGATGTGCTTCTCAGCGGAGCCGGTCGAGATGTGCAGGGTCGAGGCGATCGCGGAGTTGGTCTTGCCCTCCGCCATCAGTTGCAGCACCTCGCGTTCACGCGGCGTGAGCTGATCGAGGACGGCTCGACGATGCGAGCGCACCAGGATCTGTGACACGACTTCGGGATCGAGGACGGTGCCACCGGCGCCGACGACTGCGACCGCATCGAGGAAGGCGGGCACGTCGGCGACCCGATCTTTGAGAAGATATCCGAATCCTCTTGTGTCCGAAGCGATCAGATCAGCTGCGTAGCGTTCCTCGACATAGTGCGATAGCACCAGCACCGCAGACTCGGGGTTCTGGCTGCGCAGCAGGGCGGCGGCCCGGATACCTTCGTCTGTGAACGTCGGGGGCATCCGCACATCAACGATCGCCAGATCCGGCCTGCTGTCGTTGACCAGCCGGAGCAGGTTGGTCGCGTCGGGCACACCCGCGATCACGTCGTGGCCCGCATCGGTGAGGATGCGCTCGATGCCTGCGCGCAGCAACGCGGAGTCCTCGGCGATCACGATGCGCATGGCAGGACCGCCGTAACGATGGTCGGGCCGGTCGCGGGGCTCGAGACGGTGAAGGTTCCGCGGGCGGCGCGCACCCGTTCCTCGAGCCCGCGCAGGCCGGTGGCATCCTCGCTCGTGACGATCGCAGCGCCGCCGCGACCGTTGTCGAACACCGACACGTGCAACTGGTTGGCCGCCTCGTCGAGTCGCACGGTGACAACGGCCTGGGTGGCCTGCGCGTGCTTGGCGATGTTCGTCAGCGCTTCCGCGACCACGAAGTAGGCGACCGACTCGGTCTCGTCGGGCAACCGGCGCGGCAGGTGGATATCGAGAGACGCAGGTACCCCGAGGTTTTCGGCTCGCTGGACCACCGACGACAGCGCTGCGTCGAGTCCACGGTCGGCCAGGATCGTGGGCGCGATGCCCCGCACAACGTTTCGCAGTTCGACGAGCGCGCTCTTGGCGTCCTCATGTGCCTCGCCGATGAGCCTCTTGGCCTGCGGCAGGTCGCTGTCGAGCTTGGTCTGCGCGAGGCCGATCGTCATCGCCAGCGAGACCAGCCGGGGTTGCACGCTGTCGTGCAGATCCCGCTCGATGCGATGCCGCTCGGTGTATGCCGACGACACCGCACCTTGGCGCGCCTCGGAGAGGGCGTTGACCTGGAATTTAAGAGCCGCCGTCGGAGACGGGGACAGCAACCAGCGGTCGATGGCGGCGTCGAGCGCGGGTGCGAGGACCAGGAGCGCCGCCGCAGCGAGCAGCGCGATCACCGCGAGCACGAAGGCCAGCGGCGGCGACAGGAACGTCAACCCGGCGTCGTCGTCGCTCTGCCGGATCGCGATGGCCGCGGCAGGCCCGATGAACGCGAAAACCACCAGCGCGAACGCGAGACCGGTCGCAGCGGCGTCGTAGATCCCGCGGAGGAAATGGTGTGCCGTTCCCTTCCAGAACCTCGCGCTGCTGATGTCCAGCCACAGCTGGTGCAGCCATCGCTGGAAGCCCGAATAGCGCGAGATGTTTCGTGGCGGCACGGAAATGCCCATGGCGAATACGGCTTCACTGCGCAGCCGCTCCAGCCATTCCACCCCGCGCATCAGGTAGACGAACACCACGACGGCGATCGCGAAGCCGATCACAGACGGGATGGAAGAAATGCCAACGATCAGGATTGTCAACGGGATCCACAGCCAGACCGCGGCAATCGCACCGCCGGTGATCATCGACGCGGTCGGAACCAGGCCGATGTGTCGAGCCGGCCCGGGTTCGGTGACGGTGGTGTCGGGCACGTCGATCGTCGTTGGCGGTGCGGGAGTGGGGGTGACTGCGACCATGTCTTCAACCTAGGCAGATCGCGGGCCGGGCAACATGGCGTTTTCCCGAGACCCTCGCGGGGGAAAACCCCCACACCGTGCGATTTCGGCGTGATTCGCTGCGCTGAGCGCGCCAAATCACGCCCAAATCGCTATTTCAGGGCGATGAGCTCGAGCGCGATGTTGTCGGGATCGCGGAACTCGAGAATGTGTGAGATGCCGATGTCTTTGATCGGTTCGTGCGCGACGCCGAGATGGTCGAGATATGCTGCGGCGGCGTCCAACTCGTCCCTGCTGTCCAGCCGGAAGGCCACATGGTCGAGGCCGGTGCGGTCCTCGTCGAAGCTGTCATCGGCGACCGGCCGCAGGCCGACCAGCAGGTCACCGGTGCGGTAGATCACGCCACCGAAGAGGAACCACAACTTTTCCCGCGTCTCGGCGTCGGCATCGTCTGGCACTTCCAGCATGACCGGCCAGCCGAAGACGCTGTCGTAGAACTCCCGCGACCGCACGATATCGGTCACGGTCAGCCGCACGTGGTGCACGGACGTTGTATTTATTGCCATGGCCCTCATGCTGCCAGCACCCGCGATAAGCCGCCGGAACTGCTGCGGGAGCCCGGCGACTGACAGCCTTGCGACGGCGGCGTGCCACAATCGCCGTCGTGCAGGTAGGGATGACGATGCCGGTGATGGAACCGGACCTCGATGCGGCAGTTCTCCAGGCTTGGGCCAGGACCATCGACGAAGGACCGTTCTCATCGCTGTGCTGGGGTGAACGGATCGCGTTCGACAACCCCGAGGCGATCACGTTGCTCGGCGCTCTCGCTGCGTGGACGGATCGCGTTCGGCTGGTGACGACGGTGGTCGTGCCGCAGTTGCACGACCCGGTGATGCTGGCCAAATCACTGGCGACCGGTGACATGCTCAGCGGAGGCAGGCTCACCGTCGGGCTCGGAGTCGGTGGGCGACGCGAGGATTACGACGCCGTGGGTGCCGACCCCGCCACGCAGACGATGCGCGGGATGTCCGAGCTGGTCGCGGTGATGAAACGCGTCTGGGCCGGTGAGAAGGTGACCGACTCCGTCGTGCCGGTCGGGCCTCCGTCGCTGCAGAAGGCGGGGCCGTCTCTGCTCGTCGGGACAATGGGCCCGAAGACGGTGAAGTCCGCGGCCTCCTGGGCCGACGGTCTTGCGGGCACGACGCTGGACCTCGACACCGCCAAGCAGAACGACCTGTACGACGTTGCGCGCACGGCATGGGCAGAGGCTGGAAAGCCCAAACCGCTTCTGGCGACGTCGTTCTGGTTCGCGCTCGGTGACGGTGATGAAGCGCGTGGACAGGTTCACCGGCATCTGCGCCGATACATGAACTGGATACCCGGCGAGTACGTCGACGCCATGGCGCCCACCACCGGATGGGCAGGCACCGAGGATGAACTGCTCACCGTGCTGCGCAGGTTCGCCGACATCGGCACCGACGAGGTTCATCTCATCCCCACGAGTTCCGATGTCGACCAGGTGCGCAGGGTCGCCGACGTCATCAAGGACTTCAGGTAGGCGCCCAGCGATGACCGATGCCGCCTCGTTGCCGCCGATCGTGTCGCGTCTCGAATGGGACAAGGCGCGCGCTGAACTGCTCGCCAAAGAGAAGGAGCTCACCCGGCACAAGGACGCGGTCAGTGCGGCGCGGCGACGATTGCCGATGGTGGAGATCGCCGAGGCCTACACGTTCCACTCAGAGACCGGGCCCAGGTCGCTGCTCGATCTCTTCGACGGCCGCAAGCAGCTGATCGTTCAACACTTCATGTTCGGGCGCGACTGGACGGAAGGGTGCGACGGCTGTTCGATGATGGCCGATTCGATTCCTCCGCTGTCCCACCTCAACGCGAAAGACACCTCTTTCGTGTTGGTTTCGCGCGCGCCGCTGGCCAAACTGCTGGCCTTCCGGGATCGGATGGGCTGGACACTTCCGTGGGTGTCGTCGGCGTCGACGACGTTCAACGAAGACTTCCATGCGACCGTCGACGAAGAAGAGCGGCAAGCGATCAGCGTGTTCCTCCGTGACGGCGAGCGCGTCTTCCACACCTGGTCGACGTTCGCCCGCGGCGAGGAGCCGTTCATGTTGGTGTTCGATCTGCTCGATCTCACCCCGTACGGCAGGCAGGAGACTTGGGAGGATTCGCCGCCGGGCCGGCCGCAGCAGCCGCCCTACGAATGGATGCGGTTGCACGACTCGTACTGACGCCACCGCGCGGAATGCGTGGAAATCATCGCAGACGTCAATTATGCTTAGCTAGCCGTTTTGCCGACGGCTTCTGTGCAACGCGCTGAGCAGGAAGTTTGCGATGATCAAGGTATCTGTGGGAATCGCGGACAACGCCCTGCTGGTTTGCGCTCGAGCTATTTGGGGCCGATGAGTATGACCAGTGCACGCGAGAATGACCCGACGCCCGACGAGCATCAGTCGGTCACGCCAGCGGAGCCGACGGACTGGGTCAAGCCGGTCGAGCTGATCGAACTGCTGCAGCGCCGCACCGCGAAGCGGAGGCAGCGCGAGGCGCCGACGTCGTCACCCTTCTATGACGCCGAGTTCGTCGCCAGCCACCGCACGCGGCGGAAGCGACCGTCTGCCTAGGCCTCCTCGGCCTCTTCGGTCTCTCCTCTTCCTCGTCGTCGTCGTCGGGTTCGTCTTCGTAGTCTTCGTCTTCAAACTCGTAGTCTTCGTCTTCGTCCACATCTTCGCCTTCGTCGTCGTAGTCCTCGTCCTCTTCGTCGACGTACGGCGTGTTCAGCCCGGCCAGGTGGTCCGGGTCCGCGGTGATCTGTTCCCACGTCATGGGTGGGTGGTATTGCGTCCACGTTTTCTCGTCGCCGAAGTGGATGGCGAGGACACCGCCCTCCAGGAACTCGAAGCCGTCGTCGTCGCCGAAATCCTGAGGCTGGGCCTGTCCACTGAAACGCACCTTGAACGCCATGGCGGCCAGTTTTCCACGACGGGTCAACGGCGCCGGACGGCCTACCTGCGGTGGCTCCGAAGGCCCTTCCCGTGCACGGGCGAGCGTGGTAAAGGTGGCCCCCATGACAACAGTGGGAGAGACGGACGAAAAGCCAACCGGACGCACGCTGTTCGGACACCCGATAGGGCTGGCCAACCTCTTCGGCGTCGAGTTGTGGGAGCGGTTCTCGTTCTACGGGATGCTCACGATCCTCGGCTACTACCTCTATTACACCGTCACCGAGGGTGGCCTCGCGCTCCCGCAGGCCACCGCGACCGGCATCGTGGGCGCCTACGGCGGCCTGGTCTACCTCTCCACAGTGCTTGGCGGCTGGATCGCCGATCGCGTCCTCGGCATGGAACGCACCGTGTTCTACGGGGGCGTGGTGGTCATGTTCGGCCACATCGCGCTCGCGATCCTCCCTGGCCTGTCCGGCGTCGCCGTCGGCCTCGTGCTGGTCGCCCTCGGCTCGGGTGCATTGAAGGCGAATGCGTCGTCGCTGTTGGGCACCCTCTACGAGAAAGGCGACCCGCGCTGCGACGGCGGGTTCACGCTGTTCTATCTCGGCATCAACCTCGGCGCCTTCATCGGCCCTCTGATCACCGGTCTACTGCAGACGCGGATCGGCTTCCACTGGGGCTTCGGCGCGGCCGCGGTCGGAATGGCGCTCGGCCTCGTCCAGTACGTTTTCTTCCGCAAGAACCTCGGCGAGCACGGCCGCGATGTGCCGAACCCCTTGCCGCGCAGCAGTATCAAGGTCTTCGTTGGGGCAGCGGTCGTGGTGATCGCCGTCATCGCCGTCGCCTTCGTCACCGGCCTGGTCAAGCTGGCGAACCTCTCGCAGGTCACTACGGGTGTGATCATCGTGGCGTCGATCGCCTACTTCGCTGTCATGCTCACCAGCTCGAAGGTCGAAGCCGTCGAAAAGACCCGCGTGCGTGCCTTCATTCCGCTCTTCGTCGCCAACGCGGTGTTCTGGTCGCTGTTCCAGCAGATCTTCACCGTCCTCGCCGTCTACTCCGACGAGCGGATGAACTGGTCGATCTTCGGGTGGACGGCGCCGTCGAGCTGGATCGGATCCATCGAGCCCGTGTGGATCATCCTGCTGTCGCCGGTGTTCGCGATCATGTGGACGAAGCTGGGCAACCGCGCACCGACCACGCCGCGCAAGTTCGCATACGGCGTGATCGGCATGGGTGTGGCGTTTCTGCTGTTTCTGCCGATGGCTGGCACGGAGGGCAAGACGGTCCCCGCGCTGTACGTCGCCGCGGTTCTGGCCGTGTTCGCGATCTCAGAGCTGTTGCTGTCGCCGATCGGGCTGTCGGTGACGACAAAGCTTGCGCCGGAAGCCTTCCGCGCGCAGATGATGGCGCTGTACTTCTTCTCGGTCGGTCTCGGCACGTCGATGTCGGGGGTGCTCGCCAAGTACTACGACGCGAGCCGGGAGTTCGCCTACTTCGGGATCATCGGCGCGGTCGCGATCGTCGCGGGCGTGATCGTCTTCGCCCTCTCGCCCTGGATCAGTCGCGAGATGGAGGGCGTGCACTAGCCGTATGTCGGCAGACGATGACAACCGCCTTGACGGCGCGTCGTGCTCCGCGACGCTTGACGAAGTTGCCCAGACGCTGACGTTCGAGCATCGCGGCTGGGGTGCGAGTGCCGAGCAGCATGGGACGCGAGCAGGCATTCGGATCCGCAGGCCTGACGTGCGGCGTCGACCCCACGAATTCGCCGAGCGGGTCAAGGCCGCGGTGGCCAAGGCCTCACCGGCCGGCTACGAATACCTCGATGACGACGAACTGCCTCCGCCCTCGGCGGGAAGCAGGTGGCGCAGTCGGTTGGTCAAGGGCACCGCACGCGCGCTGTCGACGGCTTCTTCAACACCCGCTGACCCATCTGAGAACGAGTGCGGGCGGGCCGCTATCCGGCCTGGTTCGTTTTCAAATCGAATTTGAAATGCTGCCCGGCGTCCAGTGAACCGTCGGGTCGCAGCCGGCGGTAGTGCAGGTCGACCTTGGTGTATTTCACGGTGACCGACTCGGCGTACGGGTGCTCCTCGGCGCCTGTCTGGCCGACTGAGGTTATCGTCACCTCGCTGAGTTTGACGATCAAATAGTCCTGCTGGTTCGGGCCCGCCCTGCGGTGACTGATGGTCGCTTCATTGATGCGTCGACCAGTTGCGCATGCGAGCAGCAGTGCGGGGGTTGCGTTGTCGATCCCGTGAACGATCGTCAGATCCTGGAAGGTCGGCTTGCCAACGCCGCTGCCGCCGCCTGTGCTGGTGGGGCCGGGGTTCGAAACGCCCCACGCGAACGACAGTACCTCGATCTCGTCCTTGTGCTTGGAATCCAGCGATTCCCCTTTGATGTCACCGATTTTGGCGAATATCTCGGTTGCCATCGAATCCTCCTACTCCGGTCGGACACCGCGTCCGACCAACGATGGCATGCTTGGAGCGCCGCGCAATGCGTAGTGCACTACCTGTTCGTGGAGTGAGTGGCGGAATGACCTCAGAAGGCGTTGGGGTCGGCCTGGACGGCGGCGGGAACCGGATGCTGATACAGCCGGGACGCGTTCTCCCAGGTGACCTTTCGGATGATGTCGTCGGGTAGCCCGTCGATCTGTTCAGCAATGGTGCGCTGCGTGTGCGGCCAGGTGGAGTCGCAGTGCGGGTAGTCGGCCTCGAGCAGGATGTTGTCCGACCCGATCCGCTCGTACTGGATGAAGGACGACTGATCCTCGACCGCGCAGAACCAGAAGTTCCGTTTGAGCACTTCCGACGGCGTCAGTGTCTCTCCCAACTCCCGCCACGTGCCGTACATATCGTGGTAGCTGAGCATATGGTCGAGGCGGTCCAGAAGCCCTGCCACCCAGCCGATCCCGCCTTCGGACAGGCAGATCTTCAAGTCGGGGTACCTGGTGCACAGACCGGTGTACAGCCAGTCCACCGCGGCTGTGATCGCGTAGGCGAAGAACAGCACCCCTGGCACGTCCGGCGGCGCGTCGTCGGTGGTCGCCGGTGATGTACCCGACGAGCCGATATGCAGGTTGACGACCGTGCCGGTCTCGGCGCACGCCGCCATCAGCGGATCCCAGTAACCGGAGTGGATGGTCGGAAACCCGAGCATCGCCGGGTTCTCGCTGAACGTCACCGCGCGGAAGCCGCGTTCGGCGTTCTCGTAGATCATCTTGGCGCCGACTTCGGGGTCGAGCAGCCACGGCAGCTGGCAGGGGATGATCCGTTCGGGATACGCACCGGCCCATGCCTCTATGTGCCAATCGTTCCACGCTCTCACCGACGCCATCGCCAGGTCGCGGTCCTTGGTGACCTGTTGCAGTCGCTGCCCGGCGAACCCTGGCAGAAACGACGGGAAGTTCAACGAGGCGTACACGCCGTTGAGGTCCATGTCCTTCACGCGTTCGTGAATGTCCCATGCACCGCGCCGCATTTCGTCGAAGCGAGCCGGCTCGAAGCCGTATTCGGACACCGGTCGGCCGACGACCGCATTGAAGCCGACATTTGGCAGCGACTGTCCGTCGTACATCCAGGTCTGTCCACCGCCGTCGGTGTCGATCACCCGAGGAGCACGGTCGACGAACTTCTTCGGGACCCTGCCTTCGAACGTGTCAGGTGGTTCGACGATGTGGTCGTCGACCGAGATGACGGTGTAGTAGCGCTGCGCCCGTTCGGGTTCGGGCAGGAATGTGACGACCTTGTCGGCGCCGGTCTTGGCCTTGGTGAACTTCAGGTCGGCGGACAGTTCGTCGATGGACTTCATGGGCGTGATCCTCGTTTCTCGAAAATTCCGCGACCGCGCTACGTCAGAACGTCGGGGTCGGCTTTGATGGTCATCCGGGCGGCACCGGCCCAGTACACGTCGGCGGCGCGTTCGATGAGCGACGCCTGCATGCCGACCATGTCGCCACGGTTCATCTGCGTCGGGGTCCGTCCGGTCACCATTACGTCGTATGCGAGTCGACACACCCGCTCGATGGACACCGCCCTGTACACCGCCTCTGGCAGGTTGCGTCCCATGGCGACCACGCCGTGGTTGGCCAGGATGATCAGGTTGGCGGATCCGATTTGGCCCGCCAATTCGGCTGCGCGCCAAGGTGCGTCGATTTCACCGTCGTACTTCTCCACCAGATACATGTCGTCGAGGAACAGCGCGCCCGTCTGGTGTACGAGGTCGGGAAGGGTGCCGAGCGCTGCGATGAGGCTGGCGTAGTAGGGGTGGTTGTGCACAACCACCCGGGCATCGGGCCGTTGCCGATGCAGCTCGGTGTGGATGTGGATTGCGGGCGTGACGTCCCAGCGTCCGCTGACCACCCGGGCGTCCCCGTCGACGACGCAGATGTCGGACGCGGTGAGCTCCTGCCACCACAATCCCCACGGGTTGACGTACATATCGGACCGGCCGTCTGGCTGCCAGGTGATGTGTCCCGCCATGTTCTCGGAGAAGCCGACGTTACTGAGGTGGCGGAACGCGATGGCCATCTGCTGTTCGTCGGTGAGGTCGACGCCGATGGCCGGCACCTTCGACGGCGTCCACACCTCCAGGCCGCCTCGGCGCACCTCATCTCTCGTGGTCATATCTGCTCCAGTGTCGAGCGAATGGCATCGCGAAGTTGGCCTTTTGCGATCTTGCCGCCCGACGACCGTGGTAGTTCGTCGAGAACCTCGAGTCGCTCGGGGAGTAGTTCCTTGGACACGCCCTGCTCAAGCAGGTGGTCGACGAGCGTGGGCAGGTCGAGAGCCGAGTCGCCGATGAGTTCGACGTACGCGCACACCCGCTCGCCGAATACCGGGTCCGGCATCGCAACGGCGGCGGCCACCGCGACGGCGGGATGGGTCGCGATGGCCTCTTCGACCGCAACGGCGCTGATGTTCTTGCCGCCACGCAGGATGAAATCCGACGTCCGCCCGGCCAGCGTCAGGTAGCCGTCGGAGTCGAGTTCGCAGATGTCGCCCATCCGCATCCAGCCGTCCTTGGTGAACAGCTTGTCGTGGTCGATACCTCCGAGATACCCGAGGCTGAGCGCCGGTCCCCGGCATGCGGGTTGCCCACGGCCGGACTCGGTGACATCTCGGTCCCCGTCGAACAGCCGCACCTGCATCTCCGGCACGATCCGGCCCGCGGTGCGCAGCCGTCGGTGCAACGGGTCGGCGAGGGTGGTCGCGCTCAGCATGCCCGTTTCGTTGGAGCCATAGAACTGCAGGATCGTGACTCCGGTCAGCTCTTCGAACCGGGCTGCCTGCGAGTAGGGCAGCGGCTCTCCACCGGTGAATACGACGCGCAGGCTGCTGAGATCATAGTCGCGCGACGAGGGGTCGGCGAGGATCATCGCCAACTGTGTGCTGACGCAACACAACACCGTCGTCCGGTGGCGCGCGACCGCCGCGCAGGTCGCGGCGGGATTGAAGCGTTCTATCCGGATGGTCGTGGCCCCGAGGTGGATCGGGGTGGTGTGCGATGTCCAGATTCCGAAACCGAACGGAGTCGGTATGACGGGAAGGAACACGTCCTCGGCGGTCAGGTCGCCGTTGGCGACCGCCTTCTGGTGAAAGTAGTGCCACCGATTTTGGCTGTGCACAACGCATTTCGGCAGTCCGGTGGTGCCGGATGTGGAATTGATCAGGAAGACGTCGTCCGGCCCCACCGGCGTCAGGCTGCTCGCATCCACCGGTCGGGCAGTGATGTCGATCGCCAGATCCGCCGATGCGTCGCCGAGGGTGACGGTCCGCAGGCCCGGATCGGCGCTTGCGGCAGCCTGCCGCGCGTGGGCGGCCCGTTCGACATCGCTGACGACGAGCGTCGGGCGGGTTGTCCGCAGAATCGCCGTCACTTCTCTCACGCCGGCGCGCGCTCCGAGCCCGACGCTGACGGCACCGCAGCGTTCGATGGCGACCAGCAGAACATGAATCGCTGCGGTGTCCTTGTGCCACACGGCAACCGCGTCACCGTCGGCCACTCCCAGCTCGCGCAATCGATGGGCGAGGTTGGTCACGGCGCGGTCCAGGGCGGACCACGTCAACACATGGTCGGGGTAGTCCGGAGAGAAGTCGACGTACGCCGGCTTGTCGGGCGTGACCGCGGCATTGCGCGAGACGCAGTCGGACAGCGTGATGTCCGACCACCAGCCCGCCGCCCGGTACTGCGCGGCCTCGGCATTGGTGACGGCGACTCCGTCGACGCCCATCGCCAGATCATATGAAAGTGGAGTTCCCCGTTGTCGGTCGGGCGCTCAGGGGAGAGGATTCTGTATCGATGGACTCCACTCAGGCTTTCGAACTGGCAGACGTCGACGCGATCGGGCAGGGCGAGCTCGTCGCTGCCGGCGAGCTGTCGGCCGTCGACATGCTCGACGCGGCGATCATCCGGCTCGAGTCGGCTCGAGATCTCAACGCCGTGATCCTGGACCTGTTCGACCGCGGAAGGCAACAGGCAGCCGAGCTGGATTCGTCGGGGGGTGCGCGTAGCGGCGAAGCGGGGCCGCTGGCGGGTGTGCCGTTCCTGCTCAAGGACCTTGGCATGTCGCTCGCAGGAACACCGGAGGCGATGGGGTCGCGCGCCCTGCGCACCCATGTTTCATCGGAGACGGCCTGGGTCGTCCATCGCTACCTGTCTGCCGGCCTGGTCGTGTTCGGCAAGACCAATACGCCCGAGTGGGGCAACCACTGCACCACCGAGCCGTCTCTGTTCGGGCCGACGGTCAATCCATGGTCTCCGTCGATCACCCCTGGCGGGTCGAGCGGGGGGTCGGCATCGGCGGTGGCCGCGGGGGTGGTTCCGGCTGCGTCGGGCGGCGACGGCACAGGCTCCATCCGGGTGCCCGCGTCGTGCTGCGGACTGGTCGGCCTGAAACCGCGCCGCGGACGAAGCTCGTTCGCGCCGGACTCGGGCCACTCCCTGGAGGGGCTGGCTGTCGCGAACGCGCTCACCCGCACCGTGCGGGACAGCGCCGCGCTACTCGACGTCGTCGCAGGCACCGCGTCAGGAGACCCGTACTTCGCCGCGCCCCCAACGACCGCCTATCTGTCTGCGATCGCCAATGAGCCTGCGGCGCAGCGTATTCTGATGAACACGGCGTCTCCGTTTCCTGGTTCGCCGACTCACCCGGCAATCGCGGCGGCCGTCGAGGCCACAGCGAAGCTGCTCACCGAACTGGGGCACACCGTCGAAACGGGGGCTCCCACAATCGATCCCGATGTCGTAGCCGACGCGATCGCGACGCTGCACACGGTCAGCAACGTTGGGCTTCACGCGCTCGCCACCATGCACCTGGGCCGCGAACCGGCGGAAGACGAATTCGAGCCGAGCACCTGGGTGATGGTCCGCGAGGGCTTCACCACGACCGGGGCGGCGTATGCCGGCGCCATCGCCGACGTACACGCCCAGACGCGGCGCTTCGCAGCCGGCATGGCAGCGCACGACGTGCTCCTGGTTCCGACACTGCTGACGACTCCGCCTCCGTACGCGCTTCTCGACCAGCCGCGCGGCACCACCAGAGCGTTCTTCGATGTCGAGTTCGCCACCACAGGATGGACCTCGTTGGCGAATGTCACTGGCTGGGCGGCGATTTCACTTCCGCTCGGCAGCACCGACGACGGCCTGCCGATCGGCGTACAGATGATTGCGCCCGATGAGACGGTGTTGCTGCAACTCGCGGCCCAACTAGAGCAAGCCTCTCCCTGGGCCGACCGTCATCCGCCCGCGTGGGTTCCGGGGAAATTCCCCGAGGGCATGCGACCTCAACATTAAGCTCGCCGCCATGGGCATTCTCGATACGCGCGACGACTGAAAGCCATCCAACGGGCGAACCCGGACTTGTCCTCGCGCGAGATCCAGGACCTTCTTGAGGTCGAGAAGCAGCAGGCATCGGACAACCAGTACGCCCAGCATTTCGCGCCGACGGCTGCCGACCCGTATGTCGAGGCCGTCGCCGCTTCTGCGGGGCTATGGGCGAACAACCGTAGCCATGCTAATCAGGTAAGTGTGTGGTGGTGCAACGGGCTGACTACGGAATAGACCCGCTGAGCCAGCGAAATCGACGTGGTGGGCGAAGTAAATAGTTAAGCTTCGGCGATCCACCCAATTTTGCAGGCCTGACCTGGAGGTATGCCTCGTGGGGCTCACCATCGGCATCATCGTCGTCATCGTCATACTTGTGCTGCTGGCGGTGTTCGTAATCGCGGGCTATAACGGGCTTGTCCGTGCGCGCAACGCCTACAAGAACGCCTTCGCCCAGATCGACGTTCAGCTGCGGCGCCGTTTCGACCTGATTCCCAACCTGATCGAGACTGCCAAGGCTTATATGGCGCACGAGCGCCAGACGCTAGAAGCCGTCGTCGCGGCGCGCGGGGCCGCGATGAACGGTCTGGCCGCCGCGCAGGCCAATCCGGGTGACCCGGCGGCGATGCAGCAGTTGGCAGCCGGGCAGCAGGCCCTTGACGGTGCGCTGAGCCGGCTCAACGTGGTCGTCGAGCAGTACCCCGATCTGAAGGCGAACCAGAACATGATGCAGCTGTCGGAGGAGCTGACATCAACGGAGAACAAGGTCGCGTTCGCCCGCCAGGCTTACAACGACTCGGTGATGAACTACAACAACAAGCGCGAAACGTTCCCCGGCAGCGTTTACGCGGGAATGTTCAACTTCGCCCCCGCAGCGCTTCTGGAGATCCCGCCGGAGCACCCCGAAATGCGGGACGCTCCAAAGGTCCAGTTCTGACTGAACGGCGGTCATGAACTTCTTTGACCACCAGCGCGCGGCCAGGGGCACCACGCTGAAGCTGGTATTCCTGTTCGCCGTCGCCGTGGTGGCGCTGGTAGCCGCCATCGACATTGCAGCCGTTCTCGCGCTGACGTACCTGTCGTCCGACTATCAGCAGATCGACGCGTCGTCGATGCTCGCCGTGGTTGTCGTCGTCACGGCGGTCACGCTGTTGATCATCGCAGGCGGCATGCTCTTCAAAACCCTTGCTCTGCGGCAGGGTGGAGCGGCCGTCGCCGCATCGGTCGGAGCGGTGCCCGTCGACCCGACCACTAGCGATCCACAGCTGCGCAGGTTCGTCAACATCGTCGAGGAGATGTCGCTGGCATCCGGCGTCCCGGCACCGCGGCTTTTCGTGATGCCTCGCGAGCCCGGAATCAATGCCTTCGCAGCGGGTTTCACCCCGGCCGACGCGGCGATCGCGGTCACCGGGGGAGCCTTGGCCCAACTCAACCGCGACGAGTTGCAGGGTGTGATCGGTCACGAGTTCAGTCACATCCTCAACGGCGACATGCGGCTGAACATCCGGCTCATCGGACTGCTCAGCGGAATCCTGTTGATCGGCATGGTCGGGTTGCGCACTCTGCAGTTCGGGGGCCGCGGGAGCGACAGCAAGGGCGCCTTGCCGTTCGTCGTCTTCGCGTTCGCGATCATGGCGCTCGGCTACATCGGCGTGTTCTTCGCGAACGTGATCAAGGCGGCGGTGGCACGGCAGCGCGAGTGGCTGGCCGACGCGTCTGCCGTGCAATTCACCCGGCAGACAGACGGTCTCGAGGGCGCGCTGAAGAAGATCGGCGGCATACCGACCGGCTCGCGGCTGCGTGACTCCCGCAATGCGGCTGAGGTCAGCCACATGCTTTTCGGGGAGGGCGCGCGACGGTCGTTCACATCGCTGTTCGCGACACATCCGCAACTGACGGATCGGATCAAGGCGCTCAACCCCGACTTCGACCCCGGCGAAATCGCCGAGCTGCAAAAGCGTTACGCCCACCAGGCCCCCGACGGGTTGGCCGAGGACATCGCCGCAGGTTTCGCGCCCGCCGGGACGGCATTGGGCCGTCCTGCCCCCGCCCCGGTGCCGGACCCCGCGTCTGGCCGACATGCGATCACCGCAGAGCAGGTCGTCGCCCGTGCGGGCACGTTCACCCCGGCCGACCTGAAATACGGCGCCGCCCTGCACGCGCGACTGCCCGACGACGTCCGGCAGCTCGCCACCCAGCCGACGACGGCGCCTGCGGCAGTGATCGCCCTGCTCCTCGCACCGCCTGGCGATGCGCTGCAAGCCCGCCAACTCGCATCGGTGGTTGCGCGAATGGGACCGGCGCAGGCGCGTGACGCGGAAGCTCTTGCGGCGCAGATGGCGAAGCTGCCACAAGAGCTTCGCATGCCGTTCGTCGCACTGGCACTGTCGCAGTTGGTGGCTCACTCCCGTGCCGAGCAGGATGCGCTCGTCGCGGTGCTGAACGATCTCGCCGTCGCCGATGACAAGGTGACGATGTTCGAGTACTGCCTGACGCGCCTGGTCTGGAGCAATCTGCTGGACGCCGCCGACCCGTCCCGGCGAAGCAAGGTGGGCAACGGCTCGCTGACCGGGGTGCGCCCGGTAGTGACGACGCTGCTGGCCACGCTTGCAGTTGCAGGCGCTGCAGACCAGGATTCGTCGGCGCGAGCGTTAGACGGCGCGCTGCAACGTCTTTACGGCGATACGGCCAGAGCGGAGAACCCCCGGCGCCTGAGCTGGCAGCAGACCCTCGACGAAGGTTGGGCCGCACTGGACGCCTTGGATCCGAAAGCCAAGCAGGCGCTCGTCGAGGCGATGGTGGGTGCAGTGATGCACGACGGCACCGTGACTGCGTCGGAGGCCGAATTGTTGCGCGCAGCTTGCGGTCTGATGCATGTGCCGCTGCCGGCGTTGCTGAGTTGATCGGATCAGGAGTCAGCCGCCGATTCCGTTGTCGAGGCCGAGGTGGGTTCCGAAGTACCACGGTATGCCGATCCGTGCCGCTAATGCGACGAGCACAAGCACGATCAGCGCCGCGAGCCAGGCGATTGTTCGCACTTTGGTGCGAATCGGGACGAAAGCAAGGGCCAAGAACAACAGACCAAGGCCAGCCGCCACCCATGTGATGAGCTTGAGGGGCGGACCTGCCGCCTTCTGATAGTCGGTGACGTATCCGTCGGGAAAACCGAACATGGACACGTCCATGCCCGTCACGACGGCCAGCCCGATCGCGGCGACAGCGCAGATCGCACAGGCAACCAACCCGAGGGACCGCATCGATCCATCACCCGCGCTTTCGCGAACTCGCACCAGAGCATTGTCGGTTGATTTCCGTTGCATGGGGCCGTAGCGGAAAACGTTGGTACCCCCGGCAGGTTTGAACCTGCCGGGGGCACGAGGAGTGAGTTGTTAGTTCGCGCTTTTGACCGAGCCCTGACCCACCCCGGTGACGCGCGTGGGAATCCCACCTTTCGTTCCAGGAGGGTTGGTCTTCGGGGGCGGCGGGTTGCAATTGCCGTCGCACGACGACTCCTTGACCCATGTGCCGTCAACGCACTTGTACTTCGCCCAGCTGCTGCCGCTGGTCTCGGTGTGGTAGCCGCCGTCGCTCGTTGTCTGACCGTTCCAGGTACAGGACGCTTTGGGCTGCTGCGGGCTTATCGGTTCGGCCGCGGCGGATGCGGCGCCGAGGATACCGATGACGGGGATGGCGACCGCTGCCATGGCAGCGACGATCCGGGCGGTGACGCTGTGTTTTGCGGGTTGGTTTGTCATGAGGCAAATACTGCCGAGCACAACGGGTTTCGGTAATCGCTTGCGAGTCAGAGTCTGGCTGATGAAGGTGAGAGTTTCCTACCCGCCAGGCAAGGCGACGGGCTTCTCGACCCGCGCCCATGCTCAACCCACCCCTCGGCCCACTTTCGCGTGCGCAAGAAATTCGACCAAGCGCGACCACTCGTCCTCGTTGCCTGAGCGCCCTGGGGATGGTGCGGCGTGCGCCCACTGTGCACGTGCACCACCTCTTGCGGCGTCGGCAGGCCGAAGGCGCAAGCCGTCATCTCGTGTAGGCGATGTCGATGTCGGCCAGGACTGGGAATCAGCGACAGAGCAGGCTCGGCGTCAAGGCGGTACTGGCAGACTTACCGCGCAGGAAGCCGGCGAGATGCTGGGTGAGTTCCTCTGCATCCGGACCGACACCGTCGAGGAAACTCGACTTGCGGCGACGGGTGAACGGCATCCCGAGGACATACATGCCGGGCTGGTTCACGACTCCGCCGTTGTGCACAAGCGCGCCTTTGCGGTTCTTTAGATGGCCCTCCAGCCATGGGAATTCCGGTCGGAACCCGGTTGCCCACACCACGCTGTCGAAGGCGCAGATGTCGAGGGTGGTGCGGGCCGTGCCGATGCGGATCGGTGACGGGCGTCCGGCATGGTCGAAGTCGCCGTGCCCGTGTCGTGCCGCGAACTCGTCGATCCGGTCCAGCAGGCGTCCGAGCTTGAGGTCGGCGGCCGCACAGAGGTTTGCGAGCCCACCGGAGAATTGCAACGCCTGACCGCTGACACCGACGAGCCGGCCGACCAGTTCCACTCCCTGCGCCGCAAGTGTTGCCAGATCAAGGTTGCGCCGGTGCGGTGATCCGACGAGCTGCAACGACGGCAGGCGACGGGATCGGTGAATGTCTTCGACTTCGTCGTGGCGTTCATCGAGCTGGCCGATGGTGTCGAGCCACCAGTGGATGTCCCTGCCGCGATAAGTGCGGGGCAACCGAAGATGCTCGCCCACAGCGACAGTGACGCAGCGGCCGCTTCGGGCTAGCTCGTCGGCGATCTGTACGCCGGATGCGGACGCACCGACGACCAGCACACGGGCGCCGACCTGACGCGGATTGCGATATCGGATCGGCGCCAGCTGGTTGATGCGCGGCGGAAGTGCCTGGCCGATCGTCGGGATCCGCGGCGTGCTGGCGGCGCCGGACGCGACGACGACCGCCTGGCTGCGCCATCGACCGTGATCGGTCCTGACGAGGAATCCGTCGTCGTCGGACCGCACCGACCGCACCGTCGTATGCGTGCGCACGGGCGCTGAGATGTGGCGTCGATAGTTTGAGAGATGGGTGGCCACTTCACCGGCAGACATGAAGCCGTGCGGGTCGTCGCCCCGGTAGCGCCACCCCGGCAGCCGAGACAACCAATTCGGCGTGAGAAGCCGGAGCGAATCCCAGCGTTCTGTACGCCACGAGTTCGCCACGTCGCCGCGGTCGAACAGCACGTGATCGATCGACTGGGCAGACAGGCAGTGGCTCATTGCCAGACCGGCTTGCCCGGCGCCGACAACGATGACGGTGGTGGTGTGCATCGGATTCGCTCCAGCTCCTCGGTGCCGCCGGTCAGACAACCTCGACGACCACATTGGTCGGGTTGGTCATCAGGTCGAACACCGCCGATCGCTTCTGGGACTGTGCGACAACGGCTTCGATCTCCTCCCGTGCCGCGTCTGCGTCGATCTGATACGAGACCCGAACCGAGCTGAAGCCGTTGCGCACATCGGCGTCGATGCCGAGTACGCCCTGCAGGTCCATGTCGCCTGTCAGGGTCGCAGTCACCGAGCGCAAGTGGATTCCGCGGTTGGCGGCCACCGAGGCGATACCGCCGGTCAGACAGCCGGCCAAGGCGGTCAAGACGATCTCGACCGGGGCGGCTCCGTTGTCCTCGGCGGCGAACAGTTCGGGATGGTCGGTGTCGACGGTGAACGTCTGACGATGGGACTGCTCGGCGCCCGCCCCGTAATAGTCGTCGATGGTGGTGCGGCTGTGGATGCCGTTGATCCAGGTGCACCGGGCCCGCCACTGAAATTGCGCGGCTGCAGGCTGGCCCGCCATCATTTCGCGCGCTTCGCGGATGGCGTCGACGTTGACACCGTTGTGCGCGGTGGGTCCTGTGGTCACGGTCATTTCCAGTTCTCCTTTTGGTTGCGCGGTAACTAGGTCGTCGCCGCAGCTGTGCACACGCTTTCTCGGTTCGACCCCTCGTCGCTTGGAGGCCACGTGGAGATCGGGTGGAGATCATTTCTCCATCTGGTCTCCACGGCTTCTCCAAGGAAGTGGCCCGACGATGTCGCATCGTCGTGCCATGACCACAGACACAGTGAGTACGCACGATTGGCGAGCGGCGGGCGAGGCGTGGAGTCACTCCGCTGCCGACTGGGCCTGCCTGTACGAGCACTATGCGTTCGAGGTGATGACGGCGATCTTCGCCGGGGTGCAGGTTCGTCCCGACGTCACGATGCTCGACATCGCCTGCGGAGCAGGTCTGGCGATTCGCCACGCCACTTCGATGGGTGCAATATGTGCGGGCATCGACGCCGCGCCCGCACTTGTGCAGATCGCGCAGGATCGTAATCCCGAAGCCGATCTACGGGTCGGGTCGATGTACGCGCTGCCGTGGCCAGCCGACGGCTTTGACGTCGTCACCTCGATCAACGGCATTTGGGGCGGTTGCGAATCAGCGCTGGTCGAGGCCTACAGAGTGCTACGACCGGGAGGCATGATCGGAATCAGCTTCTGGGGTGCGGGCCCGCCACACGACCTGCGCGGGACGTTCAAGGCGTTCGGGCGGCACGCACCGGACGAGCACTTCCGCGGTATGAAGCGCACCAACGACATTGCTACCGCCGGTGTCGCCGAACGTATGTTGGCCGATGCCGGATTCATCGTCGTCGGGCGGGGGTCACGCGTTTCGACGATCGAATGGCCCGACGCCGATATCGCCTGGCGCGCGCTCTCTGCTGCCGGTCCATCGGTTCCCGCGCTTCGACACAGCGATCCACAGGTGGTGCGCGCGGCGGTTCTTGGCGCCATCGAGCACTGCCGTGACCGCAACGGCGGCTACCGATTCCGGGGTGATCATCAATTCGTCATCGCCCGCAAGCCCGCCGCATGACGCGACGGGTAATGACAATCAAGCGATCCCGGCCAGTTTGGCGAGATGGGCTGCGGTCTGATTGGCGAGCTCGACGCGGTCGGCATCCCGGGCCGCCGCCTCGAGCCTCGCGACGGCCTGCTTACCCATCCGATCGACAAGTGTTGCGCGGAGCCGTCTTTCGCGCTCCTCGGTAGTGTCGTCGAGCGCGGCGGCGATGGGGTCGGCGTGCGCGGCGGCCCAGATCTGGATAACGGTCTCGTCGGCGACGCCGACGAGGAGTTCCGCGGCGTTGCGCAGCGTCGTCCACTGCTGGGTCCATGTGCCGGTGCGTAGCCACCGCCCGATCAGATCGTGATAGATCCTGGCGGCACCGACGCGATCACCTCCCGCTGCGTGGCTGGAGGCCAAGGTCACGGCGGCCACACCGCCGATGAAGCGCGACCCCGCCGTCTTGGCGAGCGCGATGGCCGATTCCAGCCACTGTCGCTCGCGTCCAGAGCCGGCGAAGTACTCGATTTCGCCGGTGGCGTACGCCGCTCGTGCCTGGTCGGTGGGTGACCCACACGCGTGTGCCTCCTCACGAGCGGCAACGGCAAGTTCTCTGGCCCGTACGAAATCGCCGAGGTATCCCGCGGCGTTGGCGGCCCATGCGGTGCTCTCGGCCCGATGCTCTTGGCAATCGGGGAGTTCGCGCCTGCGGAGCCAGAAGTTCATGGCGTCGCGCGGCCGCCCCTCGAACAGGCTGGCATTCGCGGCCATGTGCAGCGCTTGAGCCAGCGGCCAGCCTGTTGGTGATTCAGCCATCAGTTCGTCGACGTAGCGTGCGGCGAGGTCGCGTCGTCCCCGCAGGAAGCTGGACACCACGGCAACGGACAACGCGGCCTGCCGCAGGTTCGGGTCGGTGAGGTCGACCGAGTCGAGTAGCTCGGCCTCCCACGCCCAGATCTCGGATACGTCGCGCCACTGCGCCCATTCATCGACACCCCGCAGAAGCTCGGCCACCTCGAGATGTCGATGTCGGTCGACCAGATACCGACGGGCCGCCCGCAGGTTGGGCATTTCTTGGCGAATGCGGTCGTCCCACACGGGTTCGTCGGGTGTGTGTATCGCGAAGTGGGTGGCGCGGCTCAGTTGAAGGGCCCAGGCGACCAGCAGTTCGTGGGCAGATTCGAGCTCACCCAGCTGAGCCAGCTCGTCGGCCCCGAAGGTTCGCACCGTTTCAAGTTGGGAGAACCGCACGCCGGACGGCGTCTGCCTCCGCACCAGCATCGAGGCCTGCACGAGTCGAGCCACCACCGTCGCCGGATCAGCCAACACCTCGAGCGCACCGGCTAAATCCTCGGCGGTTTCGAGCGTGAAGCCGCCGGGGAACGCCGACAGGTGCCGAAAGAGCAGTTTCGACTCGGGATCGAGCAGCTCATAGGACCACGCGAGGGTTGCCCGAAGCGACCGGTGCCGTGAGTGCGCCGTGGGTCGATCACTGGAAAGAAGGTCCAGGCGTCGGTCCAATCGCGCATGCACATCGTCGAGGCCGAGGGCGACGCTGCGGCCCGCCGCCAGTTCGATGGCCAGCGGGAGCCCGTCCAGGGCGCGGCACAACGACCCAGCCTTGGTGACAGCGACGTCGTCCAGTTCGAAGGAATGCTGGGCACGCCGCGCGCGCGTGATGAACAGCTCGACGGCTGGCGTTTGGGCGATTTCGTCCACCGGGCTGCCCTCGTCGGGCACAGGCAGGGGCCCGAGTTCGACGACCTGCTCGTCGGGCAAACCGATCGGCTCTCGGCTGGTACAGAGCAGCGCCAACTCGGGGCAGCCGGCAAGTAGCTGAACCAGAAAACCGGCAATCGGCGTCCGGACATGCTCGCAGTTGTCCACCATCAGCAGTCGGGGACGGCCCGCGAGGTATTCGATGCATGCAGAAGCGATGTCGGCGCGCTGCCCGAGCTGGACATCGAGTGCGGCCGCGACTGCGGCTGCGGTGGCACCCGGATCACGAACCGGTGCGAGCTCGACGACGCACCCGGCCGGCTGCTCACGAGCGCGCTGCCGGAGCACCTCGAGTCCGAGCCGTGTCTTACCCACTCCACCGGGCCCGACAACCGTGACCACGCGGGCACGTCGCATGAGCTCTGTCACCTCGTTGACCTCGTGGTCGCGGCCAACAATCGGGTCGAGGAGGTCCGGTGCCCCGGGAGGCTGGTCTGGTAATCGCGCAGCGGGCGCGGCTTCCGAGTCGTAGGCCTCGGTGTGCATCTGCTGCGCCGGCGCGACCCATTTGTAGCCGCGGTGACGAACCGTCGCGATGACTGCCTGGGTAGTGCCGTCGTCTCCGAGTGCTCGACGTGCCGCCTTGATGCGGCTGGTCAGGGCCGACTCGGACACGAAGCGGCTGCCCCATACTCCGTCGAGCAGTTCCTGTTTGGTCACTACCCGTTGCCGGTTGCGCAGCAACATCGCGATCACTTCGAAGACCTGCGGTTCGACGGCCACCAGTCCGGTTGGACCTTGGATCTCCAGGAGATCGAGGTCGATCGCGTACCCGCGGGCTACGAATCGCACGGCAGTAATTGTCTCTGGTGTCACGAGCGCGCGGGCGCCATTGGACAGCCGACGCCGTCTGGCAGACCGTGTGCGGTGATCAGCCGATACACGGACGCAGCGCGTTTGACCACAGCGAACGTTTGCTCATCTGTCGGACATCTTCGCTGCGCGCAGGGTCGACTTCGTTGGATCGGCCTGGGGCTGCAGCGACAATTTAGCTGACATCACGCCGACATGATTCTGCTGGCAATCAAATGATGTCGGCCGAAGAAAGCGCGAGGGCAGATAGCTAGGCTAAAGAACCGACACCCGGAGAGGGGTGTCCGTGGTCACCCGGTAAAACCGGCTCACTACCCGTGTGATACGTCAAATTCCCTGCCTGCGCCCGTGTTCTGTTCAGCGCCCACCGGCTACGTCGAACGCAGAGACGTGGACGCCGCGAGCGCTGAACCGGTAGGTGAGTGAATTTGCCAAATCGCTGCGCGAGCGCAATTGGTTGTATAGCGTCAGTTTTTACGATAACGGCAATATGCGAAGAAGGTGTGACAATGGCGCTATCTGAATTTCCACTGCGACGGCTGATCGTCACCGGCGGATTCGCGCTCGCGGTTTCCGCACCAGCGATCGTCCTGTTTGCTGCTGTTCCGGCTACCGTCTCGACTCCGCTCGCCATCTGCCCGGAGGGGCAGGTCCTGGATGCCGATGGCGGGTGCAGCGCACCCAACGCCCCGGGGATGGAGACGGGTGGATTGGGCTCGATTCCCGGTAACCCCAATATCCCCACGGTCGACGGCATTCCATGCACCGGCTCGAACACGGGCGAATGCATAGGCCTGCAGGAAAGCGACGCCGGTCAGGCGGACACGGCGCCACCGAAATCGACTGTGGGCGACGGAGACGAGGCTGCAAGGCCCACTTCTTAGCAGCGACGGCGATAGAGACAGTGACCGGGTAGAAGGCACGAAGTGCGCGTCATCAGGGAAGTGCCCCCGGCAGGATTCGAACCTGCGGCCTTCTGCTCCGGAGGCAGACGCTCTATCCCCTGAGCTACGGGGGCGCACGCGGACTGGCTGCGCCAATGGGCGTGCACAGATTAGCGCATCGAGCGGCCGGTTTAACGATTCGGGGCCTGACCACCCGAGACCATAAGATGGACCCTCGTGACACCCGCCGACCTGGCCGAGCTGCTCAAGACCACCGCTGCTGCGGTGCTGGCCGAGCATGACCTTGACGCGTCGGCGCTGCCCGCGACAATCACAGTCGAGCGTCCCACGCAATCCCGAGCACGGCGACTACGCGACAAACATCGCGCTTCAGCTGGGTAAGAAGGTCGGTACCAACCCGCGTGAGCTGGCCGGATGGCTCGCGACCGCGCTGGCCGCCGCCGACGGCATCGCCTCGGCCGACGTGGCAGGGCCTGGATTCGTCAACCTTCGGCTCGACGCCAGCGCCCAGAATGTCATCGTCGACAACGTCATCGCAGCGGGCAAGAGCTACGGCGACTCCGACGCGCTGGCAGGCACGAACATCAACCTCGAGTTCGTCTCCGCGAACCCGACCGGGCCCATCCACATCGGCGGCACCCGCTGGGCGGCCGTCGGCGATGCGCTCGGCCGGCTGCTGTCCACCCAGGGCGCCGAGGTCGTCCGGGAGTACTACTTCAACGACCACGGTGCGCAGATCGACCGGTTCACCAACTCGCTTGTCGCGGCCGCGAAGGGTGAGCCGACCCCCGACGACGGATACGCGGGCGACTACATCGGTGACATCGCCGCCCAGATAATCTCCAAGGAGCCCGACGCGCTGAGCCAGCCCGACGACGAGATGCGCGAGACGTTCCGCTCGATCGGCGTCGACCTGATGTTCACCCACATCAAACAGTCGCTGCACGACTTCGGCACCGACTTCGAGGTCTACACGCACGAAGACTCGATGCATACCAGCGGACGCGTCGACCAGGCCATCGCCAGGCTCCGTGATGTCGGCAAGATCTACGAGAAGGACGGCGCAACGTGGTTGCGCACCACCGACTTCGGCGATGACAAGGACCGCGTGGTCATCAAGAGCGATGGCAACCCGGCCTATGTCGCCGCCGACATCGCGTACTACCTCGACAAGCGCGAGCGCGGGGCTGACCTGTGCATCTACATGCTCGGCGCCGACCACCACGGCTACATCGCGCGGCTCAAGGCGATCGCATCGTCGCTCGGCGAGGACCCCGCCACGGTCGAGGTGCTGATCGGGCAGATGGTCAACCTGGTGCGCGAGGGCCAGCCGGTCAGGATGAGCAAGCGCGCAGGCACGGTCATCACCCTCGACGATCTCGTCGAGGCGATCGGCGTCGACGCCGCGCGGTACTCGTTGATCCGGTCGTCGGTCGACTCACCCATCGACATCGACCTGGCGTTGTGGTCGTCGGCGTCCAGCGAAAACCCGGTCTACTACGTGCAATACGCGCATGCGAGGCTCTCCGCACTGGCGCGCAGTGCCGCAGAGCTCGGGCTGATCCCCGACACCTCACATCTCGAGCTGCTCACGCACGAGAAGGAGGGCACGCTGATCCGCAACATCGGCGAGTTCCCGCGCGTGCTGAAGACCGCGGCCGTGCTGCGCGAACCGCATCGGGTGTCGCGCTACCTGGAAGACCTCGCGGGCGACTACCACCGCTTCTACGACTCCTGCCGCGTGCTGCCGCAGGGAGACGAGGAACCGAACGAACTGCACACCGCCCGTCTGGCGCTGTGCGAGGCCACCCGCCAGGTCATCGAGAACGGCCTGAGGATTCTTGGCGTGACGGCACCGGAGCGGATGTGAACGCACATCCCGCGGGTCCGCGGCACGCAGAAGAGATCCACCACGGCGGCGCTCCGCAGCGTCCGCAGTCGGTGGACCAGCTGTTGAAGCTCGCGCCGAATGTGTGGCCGCGCAACGCGGTTCGCGGCGACGACGGTGTGGTGTCGATCGCCGGAGTGAAGGTCACCGACATCGCCGCCGAGTACGGCACACCTGTGTTCGTCATCGACGAGGACGACTTCCGGTCGCGCTGCCGGGACATCGCCGTGGCCTTCGGCGGCGGTGAAAACGTTCGGTATGCGGCGAAGGCGTTTCTGTGCACCGAGGTCGCGCGCTGGGTCAACGAGGAAGGCCTCTCGCTGGATGTGGCCAGCGGCGGCGAACTCGCGGTCGCCCTGCACGCCGACTTCCCTGCCGAGCGGATCGCCCTGCACGGCAACAACAAATCCGTCGACGAACTGACGGCTGCCGTCAAAGTGGGGGTCGGCCACATCGTGCTCGACTCGATGATCGAGATCGAGCGCCTGGACGACATCGCCGGCTCGGCGGGTGTGGTGCAGGACGTGCTGGTGCGCGTCACCGTCGGGGTCGAAGCGCATACACACGAGTTCATCTCGACCGCGCACGAAGACCAGAAGTTCGGGCTGTCACTGGCCAGCGGAGCCGCCATGGCGGCCGTACGCCGGGTGTTCGAGACCGATCACCTACGGCTTGTCGGACTGCACAGCCACATCGGCTCTCAGATCTTCGACGTCGCAGGCTTCGAGATCGCCGCGCACCGGGTCATCGGGCTCCTGCGCGACGTCGTCGCTGAGTTCGGAGTCGACAAGACCTCCCAGATCGCTAGTGTCGATCTCGGCGGGGGACTTGGCATTTCCTATCTACCGCAAGACGACCCGCCCCCGGTGGAAGATCTGGCGGCCAAGCTCGGCGCAATCGTGCACAACGAGTCGGCCGCTGTCGGCCTACCCACCCCGCGCCTGGTGGTCGAACCGGGACGTGCCATCGCGGGCCCCGGCACCATCACCCTTTACAGCGTTGGCACCGTCAAGGACGTCGCCGTCAGCCCTACCGCGCACCGCCGCTACGTCAGCGTGGACGGCGGCATGAGCGACAACATCAGGACGTCGCTCTACGGGGCCGAGTACGACGTCCGGTTGATCTCCCGAATCAGCGACGCTGCTTCGACGCTGGGCCGTGTCGTCGGAAAGCATTGTGAAAGCGGCGATATCGTTGTGCGCGACGCGTGGGTGTCGGACGACATCGCACCCGGCGACCTGCTGGGCGTGGCCGCCACCGGCGCGTACTGCTATTCGATGTCGAGCCGCTACAACCTGATCGGCCGCCCAGCGGTGGTGGCCGTGCGCGATGGGCGAGCCCGCCTGATCCTGCGCCGGGAAACGGTCGACGATCTCTTGAGTTTGGAAGTGAGGTAACTGTGAACGAAAAGCCGGTCGGGGTAGCCGTATTGGGGCTCGGCAACGTCGGAAGCCAGGTTGTGCGCATCATCGAGGAGAGTGCGGAGGATCTGACCGCGCGAATCGGCGCACCGTTGGTCCTACGCGGTGTCGGTGTGCGGCGGGTCGCCGATGACCGTGGGGTGCCGGTCGACCTTCTCACCAACGACATCGAGGCACTGGTCTCCCGAGACGATGTGGACATCGTCGTCGAGGTGATGGGTCCGGTCGAACCCGCCCGCAAGGCGATCCTCTCCGCTTTGGAGAAGGGCAAGTCCGTGGTGACCGCCAACAAGGCGCTGATGGCGCAGTCCACCGGCGAGCTCGCCCAGGCCGCCGAGCACGCTCACGTCGACCTGTACTTCGAAGCCGCGGTCGCAGGGGCCATCCCGGTGATCCGCCCGCTCACCCAGTCGCTCGCGGGCGACACCGTGCTCCGGGTGGCTGGCATCGTCAACGGCACCACCAACTACATCCTCTCGGAGATGGACAGCACCGGCGCCGACTACTCGTCGGCGCTGGCTGATGCGAGCGCGCTCGGCTACGCCGAGGCTGACCCAACCGCCGACGTCGAGGGGTACGACGCGGCGGCCAAGGCCGCGATCCTGGCGTCCATCGCGTTCCACACCCGGGTCACCGCCGACGACGTCTACCGGGAAGGCATCACCAAGGTGACGTCGGCCGACTTCCAGACCGCGCGTGCACTCGGATGCACCATCAAGCTGCTATCCATCTGCGAGCGGTTGACCAACGACGAAGGACAGGAGCGTATTTCGGCCCGCGTGTATCCCGCGCTCGTGCCGCTGACGCATCCGTTGGCGTCGGTCAACGGTGCATTCAACGCCGTTGTGGTCGAGGCCGAGGCGGCCGGCAGGCTGATGTTCTACGGGCAGGGCGCCGGGGGAGCCCCGACGGCATCGGCCGTGATGGGAGACCTGGTGATGGCGGCTCGCAACCGTGTGCAGGGTGGCCGCGGCCCCCGCGAGTCCAAATACGCGAAACTGCCCATCTCACCGATCGGTTTCATCCCCACCCGCTACTACGTCAGCATGAACGTCGCCGATCGTCCTGGCGTGTTGTCTGCTGTCGCAGCTGAATTCGGCAAGCGCGAGGTCAGCATCGCCGAGGTTCGGCAAGAGGGTGTCGTCGACGAGGGCGGTCAGCGCTGCGGGGCACGCATTGTCGTGGTCACCCACGAGGCCACCGACGCGGCGCTCTCGGATACCGTGGCGGCACTGGCCGACCTCGACGTCGTACAGGAAGTGGCCAGTGTGCTCCGGCTAGAGGGAACCAGCGAATGAGCGCGACGCGCGCCGAACCCGTGTACAAGCCGTGGCCAGGACTGATCGCGGCCTACCGCGACCGATTGCCGATCGAAGACACCTGGAACCCGATCACCCTGCTGGAGGGTGGCACGCCGCTGATTCATGCCGAGCGGCTGTCCGAACGTACCGGCTGCACAGTGCATTTGAAGGTCGAGGGGCTCAACCCGACCGGCTCGTTCAAGGACCGCGGTATGACGGTCGCGGTCACCGAGTCGGTGGCCCGCGGCCAGCAGGTCGTGTTGTGCGCATCCACCGGTAACACCTCGGCGTCGGCTGCGGCGTACGCCGCGCGGGCAGGCGTCACCTGCGCAGTGCTGATCCCGCAGGGCAAGATCGCGATGGGCAAGCTTGCGCAGGCCGTCATGCACGGCGCCAAGATTCTGCAGATCGACGGCAACTTCGACGACTGCCTCGAGATCGCGCGCAAGCTCGCGACCGACTACCCGACGGTTGCCTTGGTGAACTCCGTCAATCCGTACCGCATCGAAGGCCAGAAGACCGCGGCGTTCGAGATCGTCGACGCGCTCGGGGTGGCACCCGATGTGCACTCCCTGCCTGTCGGCAACGCGGGCAACATCACCGCGTACTGGAAGGGCTACACCGAGTACCACCGCGACGGGTTGTCCGACCGGCTGCCGCGGATGCTCGGCACCCAGGCCGCAGGCGCGGCGCCACTGGTGTTGGGTGAACCCGTCAAGGAGCCCGAGACGATCGCCACCGCGATCCGGATCGGCGCGCCCGCATCGTGGACGTCGGCAGTGGAGGCCCAGCAGCAGTCCGGCGGCCGCTTCCTTGCCGCCACTGACGAAGAGATCCTCGAGGCGTATCACCTGGTCGCTGCCAGCGAAGGGGTGTTCGTCGAACCCGCTTCGGCGGCCAGCATCGCCGGCCTGCTCAAGTCCGTCGAGGACGGCTGGGTGAAACCAGGCTCGACGGTCGTGTGCACCGTGACTGGGAACGGTTTGAAGGACCCCGATACCGCGCTGATGGGCATGCCAACGGTCACGCCGGTCCCCGTCGATCCAAGCGCCGTCGTCGCGCAGCTGGATCTGGGCTGAATCACCGCGCACGCAAGGAGCGGGAGTACTTGAGTTGACACAAACGCTGCCGGCCGGGCTGACCGCGACCAGTGTGGTGGCGGCGTCCAGCGCCAACCTCGGTCCTGGCTTCGACAGCCTTGCCCTCGCACTCAGCCTATACGACGAGATCGTCGTCGAGACAACCGAATCCGGCCTCAACGTCGAAGTCGAGGGCGAGGGTGCTGGCCAGGTCCCGCTGGACTCGACGCATCTCGTGGTGCGGGCCATTCAGCACGGCCTCCGGGCAGTGGACGCGACAGTGGGCGGCCTGAACGTCCGGTGCCGCAATGCAATTCCGCAGTCGCGCGGACTCGGCTCGTCTGCGGCAGCCGTGGTCGGAGGGCTGGCTGCCGTCAACGGCCTTGTTGCCCAGGCTGGTCCGGACCCGATGTCGGAGGCTGAACTGGTTCAGCGTTCATCGGAGTTCGAGGGGCATCCCGACAACGCCGCCGCCGCCGTCATGGGCGGTGCCGTGGTGTCGTGGACGTCGACCGGCGGCGCGACCGGCCCGCGCTACGCGGCCGCCCCCTTACGCATCCATCCCGACATCCACCTGTTCAGCGCGATCCCCGAGCAGCGGTCGTTGACGGCGGAGACGCGGGTGCTGCTGCCGCGATCCGTCAGCCACGGTGACGCCCGGTTCAACGTGAGCCGAGCCGCGCTGCTGGTCGTGGCCCTCACCGAACGCCCCGACCTGCTGATGGAGGCAACCGAGGATGTACTGCATCAACCCCACCGCGCCATCGCGATGCGGGCTTCGGCGGAATACCTGCAGACATTGCGGCGTTGTGGCATTGCAGCGGTGCTATCGGGGGCTGGACCTGCGGTCTTGTGCCTGAGCACAAAGCCGGAACTTCCCGCCGAGGTTCTCGAGTTCGGCGCCGCGAATGGATTCACCGTCAGCGAGATGTCCGTCGGCGACGGCGTTCGGTGGACGTTCCCCCGCAAGCGGGAGGAACCCCCAGGCGTTCCAGTTCGGAGTTGACAGCTGTCACATTCGAAACAGCGTGTTTCTTGCTTCCGGCACCAATGCGGGTTATCCTCGCTTCGTCCGGCAATCGCATGGTTCTCACCTGCGCCGACACTAGGACACACACCAATTCTTCTCGTGGATGACGGTTCGCCTTATCGCCGCGAATCCCGGCCATCACCGTTGCAGTTGCGACGGTGGCAGCTTCGCAGCCAGCTATCCGGCTGACTGCAACGAACCCTCGTGACGTGATCACCGAGGGAAAGAAAGGAAATCCGTTGACTGAAACGGACCTTGTCACGGCTGGCGGCAGCGCCGAACAGGCTGAGCTGCCCGAAACCGTGAACACATTTTCATCTCCCGAAAAGCCTGATGTGACACATCAGCCGAAGCCGGCCGATGACCCGGCTCCCAAGGCGGAGGATCCCGCCCCCAAGGCGGAAGTGACGACAGACGCGTCCAAGGGCTCGCTGTCGAGCATGGTGCTGCCCGAGCTACGCGCACTGGCCAACTCCGTCGGCGTCAAGGGCGCCTCCGGTATGCGCAAGAGTGAGCTCATCGCCGCGATCCGCGAGAGCCGCGGTGAGGCTGTCGCCTCCAGCACTCCCAAGACCGCCGAGAAGGCCGACGCGGCCGACACCAGCGGTTCTGCGCCGACCGACAACGCAGCAGGCGCCGACAGTGGCGCCTCCGCCGACCCAGGCGAGCAGCCGCAGACCCAGCAGCGGCGTGAGCGCCGCACCGCCTCCCGCGATGCCGGCTCCGCAGGCGAGAAGAACAAGCAGGACGGTGGCCGGGAAGCCAAGGACACCAACCCGGACAAGAAAGACAAGTCCGAGAAGAACGACAGGAACAAGAACCAGAACCAGCAGGACACCAAGCAGGACAGCGGTGACCAGCAGGGCGATCAGAACAACCAGCAGAACCGCAATAACAACAGCAATAACAACAACAACAACGATGACGACGACCGGGGCGGACGTCGTGGTCGACGGTTCCGTGATCGCAGGCGCCGCGGAGACCGCCAAGGCGGCGGTGACGGCGGCGGTGAGACCGAACTGCGCGACGACGACGTCGTCCAGCCTGTCGCAGGCATCCTCGATGTGCTCGACAACTACGCGTTCGTCCGCACATCGGGTTATCTCGCGGGGCCGAACGACGTCTACGTGTCGATGAACATGGTGCGCAAGAACGGCCTGCGCCGCGGTGACGCCATCACCGGCGCGGTCCGGGTGCCCAAAGAGGGCGAAGGCGGCGGTCAAAATCCGCGGCAGAAGTTCAACCCGCTGGTCCGGCTCGACACCGTCAACGGCGGCCCCGTCGAGGACGCGAGGAAGCGTCCGGACTTCACCAAGCTCACCCCGCTGTACCCGAATCAGCGGCTGCGCCTGGAGACCACCCCTGACCGGCTGACCACCCGCGTGATCGACCTGATCATGCCGATCGGCAAGGGCCAGCGCGCCCTGATCGTGTCGCCGCCCAAGGCCGGTAAGACCACGATCCTCCAAGACATCGCCAACGCGATCACCACCAACAATCCGGAATGCCATCTGATGGTCGTGCTCGTCGACGAGCGCCCGGAAGAGGTCACCGATATGACCCGCTCGGTCAAGGGCGAGGTCATCGCGTCGACCTTCGATCGGCCGCCGTCAGACCACACCCAGGCCGCCGAGCTCGCCATCGAGCGTGCGAAGCGGTTGGTGGAGCAGGGCAAGGACGTCGTGGTGCTCCTCGACTCGATCACCCGCCTCGGCCGCGCATACAACAACGCGTCGCCCGCGTCGGGCCGAATCCTGTCCGGTGGTGTCGACTCGACCGCGCTGTATCCGCCCAAGCGTTTCCTCGGCGCGGCCCGAAACATCGAAGACGGTGGTTCGCTGACGATCATCGCCACCGCGATGGTCGAAACGGGCTCCACCGGCGACACGGTCATCTTCGAGGAGTTCAAGGGCACGGGTAACGCCGAGCTCAAGCTCGACCGCAAGATCTCCGAGCGCCGCGTGTTCCCTGCCGTCGACGTCAACCCGTCCGGTACCCGCAAGGACGAGTTGCTGCTCTCGACGGACGAGTTCGGCGTGGTGCACAAGCTGCGCCGGGTGCTGTCTGGGCTGGATTCCCATCAGGCCATCGACCTGCTGATGAGCCAGCTGCGCAAGACGAAGACCAACTACGAGTTCCTGGTTCAGGTCTCCAAGACCACGCCGGGCTCGATGGACAACGACTAAATCGTTAGACGACGGCCGGGTCGGCTTTGAGGCCCGGCATCACGTAGCGCCGCACGTGCTCGCGGACCGCGGTCTGATCGGTCGGATCCAGGGTCTCGCCGGGCACGGTCGACAGCGAGATGAGGACGCGGGCCACCCACTCGGAGGCCGCGTCGATGTCGATGGCAGCGTGGACCTCACCGCGTTCCTTGGCAGCCACCACGTACGGCCGCCAGAAGGCCGCCAGATCCGGCACCAGCCCCTGAACGCCCGCCCCCGCGCAGGCGGCGAACTCCTCGGGTTCCTCCATCCGCAGCCGCATCAGCACCGCACCTGGGTCGTCGTACGCGGCCCGCGCGTTAACCACGCCTGCGGCCATCTGGTCGTCGAGGCCCTCGCAGCGCTCCAGCAGAGCGTGCGCCTCCGACCAGTAAGCCTCGTTGAGCCGGACGATCGCCGTGCCGAGCAGCGACGCCTTGTCGGGGAAGTGGCGGTACAGCCAGCCGCGCGAAACCTGCGCCACCTCGGCTACCTCCGAAACCGTGGTGGCACGAATTCCTTTGGCGCGTAAACACGTTTCGGCAGCGTCGATCAGTCGATCGCGGACGCTCTTGGCGGCCGTGCTGCTCGTCACCGGCTCTCCTCGTCATTTTCATCGCACCTCTGGCGCGATCAGAGCATTCTGTCAACTGGCAGGCGGATACTACCGGCCGGATCAGAGATGGTAGACAGATTCGCGAATCTGTTCACACGTGCCGACGGACCGAGGTGAGCCATGGCGGACACACTCCAACAGTTGTTTCGTGAGCGGTCCGAACAGGACACCGTCGCGGTCAAGCACGGCGACCGTACCTGGACGTGGCGCGAACACACCGCAGAGGCGAAGGCACAGGCCGCCGGACTCATCGACATCGCCGATCCCAACCGGCCGCTGCACGTCGGTGTGCTGCTGGCCAACGGGCCCGAGATGCTGACGGCGATGGCGGCAGCCGCACTCGGCGGCTACGTCCTGTGCTGTGTCAACAACACTCGACGAGGCGAGGGCCTGAGTCGTGACATCGCCCTTGTCGACTGTCAGATCCTGATCACCGACGCCGCGCACCGCCATCTGCTCGACGGCCTCGACCTGCCCGGCGTCCGTGTGCTCGACACGTCCAGCGACGAATGGGCCGCACTCACCGCGCAGCAATCCGACTTGACGCCACACCGAGAAGTCGGTCCCGACGACACCTTCGTGATGATCTTCACCTCGGGCACAAGCGGCGATCCCAAGGCTGTGCAGGTGCAGCACATGATGCCGATCTTCGCGGGAAGTGCACTGGCGGAACGCTATTCGGTTACGCCATCCGATGTCTGTTACGTGTCGATGCCGTTGTTCCACTCCAACTCCATCTACGCGGGCTGGGGGGTGGCGCTGGTGACAGGGGCGACGATCGTGCCCGCCGCGTTCTCGACATCGCGTTTTCTCGACGACATCCGCCGCTACGGTGTCACCTTCATGAACTACGTCGGCAAGCCGCTCGCATACATCCTGTCCACTCCCGAGCAGCCTGACGATCACGACAACCCACTGCGCGTCGCGTTCGGCAACGAGGCGAGCGATCGCGACATCGCCGAGTTCTCCCGCCGTTTCGACTGCACGGTCTGGGACGGCTTCGGATCGACGGAGAACGCCGTCATCATCACCCGCGAGGACGGCTGCCCGGAGGGTTCGCTCGGCAAAGGCTTTCCCGGAGTGGCGATCTACGATCCGGACACATTGCAGGAATGCGAGGTCGCGCGATTCGACGACAGTGGCGATCTGGTGAACCGCGAGGCGGCAGTGGGGGAGTTGGTCAACACCGCGGGGGGCGGGCTCTTCCGCGGCTACTACAAGGACGCCGGCGCCACCGATCACCGGTTGCGTCACGGCATGTATTGGTCGGGAGACCTGGCCTACCGCGACGCCGACGGCTGGATCTACTTCGCGGGCCGGACCGCCGACTGGATGCGGGTCGATGGCGAGAACCTCGCCGCCGCGCCGATTGAACGGGTCCTGATGAGGCTTCCCGACCTCAGCCGCGTCGCGGTATACCCGGTTCCTGACGAGTCGGTGGGCGACCAGGTGATGGCGGCCATTGTGCTGCGCGACGGGGCGACGCTGACGCCCGAGGCGTTCGAGGAGTTCCTGACCGGCCAATCCGACCTGTCGCCGAAGGCCTGGCCGCGCCACGTCTGGATCATTGACGATCTGCCGTCGACCGCGACCAACAAGATCCTCAAGCGAGCGTTGGTCTCTTGCGGCACCACGCCCGCGGGTGGTCAGCTGTGGAAGCGTGACGGTCAGCGATACGGATCGGTGACGTCGCGCAATGAAACCAGCGCCGCACGCAGTCCGTCGTAGGCCTGCGGGCCGAGATGTGACCGCCACTCCGTCTCGACCCTCGCCATCTCGGCGGCGGCTGTCGCACACAGCTCTTCGCCCCGATCGGTGAGCACCACCAGCCGGGCACGTGCGTCGGCCGGATCGGGCTTTCGGGCGACGTAGCCACCTGCCTCCAACTCGTCGACGAGCGCGCCCGCGGTTTGCTTGGTCACCCCGGCCTGCTCCGCGAGTTCGGTGACGCGGATGCCTTCGCGGTTGAGCCGCTGACCGATGCGGGCCTGGGCGAGCGTCAGATCGTCGAAGCCCGCCGACCGCACGGCCCCGAACACTCTGGCCTCAGCGGCGCGGTGCGCGACGAACATCAGAAGTGCGGAGGTCGGTTCATTTGCCACGGGACGAGTATAGGTTGATTTAGTACGGTTCCCTGTCTATATTCGTCAGGAAGGCTGACTAAAAACGGAGGGTCGACATGGACGACACGCAGATCTGGGCGCACATCGACGAGCAACGCGCCGACCTTGCCGACTTCCTCGACACGTTGACCGCCGACCGGTGGGAGACGCCGTCGCTGTGTCCCGGATGGACCGTCCGCGACGTGGCCGCGCACGTCACGCAGTCGGCGACGAACTGGGGCAGGCTGACGTTCGAACTGGCGCGCTCGGGATTCCGCTTCAACGCGGTGACACTGAGGATGGCGCGCGACGATCGCCGGACACCGCAGGAGATCACCGCCGCCCTGCGGGCCATGGTCGGCGGCCGTCGCAAGCCACCGGGCACCGCGACGGCCGACCCGCTGATGGACGTGCTTGTGCACGGTCAGGACATCGCAGTCCCGTTGCGCGTCCGGCGGGTGATGCCCGTTCCCGCCGCGGTGATCGCTGCGGAACGGGTCTGGAAGATGGGCTTTCCGTTCAATGCGCGCAAGCAATTCCCGAACGTGACGTTCACCGCGGCCGACGCCGATTTCAGCGTCGGCCGTGGCGAAGAGGTCCGTGCGCCGATCCAGGACATCCTCATGACGCTGTCGGGCCGTCGGGCCGGATTGCCCGTGGAATAGCGGGCCTCGTCGGCGCGTTTAGGCTACTGGCGGTTGACCTGGCATAATGGTCCGCTGACCTTCGGTTCCGGTTCACGTCCGAACGCTCCAGGTACGGCGCGGGCGACCCGGCGGCCAACTAACGAAGAGGACACCATGAAATCGGGTATTCACCCTGACTACGTCGAGACCACCGTGCACTGCGGTTGCGGTGCCACGTTCACGACGCGCAGCACCAAGAAGAGCGGCCAGATCCACGTCGAGGTCTGCTCGCAGTGCCACCCGTTCTACACGGGCAAGCAGAAGATTCTCGACAGCGGCGGCCGTGTGGCCCGCTTCGAGAAGCGCTACGGAAAGCGCAAGGCAGGCGCCGACAAGGGCGCAGCCGACAAATAGCTGTTTGAACGACGCCCGATCTGCCGCGTAATGCGCAGGCCGGGCGTCGCTTCACGTTTGGCGAAGAATCCCCGAAGGAGGGCGACGTGACGGACCCCGCGCCGGCCATCGACGCCATCCTGGCCGAACACTCCGATCTCGAGCGTCAGCTCTCCGATCCTGATCTGCACTCGGATGCAGGCAGAGCCCGCAAGGTGGGCAGGCGGTTCGCCACGCTTGCGCCGATCGTGTCGACCTACCGCAAGTTGGAGACGGCCCGCGGGGACCTCGAGGCTGCCCGCGAACTGGCGGCCGACGACGACTCCTTCGCGGCCGAGGTCATCGAACTCACCACGACCGTCGACGAACTCGACACCCATCTGACAGATCTGCTCGCGCCACGCGACCCGCACGATGCCGACGACATCGTGCTCGAGGTGAAGTCCGGCGAGGGCGGCGAGGAGTCCGCCCTGTTCGCCGCGGACCTGGCAAGGATGTACACCCGCTACGCCGAGCGGCATGGCTGGACCGTCACGATGCTCGACGAGACGACGTCTGATCTCGGCGGCTACAAGGACGCCACGCTGTCGATACGGAGCAAGGGAACCCCGGTCGACGGCGTGTGGTCGCGGCTGAAGTTCGAAGGTGGCGTGCACCGCGTTCAGCGAGTCCCCGTCACCGAGTCGCAGGGCCGGGTGCACACCTCTGCCGCTGGCGTCCTGGTTTATCCGGAGCTCGAAGAAGTCGAGGAAGTCCAGATCGACGAGTCCGACTTGCGGATCGACGTCTACCGGTCATCGGGTAAGGGCGGTCAGGGCGTCAACACGACCGACTCGGCTGTGCGCATCACACACCTGCCCACGGGTGTCGTCGTCACCTGCCAGAACGAACGCAGCCAGCTGCAGAACAAGATCCGCGCGATGCAGGTGCTTGCCGCGCGGCTGCAGGCGCTGGCCGAGGAGCAGGCGCAGGCCGACGCGTCGGCCGATCGGGCCAGCCAGATCCGGACGGTCGACCGGAGCGAGCGAATCCGGACCTACAACTTCCCCGAGAACCGCATCGCCGACCACCGGATCAATTTCAAGGCACACAACCTCGACCAGGTGCTCGACGGAGACATGGACGCGTTGTTCGACGCACTGGCGGCCGCCGACAAACAATCGCGGCTGCAACAGGCGTGACCTCGTCCACGAAGACGAACGCGAGCGAGGATCGCTGGGCCCACGCCCGAAGGGCAGGGGACGAGGCACGAGCGAGGACCGGAAAGAGCGGGAGTCGAGCGATGACGAATGGCCGGCTGCGGCACGAGATCGAGCACGCAGCGGCTGCGCTCACCGAGGCGGGAGTCGCCTCGCCCCTGGCCGACGCCGAGGTGCTGGCCGCGTACGCGGCGGGCACGAGCCGGGGTCGGCTCTCGGTGCTCGGTGAAATCGACGACGACTTCTGCGCCCGCTATGCCGGTCTGATCGCAGCCCGCGCGCGCCGAATCCCGTTGCAGCACATCGTCGGTACCGCCCCCCTCGGTCCTGTAACCGTTGCGGTGGGCCCGGGCGTCTTCATCCCGCGACCGGAAACCGAGGGGTTGTTGGAGTGGGCGTCGGCGCAGCCGCTGCCGCCGCAACCGGTGCTCGTGGACCTATGCACGGGCTCGGCCGCGCTGGCACTGGCGTTGTCGAAGTTCTGGCCCGACGCGCGCATCATCGCCGTCGATGACTCCGACGAGGCGCTGAACTACGCACATCGAAATGTCGCGGGGTCTGCGGTCGAGCTGATGCGTGCCGACGTCACCGACACCACGCTGTTCCCCGGGCTGGACGGACAGGTTGACCTCGTTGTCGCCAACCCGCCATACATTCCCGACGGTGCGATGCTGGAACCAGAAGTGGCGCAGCATGATCCGCCGCACGCGTTATTCGGCGGCCCTGACGGCATGTCGGTCATCAACGCGATCGTCGAACTGGCAGCCCGGTGGTTGAAGCCCGGCGGAAAATGTGCGATCGAACACGACGACGCCACCTCGAACGCGACCGTCGACGCGTTCACCATGGCCGGCGGATTCGTCGACGTTGCAGCGCACCACGACCTCGCCGAACGGCCCCGCTTCGTCACGGCGATACGTGAGAAGGTGGTTTCGTGAGCCGGAGTTCAGCGAAATGAGCGAGCTGTTCGATTGCGCAGACGATGACGCGCGCGCATCCGGAATCGCCTCGGCCGTCAGCGCGGTCAAAGGCGGACGCCTGATCGTGCTGCCCACCGACACCGTCTACGGCATCGGGGCCGATGCATTCGACAACACCGCGGTGGCCGCGCTGTTGTCGGCCAAGGGCCGCGGCCGCGACATGCCGGTTCCGGTACTCGTCGGCTCGTGGCACACCATCGATGGCCTGGTGTACACCGTGCCCGACTCCGCGCGGGAACTGATCCGCGCATTCTGGCCGGGCGCGCTGAGCCTCGTCGTCCAACAGGCTCCGTCGCTGCAATGGGATCTCGGCGACGCCGCGGGAACCGTGATGCTGCGGATGCCGTTGCACCCCGTCGCGATCGAGATCTTGCGCGAAGTCGGGCCGATGGCGGTCTCGAGTGCCAACATCTCCGGCCAGCCCGCCGCGGTGACCGCCGAGGACGCCCGCAACCAACTCGGCGATCTCGTCGCGGTCTATCTCGATGCGGGACCATCCGACCAGCAGAACGCGTCCACCATCGTCGACCTCACCGGTACGGACCCGCGAATCCTTCGCGCGGGCCCGGTTGCCGCCGAGGCGATCGCGGAGGTGCTCGGCGTCGACGTCGACAGCCTCACGCCGGCCACCTGACGCTCCCAGGCGCTCTCAACCTCGTCCAGTACGGTTCATTCAGTGGTGAGCGAAGTGCAGATTGTGGCCAGCGGGCTGCTTGCGCTTTCCGATCGAGGCGCGGGCGTGCCGTTGCGCGAGTTGGCTCTCGTCGGCCTCACCGCGGCGATCGTCACCTATTTCGCGACGGGCTGGGTTCGCGCGCTGGCCACCAGGGTTGGCGCGGTGGCCTACCCGAGAGACCGCGACGTCCACTCGCAGCCGACGCCGCGGATGGGCGGCCTCGCGATGTACATCGGCGTGCTGGCCGCCGTGCTGCTGGCGTCCCAGCTGCCCGCGCTGACCCGCGGCTTCGTCTATTCCTCGGGTCTGCCCGCGACGGTGGTGGCGGGCGGGCTGATCATGGCCATCGGCCTGATCGACGACAAGTGGGGACTGGACGCGCTGACGAAGTTCGCGGGCCAGATCACCGCCGCCAGCGTGCTCGTCACGATGGGCGTGGCGTGGAGCGTGCTCTACATCCCGTTCGGCGGGGTCGGCACGATCGTGCTCGACCAGGTCTCGTCGATCCTGCTGACGCTCGCGCTGACGGTCGCGATCGTCAACGCGATGAACTTCGTCGACGGTCTCGACGGGCTCGCTGCCGGGCTGGGTCTGATCACCGCGCTGGCGATCACCATCTTTTCGATCGGACTGCTTCGCGACCACGGTGGAGACGTGTTGTTCTACCCGCCCGCGGTGATCTCGGTGGTTCTGGCCGGGGCGTGTCTGGGATTCCTGCCGCACAACTTCCACCGCGCGCGCATCTTCATGGGCGACTCCGGCTCGATGTTGATCGGGTTGATGCTCGGCGCCGCATCCACCACGGCTGCAGGCCCGATTTCACAAAGTGCCTACGGCGCCCGCGACGTGTTCGCTCTGCTGTCGCCGTTCCTTTTGGTCGTCGCTGTCATGTTCGTGCCCGCGCTGGACATGTTGCTCGCCATCGTGCGGCGCACTCGCGCAGGCCGCAGCCCGTTCAGCCCGGACAAGATGCATCTGCACCATCGGCTACTGCAGATCGGCCATTCGCACCGCCGCGTGGTTCTGCTCATCTATCTCTGGGTTGGCATCGTCGCGCTGGGCGCCGCCAGCACGATTTTCTTCGATCCCCGCTACACCGGCGGCGTGATGCTCGCGGCGACTCTGGTGGCGATCGTCGTCACCCTGATCCCGCTTCTGAGGCGCAGCGAAGAGCCGTACGACGACGTGTACGACAAAAAGTAGTAGACCCCGTTTAGGGCTGCCTACCATGTGGTACGGTGCAGGCAGAACCCGAAAAACCTCGCGGGTTGCCGGCCCCCGCGCCGCCCGGTTCACCACCGATCGGCACGGAAAAACGACCGACAAAGGGAGCTACCCCTTGGGTGATTCCAGCGCGTCCCGCGCCCTCCGATACGCTCGGTGCGCCACGCACAGAATCATTGGGACAGCCCTCGTGACCGCGGGATTGAGGTGACGCCGTGACGACGCCAGCGCAAGACGCGCCGTTGGTGTTTCCGTCAGTGGCTTTCCGGCCGTTGCGACTGCTCGCCGTGTGCGTTGCATTCGCCGGCCTGGTGACATTGGCGGCCGCATTCTTCGGTCACCCGTTGATCGGTGTCTTCTTCGGCATCGGCCTCGGCCTCGGTTTGCTCAACGCGATCCTCGTGCAGCGATCGGTTGAGTCGATCACCGCCCAGGATCACCCGCTTAAGCGCAAGATGGCGCTGAACTCCGCCACCCGACTGTTGGTGATGACCGTGATCGGTCTGACGATCGCGTTCATCTTCCGGCCCCAGGGTCTCGGCGTGGTGTTCGGTATGGCGCTATTTCAAATACTGCTAGTGGTTTCCACGGCGCTGCCCGTCATGAAGAAGTTGAAGGCAGGCGCCGGTGATGGAGCCGAGGGAGAGGCCACCCAGCAATGACCGAAACGATCCTGGCCGCCGAGTCCGGTATTCAGGTCGGCCACCACACAGAGGCGAACTGGTTTGGCCTCACCGTCAACACGGACACGGTGCTGTCCACCGCGATCGCCGCGGTGATCGTGCTCGGGCTCGCATTCTTCCTGCGCGCCAAGGTGACGTCGACCGGCGTGCCCAACGGGGTGCAGCTCTTCTGGGAAGCGATCACGGTTCAGTTGCGCAACCAGATCGAGGCCGCGATCGGCATGAAGATCGCCCCGTTCGTGCTTCCGCTGGCCGTAACGCTCTTCGTCTTCATCCTCGTCGCCAACTGGCTTTCGGTACTGCCGGTGCAGTACACATCCAGTGACGGAGCGATCCACGAACTGCTCAAGCCGCCCGCGTCCGACATCAACTTCGTGCTGGCGCTCGCTCTGTTCGTCTTCATCTGCTACCACGCGGCGGGCATCTGGCGCCGCGGTCCGTTGGGCCACCCGGTTGCGTTGCTGAAGGGTCACGTCGCGCTGATGGCGCCCATCAACCTCGTCGAGGAAATCGCAAAGCCGATCTCGTTGTCGCTCCGACTTTTCGGCAACATCTTCGCGGGCGGCATCCTGGTCGCACTGATCGCACTGTTCCCGCCGTGGATCATGTGGGCCCCCAACGCGATCTGGAAGAGCTTCGACTTGTTCGTCGGCGCCATCCAGGCATTCATCTTCGCGCTGTTGACGATCCTGTACTTCAGCCAGTCGATGGAACTCCACGATGAAGAACACCATGACTAGTACCGACACCATGCTCGACCCACGTCCTGGTAGGACACCTACCAGTTATCAAGGAGGATAAGAATGGATCCCACTATCGCTGCTGGCGCGCTCATTGGCGGTGGCCTGATCATGGCCGGTGGCGCAATCGGCGCCGGCATCGGTGACGGCATCGCGGGTAACGCGTTGATCGCCGGCATCGCACGTCAGCCGGAAGCCCAGGGCCGACTGTTCACTCCGTTCTTCATCACGGTCGGTCTGGTTGAGGCGGCGTACTTCATCAATCTGGCGTTCATGGCGTTGTTCGTGTTCGCCACCCCGGTTGCCTAATTCGCGTCATGGATGACGTCAACGTAAGCATCCTCGCGGCGGAAGAGGGCGGGCAGAGTAACTTCCTGATCCCGAACGGCACGTTCTTCTTCGTGCTGCTCATCTTCTTGATCGTGCTTGGGGTGATCGCCAAGTGGGTCGTGCCGCCCATCTCCAAGGTTTTGCGTGAGCGCGAGGCCATGGTTGCCAAGACGGCCGAGGACAATCGGCGCGCTGCGCAACTACGCGCCGCCGCCGATGCCGACTATCTCAAGGTGATGGGCCAGGCACGCCGCGACGCGACGAATGTTCGCGAGGAGGCCCGCGCGGAAGGACGCAAGATCGTCGACGACGCGCGGGCTCGCGCGGGCGCCGAGGTCTCGTCGGTGCTTGCGCAGGCCACCGAGGAACTGACGGAGCAGTCCCGCGCGGTGACGGCAGAACTTCAGACCTCGGTGGAGACGCTCGCGGCGCAACTCGCGAGCCGCGTGCTCGGCGTTGAGGTCACCACTCGTACGGTTCCGGCTACGACAGGACAGCGGTAGATCCAATGTCGACCTTCATCGGACAGCTCATCGGCTTCGCGGTAATCGTCTTTCTGCTGTGGAAATACGTTGTGCCGCCGGTCCGTACGATGATGAAGAACCAGCAGGAGACCGTCCGCACCCAGCTCGCCGACAACGCTGAGGCGGAGAAGAAGGTCGCCGACGCTGACAAGGAGCACGCCAAGGCGCTCGAGGAGGCCAAGGCAGAGGCGTCGAAGGTGATCGAAGAGGCGCGTCATGACGCCGAGAAGATCGCCGAACAACTGCGGATCCACGCCGACGCCGAGCTGGAACGCATCAAAACCCAGGGCGGGCAACAGGTTCAGCTGCTGCGTCAACAACTCATCCGTGAGCTGAGGCAAAGCCTTGGCGCCGAGTCCGTCCATCGGGCAGGCGATATGGTGCGTAATTTCGTCTCCAATCCGACTGAGCTGGCCGCGACGGTCGACCGATTCCTCGACGAGCTCGACGAAATGGCGCCGTCGAGCACGGCCTTCGGTGACGCCGTTACGGCCAAGCTGCGGGCCGCCAGCCGGGAGTCTCTCGGCACGGTGGTCGAGCGGTTCGACGGATTCGTAGCCGACCTCGACGCCGACGGGCTGACCAAGCTGTCCGACGACCTGGCCTCGACGGTCAAGTTGCTTCGCCGTGAGCCGGTCCTTGCCAGGCATCTGGCCGATCCGTCCAGCACTTCCGCTGCCAAGGTTCAGCTCGTCGAGCGGCTGCTGTCGGGCAAGATCTCCGACTCCGCGCTCGACATCCTCAAAACCGCTGCGTCGCAGCGGTGGTCGTCCACGTCGGACCTGCCGCGCGCAATCCAGCACATCGCCAGGCTCGCGCTTCTGGTCCGCGCGGAAAGCGACGGACAGATCGAGGACGTGGAGGACCAGCTGTTCCGGTTCAGCCGCATCCTCGACACCGAACCGCGGTTGATCACACTGCTGAGCGAGTATTCAGCTCCGGTAGATGGCCGAGTCGCATTGGTCACCAACGTGCTTCACGGCCGTGCAAGCAAGAACTCCGCGGATCTGCTTCGTCAGACGATCGAACTGCTGCACGGCGAGCGTGCTGACGAATCCGTCCGCGAATTGGCGAATCTGGCGGTGTCCCGGCGTGGTGAGGTCGTGGCACACGTCAGTGCCGCAAGCGAACTCAGCGACGCTCAGAACGATCGGCTCACCCAGCTGCTCACCCGCATCTACGGTCATCCCGTTTCGCTCCAGTACCACATCGATCCGGCACTGATCGGCGGCCTGACGATCGCCGTCGGCGACGAGGTGATCGACGGCTCGCTGGCGTCCAAGCTGGCATCGGCCGAGACCCACTTGCCCGAATAACACCGACAAGACCACGACCCACAACGAAGCAGAGAGACGTGAAGCCGCCGATGAGCGCCTGCGCGAAGAGGAGAACAGAATGGCAGAGTTGACGATCTCGGCAGACGAGATCCAGGGCGCCGTCGAGGAGTATGTCGCCGGCTTCGAGGCCGACACCGAGCGTGAGGAAATCGGCATTGTCGTCGACGCCGGTGACGGCATCGCGCACGTCGAAGGCCTCCCCTCGGTGATGACGCAGGAGCTGCTGGAATTTCCCGGCGGTGTGCTCGGCGTTGCGCTCAACCTCGACGAGCACGACATCGGTGCGGTGATCCTCGGCGACTTCGAGAAAATCGAGCAGGGCCAGCAGGTCAAGCGCACCGGCGAGGTGCTGTCGGTGCCCGTCGGTGACGCCTTCCTCGGACGCGTCGTCAACCCGCTGGGTCAGCCCATCGACGGCCGCGGCGACGTCGAAACCACCGAGCGCCGCGCCCTCGAGCTGCAGGCCCCTTCGGTGGTGCAGCGCCAAGGTGTGAGCGAGCCGCTGCAGACTGGCATCAAGGCGATCGACTCCCAGACCCCCATCGGCCGCGGCCAGCGCCAGCTGATCATCGGCGACCGCAAGACCGGCAAGACCGCGGTGTGTGTGGACACGATCCTCAACCAGCGACAGAACTGGGAGACCGGCGATCCCGACCAGCAGGTCCGGTGCGTGTACGTGGCGATCGGCCAGAAGGGCACCACGATCGCCAGCGTTCGGCAGACCCTCGAAGACGGTGGTGCGATGGAATACACCACCATCGTCGCTTCCCCTGCGTCCGACTCCGCCGGCTTCAAATGGCTTGCGCCGTACACCGGTTCGTCGATTGCCCAGCACTGGATGTATGACGGTAAGCACGTGCTGATCGTGTTCGACGACCTGACCAAGCAGGCGGAGGCATACCGCGCCATCTCGCTGCTGCTGCGCCGCCCGCCGGGCCGCGAGGCGTACCCGGGCGACGTTTTCTACCTGCACTCCCGGCTGCTGGAACGCTGTGGCAAGTTGTCCGACGAGCTGGGCGCCGGCTCGCTGACCGGCCTGCCGATCATCGAGACCAAGGCCAACGACATCTCGGCCTACATCCCCACCAACGTCATCTCGATCACCGACGGTCAGTGCTTTCTGGAGACCGACCTGTTCAACCAGGGTGTGCGGCCTGCCATCAACGTCGGCGTTTCGGTGTCGCGTGTCGGCGGTGCCGCTCAGATCAAGGCCATGAAAGAGGTCGCCGGATCGCTGCGATTGGATCTTTCGCAGTACCGCGAGCTCGAGTCGTTCGCGGCGTTCGCATCGGACCTCGACGAAACGTCCAAGAACCAGCTGGATCGCGGCGCCCGGCTGGTCGAGTTGCTCAAGCAGCCCCAGAACAGCCCGATGCCGGTCGAGGAACAGGTCGTCGCTATCTTCCTCGGCACAAGGGGCCACCTCGATTCGGTGCCCGTCGAAGACGTTCAGAAGTTCGAGCGCGAGTTCCTCGAGCACGTGAAGGGCTCGCAAGAGGGGATCCTCAAAGAGATTCGGGAGAGCAAGAAGCTCTCCGAGGAGCTCGAAGAGAAGCTCGTGAAAGTCGTGAACGATTTCAAGAAGGGCTTCGATACCACCGACGGCAGCTCGGTCGTTCGCGACGAGCACGTCGACGCAATGGATGAAGGGGACGTCGAAAAAGAATCGGTCAAGGTCAAAAAGCCGAAGCCGAAGAAGAAGTAGGGCTCGAGAACAGTGGCAGCAACACTGCGCGAACTACGCGGCCGCATCCGCTCCGCCGGGGCGATCAAGAAGATCACCAAGGCCCAGGAGATGATCGCGACGTCGCGTATCGCCAAGGCACAGGCCCGAGTCCAGGCGGCTCGGCCATACGATCGCGAGATCACCAACATGCTCACCGAGCTCGCGAGCGCCAGCGCATTGGATCACCCGTTGCTGGTCGCACGAGAGAATCCGCGACGGGCGGGTGTGCTGGTGGTGACGTCGGATCGTGGGCTGTGCGGTGCGTACAACGCCAACATCTTCCGGCGATCCGAGGAACTGTTCTCCCTGCTGCGTGAAGAGGGCAAGCAACCCGTCCTGTACGTGGTGGGTCGAAAGGCCTTGAGTTACTACAGCTTCCGCAACTGGGACGTGACCGATTCGTGGACCGGCTTCTCCGAGCGCCCCACATACGAGAACGCCCAGGAGATCGCCTCGACCCTGGTAGACGCGTTCTCGGCAGGCATCGACGATGAAGGCGACGACCCCGGCGCTGACAACATTCTCGGTGTCGACGAACTGCACATCGTGTTCACCGAGTTCAAGTCGATGCTGTCGCAGTCGGCGATCGCCCGCAGGATCGCCCCGATGGTGGTGGAGTACAGCGAGGAGGACACCGGTCCTCACACCCTGTTCTCCTTCGAGCCGGATGCAGAGACACTGTTCGGCGCATTGCTGCCGCGGTATGTCGCCACCCGGATCTTCGCCGCGCTGCTCGAGGCGGCGGCATCGGAGTCGGCATCCCGACGCCGGGCCATGAAGTCGGCGACAGACAACGCCGACGACCTCATCAAGGAACTGACCCTGATGGCCAACCGCGAACGGCAATCCCAGATCACCCAGGAAATCAGCGAAATCGTCGGTGGCGCGAACGCGCTCGCGGACGCCGCCAAGAAGTAGCCCGTAGGAAGCGAAGAAGACAAATGACTACTGCTGAAAAGAAGAAGACCGGCACCGACACCGCGGGCCGCGTCGTGCGCATCACCGGGCCTGTCGTCGACGTCGAGTTCCCGCGCGGGTCGGTGCCGGAGTTGTTCAACGCGTTGCACGCGAAGATCGACTATAAGGATCTCGCGAAGACCTTGACGCTCGAGGTCGCCCAGCACCTCGGTGACAACCTCGTGCGCTGCATCTCCCTGCAGCCGACCGACGGTCTGGTACGCGGTGAGGAAGTGACCGACACCGGAGCCTCCATTTCGGTACCCGTCGGCGACGGCGTGAAGGGCCACGTGTTCAACGCGCTCGGCGACTGCCTTGATGAGCCCGGTTACGGCGAGGACTTCGACCATTGGTCGATCCACCGCAAGCCCCCGCCGTTCGATCAACTCGAGCCCCGGACAGAGATGCTGGAAACCGGTCTCAAGGTCGTCGACCTGCTCACCCCGTACGTCCGTGGCGGCAAGATCGCACTGTTCGGCGGCGCAGGCGTGGGCAAGACGGTGTTGATCCAGGAGATGATCAACCGCATCGCCCGTAACTTCGGCGGCACGTCGGTGTTCGCCGGAGTGGGGGAGCGCACCCGCGAGGGCAACGACCTCTGGGTCGAGCTCGCAGACGCCGACGTGCTCAAGGACACCGCGCTGGTGTTCGGTCAGATGGACGAGCCGCCCGGCACCCGTATGCGCGTGGCACTTTCGGCGCTGACGATGGCGGAGTACTTCCGCGACGAGCAGGAGCAGGACGTACTTCTGTTCATCGACAACATCTTCCGGTTCACCCAGGCCGGCTCCGAGGTGTCCACGCTGCTGGGCCGCATGCCGTCGGCGGTGGGTTACCAGCCCACGCTGGCCGACGAAATGGGCGAGCTGCAGGAGCGCATCACGTCGACCCGCGGCCACTCCATCACCTCGATGCAGGCCGTGTACGTGCCCGCAGACGACTACACCGACCCGGCGCCCGCCACGACGTTCGCTCACCTGGACGCCACCACCGAGCTCAGCCGTGCAGTGTTCTCCAAGGGCATCTTCCCCGCGGTGGATCCGCTCGCGTCGTCCTCGACGATCCTGGATCCGAGCGTCGTCGGCGACGAGCACTACCGCGTCGCACAAGAAGTCATCCGAATCCTGCAGCGCTACAAGGACCTTCAGGACATCATCGCCATCCTCGGCATCGACGAGTTGGCCGAGGAGGACAAGCAGCTGGTGCAACGCGCCCGCCGCATCGAGCGCTTCCTGTCGCAGAACATGATGGCGGCCGAGCAGTTCACCGGTCAGCCCGGCTCGACGGTGCCGCTCAAGGAGACCATCGAGGCATTCGACAAGCTCGCGAAGGGCGATTTCGACCATCTGCCCGAGCAGGCCTTCTTCTTGATCGGTGGCCTTGAGGATCTCCAGAAGAAGGCGGAGAGCCTCGGCGCCAAGATGGATGACAGCGCAAGCGACGGCGCTCCGTCTGAGTCGGATGATTCCGATGACGACAAGAAGAATGGCGACGCCGAGGACGATGGCGAAGACAAGAGCGAATAGACATGGCTGAACTGGACGTCGACATCGTCGCGGTCGAACGCGAAATCTGGTCCGGCAAGGCCACGTTTCTCTTCACGCGTACCACCTCGGGAGAGATCGGCATTCTGCCCCACCACATTCCGTTGGTGGCGCAGCTCGTCGACGACGCCATGGTGCGGGTCGAACGCGAGGGTGAGGACGATCTTCGGATCGCCGTCGACGGCGGCTTCATGTCGGTGACCGACGAGGGCGTCATCGTCCTCGCGGAATCCGCCGAACTGGAGTCTGAAATCGATGCGGACGCCGCCAAGCGCGACTCCGAGTCCGACGACGAAGCAACTGCGGCCAGAGGTCGTGCCAGACTGCGCGCCCTCGGCCAGATCGACTAGGGGCACCGATGAGCGCGTCCATGCTGATCATGGCCGCGCTGGTGGGTGTGCTGCTGCTCGTCGTCATCGCCCTGTCGTATCGCTTGTGGAAACTGCGTCAGGTCGGCGGCACCGCCGCGATCCTGCGTGACGTTCCCGCCGTCGGCGGCCAGGGCTGGCGACACGGGGTCATCCGTTATCGCGGTGGCGAAGCCGGCTTCTACCGGTTATCGAGTCTGCGGTGGTGGCCTGACCGCCGACTCAGCAGGCGTGGCGTCGAGATCGTGTCGCGACGATCACCGCGTGGCGACGAATTCGACATCATGACCGACGCGATCGTCATTCTGGAACTGCGCGACGCGAGCCCCGACAGTAGAAGGGGCTACGAGGTGGCGCTCGATCGCGGTGCGCTGACCGCATTCCAATCGTGGCTCGAGTCGCGACCGTCGCCGCGAGCGCGCCGCAGAACTGCATGAAACGGAAGCGGCACTACATATTTAGATCTTCGGGCAAGCGCTCATCCGCCGGGCTGCCACAAGACGTCCCCGCCCGGATTCGCGACTCTGCCCAGAATGAACAGTAGATCGGACAGCCGGTTCAGGTATTTGGCGGGCAATACGCTGACGCTGTCGGGATGGGCCTCGATCGCCAGCCAAGCAGACCGTTCGGCTCGCCGCGCGACGGTCCGGGCGACATGGAGCAACGCTGACAGAGGTGTGCCGCCGGGCAGCACAAACGAGTTCAGAGCAGGAAGGGGCTGGTTGAACTCGTCGCACCACGCCTCCAGCCTGTCGATGTAGTTCTGGCTGATGCGCAGTGGCGGATGCTCGGGCTTCTCGACGACCGGGGTGGAAAGGTCGGCGCCGGCATCGAAGAGGTCGTTCTGAATCTGCCGCAGCACCTTGAGCATGTGCTCGTCGGGTTGACCCAGGGAGACGGCTACGCCGATGGCAGCGTTGGTTTCGTCACAGTCGGCGTACGCCGCGAGTCGCGCATCGTTCTTCGAAACCCGGCTGAAATCGCTTAACCCGGTGGTCCCGTCATCGCCGGTCCGAGTGTAGATCCGAGTCAGGTGCACAGCCATGGTCAAACGGTACCGGGCAGCCTGGCCGAGGATTCGGACACCGCCGTCACCGCTGTTTAAACTAAGCCGCGTGAGCGAGCGATTCGTGGTGACCGGTGGAAACCGGTTGTCCGGCGAAGTTGCCGTCGGGGGAGCCAAGAACAGCGTGCTGAAGCTGATGGCGGCGACGCTGTTGGCCGAAGGCACCAGCACGATCACCAACTGCCCGGACATTCTCGACGTGCCGCTGATGGCGGAGGTGCTGCGCGGGCTGGGGGCCAACGTCGAACTCGACGGCGGCACGGTCCGCATCACGTCACCCGACGAACCCAAGTACGACGCCGACTTTGCCGCGGTTCGGCAGTTCCGGGCCTCGGTGTGCGTGCTGGGACCGCTGGTCGGCCGATGCAAGCGGGCCAAGGTCGCGCTGCCCGGCGGCGACGCCATCGGATCGCGGCCACTGGACATGCACCAGGCAGGCCTGCGGCAGCTGGGTGCAACATGCAACATCGAGCACGGTTGTGTCGTTGCCGAAGCAGAACACTTGCGCGGCGCGGAGATTCAGCTGGAGTTTCCTTCGGTTGGTGCGACCGAGAACATCTTGATGGCGGCGGTGGTCGCCGAAGGCGTCACCACCATCCACAACGCCGCACGTGAGCCCGACGTCGTCGACCTGTGCACGATGCTGAACCAGATGGGCGCCCAGATCGAGGGCGCGGGTTCGTCGACGATGACGATCACCGGCGTCGAGCGGATGCATCCGACGGAGCACCGCGTGATCGGTGACCGAATCGTCGCCGCCACCTGGGGTATCGCTGCGGCGATGACGCGGGGCGACATCTCGGTCACCGGTGTCGACCCGCAACACCTGCAGTTGGTGTTGCACAAGCTGCACGACGCAGGGGCCACCGTCACCCAGCACGACAACGGCTTTCGCGTGGTGCAGTACGAGCGGCCGAAGGCGATCAATGTCGCCACCCTGCCGTTTCCCGGCTTCCCGACCGATTTGCAGCCGATGGCGATCGGGCTGGCCTGCATCGCCGACGGCACGTCGATGATCACCGAGAACGTCTTCGAGGCCCGGTTCCGGTTCGTCGAGGAGATGATCCGGTTGGGCGCTGACGCCAGGACCGACGGCCATCACGCCGTGGTGCGCGGCCTTCCGCAGCTGTCGAGTGCCCCGGTGTGGTCCTCTGACATTCGCGCAGGCGCCGGTCTGGTGCTCGCCGGCCTGGTCGCCGACGGTGATACCGAGGTCCACGACGTTTTCCACATCGATCGCGGCTATCCGCTGTTCGTCGAGAACCTGGTCAGCCTGGGCGCCGAGATCGAGCGGGTGGAATAACCCGTGGTTGACCGGACCCGGTTTGGGACTGGAGTGCCTGAAGGCGTACTCTGTTGTAAGTAACCCACGGCCCCAGATTCGTTTGGTGGACGGGGTTTGACGTCTCTGTCCATGTCGAGTACAGTGGCAGGGTTGCCCTTTAACGGGTGTGTTGTTTGAGAACTCAATAGTGTGTTTGGTGGTTTTTGTTTGTTGTTTTTGTTTTTGTCATGCCTTCTTTTTCCCGTTTAGGGGGTGTGGTTGTTTTTTTGCCAGTTTGATACTGGTGCTTGGTCAGATTTTTCTGGATTGCCTTTTAGGTTTTGTTTGGAGAGTTTGATTCTGGCTCAGGACGAACGCTGGCGGCGTGCTTAACACATGCAAGTCGAACGGAAAGGCCCTTCGGGGTACTCGAGTGGCGAACGGGTGAGTAACACGTGGGTGATCTGCCCTGCACTTTGGGATAAGCCTGGGAAACCGGGTCTAATACCGAATACACCTTGCTGGCCGCATGGTCTGGTGGGGGAAAGCTTTTGCGGTGTGGGATGGGCCCGCGGCCTATCAGCTTGTTGGTGAGGTTACGGCTCACCAAGGCGACGACGGGTAGCCGGCCTGAGAGGGTGTCCGGCCACACTGGGACTGAGATACGGCCCAGACTCCTACGGGAGGCAGCAGTGGGGAATATTGCACAATGGGCGCAAGCCTGATGCAGCG
>CAVWPQ010000035.1:0-171888 GCA_963756865.1 uncultured Actinomycetota bacterium | reverse complement strand
CTTAGTTGATCTACATGCATTTGTGGCAGACATCACCCCAGGTCACACAGGCAATTGCCAGAAAGGGTTACTCGGCCAGCTTCCAGAGCTTGTTGGCCAACAGCAGTTCGAGCTTGTCGACGATGGCCTCGAGCTGGTTGTGCGAGCCGACATAGCCCGCGTAGAAGCCCATCCCCCACATCACCGCGACGAGCATTTCGACGAGTTGCGGAACGTCGGTGTCGGTGGTCAACTCGCCCTTTTCGATCGCGTCGTTGACCGCCCAGGACACAAACGCCCTCGAGTTCCTCATCGAGTCGTGCTCGTCGCTGCGGAGCTCGGGGTGCCGCTGACCCTCGAGCACCGAGGTCACCAGAAACGCTGCCGCCGAACGATCCTCGCTTTCGGCCTGCATGGCCGCGGAGAAGAACGCCGACAGCCGACCGAGCAGGCTGGTCTGGCCCTGGGCCTTCGCCATGCCTGTGCTAACCACCATCGCATTGGTCTGCTCGACCACTTCTCGGTACAGCAACCGTTTGCTCGCGAAATAGTGATTGATCGCCGGTCGCGTCAGATCGGCGCGGATCGCGATCGCCTGAAAAGTGGCGGCGTCGTACCCGAGTTCGCTGAACACTTCGCGAGCGGCACGCAAAATGCGCTCACGTGTTTCTGCAGCCTTCGCTGCTGGTGGACGGCCTGGCCCCCTGCTTGCCGTATGCGGCATAGTCAATATCTTGCCATACGCCATCGGGCGGCTTTGCAAAACCCCCCCTTTGAATGCCAGTTCAGCAAACTGCCGCGAAATAAGCCGGCTTCGAGCGCGGTTGCTGCGGATCCCAAAAGCAGATGCTCGACCCGACGCCGTAATCCGCGCCAAGGGCTAGGGTTCCCTCACATGGCAGGCGTGGTTTCGCGCGAGGCTTACTTCGAGACTGGCCTCGACGTACTGTCCGACCTCGGCTACGGCGGACTCAAGCTGGCCGAGGTCTGTACCCGCCTCGGCGTCACGACCGGCTCGTTCTATCACTACTTCTCCGGTTGGCCCGCCTACACCCGCGAGTTGCTCGAGAACTGGATGGAGGAGCGAACAGTTCTCGTCATCGAATTCCTGAAAAACGAGACGGATCCGCGAAGGCGCATCGACAGCCTGATCCAGGTCGGTCTCGAGCTTCCGCACGGCGCTGAGGGCGCGATCCGGGCCTGGAGCTCGCTGGACCCCGACGTCTACGACATTCAGGTGAAGGTCGACCAGCAGCGCTACGACATCATGTACTCCTCGGCCCGAGAGATCCTTGCAAACCACGATCAGGCGGAGATGTTCGCGCGGTGGGCCGTCTACCTGCTGGTCGGACATGAACAGGCCACCCTCCCGAAGGACACCACCGCCCTGGCGTGGATCGCCAAACAACTCACCGACGCACTCGACAGCGGGCGATTCGCCTCCGTTCCCACGAATGACTAGCGGGCCGGCCGGCCTCGTCCGGCGGGCGGCAGATCGCATTCGCGAACGCGATCCCGAGTTCGATGCGTTGCGCCGCGCGGTGCGCGCGGCGGTGGTCGTCCCGTTGGCCGCCGCGTTCAGCTTCGCCGTCGCAGGCAACTCGCAGACGCCTCTGTTCACGATCTTCGGATCGTTCGCCTTGATGGTGCTTGCGGACTTCCCCGGCAACAGGCCGACCAGGGCGCTGGCGTACACGGGACTCGGCATCAACGGCGCGGTCCTGATCACGCTGGGCACGCTGGTGTCGCCGCACCCGTGGCTCTCGGTCGGCTTGATGTTCGCGCTTGGCGTGGCGGTGATGTTCTCCGGTGTGCTCAGCGAGACCATCGCGGCGGGCCAGCGGCCCACGCTGCTGACATTCGTGCTGCCCGCGTGCACGCCGCCAGGGCCGATCGACGAGCGGCTGCTCGGCTGGGGGATCGCGCTTGCGGTGTGCGTCCCTGCCGCACTGTTCTTCCTTCCGCCGCGCCACCACGGTGAGTTGCGCAGGCACGCGGCCGCCGCCGTCGCGGCCCTCGCCGACCGACTGGAAGGCAAGGCCACCCGCGACGACGTGGTCACCACGATGCTGGCGTTGCGGGAGAGCTTCCTGGGCGCAGACTTCCGGCCCGTCGGGCTGTCCGCGGGCAGTCGTGCGCTGGTGCGGGTGGTCGAGGACCTCGAATGGCTCGCCGACCGGATCAGCGACGAGGCGGGACCCGCCCTGCGGGATATGCAGGCCCCCGGTGTGCGGGTGCTCAGATGCTCGGCCGCGGTACTGCGCGAGACCAGCGCCACTGACCGCACCACCGAACGCGCGAATCTCGAAGCGGCGCTGATCCATCTGCGTTCGGTCGCGCGCGGGCGCTATCGACAGGACGTCGAAGCGATCCTCGGCGCGTCCGACGACGATGCGGCCGTCGCGATCGGGCACAGCCTTCTTAACCGGCGCACCATCGCGGCGACCATCGGCGCGACCGGAAGGGTGATCGCCGCGGCCGCCGCCGCCGATGCGCGTCCGGTATGGGCAAGGACGCTCGGCCTCGGCATGCCCGCGACAACGGCGACAGACAGGCTGATGCCGGTCAGCGCCGCGGTGACGACGACGACGACGACCTTCCTCGGCGGCCGATCGGTTGCGGTGCGCAATGCGCTTCGCACCGGGCTTGGACTGGCGCTGGCGGTCGCGATCACCCATGTGTTCCCCGTCGAGCACGGATTCTGGGTGGTGCTCGGCGCCCTGTCGGTGCTGCGCAGCAGTGCGCTCACCACGGGCACGAAGATGCTGCGCGCCGTGCTGGGCACCGGCATCGGGTTCATCCTCGGCGCGATGTTGATCAGCGTGGTCGGCGTCGACCCTGCGGTGCTGTGGATCCTGATGCCGTTGGTGGTTTTCGGCTCGGCGTTCGTCCCCGAGATCGCGTCGTTCACCGCCGGGCAGGCCGCGTTCACGATGATGGTGCTGATCTTCTTCAACCTGATCGTGCCGACCGGTTGGAGCGTCGGCCTGATCCGGGTCGAGGACGTCATCGTCGGCGCCCTCGTGGGCGTGGTGGTGTCGCTGCTGCTGTGGCCGCGGGGTGCGACCGCCTCGGCCGAGGCGGCGGTCGAGTCCGCCCGAAACGTGTTCGCGAGGTATCTCGAGGCGGCGGTGCTGCGGATAACCCGCGGCGACTACGAACACATGGCCGACAAGCTGGCGACGCTGACTCACGACTCGATTGCTGCGTCGCGGGTAGCCGATGATGCTGTGCGGCAATACCTTTCCGAGGGCGGCGGGGAGACCGACTTCCGCGGGCCGATCGTGCGGGCGTTCAACCGGGCAATCCGGGTGCGGGCGGCCGCGGATCTCATCACCGACATCCCCACGCCGCCGCCGCTCGGCACGTACCCCAGAGTGCGGGAGGTGGTGGAGCACCATGCCAGCGCAATCCGCGACCGGCTGTCGGGCAGGCTCGGCACCGGCGGCGACTGGGCGCCGATCGGCGAGGAGTTCGTTGTCGCGCTTCGGGCCGAGTCGAGCGATGACGAACTCGCCGTCTCGGCCGCCATGCCGCTGGTGACAGTGGCGGCCGCGATCGGCGAATTGGAGCTGGTGTACCCGCACCCGGTGGAGGTGGAGCGGGCCAGCCGGTAGCGCGGGCTCAGATTATCCGTCGAGACTGCGCTGACGGCGGGAAAATGCGAGTAGACGCCGCCGTCAGTGCAATCTCAAAGCTAGGAAACCCGGTGCGGCATCAACGCATTCGGCGGGATCGCGCCGAACTTGCCCGCGTTGTAGTCCTCGAGCGCCTTGACCAACTCGGATTTGGTGTTCATCACGAACGGACCGTAGGCGACGACGGGCTCGCGGATCGGCTTGCCGCCGAGGATCAGGACCTCCAGTGCGGGTCTGCGCGATTCTTGACCCCGCTCGGCGGTCACGGTGATGCGGTCTCCTGGACCGAACACCGCGAGCTGTCCTTCGTGGATCGGGTGTCCGACCTGGCCGACGGTGCCGCGGCCCGACAGCACGTAGACGAGGGCGTTGAAATCGCGGTTCCACGGCAGGTTCAACCGCGCTCCAGGCTCGATGGTGCTGTGCGCCAGCGTGATCGGCGTGTGCGTCGCACCTGGGCCCCGGAGCCGCTCCGGCGGCGACATTGGATCAATGCGGCCGTCGACATCGCCCGCGATGACCCGCACCAGCGCGCCGCCGTCCTCGGACGAAAGCAGCTTCACCTCGTTGCCCTCGATGGCCTGATACCGCGGCGTCGCGAACTTGTCCTTGCTCGGCAGGTTCACCCACAGCTGGATGCCGTGGAAGGTGCCGCCACTCTCGACGAGTTCGGCGGGCGGCGTCTCGATGTGAAGGATGCCGGAGCCTGCGGTCATCCACTGCGTGGCTCCGTCGGTGATCAGTCCACCGCCGCCGTGGCTGTCCTGGTGGGCGAAGCGACCGTCGATCATGTAGGTGACGGTTTCGAACCCGCGGTGTGGATGCCAGTCGGTGCCCCTCGGCTCGCCGGGCTGGTATTCGACCTCACCCATTTGATCCATGTGCACGAACGGGTCGAGGTCGGCGGCGCTCACACCGGCGAAGGCGCGCACGACGGGGAAGCCCTCCCCCTCGTACCCGCGTGGGCCGGTCGTTATGGAGCGGACGGGCCGCTCCGTGTCGGCTGCCGCAGGCGCTGAAAGCCTCGGCAATGTCAATGTGTCGGCGCTGATTGCAGGCATGCCGGATAGAACCGGACTACGGTCCGATTAATTCCTCAGCCGAGCACGGCCAGTGCGGCGGCCCGTGCGTCGGCGGCGCTTCCGGTCGCCAACACCGCGTCGGCGGCGTCGCGGCACTGCTGCAGCGTGACCTGCGAGAGTTTGGCGCCCACGCCGTTGATCGCGGCTGACGCCGCAGAAAGAGATGACACGCCGAGGCCGGTCAGCACGCATGCAAGCAGCGGATCGGCCGCGGCCTCACCGCATACACCGACGGGTTTACCGGCGGTCGTGCCCGCCCGGACCGCCATCGCGACGAGGGCGAGTACGGCGGGCTGCCACGGATCGGTGAGCGTGGCCAGCTCGGCCGACATGCGGTCGGCGGCCATCGTGTACTGCGCGAGGTCGTTGGTGCCGATGGACAGGAACTCGACGTGCTCGAGGATCCGGTCGGCCAGCAGCGCGGCCGCCGGCACCTCGATCATCACGCCGGGTGTCAGGCCCCGCGAACGAACGTGGGCGGCAAAACGTTTGGCTTCGTCGGCGGTGGCGATCATCGGCGCCATCACCCACGGCGCGTTGCCGGTGGCCTCGGCCGCGGCCGCGATGCCGTCGAGCTGACGCTCCAAGATCCCCGGGTTTCCCTCGGCGATCCGGATCCCGCGCACCCCGAGCGCCGGGTTGGCTTCATCCGGGTGCCCGGCGAACTTCAAGGGCTTGTCCGACCCGGCGTCCAGCGTCCGCACGACGACCTTTTGTCCGGCGAACGCCTCCAACACCTCGCCGTAGATCTGCGCCTGCTCGTCGACGCTGGGTTCGGTGTCGCGGTTGAGGAAGCACAGTTCGGTTCGGAACAACCCCACACCTTCGGCCGGGGTTTGGCTGGCACTGCGGGCGGCTGCGCCGTCTTGCACGTTGGCGAGGACCGCGACGACATGGCCGTCCGAGGTCGCACCGGGGCCCTTCCACTGCGCCGCGAGTTCCGCCTCCCGCTTGGCGACGGCAACGGCCTCGGCCGCCGCCGCAGGCTCGGGTGCGACGGTGACGGTGCCGCGGGTGCCGTCGACGAGCACCATGGCACCCGCTTCGACCGCGTCGAGCCCGTCGACCGCAACGACGCACGGCAGTCCGAGTTGGCGGGCGATGATCGCGGTGTGGCTGGTCGGGCCACCGAGCGTGGTGGCCAGCGCCACGACCAGCGAGGGGTCGAGGCCTGCGGTGTCGGCAGGCGCGAGGTCTTCGGCCAGCAGCACAGACGGGACGTCGGGAAGAGGCACGCCTGGTTCTGGCAGCCCGCTGAGCTCGGCGACGACCCGGTCGCGGATATCCCGCAGATCGGTGACCCGCTCGGCCATCAGACCGCCGAGCTGGGTGAAGAGGTCGACGAACTGGTCGACGGCAGCGACCACGGCGCGCGGGGCCGGGGCGCCTGCGTTGATGAGCTTCTCGGCGGCCCCAAGCCATGCGCGGTCCTGCGCCAGCGTCGCCGTCGCGGCGAGCACCTCCGAAGCGGCGCCGGTGGCGTGGGCGGCGCGGTCGCGCAACCGGGTGGCCACCGCATTGGCCGCTGCGGTGAAGCGCGCAGCCTCGGCGCGCCGGTCCTCCTCTTCGACCTCGAGTGGGGCGTCGACGTCCTCGAGCGCAGGGAGGCGGCCGGGCCGGATGACCGGCCCGTACTGAATACCTGCGACGACCGGAACACCCTGCAGCACGGCGCCTGCCGGGGGGGTGCCGGAAGCGAGCGTCGAATCGGGTGATGTGGACGGCAATGAGGCGGTCATGTGAATCAGGTTACAAACGAACCATTGACAAGTCAACATGTTCAAGAGTAAAACAACAGATATCAACATTCATACGGGTTCAAACCCACACAAACGGAGCACCATGTACGCAGAAGAGCGTCAGCAGGCGATCGCCTCGCTGGTGATCAGCCAGGGCCGCGCCTCTGTCGCCGAGCTCGCGGAGACCTACGAGGTCACCACCGAGACGGTCCGACGCGACCTCGCTGTCCTCGACAGGGCGGGTCTGCTGCGCCGTGTGCACGGCGGCGCCGTACCCGTGCGGGCGCTGCGGCTGGTCGAGCCCGGCGTCGGGGAGCGCGAGAACACCCGCGCCGAACACAAGGACGCCATCGCCGCAGCAGCGGCGGAGTTCTTTCCCCTGAGCGGCGCCAGCGTGCTGCTGGATGCGGGCACCACCACCAGCCGGATCGCCGCGACCCTGCCATCCGACCGCGAGCTGAACGTCGTGACGAACTCGGTCCCCATCGCGGCCCGCTTGGCCGTTATGCCGTCGGTGTCGCTTCAGCTGCTCGGCGGACGCGTGCGCGGCCTCACCCAAGCGGCCGTCGGCGAGCAGGTTCTCGGCGTGCTGGACACCCTGCGCGTCGACATCGCGTTCATCGGCACCAACGGCATCAGCGTGCGACACGGGCTTTCCACCCCGGACAGCGACGAGGCTGCGGTGAAGCGGGCGATGATCGCCAGCGCCAACTACGTTGTGGTGGCCGCTGATTCATCGAAGGTCGGCCGCGAAGACTTCATCAGCTTCGCCCCCCTGTCGAGCGTCGACGCCTTGATCACCGATTCCGAGCTCAGCGGTGCGTACCGCGCCCAGCTCACCGAGCAGGGAATCGAAGTGGTGGTCGCATGATCGTCACCGTCACACCGAATCCGAGCCTGGACCGCACTGTCACGCTCGCCACCCCCCTCACCCGCGGCGCGGTGCACCGGGTCAAGTCGGTGACCACCGAGCCAGGAGGCAAGGGGGTCAACGTCGCGCGCGCCCTGTCTCTCGCAGGCGTCGACGCCGTTGCGTTGTTACCCGCATCGGGCACCGACCCGATGGTGGCCGCACTACAGGACATCGGCGTGCCGTTCCGCTGTGTTCCGATCACCGCTGCGGTGCGGACCAATATCGCAATCACCGAAATGGACGGCACCACAACCAAAATCAACGAGCCCGGCGCTGAGATGAACGCCGCCGCGATCGACGCACTCACCCGCTCCGTCGTCGGATGCGCCGAACATGCCTCATGGGTGGTGATGTCGGGATCGTTGCCACCGGGCATGCCGGACACCTGGTACGCCGAGGTCGTGGCGTTGCTCGCCCCTTACCCGTGCAAGGTCGCCATCGACACCTCCGACCGGCCGCTGACCGCTTTGGTCGACGGACTCGATCGCGGCGCCCCCGACCTGATCAAGCCCAATGCCGAGGAGCTCGCCAGCGTCATCGGCTACTCCCCGCAAGCGCTGGAAGCCGCAGTGGCTCAGGGCGATCCGGAACCGGTGGTGTCGGCGGCACAGCGGCTCGTCGACCGTGGCGTTGGCGCCGTGCTCGCGACCCTCGGTGCGGCCGGCGCGGTACTTGTCAACGGTTCGGGAAGTTGGCTGGCCGTCCCCCCGCCCATCCTGCCCCGCAGCACCGTCGGCGCAGGTGACTCCAGCCTGGCGGGCTACGTCCGCGCCGACGTCGAAGGCGCCCAGCCTGCGCAGCGGCTGCAGATGGCCGTGGCCTACGGCAGCGCCGCCGCTGCATTGCCTGGCTCCGCACTGCCCACCCCCGCCGAGGTCGACCTCGACGCGGTTGCGGTGACTCCGATCTCGTCCCTTCCCAACGCTCGCACCAACTCCGCCAGTTCGTAACAAATCAACCGAAGGTATCGCCATGACAAGCACCGGCTCCCGCCCCATCATCGACACCGATCTGGTGTTGCTCGACGTCGACGCAGGCGCCGACAAGCAGGCCGTGATCGCCCGCCTCGTTGGCATGCTCGCCGACGCAGGTCGCACCGACGACGCCGACGGGCTGATTGCGGCGGCGACAGCCCGCGAAGAGCAGTCGGCGACCGGGTTGCCTGGCGGCATCGCGATCCCGCACTGCCGGTCGCCGCACGTCGAAACGGCGTCCATCGGGTTCGCGCGGCTGCAACCGCCCGTCGACTTCGGCGCCCCCGACGGTCCTGCCGATCTGGCGTTCCTCATCGCCGCACCCGAGGCGGGCGGCGCCGAACACATGAAGCTGCTGTCGAGCCTCGCTCGTGCACTGGTCCGCAAGGAGTTCGTGCAGTCCTTGCGCGACGCGTCCAGCGCCGACGAGGTGGTCGGCCTGGTCGACGAGGTGCTCAACCCCGCCGAGACGCCGAAGGCCGCCGCACCTGCCGAGAAGCCAGCCGCGGCAAAGCCGAAGACACTTGTGGCGATCACCGCATGCCCCACCGGCATCGCCCACACCTACATGGCGGCCGATTCGCTTGTCGCCGCAGCCAAGGAAGCCGGCGTGACGCTGCACGTGGAGACGCAGGGCTCGTCGGGCAGCACCCCACTGGACGCCTCGACGATCGCCGGAGCCGACGCCGTCATCTTCGCCACCGATGTCGGTGTGAAGGACAAGGGCCGATTCGCAGGCAAGCCGGTCGTGGCGTCCGGCGTCAAGCGCGCCATCAGCGAGCCGGCCAAGATGATCGCAGAAGCCGTTGCCGCGGCGGATAATCCGAATGCCGCGAGGGTCGAGGGCTCCGGCGCAGGCGCGCCCGCAAGCGCGGCGCCCGCAGGCGGCGTCGGCTGGGGCACCCGCACCCGGCAGATCCTGCTCACCGGCGTCAGCTACATGATCCCGTTCGTCGCAGCCGGTGGTCTGCTCATCGCGCTGGGCTTCCTGTTCGGCGGCTACGAGATCGCCAACAAGCCCGACGGTGGAACGCAGTCGTTCGCGAACATGTACGCGCTGGAGAACTCGCTGTGGAATCTGCCGCCCGGCGGATTCACGCAGTACCTCGGCGCGGTGTTGTTCAGTCTCGGCGGCCTCGCCTTCGGCTTCCTCGTGCCTGCACTCGCGGGCTATATCGCCTTCGCGATCGCCGACCGGCCGGGTATCGCACCAGGATTCACCGCAGGGGCAGTGGCCGTTTTCGTCGGAGCCGGCTTCATCGGTGGCATCGTCGGTGGCCTGATCGCCGGCTTCGCAGCCCTGTGGATCAGTAAACGACCTGTGCCGCAATGGTTCCGGGGCCTGATGCCGGTGGTCATCATCCCGCTGTTCGCCTCGCTCATCGTCGGCCTGTTGATGTTCATGCTTCTCGGCCGCCCGCTGGCAGCCGCGACGACCGGACTCACCAACTGGCTGAGCGGATTATCGGGCACCTCCGCAGTTCTGCTCGGCATCATCCTCGGCCTGATGATGTGCTTCGACCTCGGTGGGCCGGTGAACAAGGCGGCCTACGCGTTCGCCACCGCAGGCCTCACCGCGGCCACAACGGCGTCGTTCGAGATCATGGGTACCGTGATGGCCGCGGGCATGGTTCCGCCGCTGGCGATGGCGCTGGCCACCTTTGTCCGGCCGCGGCTGTTCAGCGAGCCCGAGCGGGAGAACGGAAGGGCCGCTGTGCTTCTCGGTGCCTGCTTCATCTCTGAGGGCGCGATCCCATTCGCGGCGGCCGATCCGTTCCGCGTCATCCCGTCGATGATGTTCGGCGGCGCGATCACCGGTGCACTGTGCATGGCGACCGGTGTGACGTCGCGGGCACCGCACGGGGGAATCTTCGTGTTCTTCGCGATCGGCCACCTGATCTGGTTCATCATCGCGATCCTCGTCGGCACGGCGGCGGGCGCGGTCGCCGTCATCGCCGCCAAGCAGTTCGCGAAACCCAGCGCCCAGGTCGACGAAACCCCCGCGCTGGCGACCGCCTAGTCCGCAGAATCAACTCAACGACACAAGGAGCTCAACATGGCAGAAAAGACCGTGACCGTCGGATCGGCGATCGGCCTGCACGCCCGCCCGGCGGCGATCATCGCCGAGGCCGTCGTCAACGCAGGTGTGCCGGTATCGCTTTCGATGGACGGCGGCGAGCCAGTCGACGCCGGGTCTGCGCTGATGATCATGACGCTCGGGGCGGGCAACGGCACGCAGGTGACGGTGCACTCCGATGACGACGAGGCGCTCAAGAAAGTCGCCGCCCTGGTCGAGCAGGATCTCGACGCCTGACCCTCGGCGTTTTGCTGTCACCCGGGCAGCCCACCTCGAAATTGCCGCAGAAAGGCCTCCACGCAGCGAGTTAGGCTGGCGTGCGAGGAAAGGGGCGGACGTGGACGGATGGCTGCTCGGGCAGGTCAGCAGCGTGCTGACGGCACTTTCGCACGCCCAGGAGCTGTATGACGGCGCCGGTCGACCGACGCTGCCCAACGAGTTCACACCGCGGCCCGACCTCATGGACAACCTCAGCGGCGGGCTGCTGTGACTCAACCGTCCGTCGAAACCACGCAATCCGGCGCAGCCGCCGACGCGGTTCGGACGCTGCAGGCCGAGCTGAGTGGCGACTACTCCGAGATGCGGTCGGCGGAAATTCAACTCACCGAAGCGATCCTGAGCGCGCACGCCGTTACGGTGTCCGGCCGCACGAAGCTTGCCGACATTCAACGGCAGCTGATCGAGGCCATCACCAATCCTGTGACGGCGCTCGACACTCCGGCCGGTGAGCGCCACTTCCTGATGTTCCTGCGCAGCAAGATCGCCGAGATCCAAGCCGTCGTCGACACCGGCTCTCTCACCGACGAGGACCACGCCAGGCTGACCCGCGCACTCGGCAGCGGTTACCTGCTACCAACTTCTCTACCCATCGCCGAGCGCGAGGTCGCGTCGCAGTCGGCCGAGACCGCGGGCATGATGCCCGCGGTCGGCTCAGCGCTTGGCGCATTGCCTCAGGCGGCGCAGGGCGCAGCTGCAGCTCCGGCTCAAGGGGCGAGCGGTCTGGCCGGTGCCGCAACGCCGCTGGCGGGTATGGCCTCGGGCCTTCTCGAGCGCGCCGGCGAATCCGGCGTCGCCGAGGATCGCGCCGAGCCGGCGCGTGATCGCGACGAGGCCGCAGATGTCGACGACGAAAATGGCGAGTCGGATGACGAAGCCGACGAAGGCGACACCGAAGACCGTGCTACCGAGCCGGGCCCGCCCGGCGATCGCGAGCCACCGGAGAACGGTCCCGCACAGACCCGGCCTGCCCGCCTCCTGTAGGAGCACACATGACAAACATCCGCATCACCCCATCATTGTTGAATCAGGTTGCCCTGCAGCATGAAAGCGTCGCCGATGAGATCGCGGCGGCCCGTAGGGCGTCATCGGAGATCCTCGCCTCGGTGGCCACCCACGGGCCGATCATGCATCAGTTCAAGGCCGCGGCCAACGACGTCGTCCAGCGTCGCGAATCGGCCTTCGCCGACCATGAGGCGGCACACCGCGCAGCCGCCGACAACCTGCGCACCATCGCGAAGCGATTCGCCGACCAAGAAGAGATCAACGCCGCGGCGGTCCGCCTTGACTGAGGAGTCCTTCACCGCCGCGACACCGGACAACACCATCTTCGTCCGGGTGGCACTGGCCGGTCATACGCTCGGGGTGCAGATCGAGCCTGCCGCCATGAAGCGGTCGGCCATCGAAATCGCACAGGGCATCATGGCGTGTAACGATGTCGCGTATCTGCGGGGGCAGCTGGTGATCCGTGCCGAGCTGGAGGGGAGGTCGATTCCGGTGGACGATATGCCTACCGAGCAGGACCTTGCCGACGCCGAGCGGAAGCTGGCAGAGCTGTAGGCCGCCGATGACGATCACGGTCGACGTACCCGGACTCATGGCCGCAGCGCAGAAGCTGATGGGCTTGGCGACCTCGGCGCAAGGATTGCTTGCCCAAATGACGCCACTCGCAAGCGACCCCACCTCGGGTGGTGCGGCGGCGCGCCTCGACACCGCCTCTTTGGAGTTGTGGGGCGCGGCGTGTGCGCAGGCATACAGCCTGCATGAAGCGGCGACGCACCTGACGATGATCGCGGCGAAGTTCGGCACCCAGGAGGAGATCAACACCTACGGGCTGACGATGCTCGAGACCGTGTCCAAAGCGACCGACGATGGCGCGCTCGCCACCCTCCCGCCCGTGCCGATGATCCCGCCCGATGTGCGGACGCCGATACCCCCGGGGACACCGCTGTCCGGGGAAGGTTTCGCGGCACTCGTGCATTCCGGATCGGCCGCAAACGGCGCCGGGTTCAGCGACACCGCCACGAACAACGGCATGGATATCGACACCGCGGCCACCACGGTCCGGGAGGTCGCCGCGGCAGTACCCGAAATGTGGGAGAGCCCGACGGGCACCGCCGCGCTGGCGGGCAGGCTCAACGAATACGTCACCAACCTCAACTCAATCTCGGACCGCTGGTTTGCGCTGGCCGACCAGTCACGCAGGCACGCCGACGACTACAGCCAGACGGCGGCGGTGACGCCGAAGCCCGAGGACTTCCAGAGGGCTCACGACGCGATCAACCAGTCCCACGGGATAGGCCGGTCCCAGGCCGTCGCGCAGCTCGGCAGGCTCGAGGCACAAGCGACGGCGGAGGCGTCGCGATATGCCCTGGTGACCGAGGCGACGACGGGTATCGGCACACCACAGGCACCGGGAGTTGGCGTGCCGACGGGAGCAGGCGCTCCCGCGGGTGCAGGCGCAGGCGCGGGAGCGGGCGCACAAACCGCGGGCGTGGCCGGGGGTCAGGCACAGCAGTTGGCCAAGACAGGCGCGGCTGAGGCAGGTCAGGCCGGCCAGGGCGCCGATCAGCTGGCGCAGATGCTCCCGCAGGCGCTTCAGTCGATCGGGGGGATGGCGGGCGGGATGGCCGGTATGGCCGGGCAGATCCCGCAGCAGCTCATGCAGGCCGGCCAGGGTCTGGCACAGACCGCGCAGCAGGGGCTCGGCGGGCTGATGGGGAAGAACGCCACCGACGCCGAGCTGGCCAAGAAGGCAGGCGACTTCAAATCCGGCGAGCTGTCCAAGGCAGCGGGCGGCAGCGGAGCAGGCGGCGGTGGCGGTGGCGGTGTCGGCGACACCCATCCGGCAGGGTCGCTCGGACCGCCCGTCACCCCAACGGCGTCGCACACGCCGCCGACCACGCCGTCCGGCGCCGCGCCCCCTCCGACAACACCGACACCATCCGGCGGTTCCGCGATGGGCGGGATGCCGATGGGCATGCCGATGAGCGGGCTGATGGGGCACGGTCAGGGCGGCGGCGACGGCGCCGACAAGGTCGCAGCCGACAAAAAGGTCGTCACACCGTCTTCGCCGCACACCGAGGCGGTGACAGGAAGGGTCGCCGATCGCACCGCGGCCGCCGCCGAGGCCTCCCGCAACCGCGCCGACTCCGATTCGGACCCCGACGACGACCCGCCGCCGCGCGGGCCGGTCATGCGCCGAATCACGTTGGCGCCGTTGAACGATGATCGTCAATGATGAGCGACCTCCGACGATGACCGGATTCGACGACCTCGATGACGCCGCCAAGGTCAAGTACAGCCAGGCTGAACTGGCGGCGACCTACGACGAGCTGACGTCCATCCTGGACCGCCTCGCCGCACTGCGCACGGACGCGCTCGACCCTGACGGCGACATCCGTATCCAGCTCGGCCCCGACGGCAGGCTGCTCAGCCTGGCCATCGACGAGTCGGTCCCGGCCAGACTCACCCACCTCGCCCTCGAGGAGAAGCTCAATGATTTGCTTGCCAGAGCAAATGTGGTTGCTCAAGAGTCCTGGAAGGCCAGCCGCTGAACCGATGGACAAAGTTGCCGACCTGCCCACTGCCGAATCTCGGTTAGGGTTATGAAGTGACCACGCGCCCCTTCGTGCCGCCACCGCGTGTGCCACCTCCCGAGGCCGGTGGAGGCAAGATCGCGGTTGAGCCGCCGATCGCAGCACCGGTCCCGCCGCCGCGGAGCATCTGGGGCATCGTGCTGCCGATCGGCCTCATCGTCGGCGTCCTCGGCTTCATCATCGCGATGTACGTATCGGGCCAGCGGTCGCTTGCTACCGGGTTTGCTATCTTCCCGCTGATCATGCTGATGAGCATGGGCGGAATGCTGTTCCGCGGACGCGGCGCCGCCCAGAAGATGCCGTGGAGCCAGCTCGAGCAATACCGCCGGGAGTACTTCGCCCGCCTCGACGAGGTCCGCGACGAGGTGCAGGAGGCCGCACGCAAGCAGTGGCAACACCGCGAGCACAGCCACTGGGCCCCTTCGGAATTGGTGAGCGTCGCCGGCTCACCCCGGATGTGGGAACGCCGACCGGGCGATCCCGAGTTCGGTGTGGTGCGACTGGGCACCGGACGCGTCGAGCTGGCGATGACCGTCGACAAGCCGCAAATCGCCGCCGCGTCCAAGATCGAGCCCGCGACCGGCCATGCACTGCGCAAGTTCCTGCTCGAACAGCGTCACGTCCGCGGTATGGCCCGCGTGCTGTGGCTGGAGCGCAGCCCCGGCATCTCGCTGGTCGGCGAGATGGACTCCGTGCGCGGGGTCGCCAGGTCGATGATCTGCCAACTCGCGGCGTTCCACAGCCCTGCCGATCTGCAGATCATGGTCGTGACGTCGGCGCCGGGGAGCTGGGATTGGCTGAAGTGGCTTCCGCATTGCCAGCACCGCGAGGCCCGCGACGGCTGCGGTGAGCGCAGGCTGGTGTTCACCTCGCCGGCCGACCTGGAGGCCTTCGCCGGCGACGAATTGCTTGATCGCAAGGAGTGGACGCCCCCGGCCAGCGGCCTGCACGGCGGGCCCGACCCTTCTGCGCCACCGCTGTGGCTGATCATCGACGACAACTGCGGCGCGGCCGAGGATTGGGCGGGAGCCACCGGCAAGCGCGGCGTCGGCCGGGTCTGCTTCGTCCGGCTGGCACCCGAGGTCGGGTTCGGAGCCGGGCTGCCGGCGACATCTCACCGGGGTGTCGGCTTCGAACCCGACACCACCTACCGGCTCTCCAACGGGGTGCTGCGCAAACGAGTGGGGGTGGGCTACCGGTGACGTCACTACCGGAGGAACTCGACGACGCCTTCTACGCCGTCGCCGACACCATGAGCATCGCCGAGGCCGAGCGATTCGCGCGCAGCATGGCTCCGTGGCGGCCCGCAGGCGCAGCCACTGCCGCCGCGACCTCCGACGGTCCCGGGCGAGACCTGTTGGAAGTGTTGGGCATTCGCGATGCACGCAAGCTCGACGTCGACCGGCTGTGGTCGGCCCGGCGCACCCAGAACCGGCTGTGGATGCGTTTCCCCATCGGGCTCGATCCGACCGGCGAAATCGTCGAACTGGACCTGAAAGAGACATCCCAGTACGGGATGGGCATGCACTCGGTGCTGATCGGCTTCTCGGGCTCCGGCAAGTCCGAGACCATCATCACCGAGGTCACCTCGTTGGCCTTGACGCATTCGCCCGAGACGGTCAACGTCGCGTTCCTCGACTGGAAGATGAAGTCGGCGGGCATTGTGCTGGAACGTTTTCCGCACGTGGTGGCCAGCGTCAGCAACCTCGGCGACGAGATACACCTCGTCGAGCGCATGCTCGAGGCGCTCGAGGGCGAACTCGACCGACGGGGTGCGCTGTGCGCGGCGACGAACTGTAAAGACCTCAACGTCTACAACGAGAAGCGGATGGTCGACCCGTCGCTGGAGCCGGTGCCGGGTCTGGTGGTGATCATCGACGAATACCAGGAGTTGTTCCGCAGCGAACTGGGCGCCGAGTTCGTCGATCTCTGTTGGCGCATTGTGCGGCAGGGTCGCTCGATGCACGTCTTCCTGCAGTTGGCCGGCCAGACCGTCGACTCCCACCGGCTGATGAAGATCCGCAGTCTCATCGGCTTTTTCATGGCACTGCGCACCGGCACCGAGGAGGACTCGCGCGAAGCCATCGGCTCGTCGATCGCCGCCCACCTCCCCGAAAAGGGCAAGGAGGGCACCGGATACCTGCGCGAGGGCATGCGGCCGCCCCGCGAGTTCCGTGCGTTCTACACGTCGCCACCCTTCGTGCCGCCACCAGAGGACGGCGGGCCCGCACAGGTGGCCGCCGCCGGTACCTGGTTCACCCCACGGACATTCACCGCCACCGAGGTTCCCGACGTCGAGGGTCTGCTGGCACCCCCGGAGACCAACGGCCACGAACCCGCGCCCGTGCAGGAGCAGGCGCCTGTCGCGCTGGCGCCGGGCGAGCTGCCGCCGACAGTCGTCGACACGATCGTCGACTCGTTGAAGGCGACCGGCGCGCGACCCCCCCGCCAGCTCTGGCTTCCGCCGCTGGAACAGTCGGCGACAGCCGACCAGTTGGTCCGGCTCATGCGCGGCAAGCCGTGGGATGTCGACTACGGTCGCAATCCCGGCCTCATTTTCCCGGTCGGCATCGAGGACCGCCCGAGACAGCACCGCCAGGATGTGCACGCACTCAATCTGCTCGGCGCCAACGCATTGGTGATCGGCGGCCCGCAGTCGGGTGTGACCACGACGCTGGCGACGATGATGACGACCGCGGCGCTGATGTACCGGCCGGAACGGGTCCAGTTCTACTGCGTTGCCGCGGGCGGCCCGAGCCTGTCGGCCGTCGCCGGGTTGCCGCACGTGGCGGGCTTGGCTCCGGCCGTCGATCGGGAGGGCGTCGGCCGCATCATTTCGTCGGTGCAGGGCATCGTCGCCGAGCGTGAGGCGGTGTTCGCCAAGACCGGACTGGATATGGACGAGGTCCGGCGGCGCAAGTTCAGCGACAAGCCCGAGCCGGTCCCCGTGGCAGGCGGCGACGTCGTCCTCGTCATCGACGGCTGGGCGACCTTCGCCACCGAGTTTCCCCAGTACGTCGACCACATCGTCGCGTTGGGACGCAGCCTGGGCTACGGCGTGCACATCGTCGTCTCGCACACGAGCTATCTGCAGGGGTTCAAGCAGGCGCTCAAGCCGTTGGCCACCGAACGTATCGAGCTCCGGCTGACCGACCCCGGCGATTCGGAGATGAATCGTCAGCTCGCCAAGAAGGTCCCGAAAGGCATGCCGGGCCGAGGGCTGACCAAACCCGGCATGCATCTGTTGATCGGGGTCCCGGAACTCGGCGAACACGCGGGATCTGACGTCGCCGGCGGAGCGGGCCCGGACGGCCGGGTCGCGACGCGTGACATCGGCGCGCTGATCGCGCAGGTCTCGGGTGTGCAGAAGGCGGTGACCGTCAGCAGACTGCCCGAGTCCGTGCCGTTCGAAGAGGTTCAGCGACTGGCTCAGCCGGTCACCCGGCGCAGCCTTGTCCCGTTCGGCCTGTCCGAGGCCGATCTCGGGCCCGCGTACATCGACATCGCCGATCACCCGCATGCGATCGCGGTCGGTGCACCGCGGTCCGGGCGGACGAACTTCCTTCGGGTGATGTGCCGGTCGATCACATCGCTGTATCGACCCGAAGAGGCGCAGATCCTGGTGCTCGACCCCCGCCGGACGCTGCTCGGCGTCGTGCAGGGGCCGCATCTGCGCGACTACGCCTACACGCAGACCGCCATCCGCGAAGCGATCCGCGAGCTCGTTGCTGAGCTCGAGAGCCGCCAGCCTCCTCCCGGCACGACGCAGGAGGAGATGATGACGAAGAAGTTCTACTCCGGACCCGAAATCTTCGTCGTGGTCGACGATGCCGGGGTTTGGTCGTCGATGGACAACCCGCTGATGAATCTGGGCCCGCACGTCGAAGGCGCCAGGGACACCGGGCTGCACATATTTGCCGCCACCGCGGTGGCGAACTGGAATCAGGTCGCCATCGGCAGTTCCGTGCTTGGCAAACTCCGTGGTTCGCTGGCACCCGTCCTGGTCATGGACGGGCGGCGCGACGCCGGAAAGATCGTCGCGGACATCTATGCCGAACCGCAACGCCCTGGCAAAGCCATTTTCTTCACACGAACAGGCACTACGGGTGCTCTCATCGGGTGGAGCACTCCCCCCACCCCACCGTCTCCGGCAGCTCCGCAAACTTAGGCGTACAGTGGTGGCGATTTTGAAATTGGCGTTCGGGAGTAGTCCAAACCAGCCTTAGACTGCATACAGCAGCTACGTCAGTGGGGAGTGAACATGCTAGTAAACGTCGATCCGGCGATCTTGGCAGCAGCGGCCGCATCGGAGAGCGGCGGCGCCGCGACTCTGGCGGCTGCAGCGGCGACCGCTGCGGGCACCACCTCCGCGGTCATCCCCCCCGGTGCCGACGAGGTGTCGGTGCGGGCCGCCGCGGCGCTGATCGCCCGCAGTGCCGCCACCACGGGCATCCTCTCCGAGTACATCGCCATGCGGGAAATGTTCGCTGGCGTGATCGGAACCAACGGCGCCACCTACAGCGCGGTCGAGGCCATCAACACCACCGCGGCCACCATCGGAGGGGCTTAGCCACTCGTGGCTGGCCAGTGGAGTGCGTTCCCCCCCGAGGTGAACGCCGGCCAGTTGATGCTCGGCGACCAGGGCGCCAGCATCGCCGCGGCAGCCGCGGCATATGAGGCGCTCGCCGCGGCCCTCACGGCAGAGGGCGCCAAGATGGCGGCCACCGCGGGCGTGACGGCGTCGACCGGATGGCAAGGCGTCGGCGGAACGGCCATGATGGCCACCGCGATGCCCTACGTCGCCGCCCTCCAGCTTCTGGCCGCTTGGGTGCACGAGTCGGCGGCCGCCGCGGCAGGGATCGAGCAGGCGTACGTCACCGCGAAGATGGGGATGATCCCGGTGCCTGCGTGCACGACGAATCGAACCACCCAGTTCGGCCTGGTCGTGACGAATTGGATCGGCCAGAACAACGGGCCGATCGCCGCGCTCGAGTCGCAGTACGAGTACTTCTGGCACAACAACGCCGGGATGATGGGCGGATACGACGGGATCGTGCTCACGATCCTGGGCATGCTGCTGACCCCTCCGCCACCGGCGCCCCTGACCGCCAACCCGGCGGGTCCGGCAGGCCAGGCCGCGGCAATCAGCCAGGCCGCGGCGAGCGGCGCGGCCAGTGCCGCGATGTCCCAGAGCCTCAATGGCGTCAATCAGGCCTCCAGCGCTGTGCAGCCGGGCGCCCAGGCCGCGGCCGCACCCGCAAATTCGATGGCCTCTATGCCGATGCAGATGATGAGCCAGCTCGGTCAGCTGCCGCAGATGGCCGCCCAGCCGCTGCAGATGCTCGGCCAGTTCCCGCAGATGCTCGGCCAGATGCCGCAGATGGCGATGGGCATGCTCGGACCACTGAGCCAGGGTATGGGCGGGGGTGGCCTCGGCGGAATCGACAAGATGGCCGGAGGGCTGGACCAGACGACGCTTGCCGGGACGACCGATGCTGCTGCCCGCGGGGGCGGGGGTGGCGGCGGCGCTGGCGGCGTGGGCTCCGGAGCCGGGGTGATGTCCAGCTTCACCCGGCCCACCGGCAGCTTCAATGCTCCCGGTGCGCCGAAGCTGCCGACTGGTTGGACGCCAGGAGCCGCGATCCCAGAAGTTGCGGCATCGGCAGGCCCGGCGACAGCCGGTGGCCCAGGCGGTCTCTACGGCGCCCCGGCTGCGGCGGGTGCGGCAGGCATGGGCCGCGATGAACGCGGCAGGGAAGGCCCCGCCGAGGGCAGGACCATGCAGCTAACGGTTGGTCCACGCTCCGGAAGGGAGGATTGACCAAGAAATTGGTGCAAAGACCTCCGCGCACGCGGAATAGGCTTTAAACATCCCGTCAGCAAATTGAGGAAAAGGAACATCAAGTGGCAGATGTCATTATCGTCGGCGCCGATAAGCTGCGCGCCGCAGCCAGCCAGCTCGAAAACCTGCGTAACGAGGCCGAGGGCGCCCTAACGAACTATCTGCAGGCCTCGCACAACATCGCCGGCGGCGGATGGCAGGGCGATGCGTCGGCGGCCAACGTGGTCACCACCGAGGAGATTCATAACGCCCAGATGAAGCTCAACACCCAGTGGGGTGAGCTGATCCATGCCCTGCAAACCGCGGCAACCCGGTACGAGGAGCAGGAAGCCGCCGCACGCGCCGCCATGCACGGCGTTTCGCAATCGTTGTGAGCCGACTGACTTAATCGACCTGAAAGGACTGACCAACATGTTCCAGTACAACCCTGGCGAGATGGCCGATCTGGCCCAGAGCATCGGTGGCGCCGCCAGCCATCTCGAGAACATCCGATCCTCGGCGACGAACGCGCTCGTCGCTGTCCGCGAAGAGTTCGAGGGCAAGGGCGGCGGGAACTTCGAGCAGGCGCAGATGCTCATCAACACCGGCATCGACGAGGGCGTCGAGGTGTGTAATCGGCACTCCAGCACCGTTATGCACGTGCTCGACGAGATGATGAACACCGATACCGCCGCGGGCGCCTCGTTCGGAATCGGCGGCTAGCAAGACCGCCGCATCCGCCTAACGCAGGGGAGGCCGACCCACGTGTTGGCCTCCCCTGACACGTCGACACCGAAGGAGGGAAACGATGGCTGATCTGACTACGACCCCGAACGGGGTCTGGATACTCCAGGCGCTGCTCGGTGTCGAGAAGATGCCGACTGCGCTGCGGCTGCGTCCCTTCATACCGTCGGTGGACGGCGACGGCACCGTCGCAACGGAGATCGGCCAGGTGCCATGGTCGCAGACCGCGGAGTACAACTCGCTCGCCGCGGCAGGAGTCATCGACCAGCAGGGTCGTGTCGACGACGCCGTTCGAGACTGGATGGCCGTCGTCGGTCGGCCGCAGCGAGAAGTGCTAGTGGTCATCCGTCGGCCCAAACCGCTCGACGGACCCGTGCCCGACGGCGAGGACGTGCCTGCGCTCATCGACGAGCGGGTGATGTCGATCTGCCAGCGCGACCGCTGGCTCGCCATGATCGCGCGCAGCGGAGACGAAGTCGTGCTCGCACCGCTTGGCGAGGCCGCCCGTAGTGACGAACAGATCGATTTGATCTGCGACACCCTGATGCACGCCTTCTCCCACGGCGACGCCGCGGCGATTTCGGGCTTCAACGTGCCCAGCGCGGCACTGGAGAACGCGCTCAACGAGAACGTCCCCAAGGGCCGCACCATGCTGGCGGCGGCCCTGGCGCGCTTGGGCCTATCCCCGGATCAGGTAGCGGTACTGTCCGCCGCCACTTCGTTGGATGAGTCTGCGATGGCGGTGGTCACGGTGATCGACCACGGCGTCCAAGACCACTTCCATTCCGATGGGGTCTCGGTGATCGACTCCGAGCTGGGTCGCATTACGGTCAGCTATACGACCGGACCGGACGGGACCCGCTGGACCAGCATTTGGCCGACCTCCGCCGAGGCGCTGCGACAAGACCTCGCCAAACTACTCAACTCGACAAAAGCGCCGCCTGCGCCCGCCATGCGGTAACCACCGCAGCAAACACGAACAAACGCACCGATGAATGCCACCTTCGCTCCCCGAATCTGCGGCTCTGCGCGACCGGACCCGCAAGTAAGGTATTGAGTCATGGCTTTGAACCTGGCCAGCGGACTTCAGGTGTCGGCGCACTTTTTCTGGAACCGGCGAAATGCCGCTGCGTTGTCGCATCACGGGGTGCGCATGGAGTTCGACCCGGTGCAGCGGCAGCGCGCATCGCTGATTCTCGGCTTCATTTTCGCGCTCCTGGCCGTCGCTTTGATGTTCGTTCTGTCCTGGTTCAAGCCCGCGGGGCAGGTCGGACAGTCGGCGATCCTCGCCGACCGCGATACCGGTGCGGTCTTCGTCCTCGTCGACGGCAGGCTGCACCCGGCCGTCAACCTGGTCAGCGCGCGGCTGATCACCGGTCAGGCGAGCAACCCCACCTTCGTCAAGGCCAACGAACTCGCCAAGTACCCCCAGGGTCCCTCGGTCGGCATTGCCGGTGCGCCATCTGCGATGCCGCTGCGCACGGCAGACAGCTCGGAGTGGACGGTCTGCGACAGCGCGCCCGACAATCCCAACGCCGCACCGCTGGTCACCGCGATCGGCGGACCGCTCTCGGTCGGATCACGCGCCACGCCACTTGACGCCTCGAAAGCGGTGCTCACCGAGCACGATGGCAAGACATACGTCATCTGGAACGGGCAGCGGTCGGCGATCGACCTGTCCAACAAGGCGGTCGCGCTGGCGCTCGGAGTCGACACCGATGCACCGGAGCCGGTGAAGATCTCGACACCACTGTTCGACGCGCTGCCTGCAACCGAGCCTCTGAATTCCCCGGTGATCCCTGGAGCGGGTGCGCCGTCGCAGTTCAACGTCGCGCGGGGCGCCGTGATCGGTTCTGTGCTTTCGGTCCGCGACCTTCAGACAGACGCCGACAACTTCTATGTGCTGCTGCGCAACGGCGTCCAGCCCATCTCGCCGTTCGTCGCGTCGCTTCTGCGGTCAGCCAACTCCTTCGGCGATGAACTCCCTGTGGTCGTGGCGCCGGACCGGCTGGCAAGCGTTCCGGTCGTGGACAGTCTTCCTATCGACTACTACCCGACCACGCGGCTCGAGCTCGTCGACACGGCGTCCAATCCGGTCACGTGCCTGAACTGGTCGAAGGGTTCGACGGATCGAACCTCTGAAACCGTCGTGCTGTCGGGTAAGGGGCTGCCGATCCCGATCGGGTCGGACAATCGGCTGATTCAACTGGTCAAGAATGACCGGTCACCTGAAAGCGTCGAGGCCGACCAGGTATATATGTCTGCGGGGGCGACCAACCTGGTGATGACCACCGGTACGGCGCCGGACGCCACCAGCCGCGAATCCATGTGGTGGATCAGCGACCAGGGCGTGCGGTACGGAATCTCGCTGGACGATGAAACGCTGCGGGCGCTGGGCATTTCGCCGCCTCAGGCTCGGCAGGCACCGTGGCCACTGATCCGGGTGTTCGCCCCCGGACCCGCGCTCAGTCGCACCGACGCGATGACGCAGCACGACACCCTGGCACCTCCTGCGGATGCTGCTCCGCTGAACCAGGCGAACGGACCGCAATGAACTCGAAGACTCAACGAAAAGCACCGGAGGAAACCATGGACACGAAGTCAGGATTGGCGCCGTGACCGACCGCGACGACTTTCTGCGCGAACACCTTTCGCCGCCATCGGATGCGGGCGAACCGTCTGCGCCCCGACCGCCGGAGCCGCCCCGCCCGCCTGTTCACGACGAGGGTCCAGGCCGCAACGGAGTCGATGACACCCCACGGTCGATCGGCGACGACGCCGCGCGCCGACCACCGGAGGAGACGGGCCGCCCCCCGGGCTCCGACAACCCGCGACCGCGCTGGACGGCTGACACCAGCCGGGGACCAGGCGGAGCTCAGCGCATCGCGCCCGGCGGTTTCCGGCAGGCTCCGCCTCCTGCCAGCCGTCCCGGCGAGTCGGGCGCACCACCCGAGGGCAGACCACGCGAAGGCAACGAGGCCGAGTCGACCCGGGTGATGCCGCCGACCGGCGCCCGCCCGGCCTGGCAGCAGGAACCCTCCCGCGAGCGGCCTGCGCGTCCGGCGGGCCAGGACTGGTCGTCGCAGTCGCCGTCATCGACCAACTGGGCTGCCGCACCCGCCGCTGCGCCGCCGTCGACCGGTTACTCCTATGTCGACAGCATCCGCACCAGTGAGCTCGTGCCGAGCAAGAAGGTGCCGCCGAAGAAGGGCTGGCGACGCGTCATCCATCGCGGCACCTTCGGCCTGATCAATCTCGGGCCGTCGCCCGATGAACAGCGACTGGCCGACCTCGAGAACAAGATCCGCTCGCTGCTGCGCGGCCACTACAAGATCGGCGTGTTCGGCAAGGGCGGTGTCGGCAAGACAACCGTCTCGGCCAGTGTCGGCTCGATCTTCGCCGAGCTGCGCCAGGACGACCGCGTGGTGGCCATCGACGCGGACACCGCCTTCGGCAAGCTGGGCAGCCGCATCGACCCGAACGCCGCGGGCTCGTACTGGGAGTTGGCGGCCGACGAACACCTCGACTCGTTCGCCGACGTTCGCAGCCGGGTCGGAAACAACTCAGCGGGCCTGTTCGTGCTCGCGGGCGAGGCGAGTACGGCCCGGCGACGGGTGCTCGATCCCGCGATCTACCGGGAGGCGACGGGCCGGCTGGACCGGCATTTCACGATCTCGATCGTGGACTGCGGTTCGACGATGGACTCCGCGATCGCGCAGGAGGTGCTGCGCGACCTCGACGCACTGATCGTGGTGTCCTCGCCCTGGGTGGACGGTGCTTCTGCGGCGGGCCAGACCATGGAGTGGCTCGCCAACCGCGGATACACCGGACTTCTGCATCGCACCGTGGTGGTGCTCAACGACTCCGACGGGCACGCCGACAAGCGCACCCGGTCGATCCTGGTGCAGCAGTTCGCAAGTCGCGGCCAGGTGGTGGTCGAGGTTCCGTTCGACTCGCACCTGCGTCCCGGCGGTGTCATCGACGTGGTCTCGGAGATGTCCCCGCTGACGAGGCGACGGTTCATCGAGATCACCGCCGCGCTCGCCGAGCACTTCGCCTCTACGACAGACGGACCACGGGACCGCCGGTGACGACAGTTCGCGAATCGACCTCAGCCAGTCGCACCTCGACTCCGGTCGAGGTGCCGCCGTCGTGCCGGGTATCGATACTTGCGGGCGATTCCCACCAGATCGATCTCGTACTGCCGTCGGCCGCTCCGCTCACCACGCTGCTCGATCCGACGGTCATCGCGATCAACAAGGTGCTGCGTGGTCGTGGCGCGGCTGAGTTACCCCCTGCGGCTTATGAATTCGCTCGAGCCGCGGGGATGACGGCATTGGCGTCGGACGTCTCCCTTGCCGGCCACAACATCGCCGACGGTGACGTCCTTGCGCTGGTACCCGCCGGATCGGCCGAACGGTACGGGCCGGTGGTCGAGAACGTCTCGACGGCTCTCGCACAGTACGCATCCGATCACTTCGTCCGGGTGACGGCGCGGACCGCCCTTGCGGTGGCGATGGTCGTCATCGGCGGTGCGCTCGGCGTGGCGAGCATGCTGCTGTGGCGGCTGCGCTTCGCCCACGAGAGCTCGCTGTTGGTCCCGATTCTGTTCGCCGCAGCCACGATCGGCCTGCTCGTCACGGTCGCGATCGGTGCGCGGGTCGGAGCGGGCCGGGTCGTCACCGACGGCGCAGCGTGGGCGGCGTTGGTCACCGCTGGACTGGCGGCGGCGACCATCCCCCCTGGCGGATCGCCCGGCGCGCCGCACGCCTTTCTCGCCGCCGCGACCGCCCTTGCCGGTGTGTGGCTGCTCGTCCGGTTCACCGGCCGCTACTGGACTGCCGCCGCGGCGATCATGACGGCGGGTTTCGGCGCCGCCGTTGTCGCGCTCGTACGGATGTACTGGGAGGTGCCCGGATCCAGGATCGGCGTCGCCGTCCTGGTTGCCGTGCTGGTCGCGGTCTCTGCCGCACCGACGATCGCGCTGCGGATGGCCAACGTTCCCCGTCAGACCTTCGGATCCATCACCGGCCGCGACATCTTCGCCCGCGCTCCCGGTCAGCCCGAGGACACCGTCTCCCCCGTCGAGGACGGTCTGCCGTCGGACGTCACTCTCACCGGCGAACAGGTGGCCGCCGCCGCGCGTAAGTCCAACACGGTGCTGACCGGCGTCCTGCTCGGCGTCGCCGCCGTCGCAGTGCCCGCGTCGTGGTTCGCCGTGACGCCGCACGGCGAACGGGAATGGGCGCAGCTGGTGGTGCTGGGAGCGGCCGCCGCGATTCTCATCCTGCGCGCCAGGGCATTCCGCGACCGGCGCCACGCGATCATCCTGGTCGGCATCGCTGTCACCGCGCTGATCGGCGCCGCCGCGAAGTACGGGCTCGAGGCCGCTGCGGATGACACGACGACGACGCTGATCGCCGCGGGTGCGGCGCTCGGTATCGCGGCGCTCGGCCTGGTGGCCGCGACGGCGGTACCGCCGAGAATCTTCTCGCCGCCGATTCGCAAGGTGGTCGAATACACCGAATACATCCTGTTGGCCTTGGTGATTCCGTTCGCCGCCTGGGCGCTCGGCATACTGCAATACATCCGCTACCACTGATGGCCGGGCTCAACCGCGCGGCGCGGACGTTTTCTGCGGCGGCAGTGGCTGTTCTGCTGCTCGGCGCCAACGTGATGCTGCCCGCGGCGGCCGTGGCCATCGAACGGCCCGGTGTCGACCCTGCCGCCTTGCCGCCGGACGATACGCCGGGACCCGACCAGGAGATGAAGCAGCAGAACACCTGCGCAGATCCCCTGACGGTGGCGACGCCGGATGTCGCACAGGCCGCACCGGGCAACGTCATGCTCGACATCACCAAGGCATGGAAGTACTCCACTGGTGCGGGCGTCACCGTGGGGCTCATCGACACCGGCGTCACGCCCAATCCTCGGTTGCCCGCTCTGTTCGCAGGCGGGGACTACGTGATGGGCGACGAGAACGGTGGACTGTTCGACTGCGATTCGCACGGCACTGTCGTCGCGTCGATCATCGCGGCGCAACCGTCTGAGCCTGAGGCCAAGCCGCCACCGATGCCCGCGAACATCGGGCCGCCGCCACCGCCGCCCGAAGTCGAGGCGTCACCGTTCCCGACCACGCCGCCGCCTGCGCCTCCGAAACCGAGCACGGTGACGGTCACCGCGCCACCGCCTCCGCCGCCCGCTGAACCGCCGCCTCCTCCGGAGGAAGGTGTCGCGCCTGCCGCAGGCCCCGGCGGCGGCGAGATGCCGCCGGTGCCAGGGCCGCCGCCCGGCAGCCCCGACGGTGTTGTCGGCGTCGCCCCCGACGCCGCGTTGATCTCGGTGCGCCAGTCGTCGTCGGCATTCGGGCCCGCGCGGCCGCAGCCCGGCGACAACGACGAAATCCGGCGCAAGGCAGGCGATATCGCAACGCTGGCCCGCGCGGTCGTCCATCTCGCCAACCTCGGTGTCAAGGTCATGAACATCTCGGTGACGGCCTGCATCAACGCCGCACAGCCGATCGATCAGGCCGCCCTCGGCGCCGCGATCCGCTACGCGGCCGTCGAGAAGGACATCGTCATCGTGGCCGCCGCGGGCAACGAGGGTGAGGGCTCGGCGTGCGGACAGAACCCGTTGTTCAACCCGCTGCGGGCCGACGACCCCCGCGACTGGCAGGACGTGTCGACCATCGTCACGCCCGCCTGGTACTCCGACTACGTGCTGACGGTCGGCGCGGTGGCCCCCGACGGCCAACCACTGCCGCAGAGCATCGCCGGTCCGTGGGTGAGTGTCGCGGCCCCAGGCCTCGAGGTGATGGGACTTTCCAGTGTCAACGGCGCACCCATCAACGCGCTCCCAGGCCGCGAACCCGGCAAGGCAGTCCCGTTGTCGGGCACCAGCTTTGCCACCGCGTACACCTCAGGGGTGGCCGCGCTGGTGAGGGCGAAATACCCGCAGCTGTCCTCGCATCAGATCATTCGGCGGATCACCGAGACCGCGCACAATCCGCCGCGCGGTGTCGACAACAAGGTCGGCTACGGCGTCGTCGATCCCGTCGCGGCGCTGACGTTCGATGTGCCGCCTGGTGATCGGCTGCCGCCTGAGCATCTGACCAAGCTGCTGAATGTGCCTGAGCCGCCGCCTCCCCCGGATCTGCGGCCCCGGCACACCGCGCTGATCGGTGCGGGAATCGTCGCGGCGCTGGCGGTAATTGTGGCTGCGGGCGCAGCGGTTCGGCGGAGGCGTTCATGAAGGCGCGCACCATCGGCATCAACGCCTCGATCCCGGCGGTGGTCGGAGTCGAGGTGGCGGTGCTCGCCGCGATCCTGATCTTTCCGCCCGGCAGGTGGTCGTGGTGGCCGACGGCGGCGACCGCGTCGGTGGCTGTTCTCCTTCTGATGCTGACGGTGTACCGACGCAACTTCGTGAAGTGGTTCGTCGACCGGATCCGCTGGCGGCGACGGCGTAAGCGCACCGAGTCCCCCGCCCCGAGTATCGACATCCCGCACGGCGCTTCGCTTTACGGCGTGCGGGTGCCCGAAGGCTTCACCGGGGACGCGATCTCGATGATCGAGGTGACCGGCCAGGCCTATTCGCCGACGCTGCTGACGGGCTCGGCCACCGCGTTGACCCCCAACCGCCTGCCGTTGGATGCGCTCACCGGTCTGCTCGATCAGCCCGGCGGGATCAAACTGTCGGGGATCGACGTGGTGTCCAGCGGCTTACGCGTGCGCCGCGGCACCGGCTACCCGCCGCTGTACTCGACGCTTCTTGCCGACCGGCCTGCCGCGGGGCAGCGCCGAACGTACCTTGTCGTGCGCCTCGATATCGCCAACTCGATCCGCGGTCTGGCCTACCGTTCGACGGTCGGCGCGGCAGCAGCAGCGGCCACCGAGCGCATCATCAACGCGCTTCTGCAGCGCGGTGTGCGCGCAAAGCCGTTGACCGCCAAGGATATCGACGCTGCCCTAGTGGACCTTGGGGCGAATCTGGCCGTCGTGCCGGAAGAAGCCGAACTCGACAACGCGCCGGTCGGTCCGCGCATCCCGACCCCGGTGGCGCCGACCGAGGCGTGGAAGTCGATCGAAGCGCACCCCGGTTACCTCACCTCGTACTACTTCTCGCCCGAGGACATCACCACCAACACGCTGAACCAGATGTGGGCGTTGCGTTCCGACGCCGTGGTGCAGACGATCTCGCTGACCAAGAAGCGCGGGCCGACCGAGGGCCGCGCATGGGTGTCGGCGCTGGTGCGCCTCAACGACCCGCAGGCGCCGACCAGGCCTCCTACGCTGTATCTCAATCCACTGCCCGGTCATCAGGGACCGGCGGCGATGCGGTCGGCACCACTGCCACGCACTTTCGATGCGATGCCAGGGCGCCCCCTCGATGCCTCGCCGCTCGAACTGCCCGTCGCCTCTTCCGGTGTGCTCGTCGGCACCACTCAACGCGGCGATCTTCTGCTGTTGTCGTTGACCGATCCCGATCAGGCGACACGTATCTCACTGCAGACAGGCATGCCCTATGCGTGCCAGTTGCTCGTGCGCGCTGCCGCAGTCGGCGAACGCATTGCGATTTACACCGACAATCCCGCGCGATGGCGCCAGCTCGAGCAACCACTGATTGCGATCGTCGACCGCAGGCATCCGCCCGAGTTCGTGCCGTCCATCATCGTCAGCGACCGGGCCGGTGTACCACCTCCCGCGGGCTTGGCCTCCACGGTGGTCACGCTCGGCGACGCCGATCGCAGCGCCGCGACGCTGGATCTGTCGTTCACCCAGATCTCCGCATCGACGGTTCGCATCGCCACCTCGGCCTTCACCACCGACGTCCAGATCGCTACGTTCAAGGCGGAGCAGCCCTTCCTGGGCGCCGCAGGCCAGACCGCATAGGAGAGCGCCCATTTCAATGACAGCTCCCACCGACCAGCGGCGCTCGTTCGACACTGCGATCGAGCGGTTCAAGGGCGGCGACACTCGCGGTGCGCTAGCCGGTTTCGTCGAGATCACCGCCGCACAGCCGACGATGTCTGATGCCTGGTTGGGCAGGATCGCCTGCGGGGACCACGCCATCGATGTGCTGGAGGCGGCGCATCGCAACTCGCGATCGCTGTACCGGGAGACCCGCCGGATCGGGTTGGTCGACGGTGATCTGCATGCCCGTCTCGACGCACCGCTCTACGTCACGATGCCGGTCTGGTCGCGTTCGACGATCGCATTGGCCTACGCCGGCGCACTGGTCGTCGACCGCCGGTTCGCCGACGCGATCGACGTCCTCGACGATCCCGTCGTCTCAGGGGATGCGATGGCGGCGCAGTGGGCGCAGTTCGTCGGCGCGGCCGCCTACCACCTGTCGCAGAGGTGGCCCGACGTCCTCAAGATCACCGCCAAGTCGCCGCCTGCGCACTCCACCCACGTCGTCGACGATCTCACCGCGGCCGTCGACACCCTCGCCGCCGCAGCGGCGGCCAGCATCGGGCAGTTCCAGACCGCGCTGGACCGCGCGCACACCATTGCGACGAAGAACCAGTACATCGCCGCCGACGCCGCGCTGACCAGAGGCTGGTGTCTGCGAGAACTCGGCCAGGAGGACGCCGCCCGCGCGTCGTTCGAACAGGCCACCAACAACGGCGTGCTGCTCGACGCGGCCAGCGAGGCCCTGAGCAACCCCGGCTACCGGTTGATCGTCACCGACTCCGAGACCATCGCCAGCCGCACCGACCCGTGGGATCCCAGCACCGAGACGTCCAAGGCCCAGCGCGCGGCCGACGCACTCGAAGAGCAGAAGGACACGGTGCTCACCGAGGCGCAGCGCAAGCTGGACGAACTGATCGGCCTGACCGGCCCGAAGGAACAGATCACGGTGTGGCGCACCGAGATCCAGATCGACCAGATCCTCGCCGACAGGGGCGAAGAGACGTCGACGACGAACGAGAACCACATGGTGCTCGAAGGTCCACCAGGGACGGCGAAGACGTCGTTCGCGCGCATCGCCGCGGAGATCCTGTTCGGTCTGGGCAAGATCGAACACCCCACCGTCGTCGAGGTCACCGAGGAGGACCTCGTCGTCGGATACATCTCACAGACGGCCGCCCGAATGAAGGAAGTATGCGAATCCGCCCTTGGCGGTGTGCTTTTCATCGACGAGGCCTACCGGCTGGCACCGGAGCAGGAGGGGCACTCGTTCGGCAAGGACGCGATCAACACCCTGCTGAAGTACATGGAGGACTTCCGCGACCGGTTGGTGGTGATCGTCGCCGGCTACCCGAAGGAGATGCGGCGCTTCATGCAGGCCAACCCCGGCCTGGCGTCGCGCTTCCACCTGACCTTGTCGTTCACCAGTTACACGGCGGACGAGATCGTGGAGATCGGCCGGATGATCGCCGGCAAGGAGAAGATCGCCATCGCGGAGACGGCGTGGCCGCTGTTGAGGGACGAGGCCGCGCGGCTGCGCGAGACCCCCATCGAGCAGGGCACCGCACTGGACACCGCGGGCAACGGCCGCTTCGCGCGCAAGGTCATCGTGCACTGCAAGCACGAGCGGGCCCGCAGGCTCAGCACGACTCCTCCGCAGTTGCTGGCCCAGGCCGCTCCCGCCGATCTCGTCGTGAACGACGACGATATGCGCCGCGCCATCGCGGCTGCACTCTCCATCAACTGAGCCAATCCGCCGGCAGTCTTCGCGTTTCCATTGAGCTCCCCGCGCGCGTCACCAGGTATCGACGAAGCGCCGCGGCGGTACCGGCGCCGCATGCGCGGTCGCGGCCGTCAACGTCTCGGCGACGATCCGGCGGGTGTCTGCGGGGTCGATGACATCGTCGATCTCGAACATCTGAGCGGCGTTGAGCGCCTTGGCGTTCTCCTGCGCGGCCGCCGTCGCCTGCCTGACCCGTTCCTCGCGCTCGTCGTCGTCGGCGATCGCCTCCAGCTCCTTGCGCAGCCCGAGCCGGACGGCACCCTCGAGCCCCATCGGACCGAGATGCGCGCCAGGCCATGCCACGGTGAGCACCGGCTCGTGCAGGCTGCCGCCCGTCATCGCCTGTGCGCCAAGGCCGTAACCGCGGCGCAGCACCACCGCCACCAGCGGCACACGCAGGGCGGCACCGGCGACGAGCATCCGCGACGCACGGCGCACCAGGGCCTCGCCCTCGGCGGCAGGGCCGACCATGTAGCCGGGGCAGTCGATCAGCGACACCACCGGGATGCCGAAGCAGTCGCACAGTTGCAGGAAGCGGGCGGCCTTGTCGGCCGCGGCGGCGGTGATCGCGCCTGCCATGTAGCGGGTGTCGTTGGCGATGACCCCGACCGCCCGGCCCTCGATGCGTGCCAACGCGGTGACCATCTCGCGGGCGAATCGCGGCCGCAGGAATGTCACCGTTCCCTCGTCGGCAAGCGTCTCGATGACCGGCCCGACGTCGTAGGCGCGCCGATCCCGTTCGGGAACGATTGTGCGCAAGGCGGTTTGGTCCTGCGCGTCACCGGCGGAAAGCGACCCTTGGAAGTAACCCAGTAATCGCTTGGTGACGGTGACCGCCTCCGCCTCGTCGGCGACGACGACGTCGACGACGCCGTTGGGCTCCTGCACCGAGATGGGACCTACCTCGTCGGGATGGACGTCGCCCAGCCCGCCGCCTGCGATCATCGCAGGACCGCCCATGCCGATCGACGCGTCCTTGGTGGCCACGATCAGGTCGGAGGTTCCCGCGATGACGGCGTTGCCCGCGAAGCACCGGCCCTTCACGACAGCGATGCGCGGCACCACACCCGACAGCTGTGCCCACAGCTTGAATGCGCGGGTCTCCAGCGACGACACCGTCGGGAAATCGGTGTCACCGGGTCTGCCGCCGCCACCCTCGGCGAAGAAGACGGTCGGCAATCGCATCCGCTCGATCAGCTCGAACAGCCGGTCCTTCTTGCGGTGCCCGAGATAGCCCTGAGTGCCTGCCAGCACGGTGTAGTCGTAGGACAGCACCGCCGCGGCGCTGCGTTGCGCGCCGAAGTGCTCGCCGTTGATCCGCGCAGTGCCTGCGACAAGGCCGTCGGCAGGGGTGCGGGCGATCAGGTCGTCGAGGTCGCGGCGGAACCGTTGGGCGGCGATCGCGAAGCGGCCGTATTCGACGAACGATCCGGGGTCGACGAGATCGTCGATGTTCTCGCGTGCGGTGCGGCCGTTCGACGCGCGTCGGCGTTCGACCGCGTCGGGCCGTGCGGCGTCCTCGGTCAGCGCCCGGCGGCGCAGCAGCTCAGCGTGATCCGCACGGATCGGTTGGTCGGTCATCCCCGGCGGTCCAGCCTTGCGATCGTCGCCTCGACGTCGTCGAGGAACGCGTCGACCTCGTCCTCGTTGTATCCCCGCTTGAAGAGAGCCGGCTTGGAGAAAGCGACGTTGTGGACGTCGTTAGCCGTCAATCCGCCCCTGCCCTCGAGCCTGGCGACGACGTGCGCGACGAACGCGTCGACATCGTCCTCGTTGTAGCCGCGCTTACCCATCGGCGGGCTTCCGAACGTGATTTCCCGCACCTCATAGGCCGTGAGATCGTCTCTCATGGCGCTGAGCCTAACAACGCAATGGTGAGGCCTATCACGATTTAGTTAGCGCCCTAACTATTAGCGTACGATCTTGGTATGACCGTCCTCGACGAGCGGATCGACCCGCTATCGCTCGAACGTCAGGTGTGCTTCGCGCTGGCCACCACCAATCGGGCCGTGCTCGCCATCTACCGGCCGCTGCTCGAGCCGCTCGGACTGACCCATCCGCAGTATCTGGTGATGCTGGCGCTCTGGGACCACTACCGGTCCGACAAGAATGATCGCCCGTTGTCCGTCAAGGAGATCGCGTCGTCGCTTCAGCTCGATTCGGCCACCTTGTCGCCGATGCTCAAGCGCCTCGAAGCGCTCGGCTTGATCACCAGGACACGGTCTGCCGCAGACGAGCGCGCGATGGACGTCGAGCTCACCAGGGGCGGCATTGCGCTGCGGCGACGAGCCCTCAAGATTCCGCCTGCCGTGGTCGAGCGACTGGGGGTCGGGCTGGACGAACTCGAGCACCTTCACGCGGTGCTCACCCGCATCAACGGAGCCGCGCTCGCCGCAGGCGCCATCGAAGGAGAACGCACATGAAGCGCGCCAGCGTATTTCAGTACATCGGCTATGTGTTCGGCCGCAGGCTTCCCGATGAGTTCCGCGACTGGGTGCGGGACGACCTCACCGGTCCTGGTGCCGTCCGGCGGCACATGATCCGCTACGCCATCCCGCCGCTGCTGATCCTCGCGCCGTTCTGGCTGCTGCCCGCGTCGTTCTACGTGCATCTTGAGATGACGGCGCCGATCTACATCTGGTCGCTGTTGATGGCCTTGGCGCTCAACAAGGTGTGGCGACGTCACCGGTTGGCGCAGCACGGTCTTGACCCAAAGCTCTTGGACGACATCGCCCGCGAGAAGAACGCCCGCTACCACGACGCCTACATCGCCAAATACGGGCCTCGCCCCGAGGATGCCCGCAGGCAATCGAACAGCAGCCCGTTCTAGCCGCCGTAGAGCGACTCGATGACCTGGCTCGCCGTGCGCAGGTCGACGCCTGTCTCGTCGCGGTAAGCCTTCATCGCGCCCATTTTGTCGCCCGCCGCGACGAGTTGCCGCACGTGGTCGGACACCTCGGTGGTGGCGAGCGCGGCCAGATCGGGCATAGCCACCCCCGTCTGCTTGTACAGATGTTTCACGAGCTGCTCCAGTGCACGCAGCCGGTCGTAGATATCGCTGTCATTGGAAGCCATCGCGACAGTCTGTCATCGCGAGGTTATCCACAGGCTTGCTATCGACCAGCCCGCCTTGTCGGCCCGGCGACTTAGCGTGCGGGTATGACGAACTGGATCAACACCGTCAGCCGCGACCACGTGGAACGTGGTGTCCGCGGCCGATTCACGCAGGCGAACCACGGCAAGCCGCACATGCTGGGCAAGATGGCCCAAGGCGACTGGATCGTCTTCTATTCACCGCGAACCGTCCACCCCGACGGGGAGCCGTTGCAGGCGTTCACCGCCATCGGGCAGGTCGCCGACGACGAGCCCTACCAGGTGGAGATCACCGACGATTTCCATCCGTGGCGGCGCAACGTCGACTTCCTGACCTGTACGGAGACGCCGATCAGGCCGCTGATCGACCAGCTCGGCTTCATCGAGGACAAGCGCCGGTGGGGCTACAAGTTCCGCTTCGGGGTGTTTCGGATCGACGATCACGACCTCGGCCTGATCCGCTCAGCGATGACCGGTTAGCGCTACTGTGGCCAGGTGAGTAATACCGATACCGCGCCTGCCGAAGTGGCTTGCGCGGCATCGGCATTCGCCGGTGTGCTGCACCCGCGGGAAGTCCCCCTCGGCGGTCCGCGGGCCATCCGCGTTCGGCGCACTCTGCCGCAGCGCGAGCGGTCGCTGATCGGCGCATGGTGCTTCGCCGATCACTACGGGCCGCACAACGTCGGCGACGGCCTCGGCATGGATGTGCCTCCGCACCCGCACACCGGCCTGCAGACCGTGAGCTGGCTGTTCGACGGCGAAGTCGAGCACCGCGACAGCGCAGGTGTGCACGCATTCGTCCGTCCCGGCGAGTTGAACCTGATGACAGCGGGCGCGGGCATCTGCCATTCGGAGGTCTCCACCGCCGCGACGACGGTCCTGCACGGCGTACAACTGTGGGTGGCACTGCCGGACTCCGATCGCGACACCGGCCGCGACTTCGCCCACTATGCGCCGGAGCCCGTGACGGTTCCCGGTGCGGTGCTGCGGGTGTTCCTCGGCACGCTCGCGGGTAGCCGGTCGCCGGTGCACACCTTCACGCCGCTGCTCGGCGCGCAGATCGATCTCGATCCGGGTGCCCGAGTGGAACTCGGCGTCGACGCGTCTTTCGAGCACGGGGTCCTTCTCGACCAGGGCAGCCTTGAAGCCTCGGGCACCGCCCTCGACATCGCCGATCTTGCCTACCAGCGCACCGGTTGCGACGTGCTGACACTGTGCAATACCGGCGACGGTCCGGCTCGTGCGGTACTGCTCGGCGGGCCGCCGTTCGGCGAGGAACTGGTGATGTGGTGGAACTTCGTCGGCCGCAGTCACGACGACATCGCCACCTGCCGCCGGCTGTGGCAGGAACACGACGCCCGTTTCGGCACCGTCGACGGCTACCAAGGCTCAGTCGCCCGATTGCCCGCGCCGCCGCTGCCCGCCGTCACGTTGCGACCGCGCCCCAACCCGAAGGAAACCGCATGAGCCAAACCGACAAGACCGGCGCACCCACCACCGTCGTCAAGGAACCAGACCGGTTCACGATCGCGGTGGAGGGCAAGACGGTCGGCAAGGCGGAGTTCCTCGACCGAGGAGACAAGCGCGTGTTCACCCACACCGAGGTGGACAAGGACTACGGAGGCCGCGGCCTGGCAACGATTCTCATCGGCGAGGCGCTTGCGCAGACTCGGGATGCCGGACTGCGAATCGTCGCTCAGTGCCCGATGGTGGCGGCCTACGTCGAGAAGCACCCCGAGTACCGGGACGGCGGCGGAAGTTAGGCCCGCTATCATCTTTGACGATGACGAGTCATGACCAGGCGTTCTTCACCGCCGACGGAGACGTACTGGTGCCGAGCCCGCTCGCGCGGGGGCCGTGGGGATCGACCATCAGCGGCACCTACGTCGGAGGTCTGTTGGGGCGGGCCGTCGAGCTCGCCGGCGGTGGTCCCGACCTGCAACCCGCCAGGCTCACCGTCGACCTGCTGCGACCTGTCGCGCTCGCCGACCCGGTGCGGGTCGACACCAGCGTCGAGCGTGAGGGCAGACGAATTCGGTTGGTGGACGCGACAATGCGGCAGAACGACACCGTCGTCGCCCGCGCCAGCGCGCTGTTTTTGCGACGCGGCGAGCAGCCACCCGACCCGGCGTGGACACTGCCGATCGAGATGCCACCGCCACCCAGCCAGCCCGCCGACGTGTCGGGCGACTTCACCATGGAGCTATGGACCTACAGCTCCAATTCCGAGCTGACCGCACCGAGTAACGACCTCAGCCAGTGGCGGCACGGCGGCCAGAAGTATGCGTGGGTACGCGACGTCAAGCCGCTCGTCACCGGTGAGCAGGTGTCGCCGTTCGTCCGCGCCGCGATGGCGGGCGACGTAACGAGCTCGCTAACCCATTCCAGCGCAAGCGGTTTGAACTACATCAACGCCGACTACACCCTGACCCTGAGCCGGCTGCCCGAAGGCGAGTTCATCGGGTTGGCTGGGCTCACGCACTACAGCCACGCTGGCGTCGCGACCGGAACCGCGACCCTGTTCGATCACCTCGGCCCGATCGGCTCCGGGATCGCGACGGGACTCGCCAACCCCGGCTTCCGGCCGCCGTCACGCGGCTAGCGCGGCTTGAGGACGAAGACCGGGATGTCCCGGTCGGTCCACGACTTGTAGGCGTCGAAGTCTGCGTAGGCGTCGACCAGCTTCGGCCAGAGCCGTTCCTTCTCCTCTTGGTCTGCGAGCACGGCGCGCACCGCCCGCCGGTCGCGACCCATCTCGATGTGCACATCGGGATCGGCGACGAGATTGTGATACCACTGCGGGTTCTCGTCGCGACCGCCCATCGACGCCACGATGATCACGTCGTCGCCCTCGGTGATGTACACCAGCGGCGAGGCGAACAGCTTGCCGGACTTCCGGCCGCGGTGCTCGAGCAGCAGCGTCGGCACCGGCTTCTTCGCTCCCGCGCCGACGCGCCAGTTGGCGCCGATCTTGCCGCCGCTGCGCCGATAGACCCAGGCGTGCGCCCGGCCTGCGTAGCGCATCGCCGTCTTGACGAACGGTGCGTTCAGTTGCTTGGGCTTCTTGTCAGCATCCATGCCATCAACCTAGGTACTGGGCGGTGCTGCCGCCGATCGGCATCGCATCCATGCCCAGCTTGCGGTGATCCCAGCTGCGGAGACGGCCTGGCACCACCCGCACGCAGATCCGGTTGCGCATCATCTGGTCGACGAACGGGCGCATGTCGTCGCTGTAGGGACCGGTATAGCGCTCCCACACGCTGATCCCAACGCGCAGATTGGTTTCCGGATCGTCGACAATCTCGGCGGTCCCGTCGATGGACACCCCGCGAAGGGTGTCGTAGCTCTGCCCGTCCTCGATCATCACGGTGATGGTCGGGTCGCGGCGCAGGTTGACCGCCTTCTGCGATTTGGCCTTGGTCTCGAACCAGATCTCGCCGTCGAGCACCGCGTACCACATCGCGACCAGGTGCGGCCGCCCGTTCGGCAGCACGGTGGCCATGGTGGCGGTGCGGCTGCGTTCGATGAATTCGGCGATCTCCTCGTCGGACATGACGATCTTCGCCCGTTCGTTGTTGCCCACGCAGGAGATACTTTCAGGTTCGCGCTCCGGTGACGGTCACCGGGATGCCGTTCAGCGCCCCGTTGCCCGACGGCTCGTCGATGAACGTCGGCGGCGACAGCACGTTGGTGTTGACGCCGGGCGATCCGTTCGCGACAGCCATCCGGGTGCCTTCCTTGCCGTGCCCCCATCCGTGCGGCATCGACACCACCCCGCGCATGATCGCGTCGGTCACCTCGACCGGCACCTCGATGTGGCCGCCCTGCGACGTCACCGTGACGAGGTCGCCGTTTCGCACCTCGCGGCGCTTGGCGTCGTCGTCGTGCATCAGCAGGGTGCAGCGGTCCTTGCCCTTCATCAGCGGTCCGACGTTGTGCAGCCAGGAGTTGTTGGACCGCAGGTGACGTCTGCTCACCAGCACCAGCTCGTCGGGGTCGCGGTCCAGCCGGGCCGCCAGCCGGGGCAGGTCGTCGAGCAGGTACTGCGGGGCCAGCCGGATCTTGTGGTCCGACGTTCCGAGCACCGCAGGCACCTGCGGGATCATCGGGCCGAAGTTGATGCCGTTGGGCTGCGCCTTCAGCTTCTCGAGCGTCACCCCGTCGGGATTCTCGCCGTAGCCGTCGCCGAACGGCCCTGTGCGCAAGGTGAAGTCGAGGATTCTCTCAGGCCCGCCATGGTCGTACAGCTTGCGGATCTCGGCGCCCTCGAGTCCCTTGGTGAACGCCATGTAGTCGAAGAAGCCGTCGTCGATCGCGGTGACGTCGACGTCTTCGGCGGGCATGCCGGTACACAGCCCGGTGAGCCGGATCAGGATCTCCCATTCCTCCGGTGCGTCCGGATCGGGCCGGGTGAAGACCGGGGCCGAATAGTTGGCGATGCTGTTGATCGCGAAGTTGAGGATCAGGTCGTCGTGATGCGGCTGCTCCAACGGGGACGAGCCGGGCAGGATCACGTCGGCGTGCCTGGTGGTCTCGTTGAGCCACAGGTCGACGGCGATCATCGCGTCCAGAGTCGGCAGCAGTTCGTCGAGCGTGTGGCCGGCGGGCGTGGACAGCACCGGGTTCCCCGCCACGGTGATCAGCGCCTTGATCTGGCCCTCGCCGGGGGTGGCGATCTCCTCTGCCAGACACGACACCGGGACCTGTCCCAACACCTCCTTGGCGCCGCGGACCCGGGTGCGGAACCGGCCGAACTCCGGTGCCCCGTCCTCCAGCCCCGGTATCGGCTGCACCGTGACCGACCACGCGGCGGCGCGGGGAAACATGGAACCGCCCTCGATGTCGAAATGGCCGGACAAGATGTTGACTACGTCGACGAGCCAACTCGCCAGGCTGCCGAACTCCTGGTTGCAGGTGCCGATCCGGCCGTAGATCACCGCCCTCGGCGTTGACGCCAGTTCGCGCGCCAGTTCACGGATGCGCTCGGCGTCGATGTTGGTGACAGCGGCGACCCGATCGGGTGACCAGTCCGCGGCGACTGCCCGCATCCGGTCCAGCCCGACGATGTGGGGTGCGAGGTCCCCGAGGTCGACGAGATCCTCGGCGAAGAGCGTGTGCGCCACGGCAAGCAGGAGCGCGGCGTCGGTGCCCGGCGTGATCGGAAGCCATTCGTCGGCACGCGCGGCAGTCGCCGTGCGGACGGGATCGATGACAATCACCCTGCCGCGCTGACGGATTCCATCGATGATGCCCATCACATTCGGGGCTGCCAGCAGGGAGCCCTGGGACGCGGCGGGGTTGGCGCCCATCACGATGAACAGGTCGGTGCGCTCGACATCGGGCACCGGGAAGCTCCACCAGCCGCCGTACATCAGGTGTGACGACAGGTTCTTGGGCCACTGGTCGACGGTGCCGGGCGAGTAGCTCAGCGGGATGCCGGACATGCCGAGCAGCACGCCGGTGTAGCGGCCGAGGGAGAACGAGTGCGCCAGCGGATTCCCGGTGTAGCAGGTCACCGCTCCGATGCCGTGCCGCTCGATGATCGGTGCGAGCAGTTCGGTGCAGCGCCGGAACGCCTCGTCCCAGCTGACTTCCCGCCACTGCCCGTCGACCTTGATCATCGGGTGCCGGATCCGGTCGGGATCCTCGTGAAGGGCGCCGAGCGTTGCGCCCTTGGGGCAGATATGCCCGCGGCTCCAGGTGTCGTCGCGGTTGCCGCGGATGCCTGCGACCTTGCCGCCGGAGACCTGAATCTCCAAGCCGCACATGGCCTCACACAACGGGCAGGTGTAGAGGTGCCGTCCGTCTTCTCCCGGCGCCGCCAACGGCAGAGGTTTCCCGGTCAATCCCGCGGTCATGAACGTCTCCTCACCGACATTTGTTGTGACACACTGTAACGACTAATCGAGGTGGGGTGAAGACCAATGGCGGGCACGACGCGACATCGTCGCCAGGGCTCCCGGCGCGATCCGGCCATCGACGAGGCGGTGCTGGCCGCGACGCGCACGCTGCTGGTCGAGCGCGGCTATTCGGCGACCACCATCGACCTCATTGCCGCCACTGCGGGAGTGAGCAGGCCCGCCGTCTACCGCCGATGGAGTTCCAAGGCGCAGTTGGTGCACGAGGCCGTCTTCCCCGACCTCGGCCCTGAGCCGCCGGAGAACGACTTCACCGCGGAGATCGCCCGGCTGTGTTCGGGGGCCGTCCGGATGTATCGCGATCCTGTTGTGCGGGAATCGATCCCGGGCCTATTGGCAGACCTGCGCTCGGACCGTGGCATGCGACAGGTCATCAGCGACCGACTGGAAGCGGCGGCCCGCAGCCAGCTCGCAGCCAAGGTCGCCGAGGCGGCCGCCTCGGGCGTCGCGCGGAGCGGTATCAGCGCCGACACCTTGATGGACGTGATCGCGGGCGGCGCCTGGTACGCGGTGTGCGTGCGGCACGTGACGAACACCGACCGCGCCGCCAAGGAGTTGACCGATCTCGTTCTGCACGGTGTGCTGAGCCGCTCCTAGCCGATCGGCGCTAGGTACGCGTTGATCGCCGCCTTCAATACGCTTCTCGCCCGCGCACGCGGTACTGCGCCGATGAGATAGCGCGTGATCAAGCCGCCCTGTAATGCAGTCAGTGCTTCGGCGACTTCGGCCGGCTCGGCGTCTGAACGCACCGAGCCGTCCTCGATGCCCTGGCTGATCATGTCGGCGATATCGCCGACCCACTGTCGGGTTATCTGAGAGACCCGTGCGCGAAGCTCGCTGTCAAAGACGGCGGCGGCATTCAGGTCGTTCCACACGATGTCGTTGGCGCGCACGCGTTTCGACTCACCGAGATCACCCATCAGGCTTGCGGTGACTCGGTCCAGACCACTTCCGGAAGCGTTTCGCGACGGTGCCGACAGCGCAGAGGCGTCGTTGTAGTCCATTGTCGCCGCGAGAAGACCCGCTCGGTCGCCGAAGTGGTAGTAGACGGTTGCATTCGCGACACCGACAGCTTCTGCGGCGTCCTCCACGCGCAGCCCGTGCACGCCCCGCTGCGCGATGACCGCCCAGGCCGCCTCGAGAAGTTGGTCTCGCTTCGTCTTCGGCACGACGAACACGGTACACACAGTGCCGGGCGCTCTCCTGACTATGGCGTCAGTCAGCTGTGTTACCGCGTTGTTTCCCTTTGCGCTTTCGCATTGACGGGGGCCGCCCACCCGGCTACCGTCGACCGCATACTGACTGATACCTCAGTCAGTATCCGAATGCAGGAGGTCAATCGATTGTTGGGTCCCGCGCCCCTCGTGTCACGCGACTTCGAAGTCCCGATACGCGTCGAGACAGAGAATTTCATCCTGGTTCCGCTTGCCTGGAAACACTTCATGCTCGACTACGAGTGCTATATGTCGAGCGTCGATCACCTGCAGACCACGTTCGACCTCGACGGTGCATCCCTCGAGATCGGAGGCGAGCGTTGGCCTGCCAATTCCGACGTCGAGTTCGCGTTCGTCGACGCGGCTTGGTGCCAGTTCGAATGGCAGCATCTCCGATCGTCATTCAGTTACGCGGCCATGACCAAGGCTGAAGATAAGGAGCTCGGCTGCGGCTATCTGATGCGGTCGAAGAAGCAAGGCTACGCCGTCGAGTGTCAGACCTGGGTGCGCGCCGATGAACTGGCGCGCGGATTTGATACCGACTTCTACCTCTGGTTCCGCAGTTGGGTCGAGGAGACATGGCCGATTCCAGCCGATCAGATCGGCTGGCCCGGCCGCGAACTCCCTTGGGACGAATGGAATCGCCTGCCCGACATCCCCGAACTGATGCCGGTGGACAAGCGGTATCCAAAAGCCAACAGCCTCAACGCGTAAGAGAGGGAGATCCGGTGTCTACACCTCACTCGCAGGATCGCTTCGGCAAGGTTGAACAGGCCGGCGTCGAGTACATCCCGGAGTCCGCGCGCGATTCCCGGCCGATGAACCTTCTCGCCGTCTTCGTGGGTTCCAACCTGACGTGGTCCATCGTCGTCTTCGGCTGGCTGCCCGTCGCTTTGGGCCTGAACTTCTGGGGTGCCTTCACGTCGAGCCTTACCGGCCTCGTTCTCGGCTGCCTCGTCATGGGACCGATAGTGACCATCGGAACGCGGACCGGCACGAACACAGCTGTCTCCAGCGGAGCATTCTTCGGCATTCGCGGCCGTCTCATCGGTTCAGGCTTGGCGCTTGTTCTCGCAATCGCCTACGGGGCGCTGGCCATCTGGACCAGTGGCGACGCGATCGTTGCAGCAGCCCATCGGCTGCTAGGCACGCCGGACGGTAACTGGCCGCGAGCGGTCTCCTACGCCGTCCTCTCCGTCGGTGTCGTCGTGATCGCCATCTACGGGCATGCAACCATCGTTGCGTTGCAACGCGTCCTCGTGCCGGTCATCGGAATCCTGCTTCTCGCAGGCATTTTCGTATTCGCGCCGAGCTTCGATCCGTCGATCTCCACGGCCGAGTACGCCCTGGGCGGTTTCTGGCAGACCTGGATACTGTCGGCGGTACTCGGGTTCGCGGCCGGCCCGTCATATGTGACATCGGTCGGTGACTACACCCGACGGATCTCCCAACACAAGTACAGCGACGCACGAGTCGCCTCGGCCCTCGTAATAGGCCTCTTCCTCGGCAGCTTTCTGCCGATGACGTTCGGGATGTTCACCGCGGTCTCGCTTTCCGACCCAACGGATTCTTATGTCGCCGACATGGTCGACGCATCACCCACGTGGTACGTCTTCGCGATCTTGCTCATCGCGCTCGCGGGCGGCGTCGGTCAGGGCGTACTCAACCTGTACTCCAGCGGGTTGGACCTCGAAGGGGTCTTCCCGAGGCTTCCCCGCCTCCACACAACCGCGATCACTGCCGCTGTCTCGGTGGTCCTTCTCTACGCGGGCGTGTTCGTCTTCAACGCAGTCGACTCCCTTACCGCGCTGACGCTGGTGCTCAACGCCGTGACGGTTTCGTGGACAGCAATTCTGGTCATCGGCGCGATCCGTCACCGCGCCGCCGGCTACGACCCGGTCGATCTGCAGGCGTATGCGCAGGGCCGCAAAGGCGGGCGCTACTGGTTCACCGCAGGGTGGAACCTTCCCGCTGTCGCCGCGTGGAGTGCCGGGTCTCTTTTCGGCGTACTCGCAGTCGATAGCCAGCTCTACACGGGGCCTCTCGCGATGCTCGCAAACGGCATCGACCTCAGCTGCATCGGATCGGCGGCGATCAGCAGCGTTACCTACCTGGTGTTGTCCAGACCACCGTCACGCCTTGAACCTGTTCTTCGCGCTGCGACCGATTCAGCACCTGACGCGCAGCCAGCGCAATAACCGGGCCAAGGAGTTGACCGATCTCTTTCTGCACGGTGTGCTGAGCAGGTAGCGCGCACGTGAGGAGCACAGGAAATTCTTCGTGACATCCGGGAACTGACGGGCGACCCCGAGGCGTACGCCGCCGAACTCCGCAGCCGCTGGGGTGGGCTTTTGAGTTACCGCTACATCGGCCGCTTCCACGCCTCGATGGACAACGGCGAGGCCGACGAAACCGTCACGATGCGTCGCGATATGCGCAACCCGAGCGGAGGCCTGCTTCTCGCGGTGCTCGGCATCGCGTCACCCGACAGCGGCGGTGTCTCCGACCTGGAGGCCGTTCCCAATCCTGTCATCTGGTCCTGCCAGGTGCTCGATCCAGGGCGCGACGTCAAGCGCTTCGAGGTCAGGACCGAAGTCCTCAAGCAAGGCAGGCAGATGGCCTACAGCCGTTCGACGATCGTCGACGCCGACGATCCCCGGCGGGTCCTCGCGCTGACCGAGGGCCAGGGCGTCAGCATCGGCGTTCCCCCCGCAGGCCTGCAGAAGATGGAGCACGTCCCCCTCGAGATCGTCGACTCCCCCGACCTTCCGCCGCTGTGGCAGGCGTTCGGCGGCGCCTGCCGACCCGACGGGCATTGGGTGTTACCTGAGTTGTCGGCCGAGGTGGCCTCCCCCGACGCCGCGCTGCACATCGGCCCACAGTTCGTCATCCTCGAGACCGCCGCATTCGACGTGGCGTGCGGCGCGGCGGGCACCGACCGACTTCAAGGCACGTCGTCACACGTGATGTTCCTCGCGCGCGGGAAAGTCGGGCCGTTCCGCGTCGAGGCGCAGCCGATCGTCGGCGCCGACGGCACCGTCGCGGCGCGAGCGGTGTTGCACGACGAAGGCAACGACGACAGGGCGATCACCGCCGCGTCGTACGTTTTCCGTTGTTAGGCGCCTCGAGATTGGCCGTGGACCACCACAACCAGGTGTTCTGGATGGTCAGTCGTCGCTCGTCTGCGCTTCTCGTGCCGACCGCCTCTTGATCTCGCCGAGCATTGCGTTCATCTCGCTGATCAGCGCGTCCAGCGACCTGGGCGGTCATGTCGCTGGTGAGTGTGCTCGGTTCCACTCCCGCCAGCTCGTTGCTGGACAGGTAGCCCGCCGCCACGGGGCTTCTACGGGTAAGTGGTTGTAGGCGCGGGCCAAGGCGACCGCGGCTTCGGCGCGCGGAGAGTGAGAGCCACGTTGCCAGCGGGAGATGCTGGATTGGTCGATGCCGGTCGCGGCGGCGATGTCTTTCTGTGTCGCATTGCCAGTTACCGTCGCGACATACCGCCACCATGTCGTCGCTTCGGTCATCCGCCCAACGTATTACGCGCCGACCTCGGCGGCGTATCGGATGAGATCGGCGCTTTGGAATTCTGATCCCCGGTGTGCTGCACGTCGTGTTCTGCTCACGTTTCACAGCGGACCAGGAGGCGGGAAGCGTGCAAAAGATTAACTCTGATGGAGCAAACTTGTTCAACTGACCCCGGCAGCGGCGGAAAGCGAGCAAAGTGAGCCGATGACGTCGCTTCTTGCCGCCTATGGGTGCGGCTCCACCCGGGGCCGGCGGGTTTCACGGTTAATGTGACTGCCCTGGAGGAGCTACTCGTGCTTATGGGCGATACGCGCGGCGCGGAAGCCGGTGATCGGCTATGTGAGGCGTGTGTCGCCCTGTTCGGCGCGGACGCCGCCGCGATTTCACTCGTCTTCGACGGCGCCGACATCGGCATCCTCGGTGCCAGCGGGGCTACGGCGCGGGAACTGGACGAACTGCAATTCACCTTCGGTGAGGGGCCCTGCCTTGATGCCGTTGCGCAGCGCATGCCCATCTTCATCCTGGATCTGGCCGACCCTCGGCAGATGTCGTGGCCGGCTTACGGCCCGGCGCTGCTCGCCCGTCAGATCCGAGGCGTGTACGCGCTGCCGATCGTGGTCGCCGGGCAGTGTGTCGGCGCCCTGGACCTATTCCTCAATCAACCCGGGCTGTTGGCGGCCGATGACCTGACCGGCGTCCTCGCAGCCGCCGACCTCGCCCAGCTGCCGTTCCTGGACTTTCTCGGTACCGACCTTGAGGTCGCCATCACCGACCCCGACAGCGACGCCTGGGCCGAACTGGACGCCCTGTCCCGCACCGAGGTCAGCCAGGCGACCGGCGCACTGGTTGCCCAGCTCGAGGTGGCGCCGGCAGTCGCTCTGCTGCGGCTCCGCGCGCACGCCTACGTCACCGGTCGTAGCTGCACCGACATCGCTCGAGACATCCTTGCCCACCGTCTGAAACTGGAGGCCGATTAATGGCTGAAACCCCTCGTGAAACGCATGTCCTGGACGCGATGGTGGCGTTGGTCGACACCCTCCTCGACGACTTCGATGTCGTTGACCTGCTCACCCAACTCACCGAGCAATGCGCTGCCCTGCTCGACATCTCGTCGGCGGGGTTACTGCTCGCCGACTCCCAGCGCCGACTCCACCTGATGGCCGCGACCACCCGGAAGACCCACGACCTGGAGGTGTTCCAGCTGCAATCCCACGAGGGACCGTGCCTGGACAGCTACGCCAGCGGGCAGTCGATCTCAGTGGTCGACCTGCAGTCCGAACACCAACGATGGCCCCGGTTCGCCGCGGCCGCGACCGAAGCCGGCTTTGCCTCGATACACGCGGTGCCCATTCGCGCGGCCAACACGGTGCTGGGCGCTCTGGGTCTATTCGGGACACGGGTCGGCGAGCTCAATCGCGCTGACCTGCTGGTTGGCCGAGCCTTGGCCCACGTGGCCTGCGTCGCAATCCTGCAGGAGCGGGCACCAACCGCCGAAACCGTCCTGTCACCGCTACGGAATGCCCTGGTCAGCCGCGTCGTGGTCGACCAGGCCACGGGATTCCTGCACGAGAAGCTCGACCTGCCAGTCGACGAAGCGTTCGCGCTGCTCCGCCGCTACGCCCGCGACCATCAGAGACACCTGACCGCCCTGTCCCGACAGCTGGTCACCGAACCCGAAGCCGGGCGCGGACTCCTCGCTGAGATCGCAGCATGGCGTTCAACTCAATCCGAGCAGGGTTTGACACACCAGCAGCCCTGACATCGATCGGGTGCTGCACGACAAAGGCAACGACGACAGGGCGATCACCGCCGCGTCGTACGTGTTCAGCACCCCCTGAGTTCTTTCTCATTGTCGTGCAGACGACTCGTTGCGCGGCCTTATGTTTCACGTAGACAACGCCGGAGCCGACGAGGTGGAGCGGGCGCGCGGGCCGGCGTCTCGTCGCAGTGCTCGTCGTGGTCGCTCCCCTCGAGCAGGTCGGCTTCGACATCTACGCGCCCGCACTGCCGAAGATCGCCGAGCACTTCGCCGCGTCCAATGCGCTCGCTCAGAACACCGTCACGGCATACATGCTTGGGATGGCCCTGGTCGTGCTGCCCGTGGGCCTGATCGCCGATGCGATCGGTCGCAAGCGGGTGCTGCTGACCGGGCTCAGCCTGATGATGTTGACCAGCGTCGGCTGCGCGCTGGCCAACAGCCTTCCGATGTTGCTCGGGCTGCGCTTCGTGCAGGGCCTTGGTGCGGGCACGTGCCTGCTGTTGGCCGCGACGGTGGCGGCGGACTGCTTCCGCGGCGCCAAGCTGGTTTCGGTGCTCGGGATACTCGGCGCGGCGTGGGGTGCGGCGCCCGTCCTTGCCCCCGCCGTCGGCGGCTTCATCGTGCAGTTCGGCTCCTGGCGGCTGGTGTTCGTCGTGCTGGCCGCGATTGTCGCTGTGGTCACGCTGCTGGTCGCGGTCGCGCTGCCCGAGACGCTCGAACCGGACCGCCGCACCCCGATCGACTTCCGCGCCGCCGCCGGTGTGCTCGGACAGGCGCTGCGTCACCCCGTGTTCATCGGGTTCACCGTCATGTTCGGTCTCGTCGGCGCCGCACAGATGGTGTTCGGTGTTGCCGGCCCGTTTCTGTATCAGGTGGGCCTCGGATTCGCCTCTGCAACATACGGTTTCATTGCGCTCGGCGTCGGGGCCGCCAACTTCGTCGGAGCCGCCGCCTGCGGTGCGCTGGCCCAGAGGACGTCGACTCCGCGGTTGGCGATGGCGGCTGCTGCGGTATTGGCGCTCGGCGGGGTCGTCCTCGTGGTGTCCGCCGAGCTCATCGGTTTCAACGCCTGGTTCATCACTGCGGGCGCCGCACTGGCGATGTTGAGCACAGGGGTGCTCGACCCATTGAGCAAGGGCTTGGCGATGGGGGTGTTCAACCGCAACATCGGCCTGATCACCGGGTTGATCAACACGGTCTGCTATGTGTCGATCACGCTCGCGATGGCATTGGTGGCCTGGCTGCCTGAGTCGTCTCAGGCCCCCCTTGGCTGGCTCTACGTCGGTGCGGCCATCGGAATAACGGCATTGCTGCTGAGCATGCGGCGGCGGGCCGTCCAACCGGTCGATGCGCCCGCGGACGGCGACGAGCCCTGTTGCTCACCGCGGTGCTACCTGCGACATGAAGGCCGGACACACGCAGAAGGCCACGGCCCAGCGGGCTCGTGACCTTCTGACCGTGGCGTTCAATTGTGTGGGCGAAGGGGGACTTGAACCCCCACGTCCCGAAGGACACTGGCACCTGAAGCCAGCGCGTCTGCCATTCCGCCACTCGCCCCAACAACCGGGGGAGCCTATCAAACTTCCGACCCCGATCCCCAACCGCAGGAGATCCGACCCGAGGGCCCACCACCTGCGTCTAGACGATTCTCAGAGTTCTGTTGGTCCCGCTTCGGTGTGCTGTGCCGATACCATGCAATGTGACAGGTGTGGTTACGCGACACGCGGGTGACCGGCATCTGATCGGTAATGACGAACGACGGCGACGAAGGCAGGCGATTGGATGGGTCTCGCAGACCGCATCGAGCGCAAGCTTGAGTCGACCGTGGGCGACGCCTTCGCGCGGGTGTTCGGCGGATCGATTGTGCCGCAAGAGGTCGAAGCCATGCTGCAGCGAGAAGCAGAGAACGGCGTGCGGGAGTTGGCGGGCGGCAGGCTTTTGGCGCCCAACGAGTACTTCATTACCCTCAGCGTGCCCGACTACCAAAAGGTCAGCGCTGACCCGGACCTGACTTCGGCCACATTTGCCCGGTACTTGGAGGGTTACATCCATGAGCAGGGGTGGCAAACGTATGGTGATGTGGTCGTTAGATTCGAGCAGTCGGCGAACTTGCACACCGGACAATTTCGCGCTCGTGGTGCCGTCAACCCGGACTCCACCACCGGCGAACCTGCCCCAGCACAACGAGACCGCGCGTACACCGCAGAACCAGGAGTACAACCGATGACCGACAACCCGAATTACCGCGGAGGCCAGGGACAGGGTCGGCCCGACGACTATTACGACGAACGGTACGGGCGCCCCGAGGATCAGGGCGGCAAGGACCCGCGTGCGCAGTATCCGCCCGACCAGCGGGGTTATCCGCCGCCGGGTGACGCAGGCCAGCGTCCGGGCTACCCGGACCAGGGCGGCTACCCCGACCAGGGCGGTCCCCCCGATCAGGGTCAAGGCGGTTACCCGGACCAGGGCCAGGGCGGCTACCCGCCGCCGCAGCAGCAGTATGACCAGCGCCCGCCCGCCGGATACGGCCCGCCGCAGGGTGGCGGCTACGAGCAGGGCGGCTACCGTCAGGCGCCCGGCGGCTACCCACCGCCAGGAGGTGCGCCCGGTTACGGCGGCGACTACGGCCGCCAGGAGTACGGCCAGCCGCCCGCCGCGCCGCGCCAGGACGACTATGGTCGCCCACCCGGCTATCCCGACCAGGGCCAGCCTTCCTACCCCGACCAGGGCCAGCCTTCCTACCCCGACCAGGGTCAGCCTTCCTACCCCGACCAGGGCGGTTATCCCGACCAGGGCGGCGGCTACGGCGATCAGGGCTACGGCCAACCGGCTGGCGGCGGACAGTACGGGCGCCAGGAATACGGCCAGCCGGACTACGGCCGCCAGGATTACGGGCAGCCGCCCGGCGGCGGTTACGGCGAGCCGGGTTACGGCGAGCCCGCCGGCGGCGGTTACGACTACGGCGCACCCGGTGGGGCGCAGGGCGGCTACGGTGCCGGCTACGGGCAGGGCGACTACCCGGCCGGTGGCGCAGCGATCACCCTTCAGCTCGACGACGGCAGCGGCCGTACCTATCAGTTGCGCGAAGGCGCCAACGTGATCGGCCGCGGTCAGGACGCCCAGTTCCGGTTGCCCGACACCGGCGTCTCCCGTCGGCATCTGGAGATCCGGTGGGACGGCCAGGTCGCGCTGCTTGCCGATCTCAACTCCACCAACGGCACCACCGTGAACAACGCACCGGTGCAGGAGTGGCAATTGGCCGACGGGGATGTGATCCGGCTCGGACACTCCGAGATCATCGTCCGCGTCCACTGAGGAGCGCGGTCGGTCACGGCACAGGTACAAGCTGTCGGCTTCCCCCTCATGCCGCTGGCTGTCCAAGTATCGTGACGTTGCCGACGGGCGGGGACGGAGAGGACGTCAGATGCAGGGTCTAGTGCTGCAATTGACGCGCGTCGGATTCCTCCTTCTCCTTTGGCTCTTCATCTGGTCGGTGTTGCGGATCCTGCGCACCGACATCTACGCACCGACCGGGGCGGTGATGGTTCGGCGTGGCCTGGCGCTGCGCGGTTCTCTGCTGCCTTCGCGGCAGAAACGTCACACCGCCCGCACCCTGGTGGTCACCGACGGCGCGCTGGCAGGCACCCGCATCACACTCGGTGGCCAGCCGGTCCTGATCGGCCGCGCAGACGACTCCACGCTGGTGCTGACCGACGATTACGCATCGACGCGGCACGCCCGGCTGTCACAGCGGGGCTCGGAATGGTATGTGGAAGACCTAGGATCGACCAACGGCACATACCTTGACAGGGCGAAGGTGACTACGGCGGTACGGGTTCCATTAGGCACGCCGGTTCGAGTCGGCAAAACGGTAATCGAGCTGCGCCCGTGACCCTCGTACTCAGATATGCCGCGCGCAGCGACCGCGGTCTGGTTCGCGCCAACAACGAGGATTCCGTGTACGCGGGCGCGCGCCTGCTGGCGCTTGCCGACGGTATGGGTGGTCACGCGGCGGGTGAGGTGGCCTCCCAACTGGTGATCGCCGCGCTGGCCCACCTCGACGACGACGAGCCCGGCGGCGACCTGCTGTCGCGGCTGGACACGGCGGTCAAGGAGGGCAACTCCGCGATCGCCGCACACGTAGAGGCTGATGCCGAACTCGAGGGCATGGGCACGACGCTCACCGCAATCCTGTTCGACGGCAACAGACTTGGGCTGGTGCACATCGGCGACTCCCGCGGCTACCTGCTCCGCGACGGGGAGCTGGCGCAGATCACCAAGGACGACACCTTTGTGCAGACTCTGGTCGACGAAGGCCGGATCACCGCCGAGGAGGCACACAGCCACCCGCAGCGCTCACTGATCATGCGCGCGCTCACCGGGCACGAGGTCGAGCCGACGCTGATCATGCGGGAAGCGCGCAATGGCGACCGCTACCTGCTGTGCTCCGACGGGCTGTCCGATCCGGTCAGCCACGACACCATCCTCGAGGCGCTGCAGATCGCCGATGTCGCCGAGAGCGCCGACCGGCTCATCGAACTCGCGTTGCGCGGCGGCGGTCCCGACAACGTCACGGTCGTGGTCGCCGACGTGATCGACTACGACTACGGGCAGACCCAGCCGATCCTCGCGGGCGCGGTCTCCGGCGATGACGACCAAACCGCCCCGCCCGACACCGCCGCGGGACGCGCCTCCGCCTTCAACCCGCGTCGCACCGAGGCCAAACGCCTTGTCCCGCAACCGGAAGAGGTCCCCAAGCCGCGCTCCCGGCGCAAGATGTTCATCGCCGCAGCTGTACTGATCCTCGCCGTGCTGGCGGGCCTCGCCGTCGGCAGGGAGATCGTCCGCAGCAATTACTACGTCACCCAGCACGACGGCACGGTGTCGATCATGCGGGGTGTTCAGGGCTCCTTTCTCGGATACCAGCTGCAGGAGCCCTACCTGCTGGGTTGTCTGAACGACCGAAACGACCTGTCACTCATCAGCGCCGCACAGTCCAACGACAACCTGGACTGCCGCATGCTGAACGTCAACGACATGCGTCCGTCGGAGCGCGCGCAGATCGTCGCGGGCCTGCCGTCGGGAAGCCTGGACAACGCTATCGGCCAGATCGAGCAGCTGGCCCGCGACTCCGTGCTGCCGCCATGTCCGACGCGCACCACGCCGCCGCCGACGCCGACCGCGGCGCCGCCTCCCCCGCCCAGCGCACCCGAATCACAGGGCCCCGCACCGGAAACGCCGCCCGCTCCGAACAGCCCGCAGGAGAGCCCGTCCCGCGGCCCGCTGCCCGGACCTGCGCCCGAGACGCCCACCACCATCACCGCTCCGCCGACGCCGACGCCGACAGTCACCGCACTGCCTGCGCCGCCCTCCGAACCGGGCAAGACCTGCCGGACAGTGTCATGACCACACAGCCCCAGCCGGCTGTCACCGTATTGCCGCCTCTGCCGAACCGGCGCAATGCCGAGCTCGCCCTGCTGGGGTTCGCCACCGTCATCACCACCGTCGCGCTACTCATCGTGGAAGCCAACCAGGAGCAGGGTCTGAGCTGGGACCTGGCCACCTACACGCTTGCCTACATGGCCCTGTTCGGCGGTGCACACCTCGCGATCCGGCGTTTCGCGCCGTACGCCGACCCGCTGCTGCTGCCCGTGGTGGCACTGCTGAACGGGTTGGGGCTGGTGATGATTCACCGTCTGGACCTCGCCGCGGGCGACGCCACAGCCGGTGCAGCGAGGGTGCCGAGCGCCAACCAGCAGATGCTGTGGACCCTCGTCGGCGTCATCGCGTTCTCGTTGGTGGTGGTGTTCCTGCGCGATCACCGGATGCTGGCACGCTACGGCTACGTCTGCGGCGCGGTCGGTCTCGTGCTACTCGTCATTCCCGCCGTGCTGCCGTCGTCGATGTCGGAGCAGAACGGTGCGAAGATCTGGATTCGGTTGCCCGGCTTCTCTATTCAGCCCGCCGAGTTCTCGAAGATCCTGCTGCTGATCTTCTTCGCCGCGGTGCTCGTCTCAAAACGCAGTGTGTTCACCAGTGCGGGCAAGCACGTGCTCGGGATGGACCTGCCGCGGCCCCGCGACCTGGCGCCGCTGCTGGCGGCGTGGATCCTCTCGATCGGCGTGATGGTTTTCGAGAAGGATCTCGGCACCTCGCTTCTGCTGTACGCGTCGTTCCTCGTGCTGGTGTATGTGGCGACCGAGCGGTTCAGCTGGGTGGTCATCGGCCTTACGCTGTTCGCGGCGGGAAGCGTTGCGGCGTACTACCTTTTCGGGCACGTTCAGACCCGCGTGCAGAACTGGCTTGACCCGTTCGCCGATCCCGACGGCGCCGGCTACCAGATGGTGCAGTCGCTCTTCAGCTTCGCCACCGGTGGGATCTTCGGCACCGGGCTCGGCAACGGTCAGCCCGGTGTGGTGCCCGCGGCGTCGACGGACTTCATCATCGCCGCGGTCGGCGAGGAACTCGGACTTGTCGGGCTCGCCGGTGTCCTGATGCTCTACACGATCGTCATCATCCGCGGGCTTCGCACCGCGATCGCCGTACGCGACAGCTTCGGCAAGCTGCTCGCCGCGGGCCTTGCGTCCACGCTCGCGATCCAGCTCTTCATCGTCGTCGGCGGCGTGACCAAACTGATCCCGCTGACGGGCCTGACCACCCCGTGGATGTCCTACGGCGGTTCGTCGCTACTGGCCAACTACGTGCTGCTGGCCATCCTGATCCGTATCTCGCACGCCGCGCGGCGGCCCATCGTCACCAAGCCGCCCAACAAATCGCCGATCGCCAAGGCCACCACCGAGGTGATCGAGCGCGTATGAACACCTCGCTACGCCGGATCTCGGTCATGATCATGGTGTTGATCGTGCTGTTGCTGGCCAACGCCACACTGACGCAGGTCTTCACGGCCGACGGCCTGCGCTCGGATCCGCGCAATCAGCGCGTGCTGCTCGACGAGTACTCGCGTCAGCGCGGCCAGATCTCGGCGGGTGGAGAGCTGCTCGCGTACTCGGTGTCCACCGATGGTCGCTTCCGCTTCCTGCGGGTCTACCCCAATCCGTTCACTTACGCGCCGGTCACCGGGTTCTATTCGCTGCGGTTCTCGAGCAACGGTCTCGAGCGCGCCGAGGACACCATCCTCAACGGCTCCGACGAGCGCCTGTTCGGCCGCAGGCTGGCCGACTTCTTCACCGGGCGCGACCCGCGGGGCGGCACGGTGGCGACCACCATCAACCCCCGCGTCCAGCAGGCCGCCTGGGACGCGATGGCCGCTGGCTGCAACGGGCCGTGCACCGGCGCCGTCGTCGCCCTCGAGCCGTCGACAGGCAAGATCCTTGCGATGGTGTCGGCGCCCTCCTACGACCCGAACCTGCTGGCCAGCCACAACGTCGACGAGCAGTCCGATGCCTGGCAGCAGCTGAGGGACAACCCCGGTAATCCCCTGCTCAACAGGGCGATCTCGGAGACGTACCCGCCCGGATCCACGTTCAAGGTCATCACCACGGCCGCGGCGCTGCAGGCCGGGGCCACACCGGATCTTCAGTTGACCTCCGCGGCGCGAATTCCGTTGCCGGACAGCACCGCAACGCTGGAGAACTTCGGCGGCAACCCGTGCGGCGGCGGACCTTCGGCGTCGCTACGCGATGCGTTCGCCAAATCGTGCAACACCGCATTCGTTCAACTGGGCATCGACACCGGTGCCGACAAATTGAAAACCACCGCGCAGGCTTTCGGTCTGGACGCGAGTCCAGAGCCGATTCCGCTGCAGGTCGCCGAGTCCACCGTGGGCCCGATCAGCGACGCCGCCGCCCTGGGGATGTCGAGCATCGGGCAGAAGGACGTCGCACTGACACCCCTGCAGAACGCGCTGGTGGCCGCCACCATCGCGAACAAGGGGATACCGATGCAGCCGTACCTGGTCGACAGCCTGAAGGGCCCCGACCTGTCGAACATCGCAACCACTACACCGCACGAACAGCGCCGTGCGGTGTCAGGGCAGGTCGCAGATACACTTACTGACTTGATGGTCGACGCCGAGCAGGCTACGCAGCAGAAGGGAGCCATCGCCGGCGTGCAGATCGCATCCAAGACAGGCACAGCGGAGCACGGGACCGACCCGCGCAACACTCCGCCACATGCGTGGTACATCGCGTTCGCGCCTGCCAGCGCGCCGAAGGTGGCTGTCGCAGTGCTCGTGGAGAACGGCGGTAACCGGCTCTCGGCCACCGGCGGCGCGCTTGCCGCGCCGATCGGCAGAGCCGCCATCGCGGCGGCGTTGCGGGAGGGCACATGAGCCCCCGCTGGGTACATACCGGAGGCGAGCAATGAGCCCCCGCGTTGGAGTTACTCTTTCGGGCCGTTACCGCCTGCAGCGGCTGATCGCCACCGGCGGTATGGGCCAGGTGTGGGAAGCCGTCGACTCGCGGCTGGGTCGCCGGGTCGCTGTGAAGGTGCTCAAGGCCGAGTTCTCGTCCGACCCGGAGTTCGTCGAGCGGTTCCGCGCCGAGGCGCGCACCGTCGCGATGCTCAACCACCCCGGTATCGCCAGCGTGTACGACTACGGCGAGACCGATATGGACGGCGAGGGCCGCACCGCGTATCTGGTGATGGAGCTCGTCAATGGCGAACCGCTCAACTCGGTGCTCAAGCGCAGCGGACGACTGTCGCTGCGGCACTCGCTTGACATGCTCGAGCAGACCGGGCGGGCCCTGCAGGTCGCCCACACCGCGGGCCTCGTTCACCGCGACGTCAAGCCGGGCAACATCCTGATAACCCCGACCGGCCAGGTGAAGCTCACCGACTTCGGCATCGCGAAGGCCGTCGACGCCGCGCCCGTCACGCAGACCGGGATGGTGATGGGCACCGCCCAGTACATCGCCCCCGAGCAGGCGCTCGGTCACGACGCCACCGCCGCCAGCGATGTCTACGCGCTGGGAGTCGTCGGGTACGAAGCGGTTTCGGGCAAGCGGCCGTTCACCGGCGACGGCGCCCTGACGGTTGCGATGAAGCACATCAAGGAGACTCCCGCGCCTCTGCCTGCCGATCTGCCGCCCAACGTCCGCGAGCTGATCGAGATCACCCTGGTGAAGAACCCGGGCATGCGCTACCGCTCCGGCGGCCCGTTCGCTGACGCGGTGGCCGCCGTCCGAGCCGGGCGCCGCCCGCCGAGGCCCAATGCATCGCCCACTCTCGGGCGGGCCGCGCCGACGGCCGTCGGATCTGCCCCTCCCAGTGCCGCCATGACCGCTCGGGGCCCGGCCCCTGTTGCCCGCGCCCGGCCTGTCACGGGTGGGCATCGCCCGCCGCCGCCCAGGCGGACGTTCTCGTCGGGCCAGCGAGCCCTGCTGTGGGCCGCAGGCGTGCTCGGCGCCCTCGCCATCGCCATCGCCATCCTGATCGTGCTGAACGCCCAGGACAAGAAGGACCGCGAATCGCCGCCGCCGACCATCACCGACACCGTCACCCAGACCACCCCGCAGGGCGCTCCGCCGCTGGTCACGGTGCCGGGTTGGACCGATAAGGGTCCCATCGGTAATGGTGGAGAACAAATAGGGGTATACCGGCCCGACGCGATCGCGCCGTCCGCACCGTTGCGGGCGGCGTCATCGGATTTAGAACAGACATTGGAATGACAACCCCGCAGCACCTGTCCGACCGCTACGAACTCGGCGAGATTCTCGGCTTCGGAGGCATGTCCGAGGTCCACCTCGCGCGCGATTTGCGCCTTCATCGAGACGTGGCGGTCAAAGTGCTGCGCCAAGATCTGGCCCGCGACCCGAGCTTTTATCTCCGGTTCCGCCGGGAGGCCCAGAACGCGGCCGCTCTGAACCACCCGACGATCGTCGCGGTGTACGACACCGGTGAGGCGGAAACTCCGAACGGGCCGCTGCCCTACATCGTGATGGAGTACGTCGAGGGCGTCACACTGCGCGACATCGTGCATTCCGAAGGCCCGATGGAGTCGCAGCGCGCCATCGAGATCATCGCCGACGCGTGCCAGGCCCTGAACTTCAGCCATCAGCACGGCATCATCCACCGCGACGTCAAGCCCGCCAACATCATGATCAGCAAGACGGGCGCGGTGAAGGTGATGGACTTCGGCATCGCCCGCGCCCTGTCGGATGCCAACAGCGTCACGCAGACATCCGCGGTCATCGGCACGGCGCAGTACCTGTCTCCCGAACAGGCCCGCGGCGAGAAGGTCGACGCTCGTTCCGACGTCTACTCGCTGGGCTGCGTGCTGTACGAAATCCTCACCGGTGAACCGCCTTTCGTCGGCGACACACCCGTCGCCGTCGCGTATCAACACGTGCGCGAGGATCCCGTTCCACCGTCACAGCGTCATGCGGGGATATCGCCGGAGCTTGACGCGGTCGTACTCAAGTCGTTGGCCAAAAACCCCGACAACCGGTATCAGACCGCAGCAGAGATGCGCGCAGATCTGATCCGCGTGCACAGCGGCGAGACACCAGATGCGCCGAAGGTACTCACCGACGCCGACCGGACATCGTTCATGGCGTCGACGGGACCGATGCACCAGACGCCCGCGACCGAGCAGCTGCCTGCCCACCAGCCCCCCAACTACGGCGGACGCGACCGCGGCGGGTCTGTCGGCCGATGGGCCATCGCGGTGGCGGCGCTGGTCGTGCTCACCGTCGTGGTGACGATCGCGATCAACATGACCGGCGGCGGCAGCCGCGCCGTGCAGGTACCCGATGTCGGCAATCAGCTGTCGGCCGACGCGATGGTGGCGCTGCAGAACGCCGGCTTCAAGACCCGCACCCAGCAGAAGCCGGATTCGAAGGTCCAGCCCGACCACGTGATCGACACCGACCCGGCCGCGGGCACCGAGGTGGACGCGGGCGACGAGATCACAATCAACGTCTCCACCGGACCCGAGCAGCGCGAGATCCCCGACGTCGCGACGATGAGCTATGCCGACGCGGTCAAGAAGCTGACCGATGCCGGCTTCGGACGGTTCAAGCAGAGTCCGTCGGCGTCGACGCCCGAGCTCAAGGATCGGGTGGTGGGAACGCTGCCGCCGGCGAACCAGACCTCGGCGATCACGAACGAGATCACCATCGTGGTCGGGTCAGGGCCGGAAGCCAGACCGGTGCCCGACGTCAAGGATCAGACCGAGGACTCGGCCAGGCAGATTCTGACTGCGTCCGGCTTCACCAACCTCATTTCCGTCCCTGCCGACAGCACCGCACCGTGCGGCCAGATCGTCGCCACCGATCCGGCTGCGGGCGGCCAGGTGCCGGTCGACACCGCAATCCAGCTGCAGAAGTCGCAGTGCAACCAGTTCACGATGCCGGATCTGCGTGGCCAGTTCTGGACCGATGCCGAACCCCGTCTGCGGGCGCTGGGCTGGACCGGACCCCTCGACAAGGGCGCCGATGCACGCGACAGTGGGCAGCGCACCAACGCGATCGTGACTCAGAGCCCTGCCGCAGGCACAGCGATCAACTTCGGCTCGACGATTACGCTGAGCTTCGCTGCGTAGCCGCCCGTACGGTGTTGGCGACCTCGTCCTCCAGGGTGCGTACCAACGATTCGGCAGGCGCCGCACCGCAGTAGCCAAGCCAGTTGGCCAGCATCCGGTGTCCCCCCTCGGTAAGGATCGACTCGGGGTGGAACTGCACGCCGTGAATCGGTAGGTCGACGTGTCGCACGCCCATGATGACACCGCCCTCGGTGCGGGCGGTGACCTCGAGTTCGGCGGGCACCGTATCGGGCAGAATCGTCAGAGAGTGGTAACGCGTGGCGGTGAACGGATCCGGAAGCCCCTGTAAGACGCCGACATTGGCGTGGAAGACGGTGCTGGTCTTACCGTGCAGCAACTCCGGCGCCCGGTCGACCGTACCGCCGAAGGCGACACCGATCGCCTGGTGCCCGAGGCACACCCCGAGCAGCGGGGTTTTCGCCGCGGCGCAGGCGCGCACCAGCGGGATGGAAGCGCCTGCGCGCTCGGGTGTGCCAGGCCCAGGGCTGAGCAGGACGCCGTCGAAGTCTTCGGCGACCTTGCCGATCTCGGCGTCGCCCGCAAGGCGCTCGTCGTCGTTGCGCCACACCTGCGCGTCCACCCCGAGCTGGCCGAGGTACTGGACCAGGTTGAACACGAAGCTGTCGTAGTTGTCGACGACCAAGACCTTCATCAGCCCAGGTTACTAGGCGTGCCTGGCGGCCTCCTGTGCGAGTTGAACCCGCGACGACAGGTCGAGCTTGGCGTAGACGTGAGTCAAGTGGGTCTCCACCGTGCGCGGCGACATGAACAGCCTGGCGGCGATGTCCTTGTTGGACAGGCCCTCGGAGAGCAACCGGACGACGTCGAGCTCGGTCGGGGTCAGCGACCCCCAACCCGAGGCCGGTCGCTTGCGTTCGCCGCGGCCGCGCTGGGCATAGGCGATCGCCTCATCGGTCGACAGTGCGGCGCCTTCAGCCCATGCCGCATCGAAGTCGTTGTCGCCCATTGCGGTTCGTAGTTCAGTTACACCGCGGCCTGGTACTCGGCGTCGAAGTTCGGGAAGCGAACTTCGCCGGTGCGCTGCCGGATCGCGTCCGCCGCGCCGAAGAGCCGCGCTGCCTCGCGGTGGCTTCCCGCAGCCGCGGCCACGCGCGCAATGGCGTCGAGGGTCCAGGTCAATCCGTATCTTGCGCCCGTCTCTGCCGCAGCCGTCAGCGCGGCCTGGGCGTCGCGCTCCGCTGCATCCATATCGCCGCAGGCGATCTTCACCTGCGCGCGCGACATCAGCGACACCGATCCGGTAGCAGCCGTAGGTGAATCCGACCGCCTCGTCTGCCCACTGGCGCGCGGTGTCGAGGTCACCACACGCCAGCGGTGCCAACGCCGACCACCCGAAGACACCCGACACCATCATTCGATTGACGCCCGCTTGTTCGACGCGCCTTGGCATACGCCTCTTTGGCGCCTTCGGACCATCTCCCGCGGCCTGACAAGCCATGGCAACCGTTGCGTGACCCGGGTGCCGACGAAGAACTCCATCAAGTCGGACGCGGACTCCAGAGCCATCTCAGCAGAAGCGCGTGCACCGTGCGACGTCGCCAAGGTTTGCCCTCGTGAATCCCTGCACCAACAGTGAATACAGCTGCAGCATCGTGTCGTGCGCGGCGGCCGCCGTTTCGATGGCCTTGCCGAGATCTGCCAGGGCGGCATGCAGATCACCCTGCCATGCTCGAGCCCATCCCCTGGCCCAATAGCAGGCGCGGATCGTGGTGTGGTTTTCGATAGGTCGCGCCACCTCGAGCGCCTTCCGCACCGCTTCCTCACACGCTGCGGGAAAGCCTGCCCCCATCGCTGACCGCGCTTCTTCCAGGTAGAGCTGGCTCCAGATCCACGGATCGTCCAGCCCCTGGGCGAGATCATGCGCTTCTGCGAAGTATCGACCCGACAGCTCGGTGTCATAAGCCGTCATGACACCGCATGCGATCAGCGCGCGGATGAGCAGCCTCGGGTCGCCGAGACCACGCGCACGTGTGACGGCCCGATCGGCCTCATCGACGCTATCCGAAAGAAGCGTCCACGCGGTGAGCATGACCTTGTCGACAAGTGCCCGAGTGCTGGTGACAGGGTCTACCGATGTGTTTGTATCCGCCTGCGCAAGAGCCGCTTTCATCCATGCCAGGCCTTCGCCGTTGCGGCCGCCGTCCTGCCATACCGGAAACAGTGACGACGCCAGTCGCAGCGCGTTCTCTGTGTCGCCCGCTTCCAGGCTCCACCCGAAGGCCGCACGCAGGTTGTCCATCTCATTGTCGATCCGGTCGAGGTGCTGCCGGTAGTCCGGTGTCGAAGGATGATTGAGCACGTCGGCCACCAACAGGTAGTGGTCGCGATGTCGCGTCCGCACATCGTCGGCTTCACCCGACTCCCCCAGTTTCTCGAGTGCGTACTGGCGGACGGTCTCCAGCAACCGGTAACGCGTTCGGCCGGTGGTGTTTTCGGCGAGGACGAGTGACTTGTCCACCAGCAGGGTCAACTGGTCGAGCACCTGATAGCGCTCCACCTCGCCGGTCCCCCCGACGGCCTGCGCCGCGTCCAGGTCGAACCCGCCCAGGAACACCGCCAGCCGGCGGAACAGCACCCGTTCGGGTTCGGTCAGCAAGGCGTGCGACCAGTCAACAGATGCCCGCAGCGTCTGCTGCCGACGCACGGCGGTGCGCGCGCCGCCGGTCAGCAGCCGGAAGCGGTCGTGCAGGCTGCCCAGAATGTCGTCCAGCGACAGTGCCCGCACCCGTGCCGCCGCCAGTTCGATGGCCAGCGGCATCCCGTCGAGGCGGCTGCAGATTTCTTCCACCGTGCCCGAATTGGTCTCGGTGACAGCGAAATCCGGCCGCACTCGACGCGCGCGGTCGGCGAACAGATCCACCGCCTCGTCATCGATCGACAGCGACGGCACCAGGAACGTCACCTCGCCGGGCACTCCGAGTGGTTCACGGCTGGTCGCGAGCAGCCGCAGCCCCCGACACCCGCCAAGCAACTCGGTCACCAGTGCCGCGGACGCGTCGAGGAGATGCTCGCAGTTGTCCACCACCATCAGCACCCGGCGATCGCCGATGGCGCGGACGACGCCGTTCAACGTCGAACGGCCGGGTTGGTCGGGCAGGCCTATCGCACGTGCGACCGCGACCGGAACCACCTCGGGGTGCGTGACGGGCGCGAGGTCGACGTAGTGCACGCCGTCGGGGAACTCGCCGCCGGTGCGGCCTGCGATCTCGATTGCCAGCCGCGTCTTGCCCGCACCGCCCGCGCCTGTCAGGTTCACCAGCCGGTTGTCTTCCAAAAGGCGGCGCACCTCGTTGATCTGTGCGCCGCGCCCGATGAAGGTGGTGAGCGGTACCGGGAGATTCTGCGCGTCAACGCTTTTCGACGTGCGCAGCGGCGGAAAGTCGTTGCAGATGTCGGGGTGGCACAGCTGAACCACCCGCTCGGGCCTCGGCAGATCGCGCAACGAATGCGTTCCGAGCTCAGTCAGCCACGCGTCATCGGGCAGCCAGTCGACGACCAGTGGTTCCGTCGCGCCCGATAGCAGGGTCTGACCGCCGTGCCCGAGGTCGCGCAACCGCGCGGTCCTGTTGATCGTCGGACCGGCGTAGTTACCCTCGTCGCGCAGTTGGACCTGGCCGGTGTGCACCCCGATCCGCAGCCGGATCGGCGCCAGCGGCGCACGCTGTAGTTGCAGCGCGCACGCAACGCCGTCACTGGCGCGCGCGAAGGCGACCACGAAGCTGTCTCCCTCACCCTGCTCGACCGGCCGCACGCCACCGTGGGCTGTCACCAGCTCGTCCACGACGTTATTGAGCCGTCCGAGCGCTGCGGCCATCTCATCGGGCTGGGTCTCCCACAGCCGCGTCGAACCCTCGACGTCAGCCAGCAGCAGCGTCACGGTTCCGGTCGGCAGATCGCTCACGCCCAGGCTCCATGCTTCAGGTGCGCTCATGCTAGCCAGCATGCGAAGCCCGACAGCGGAAAACATCCGCGAAACCCCGTATATGGCCGTTCGGCGCTCAGTAGGCGCTCAGTAGCCGATGGGCCCCGCCGGCTTGGCGAAGCGCATCCGGACCGGATCGGTGTGCCCGACCAGATCGACCGACGCGCTCGGATCCTCTGTGTACCCGAGCCCGAAGCGCACGACGTACTGCTTGTAGATCGTCACGAGCGGAGAGGCCGCAAGGGCTGCCTGCATGGCGGCGGCGTCGCCGACCGCGGTGATCACGTACGGCGGGCTGTAGGTGCGACCGTTCAGCAGAAGGGTGTTGCCGACGCACCGCGGCGCGGACGTCCCGATGATCCGCTGATCCTGCATCTGGATACCCTCGGCGCCGCCGCTCCACAACGCATTGAGCACCGCCTGGATATCCTGCTGATGCACGACCAGGTCGTCGGGTGACGCATCCCGCGGAAAGCGGCCGTTGGCGTCGCGTTGGGCGTCGGTGAGGGTGACCACCAGCCCCGGCCCGCGCATCGGATCGAGTCCCGCGTCGGCGGACAGGACGACGTTGCGCTTCTGAATCGCTTCGAGCGCGGAGTGGGCGCCTGGCGATCCACCGTGGTGGGAGTCGATCTCGGTGGCGAGCCCGTCTCGCTGCCCGCTGAGCCGGTCAACCGACTGCTGGGCCTCGCGGACAAGGTCGACCAACCGGGGCGCGTCGCTTCGCCTGATCTCGTCGCCGCCCGAAACCCCGTGGGTGGCCGCGAGCAGCAGCCCGGCCAGCAGGCAGACCAGCGGTACGCCGAAGCGCCATGCGGACCGCCGCCCGGACTCCGTCATCGCTGCTCCCCTGTCGCATTCTCTACCTGCGGCCGACCTACGTTAACCTCATAGGTGAATCCTGCTTCATCGTCGCACCTGTGGCGCCGAGTGTTTGTGAAGGTAGACATGCCCAAGTCGAAGGTCCGCAAGAAGAACGACTTCACCACCAGCACGGTGAGCCGTACCCCGGTCAAGGTGAAGGCCGGCCCGTCGAGCGTCTGGTTCGTGGTGTTCTTCCTCGGTTTGATGGTCGTCGGCCTCGCCTGGCTGTTGGTGTTCCAACTGGCGTCGTCGTCGATTCCGTTCCTGGCCGAACTCGGGCCGTGGAACTACGCGATCGCCTTTGCTTTCATGATCACCGGTTTGTTGCTGACAATGCGTTGGCGGTGACGGTCGGATAGGTCCTGATGAATTTATCTTGGACTCGACGCGTTACCCGTTTGGCAACTTGATGGTCACCCAATCACATCGTTGTGATTCATCCCCATTGGGGATAGCACTTGTGGATAACCCTATAAACCGGGGTAAAGGGGTGTGGATTACCCGTGCAGCAAACTGAGTGGAGCCCACCTGCTTCCGGAGTCGCAGCATGCGGCGTAGTCGGCTTGATAATGGCTACCGCCGCTGTGACCCTAGTCACAGACGCCCCCGGCCGGATCCTCGCGATCATTGCCGCTGCCGGACTGCTGGTGTTTGCAACACTTTCTTGGCGCGCGCGGCCGAAGCTGGCAATTAGCGACGACAGTCTATTGATCCGCGGTGCGCTGCGCGCACACCGACTCACAAAGGCCGACATCAAGATCATCCGGATCACCGAATTCCGGCGGATCGCTCGAAAAGTCCGCTTACTCGAGATCGATACCAACGACGATCGGCTGTTCGTCCTCACCCGGTGGGATCTGGGTGCTGACCCACTCGACGTGCTCGACGCCCTGACCGCGGCCGGGCTGGCCGGCCGCTAGGTCGGTCAGGTCAGGAGACGGTGATCGACTCAATCACGACCGGTTCGGTCGGCCGGTCGCTGCGGTCGACCGAGGTGGATGCGATGGCATCGACGACCTTCTGCGACTCCGGGTCGACGACCTCGCCGAAGATTGTGTGCTTGCGGTTAAGGTGCGGCGTCTTGCCGACCGTCACGAAGAACTGGGAGCCGTTGGTGCCGGGCCCGGCATTCGCCATCGCCAGCAGGTAGGGCTTGTCGAACTGCAGCTCCGGATGGAACTCGTCGTCGAACTGGTAACCGGGACCGCCGCGACCGGTTCCGGTCGGGTCGCCGCCCTGAATCATGAAACCGTCGATCACCCGGTGGAACACGGCGCCGTCATAGAACGGGCCGGAGGTGCCGCCGGAGGCGTTCTCGGTGCTGTAGTCCTTGTCGCCCTGTGCCAGGCCGACGAAATTCGCGACGGTCTTGGGGGCGTGGTTTCCGAACAGTGCGATCTTGATGTCACCACGATTGGTGTGCAGGGTCGCGGTCGCTGTCTGAATGGGGCTCGTCACGGGAAGTCAGTCTGCCACGCGGGGTTGACTGCGAACCGGGCACCGTTGACTTGCCGATGATGGCAGGGTGGTACCGATGCGCAACAGGACCGCGAAAGAGGTGGAGATGAGCATGAACAGCGACGCCCGACTGACTCCAGGGCAGCGATTGTCGCGTGGCCTGCGCTACACCGCGGTCGGGCCCGTCGACGTGACGCGGGGCGGTGTCGGACTCACCTGGCAGGGCGCCGCGTCGGCGGCCGACAACCTCCGTCAGCGCCTCGAGAAGAGCCGGCTCGCCAAAGAGCTAGAGGATGCGCAGGAGACCATCGCGCAGGAACTCGCTGCGGCGCAGGAGGTCATCGCCAACCTGCCGCAGGCGATCGCAGATGCCCGCAAGGCCAAGCGGCGGCCCCGTCCGGTCGTCCTCGCAGTCGCTGCGGTCGGGGTGATTGCCGTTGGCGCGGTGACGTTTTCGATCATCCGCCGGTCCATGCAACCCGACCCGTCTCCGCGGCCGCCGAGCGTCGAGGTGACACCGAAGCCCTGACGCCCCTGGTGTCGATTTCCGCACCAAGGGTTTCGTATTGGCCTGGTCGAGGTATCCCGTGGCATCGGTTCAGTTCCGAGCCGGATTTTCCCACTCAGAGAGGGCGATTTGCCATGGGCACAGAAGACAAAGCGAGCAACAAGATCGAGGATCTGGCCGGTAAGGCGAAGGAAGGCCTCGGCAAGGTCACCGGCGACAAGAGCACCGAGAACGAGGGCCGCTCCGACCAGGCGAAGTCGAGCCTGAAAGACGCAGGCGAGAAGGTCAAGGACGCTTTCAAGAAGTAGAAGCAGGCCTCCTCAAACGCCCGCCATCCCTTCGGGGGTGGCGGGCGCTTCTGTCACTCACCCGGAGGAGATTGTCCAAATCGGACATGTATCCATTTTCCGGCGAGACCGTGGACACATCATGTCCACCGACACGGTCAATGGCATTCCCAGGGTCGACCTCGCCTCTCGTCCCGGGACGCCGTGATCCTCATCGCGTCGAACTACGGCGGTGCGCGGCATCCTGCGTGGTTTCACAATCTGTCAGTCAATCCGGAATGCGAACTGCACATCGGCGAGCGCGGCGGCCGATTCGTCGCACAGGAGGCCGAGGGTCCTGACCGCGACCGGCTCTACGCGCTCGCCACCGAACGCCTCAATCAGGTGTTCGCGCTACATGAAAAGCGCAGTGGCACACGCCGGATTCCGGTTATGCGGCTGACGCCGGCCTAGGTACCGAAGAACTTGTGGAGCCTAGGGGATTCGAACCCCTGACTTCTGCCTTGCAAAGGCAGCGCTCTACCAACTGAGCTAAGGCCCCTTATGCGGACGGCTGATCGGCAGCTGCGTGCCACACCTCCACGCGTGACCGCGACCGCACCACGAGTACCGCTAGTGCCACCGCCGCGACCAGCAGAACCAGTCGTCTCATGGTGACCCTTTCCGTGGGCCTAGGAGGACTCGAACCTCCGACCTCTTCGTTATCAGCGAAGCGCTCTAACCGCCTGAGCTATAGGCCCGTAACGCATATGGCCGAGCGCCGAGATTACCGTAATTGCGACGCTTCGCCCAAACCGGATCAATCGCGGTCGGCCAGCGTGACCTCGATGCCGCCGACCAGATCGGTGGTCAGGTTGTAGATGAACACACCGACGGTCGCCATCGCCGTCAGCAGCACGATGTTCACCAACCCGATCAGCGCGGCGCCTCCGAAGATCGTGCCGCTGGACACCAGCTCGCCGCCTGCCTGGCCGCTTGCGCTGGTGAGCAGGTCGCCGACGTTGCTGTTCAGCTTGCTCCACACGCCCATGCCGCCGAGCACGAGATACAGGAACGCGACCGCGATCATCCAGACGAAGAACAACGCGACCGAAAGCACCAACGAGACCTTCAGCGCACTCCACGGGTCGATCCGACGGATCTGCATGCTCGCCCGCACCGGCCCCGACTGGGTGCGACCGGCCACCTGGACACGGCCGGGCGAGGCCGGTCGCACCGCCGGCTCACTGCGCTCGGGTGCGGCCTTTCGCTGCGGTGGGCGAGACGGCGCACCCGACAGGTCCGGCAACTCACTGGCATAGGCCTCACTGACCGCCGGCTCGCTGCGCGGCGGTGCCTGCTCGGCCTGTGCTGACGCTCCGCCGGAGATGAAGCTGTTCAGCCGGGCATCGGCTCCAGGAGCGTGGCCGGACGGGCGCGGCTCCGGCCTGCTCGGCGTACGAGGCGACTGCTTCTGCGCCGCCCGCGACGCAGGCCCGCGTTGCCACGGCGGAACGTCTCGGCCCACCGCATTGCCGATCGAGCCCGTTTCGGGATCATCGGGTGCGGAGCCGTTGCCACTACCGTCGGCCGAGTGCGGGTAACCCGCCTCGTTCGGTGAAGTCACTACGGCTCCTTAACGTCGGTCACGTCGCCTGGCCTACTCGTCGGCCTCGTCGACGTCGCTCTCCTCTGCGTTGCGTGCTATCGCAATCAGTGTCGCGCCCGCGCCCAGGTTCATCAACCGAACACCCTTGGTCTGGCGTCCGGCCTTGCGAACCTGGCGCGCGGCGGTGCGGATGACGCCTCCGCCCGACGTGATCGCGTAGAGCTCGGTTTCGTCATCGACCACCAGCGCTCCAACCAGACTGCCACGTCGCTTGTCGAACTGGATGGTCAATACCCCTTTGCCGCCGCGGCCCTGTACGGGGTACTCGTCGATGGCGGTGCGCTTGGCATACCCGCCCGCCGTCGCGACCAGCAGGAACGTGTCAGGAACGACCACGTTCAGAGACAGCAGCGCATCGTCGGTGTTGAACCGCATGCCCTGCACACCCGAGGTTGCCCGGCCCATCGGCCGCAGCGCCTCGTCGGTCGCCGAGAAGCGGATCGACTGGCCCTTTGCCGATACCAACAACAGGTCGTCCTCGGCGGCGCACAGGACGGCGCCGACCAGCTCGTCACCGTCGCGCAGGTTCACCGCGACGATGCCGCCGGAGCGGTTCGAGTCGAAATCGGTCAGCTTCGACTTCTTGACCAGACCGTTCTTCGTGGCCAGCACCAGGTACGGCGCGTCCTCGTAGGTCTTGATCTGGATGACCTGCGCGATCCGCTCCTCCGGCTGGAACGCCAGCAGGTTCGCGACGTGCTGGCCGCGGGCTGTGCGCGACGCCTCTGGCAGGTCATATGCCTTGGCGCGGTACACCCGGCCCTGTGTGGTGAAGAACAGGATCCAGTCGTGGGTCGAGCAGACGAAGAAGTGGTTGACGATGTCGTCCTGCTTGAGGCCGGCGCCCTGAACGCCCTTTCCGCCGCGCTTCTGGCTGCGGTACAGGTCGGTCTTAGTGCGCTTGGCGTAGCCGGTTTCAGTGATCGTGACGACCACGTCCTCGCGGGCGATCAGATCCTCGTCGGCGACGTCTCCGTCGGCCGCGATGATCTTAGTGCGCCGGCCGTCGCCGTACTTGTCGACGAGCTCCTTGAGCTCGTCGTGGACGATGGACCGCTGCCGCTCGGGCTTGGCGAGGATGTCTTCCAGGTCGGCGATCTCGGCTTCGATCTTGGCCAGGTCGTCGACGATCTTCTGGCGTTCCAGTGCGGCCAGCCTGCGCAGCTGCATGTCGAGGATCGCCTGCGCTTGGATGTCGTCGATGTCGAGAAGCTCGATCAAGCCCTGGCGGGCCACGTCGACGGTCGCCGATGCGCGGATCAAGGCGATCACCTCGTCGAGCGCGTCGAGCGCCTTGACCAGACCGCGCAGGATGTGGGCCCGTTCGTTGGCCTTGCGCAGCCGGTAGGTGGTGCGCCTGAAGATGACGTCGATCTGGTGGTCGACGTAGTGCCGGATCAGCTGGTCCAGCCGCAGAGTGCGCGGCACACCGTCGACGATCGACAGCATGTTGGCGCCGAAGCTGGTTTGCAACTGGGTGTGCTTGTAGAGGTTGTTCAGCACCACCTTGGCCACGGCGTCGCGCTTGATCTCGACGACGATCCGGAGCCCGACCCGGTCGCTGGACTGGTCCTCGATGTTCGAGATGCCGGTCATCTTGCCGTCGCGGACCTGATCGGCGATCGAGGTGATGAAGTTGTCGTGGTTGACCTGGTACGGCAGCTCGGTGATGACGATGCCGGTCCGGCCCCGCGAGTCCTCCTCGATCTCGACCACACCACGCATCCGGATCGACCCGCGCCCGGTGGTGTAGGTGTCGTTGATCCCCTGAGACCCGACGATCAGACCCGAGGTGGGGAAGTCCGGGCCCTTGACCACTTTGGTGACGGCCTTGAGCGTGGCTTCCTCGTCGGCGTCGTGGTTGTCCAGGCACCAGTACACGGCCTCGGCGAGCTCGCGCAGGTTGTGCGGCGGCATGTTCGTCGCCATGCCGACGGCGATGCCGCCCGAACCGTTGGCCAGCAGGTTGGGGAACCGGCTCGGCAGGACCGTCGGCTCCTGGACCCGGCCGTCGTAGTTCGGGATGAAATCGACTGTCTCCTCGTCGATTTCACGAAGCATCTCCATCGCCAGCGGCGTGAGGCGCGCCTCTGTGTACCGCATTGCGGCCGGCGGATCGTTGCCCGGCGAGCCGAAGTTGCCCTGCCCGTCGACAAGTGGGTAGCGCAGCGACCACGGCTGCGCCATTCGGACCAGGGTGTCGTAGATCGAGGAGTCGCCGTGCGGGTGGTAGTTACCCATCGTCTCGGCAACGGAGCGTGCGGATTTCGCGTGGCTGCGGTCGGGCCGGAAACCCGAGTCGTACATGGCGTAGAGCACTCGGCGGTGCACCGGTTTGAGGCCGTCGCGCACCTCCGGCAGCGCGCGGCCGACGATCACGCTCATCGCGTAGTCGATGTAGCTGCGCTGCATCTCCTGCTGGATGTCGACCGGCTCGATGCGGTCTCCTGCTTCGTCGCCTGGCGGCAACGTGGTGTCAGTCATGTGATTTCAGTCCTAGTTCGTCGGCGAAACTTCGCTAAACATCCAAGAAGCGAACGTCTTTGGCATTGCGCGTGATGAAGCTTCGGCGCGCCTCGACGTCCTCGCCCATCAGGATCGAGAACAGTTCGTCGGCGGCGGCCGCATCATCGAGCGTGACCTGGCGGAGCACCCGCACCGACGGATCCATGGTCGTCTCCCACAGTTCCCTTGCGTCCATCTCGCCAAGACCCTTGTAACGCTGGATGCCGTCGTCGACGTTGATCTTCCTGCCTGCCTTCTTTCCCGCCTCGAGAAGCCCGTCGCGCTCGCGGTCGGAGTAGGCGAACTCGGGCTCGGAGCGCTGCCACTTCAGCTTGTACAGCGGCGGCTGGGCCAGGAAGATGTGGCCGTTCTCGACCAGCGGTTTCATGAAGCGGAACAACAGGGTCAGCAGCAGTGTCGAGATGTGCTGGCCGTCGACGTCGGCGTCGGCCATCAACACGATCTTGTGGTAGCGCAGCTTGGAAAGATCGAACTCGTCGTGGATGCCGGTGCCCAATGCGGTGATGATCGCCTGGACTTCGGTGTTCTTCAGGACGCGGTCGATGCGCGCCTTCTCGACGTTGATGATCTTGCCGCGCAACGGAAGGATCGCCTGGAACATCGAATCGCGACCGCTCTTCGCCGAACCGCCCGCGGAGTCGCCCTCCACCACGTAGAGCTCGGACTTACGGGGGTCGGTGGAGCGGCAGTCGGCCAACTTGCCGGGCAGCCCACCGATGTCAGTGGCGCTCTTGCGCCGAACCAGCTCGCGGGCCTTGCGAGCCGCCATACGAGCTTGTGCCGACGAAACCGCTTTGTTCACAACCGTTTTCGCCTCGGCGGGGTTCGCCTCGAACCAGTGGCTCATCTGCTCGTTGCAGATTCTCTGAACGAATGACTTGACCTCGGTGTTGCCGAGTTTGGTCTTGGTCTGGCCCTCGAACTGCGGCTCTTTGACCTTCACCGAGATGACGGCGGCCAGGCCCTCGCGGATGTCGTCGCCCGTCAGGTTCGGATCTTTCTCCTTGAGAAGCTTCTTGTCCTTGGCATACTTGTTGACCACCGAAGTCAGAGCCGCGCGGAAGCCCTCCTCGTGGGTGCCGCCCTCATGGGTGTTGATCGTGTTGGCGAACGTGTGGACCGACTCCGAATAACCGGCATTCCACTGCATGGCGATCTCGACCTCGTGGCCCTCACCCTTGCCGTCGAAGTCGATGATGCTCTGCTGGATCGCGGTCTTCGTGCGGTTGATGTGTTTGACGTAGTCGACCAAGCCGCCCGGATAGAGGAAGGTGCGGTTCTTCGTCTTGTGCGGAGCCGCCTCTTCTGCCGCCTTCTCATCGGCGGACTTCGGCGCCTCGGCGGTATCGCTGACAACCTCGTCGGTGACTTCCTCGCGGGTCACCCGCTCATCGGCCAGCGTGATGGTCAGCCCCTTGTTGAGGAAGGCCATCTCCTGCAGCCGTCGGGCCACCGTCTCGAAGTCGTAGTTCGTGGTCTCGAAGACGTCCGGATCCGCCCAGTACCGAACCGTGGTTCCGGTCTTCTTGGTGGCCTCGCCCTGCTTGAGGGTGCCCGGCATCGCCTTGTCGTAGGACTGGAACCACTCGTATCCGTCACGCGAGATGTCGACCTCGAGCCGGGTGGACAGTGCGTTGACCACGGAGACGCCGACCCCGTGCAGGCCGCCGCTGACCGCGTAACCGCTGTTCTCGCCGCCGAACTTTCCGCCCGCGTGCAGCTGCGTCATCACCACGTCGACCGTCGGTGCGCCGCTGGAGTGCATCTCGACCGGGATACCGCGGCCGTCGTCGCGTACCTCGACGCCGCCGTCTTCCAGGATTCTGACGTCGACTCGGGTCGCGTGGCCGCCCATCGCCTCGTCGACCGCGTTGTCCACGACCTCCCAGACGAGGTGGTGCAGACCTCTCTCACCCGTGGAGCCGATATACATGCCGGGTCGTTTGCGGACCGCCTCCAAACCCTCGAGCACGGTGATCGCGGAGGCGCCGTACTCCTTCTTTTTTGAGCTTTTTGCGGGGGGCGCGGTCTTCTTAGCGGCAGGCACGTTCGCCGGCATCCTTACTTCTCGGTGGTGTGAGGCTGGGGGTGGGGCTCTGGCGGTGTTGGTACCGCCGGCAAGTCACTCGCCCAGTCTACCGTCAACTAGCGACAGGACCGATTCTGAGGCCGCGTTTCTGCACACCTATTTACGCCGTCTGTGGAATTTCTCGATCTAAGGTGCGTCAGGACGCTTGAGAACAGGCCCTGCGGCCTTCTCGCGGCTCTCAGCCAACTGGTGAAACGGCGCTCATCCGTAGGTGTCGCGCGGCCCGCGGCCCGCGATGTGATAGCGGCCCTTCCGCCACGACGGCGCCACCGGACCGCCGATCCTCAGCGATGTCACCACGCCATCGCCGACGGCTGCCGCGATTTTAGCCAGAAGTTGCGCCTGCACCATCCGTAATTGGGTCGCCCACGCCGTCGATTCGGCGGAAATGCTGAGGACTCCCTCGCGTAGCGAGGTCGGGGTCGCGTGCTCGGCGATCTGCTCACCGACGACGGCCTGCCACTGCCCGAAGACCGTGCCTTCGGCGACCCGCCCCGACCAGCCGCGGGTCTTGGCGATGTCGCTTGTCACCGAACCGAGCGTCTGCGGGTCGCGGCTGTCGGGCCCCGGCCCCGACCAACTCCGGCGCCGGCCCGCCACCCGACGCGGGGTGGTGGGGGAGTTGCGGCCGCGGCCGACATCCTTGCCCTGGCTGCGGGCTACGCCTCTGGCTTCTTCCAGTGTTCGGCGCACGAGGTCCATCCCGGACAATCCGGCGAGGTGGTCCGGGGGAGTGGGCGAGCGGTCCTCGGGCTCGTCGTGGTCAGTCATTTGTTTGGCCTCACGCTTCCACCATTGAGATTCGGCCGTCGTCGTCGTCGCGCATCGAGATCTCTATCCTTCGCGCGTCCCAGTCGCTCGGAATGTCATCGCCAACCGCCGCTGTCACCAACACTTGTTCTGCCGAGGCCGCGACGCCTGCCAGCGCCCGGCGGCGGTTGGCGTCCAGTTCGGCGAACACGTCGTCGAGCAGCAGCACCGGATCACCGCCTTCCGAGCGGAGCAATTCATAGGCCGCGAGCCGCAGAGCCAGGGCCATCGACCATGATTCCCCGTGGCTTGCAAAGCCTTTGGCGACCTGGTCGCCGAGACGGAGTTCGAGATCATCGCGGTGCGGGCCGACCAGACAGACACCTCGCTCGATCTCGGCGTTGCGGCTGCGGGCCAGTGCGTCGAGCAGCGCCGCCTCGAAGAACTCCGCGGTGTCGTTCTGCCCGTCGATCTGCTCGACCTTGCTGCGGTAGTGAATAGCCGCGGGCCGCGATCCCGGCGCCAGCAGTTGATACGCCTTCTCGACTTCCGGGTAGAGCTCGTTGACGAGCTCCACTCGTGCCGCGATGAGCTGCGCACCGTGCGCGGCGAGATGCCCGTCCCACACATCGAGGGTCTCGGCGACGCTGCGGTCACCGCGATGCCTGGCGCCCGCGGCAGTCTTGAGCAGTGCGGTGCGCTGCCGCAGCACCTTGTCGTAGTCGGAGCGAACCGCCGCGATTCGCGGGCGGCGTGTGGTGGCGAGTTCGTCGAGGTAACGGCGTCGCTCCGCAGGATCGCCGCGCACCAGCGCCAGATCTTCAGGAGCGAACATCACCGCGCGCAGAACACCGAGCACTTCCCGCGCCGAGCGGACGGGCGACCGATTCAGCCGCGCCTTATTCGCACGCCCGGCCATCACCTCGAGGTCGATCGCGAGCTCGCGGCCTTCGTTGACGACGATTGTGGAGATGATCGCCCGATCGGCGCCGGCCCGGATCAACGGGGCGTCGGAGGCCACCCGGTGGGATCCCAGGGTCGACGAATACCACAGTGCTTCAACGAGATTCGTCTTGCCGTAGCCGTTGGGACCGACGAACACCGTTCGTCCCGGCTCGAGGTCGAGATCGACCCTGGCCCATGACCGGAAATCCTGTAGTGCCAGGTGGCGGACGAACAAGCGCTATCCGGACTCGCTGACCCGCTTCACCGCGTGGCCACCGAATTGGTTACGCAGTGCGGCGACGGCCTTCATCGTCGGCGAGTCATCCTGGCGCGAGAGGAACCGGGCGAACAGGGCGGCCGCGATGCTGGGCACCGGAACCCGCAACCGGATCGCCTCCTCGACGGTCCAGCGACCCTCGCCCGAATCCTCGGTGTAACCGCTGATGTCGTTGAGACCCGGATCCTCCTTCAGTGCCTTTGCCAGCAGTTGCTGCAACCAGGACCGAACCACGGTGCCGTTCGTCCACGCCTGGTAGACGGCCTGCGGATCCTTGATCAGATCCTCCGCCGCGAGTACCTCATAGCCTTCGGCATATGCCGTCATCAGGGCGTATTCGATGCCGTTGTGCACCATTTTCGCGAAATGCCCCGCACCGACAGGGCCCGCGTGCACGAACCCGTCTTCGCGAGGTCCAGGCGGACGCAGTGTGTCGAAGATCGGCATCGCGCGTTCCACATCGGCGTCGCTGCCGCCGACCATCAGCCCGTAACCCTCCGCCAGGCCCCAGATGCCTCCAGACACTCCGGCGTCGATGTAGGCAATTCCCTTTTCGGCCAACATTTTTGCGTGGGGGCCGTCCTCGGTGTAGCGCGAGTTCCCGCCGTCGATGACCATGTCGCCGTCGCTCAGCTCCTTGGCGAGATCAGTGATCGTCCCGTCGGTGATCGGTCCGGATGGCACCATCACCCACACAACGCGCGGCGCTTCGAGCGCCTCGGCGAGCGCGGCCAACGTCGGCACATCGCTGACCTCGGGACGGGGGTCGTAACCAATCACCTCGTGACCCCCCTCGCGCAAACGCTCGCGCATGTTGAAGCCCATCTTGCCGAGGCCGATCAAACCTAATTGCATGTAGCGCCTCTCTTATTGCGGGGCGGAAACCCTAGCCAGGGAGCCGCACCGGCATCAACAGGTAGACATAGTCGGTTTCGGCGGCAGGGAACGGTCCGGCACCCGCGCCGCCCGTGCCATCGTCATCGTCGCCAGCCGGCCGCAACACTGCAGGACGGCTGGGTGTGGTGAAGCCGAACGTCACACGGTCCGTATGCAACGAACCGAGCCCGTCGGTCAGATAGGTCGGATTGAAGGCGATCGTCAGGGGCTCGCCTGCGAACGTCACCGCAATATCCTCTTCCGCCCGGCCGACATCATCGGCACCCGCCGACAATTTGAGCACATCGTCGGCGAACTCCATCCGAACCTGCGCGCCGCGATCAGCGACCAGGGCCACGCGCTTGATCGCCTCGGTGAGTTCGGCGACACCGATGGTGGCGACGGCGGTGTGCTCGGTCGGCAGCAGCTGACGAAACTTCGGAAACTCCGCGTCGAGCAGGCGGGTGGTGCTGCGCTTCCCGTCGCTGCGAATACCGAGCAGCCCCTCCTTACCGACCGTCGCGCCTGCTCCGAGCGATAGGTGCACGTCACCGGCGCCGGTTCCCGCTTTCGCGGCTTCCGACAGGGTCTTGGCCGGTACCAGCACGGCGGCCTCGATGTCGGCCGCATCTGTCGACCAGGTCAGTTCGCGCACGGCCAGCCGGAAGCGGTCGGTGGCGGCCAAAACCACGGTCTCACCGGAGATTTCGACACGAATACCCGTCAACATCGGCAGCGTGTCGTCCCGGCCTGCGGCCACCGCGACCTGACCGATCGCCTCGGAGAACAGTTCGGCGGAGATGACGCCCGTGTCATCGGGCAGGGCAGGCAGTGTCGGATAGTCCTCGACGGCCATCGTGGGCAGCGAGAATTTCGCGCTGCCGCAGTTCAGCAGCACCCGAGTTCCTTCGACGCTGACATCCACCGGTTTGGCAGGAAGTGCGCGGGTGATATCCGACAACAGTCGACCAGACACCAAAACGCTTCCCGGAGAGGCGATCTCGGCCGCAACCTGCACTTCAGCGGAAACCTCGTAATCGAATCCGGAGATCTTCAGGCCCTCGTCGGTCCCGGTCAGCAGCACGCCGGCCAGCACGGGAACCGTCGGCCGGGTCGGCAGATTACGCGCCACCCAGGCCACGGCGTCGGCGAAGTCCTCGCGCACCAGCCGGAACTTCAGATCGGAGAGACCAACCGTCGTTGTCGCCACAGCCATAGTGTCCCTTCGATCAACTCACAAACTCGTGCTCAACCAGCGCGTTCGGGATGCTTTCGCATCGGTCCCCCAATATCGCTGCGACGACCGTAACGGCTGTCGAAGACCCACCGTAGAGCTTTCCGCCCCATCTTGAAAGCTAATCGATCGGGGTGACAACGGAGGTCAGCAACGTGCCTCCGACGTGTCGTGACGCGGTGTCCCCAAGACGTCTCTTCTGAGGGAAAACTACGTAGATAGAAAAGCAACAGTATTAGGGCCTGTGGAAGCTGTGGATGAACCGCGGTAAACGCAGGACGAACCTTGTATCGGGTTGTGAGTTACTTGTGAACGAGTGACGACTGGCTTTGGAAGACCTGTGGACGCTTGCGGTGTTGTGCACGAAACGCAACCGCAGGCCGAAGATATTCAGCAAGTTTCCACACCCGTGTGCACAGGCGTGGGATGTGACCGCTGTGGCACTGGGGGCAGAAGTTTTTTGAAGAATTTTTGCGATGCGTTCAGCGCTTGGCGCGCTGACGGATGCGTGTGGTCAATTCCTTGACCTGATCGAACACCTCGCGGCGCTCCGCCATCTCGCCGCGGATCTTCTTCTCGGCGTACATGACCGTGGTGTGATCGCGGCCGAACGCCTGGCCGATCTTGGGCAGCGACAGGTCGGTGAGCTCGCGGCACAGATACATGGCGATCTGCCGGGACTGAGCCAGCGCTCTGGTCTTGCCAGGGCCGCGGAGCTCTTCGACGGTGGTCTCGAAGTACTCGGCGGTGGCGGCCATGATGCCCGCGGTGCCGATCTGAATGCTGTTGACGTCGGCGATCAAGTCACGAAGCACGATTTCGGCGAGCGACTTGTCGATCGGGGTCTTGTTCAGCGATGCGAACGCCGTGACGCGGATGAGCGCACCCTCGAGTTCACGGATGTTTCGCTCGATGCTGCTGGCGATGAGCTCGAGGACGTCATCTGGAACGTCGAGGCGATCCATCTGGGCCTTCTTGCGAAGGATCGCGATGCGCGTCTCGAGCTCCGGCGGCTGGACGTCGGTGATCAAACCCCATTCGAACCTGGTCCGAAGGCGGTCCTCGAGAGTCGCCAGCTGTTTGGGCGGTCGGTCCGAGGAGATGACGATCTGCTTGTTCGCATTGTGAAGTGTGTTGAAGGTGTGGAAGAACTCCTCCTGGATGCCTTCCTTGCCCTCGATGAACTGGATGTCGTCGACGAGGAGCACGTCGATGTCGCGGTAACTCCGCTTGAACGACGCCTTGCGGTCATCGCGCAGCGAGTTGATGAAGTCGTTGGTGAATTCCTCGGTCGAGACGTACTTGACGCGCATCCCGGGAAACAGCCGCTGGGCGTAGTTTCCTGCGGCGTGCAGTAGATGAGTCTTGCCGAGTCCGGATTCACCCCAGATGAAGAGCGGGTTGTAGGCGCGCGCCGGTGCTTCGGCAATGGCCAGGCTCGCCGCGTGAGCGAAGCGGTTCGATGCGCCGATGACGAAGGTGTCGAATGTGTAGCGCCGATTCAGACCGATGGACTCGGCGTCGCCCGCCACGATCTTGCGGGGCCCGCTGGAGAAGTACGTCGGCCAGCTCTCTTCCGCGCTGGCGAGAGCTTCGCTGACTTCGTCGATCTCGTCGGCGTCGTGATCGGGGTGGATATCCGGGGGTGGGGAGAGAGCGTCATCCGAGTCTTCGGGGCCGGGGCTGGCGATTCTCACCCCGAGTTCGACGCGCTGTCCCAGCTGACGGCTCAATGCGGAGATGATCGGCTCGCGAAGATGCCGTTCGATCTCGTTCTGCACAAAACTCGTCGGCACCGACAGGAGGGCAAAGCCCTCGGTGATGACGAGCGGTTTGACGAGCTTCAACCAGGCCCTTTGCTGGGGGGTGAGATTCGGTGCAACCGATTCGCCATTGGTCGGACCGGACACCGGGGTGTCGCCGTTGAGTTCGGCAAGCACGGTGTTCCACACGGCGACGAAGGGAGGGTCGGGGTCAGCTGTCAATGACTGGTACCCCCTTAGGCCGGTCCAAGGGACCACCAAAGGAACGAGGACGAACTGTCCACATAGTTATCCACAGGCTGTGGATAAGAACAGTCGCCGCCGCTCTGTTGTCTACCGGCGAGGTCGCCGCAGGTCTGGGCTCGTCACAGTCGTCATGCACTGTGGGCTCGCGACCTGTCGGGCTCCCTCGCGTCGTTGTCTGGTCGCCGCCCCGAGTCGGAACGGCATTGGCAGAAGCTAACAGTTTTCTGCGCATCCGCCAACAATTCCGCGACATTGCCTGGGGGCAACTTTTCGGCAACGCGGGGGCGGTTACCACTGTGACTGATGAGATGTTTCCGATGGCCGCTGAGGTGGGTTTGACCTAGGGAAATCTCGTCAGTACCCTCGAACAGTCGCCCGTACGTGGTGACACGGCTGCGATCCGGAAGACCCGGAGCCCGCGCCGGTTAGCGAGCGAGAAGAAGAGCTTACCAACGGGGATCGCATCCTGGCCTGTGCGTCGGATGTGGTTGCCAGACGCAACAAGGAGTGACAGCCGTGGCCAAGGGCAAGCGGACCTTTCAGCCCAACAATCGGCGCCGTGCGCGGGTGCACGGGTTTCGGCTGCGGATGCGGACACGGGCAGGTCGGGCGATCGTTTCCGGCCGGCGCGGTAAGGGCCGTCGCAAGCTGACTGCGTAAACGACGCAGGATCCAGCGCGGTGCTTCCGGCGCGGAACCGGATGACGCGATCCAGGGAATTCGGTGCCACAGTCAATCGAGGGGTGCGGGCGGTGCAGCCCGATATCGTGGTGCACGCCCGCCGCTCCGCCGACCCCGATCAAACCGGCCCGAAGGTAGGGCTCGTGGTGGCGAAGTCGGTGGGCGGATCGGTGCAACGACATCAGGTGGCTCGTCGGCTCCGACACGTGGCCCGGTCCGTCATCGATGACCTCGACCCGGCCGATCGCATCGTGATCCGCGCACTTCCCAGTAGCAGTAACGCCATCTCGGCCCGGCTCGAGCAGCAGTTGCGCGCGGCACTGACGAAGGCGCAATTGCTCGACGGGACCAAGCGATGATGGCCCGTGTTCTCATCTATCTGATCCAGCTCTATCGCAACACCGTCTCTCCGTTGCGGTTGCCCACGTGTCGGTTCACCCCGACGTGCAGTCAATACGCGGTGGAAGCCCTGCGGGAATACGGGGTCGTCCGCGGCGGATGGTTGGCGATGGTCCGGCTCGCGAAGTGCGGTCCGTGGCATCGAGGAGGATGGGACCCAATACCCGAGCGCCACGGGTCTGACCCGGAGTGCGCCATCGACGACGTCAGGAGCAAGTCGGTTGTTTGATTGGTTCAGCCTCGACATCATCTACTACCCGGTGTCGGCGATCATGTGGGTCTGGTACAAGCTGTTCGGGTTCCTGCTTGGCCCGTCGAATTTCTTCGCGTGGGGCCTCTCGGTGATGTTCCTGGTCTTCACCCTGCGCGCGATCCTGTACAAGCCGTTCGTTCGGCAGATCCGGACCACGCGGCAGATGCAGGAGCTGCAGCCCCAGATAAAGGCGCTGCAAAAAAAGTACGGCAAGGACCGCCAGCGGATGGCCCTGGAGATGCAGAAGCTTCAGAAGGAACACGGGTTCAACCCGATCCTGGGCTGCCTGCCGATGCTGGCGCAGATCCCGGTGTTCCTCGGGCTGTACCACGTACTGCGGTCGTTCAACCGGACCGGCGGAGTCGGAATCGGGCATCTGGATCTGACGGTCGACGAGAACCGAAGCCTCGGAAACTACGTTTTCAGCGCGGCCGACGTCGGAAACTTCCTGGACGCCAATCTGTTCGGCGCACCATGGGGCGCGTCCATGATCCAGAAGACGGGGATCGAGGCGTTCACGGATTACGGGGCGTTCAGCCGGCCGGCGGTGATCGCCGTCGGCGTACCGCTGATGATCGCGGCGGGCGTCGCCACGTACTTCAACAGCCGGGCATCGGTGGCGCGGCAGAGTCCGGAAGCGGCCGCCAACCCGCAGACGGCGATGATGAACAAGCTGGCGCTCTACGTGTTCCCGCTCGGCGTGGTCGTCGGCGGGCCGTTCCTGCCGCTGGCGATCATCCTGTACTGGTTCGCCAACAACATCTGGACCTTCGGTCAGCAGCACTATGTGTTCGGCAAGATCGAGAAGGAAGAGGAGGCGAAGAAGCTCGAGGCGATCGAGCGGAGAGCCTCCAACGCACCACCACCGGGCGCCAAGCCGAAGCGTGCGCGCAAGACCGACGCCGGCGCGAGCGATGACGACGCGGCTGCTTTCGAGGTGACCGAGAGCTCGGGCAGCGAAAAGCCGAACGGCGAAGCAGGCGGGGACGTGCCCGCCAAGCCGAATGCGAAGGGCGGCGGCAACGGCACGCCCAAACCTGGACCGACACCACGGCCGGGCGCCCGCCCGAAGAAACGAAAGCGTTGACCGGAACCGACCGGCGAATGAGGAGATGACTGGAGATGACTGACTTCGACGAACCCGCCACCCAGGAGCGTGACGAGCAGACCGACGTTGCGGAGACGGAAGCGTCACAGAATGGCGACGAATCGGCTACGCGCACCGGCGAGGATCTGGAGGAGCGCCTGGTCGCTGAGGGCGAGATCGCCGGCGACTATCTGGAGGAACTGCTCGACCTCCTGGACTTCGACGGAGATATCGACCTGGACGTCGAGGGTGACCGCGCGGTCGTGAGCATCGACGGTGGCGAGGACCTCGCCAAGCTCGTGGGCCGCAAGGGCGAGGTGCTCGATGCGCTCCAGGAGCTGACGCGGCTTGCGGTCCATCAGAAGACCGGCGAGCGCAGCAGGCTGATGCTGGACATCGCACGCTGGCGCCGGAAGCGCCGCGACGAGTTGGCCGCGTTGGGGGACAAGGTTGCGCGCCGGGTTCTGGAGTCCGGCGAGCGCGAGCAGCTGTCGCCGATGACGCCGTTCGAGCGCAAGATCGTCCACGATGCCGTGGCGGCAGTCGACGGCGTGCGTAGCGAGAGCGAGGGCGCAGAGCCGTCGCGCCGCGTAGTCGTCCTCGTCGACTAACGGAGTTACAGCTGTGTAGTTCGTATCCGCGGCCACTGTTGGCGCGGAGATCCGGAGGATGTTTCACGTGAAACATGGGGATGTCCCGGAGCCTCCTCCGGCCGCTGCGGACGTCTTCGGCGAAGGTCTGGGACGGGCCGAGCGGTACGCCCAGATCTTGGCCGGCGCAGGTGTCGAACGAGGAATCATCGGGCCCCGCGAAGCGGACCGATTGTGGGACCGCCATCTTCTCAATAGCGCCGCGCTCGCCGAATTGCTTGGATCCGGAGACGAGATTGCCGACATCGGTAGTGGAGCAGGGCTTCCAGGGATACCGTTAGCCTTGGCCCGGCCGGACGTGCGGGTGACACTGATCGAGCCGCTTCTGCGGCGCTCCGATTTCCTCCGAGAGGTCGTCGACGACCTCGGCGTGGATATCACCGTGGTCCGTGGCCGAGCCGAGGAACAAGGTGTACGGCAACAAGTGGGGGAGATCGACGCTGTCGTGTCCAGAGCAGTGGCGTCATTGGACAAGCTGACGCGATGGAGTATGCCCCTGCTCCGATCCGGAGGTCGGATGCTGGCCCTGAAAGGCCAGCGAGCTGAAGCCGAGGTTGATGAGCACCGGCGTGCGATGGAGATGTTGGGCGCGGTGGATGCCAGGGTGGTGACATGTGGGGTGGACTATCTGGATCCACCCGTCACCGTGGTGACAGCGCAGCGCGGGGAACCGCGCTCGGCGAATCGCCGAGCGCCACGAGCGGGCAGGAGAAGGGGATGAATTCGGTGTCTGAGGGTGGTGCTGTGCCGCCGATAGGGACGGCGGGGAGTGCCGATGTTTCACGTGAAACATGGGCTTCGGACGACGTCATCGACACGCCTATCGGAGCCGAAGCCGAACGGGCGGTGCGCCTCCTGCACGCCGAGACACGGTTGCCGCGGCCGGTGAGACAACGGGTGTTCACGATCGCCAACCAGAAGGGCGGGGTCGGCAAAACCACCACCGCGGTCAACATGGCGGCAGCACTGGCACTGCAGGGACTGAAGGTTCTCGTCATCGACCTGGATCCGCAGGGCAATGCCAGCACCGCCCTCGGTGTCGACCACCACCCGGGCACGCCCTCGTCGTACGAGGTGCTCATCGGCGAGACCCCGCTGCATCAGACCCTGCAGCGCAGCCCGCACAGCGAGCGCCTGTTCTGCGTGCCCGCCACCATCGAGCTGGCGGGCGCCGAGATCGAGTTGGTCAGCATGGTCGCGCGCGAAGGCCGGCTCCGCAGCGCGCTTGCGGAGCTCCACAACCACGATTTCGACTACGTCTTCATCGACTGCCCGCCGTCGCTGGGACTGCTCACGATCAACGCGCTTGTCGCGGCGCCCGAGGTGCTGATCCCCATTCAGTGCGAGTACTACGCGCTCGAGGGCGTGGGACAGCTGCTCCGCACGATCGAGATGGTCAAGGCGCACCTCAACCCTCAGCTCGAAGTGTCGACCGTCATCCTGACGATGTACGACGGCCGGACCAGGCTTGCGGATCAGGTCGCCGCCGACGTCCGCGCACACTTCGGCGACAAGGTGCTCGGCACCGTCATCCCGCGCAGTGTGAAGGTGTCCGAGGCCCCCGGCTACGGCATGACGATCTTGAACTACGACCCGGGCTCACGCGGTGCGCTGAGCTACATGGACGCCAGCCGCGAACTCGCCGAACGCGGCGCAGCCCAGAGAGGACAAACCCGATGACCCCGCCCAAGAGGAGCGGCCTCGGCCGCGGCCTGGCGTCTTTGATCCCGACGGGGCCCGACGATTCCAACTCGGCTTCGATGGGGCATCGGATGGGTGACGCCGCCGCCGATGTGGTGATCGGCGGCGCGGCGGAGCCGGGCGATGTTGGCGCCGTGTATCGGGAGATCGACCCATCTGCGATCGAACGCAACCCGAGGCAACCGCGCCAGGTGTTCGACGAGGACGCGCTCGCCGAACTGGTGCACTCGATCCGCGAATTCGGACTGATGCAACCCATCGTGGTACGCGGTCTATCCGGGCAGCCGGGTCGGTACCAGCTCGTCATGGGGGAGCGCCGCTGGCGGGCCGCTCAGCAGGCGGGTCTGGCCGCCATTCCCGCGATTGTGCGGGAGACCGCCGACGACAGCATGCTGCGCGACGCCTTGTTGGAGAACATTCATCGTGCCCAGCTGAACCCTCTGGAAGAGGCCGCGGCCTATCAGCAGTTGCTCGATGAGTTCGAGGTGACCCATGACGAACTCGCGGCGCGCATCGGTCGATCACGCCCGTTGATCACCAACATGATTCGACTGCTACGCCTACCGATCGCCGTTCAGCGCCGGGTCGCCGCAGGTGTTCTCTCGGCGGGCCACGCACGGGCGCTGCTCGCGCTCGAGGGTGGCGCGGAGGTACAAGAGGAACTCGCCGCGCGCATCGTCGCCGAGGGTCTCTCCGTGCGCGCGACCGAGGAGGCCGTGACGCTGGCGAACCGGGAGGATCCGTCCACCCCGACCGCGCCCCGCCGCAAGCCGATTCACATGCCGGGTCTGCAGGATGTTGCTGAGCGGCTTTCGACGGCATTCGACACCCGCGTCACGGTGAGTCTGGGCAAACGCAAGGGCAAGATCGTGGTCGAGTTCGGGTCGGTCGACGATCTGCAGCGAATAGTCGACCTGATGAACTCTGCAAGAGCCTGACCAAGGACACGGGGAAATTACGTCACTGTGACACAAGGATCACTGCGCAGCCCGCTGTGCGCGCTTCGCGACGGAATCTTCATGCGGTACAACGTCTTTGGAAACACGGGCGGCCGCGCGTGAGCCAACGAGTCAAAAACCGGCCGCCGAGCGCTCATGCTCCTATCCTGGAGTCGCGGTCCCACGTAACAGCGCCGCCTGGATCCCGGGAAGTTTAGTGTCAGCGCGAATCACGCCTCTGCGGCTCGAAGCGTTCGAGCAGCTGCCCAAGCACGCCCGCCGATGCGTGTTCTGGGAAGTCGATCCGGCCACGCTCGGGGGCGGCGATCACCTCAGCGACCCGGAATTCGAGAAGGAGGCCTGGCTGTCGATGGTGATGCTCGAGTGGGGATCTTGCGGCCAGATCGCCTCGAACGCGCCGATCGACGAGCCCGTTGAAGATGACGACGCGCCGTGCCTCGGCTACGCGTTCTATGCGCCCCCAGGCGCGGTGCCGCGCGCGCAGCTCTTCCCAAGCGGACCGGTCAGCCCCGATGCGGTATTGCTCACCTCGATGGGGATCGAGCAGGGCACCACGCACGGACGGTGCGGTCCGGACGCGAGTGCCGCGGGCCTGTCCCAGAGCTTGATCGTCGCCGTCGTCGCCGACCTGGTTCGCCGAGGCGTGCGGGCGCTGGAGGCGTTCGGCAGGACGGAGGCGTGCGCCGAACTATCCGACCCAAGGCTTGTGCCCGCAGAACTCCGGCCGGTGGTGGAGGTGCTCGGCGACTGTTCGGTAGACCAGTGCATCCTGGACGTGGATTTTCTCGAGCAGGTGGGATTCGTCGAGGTCTCCAAGCACCGGTACTTCCCGCGGCTGCGCCTCGAACTGGAAAGCGGACTGGGATGGAAGGCCGGCGTTGAGGCAGCGCTGGAACGGCTGCTGGAATCCGAGAAACTGAAGCAGCCCGTTGGCGCGGGCGCGAGTATCTGCTGACGGACTAGCTGCGGCTGGCCTGTTCGACGGACAGCTCGTGTGCAAGCAACTCTGCGAACGTGAACGTTCCGGTGGGCCGGTCATTCTTGCCAAGCAGGTAGAGCCGCTTCACCGCGGCGAGGATGCCCTCAGCGACCGAGTCGCGCGCCTGGTTGGTGACCAGCATGCCGCGGTCGCTCGGGTTGGTGATGTATCCCACGTCCACCTGAACCGTCGGCATCCGCGTCAGGCGCAGCAGATCCCAGGTTCGTCCATGGGTGCGACAATCACGTAATCCTGTGCGCGCCACCACTTCTCGCTGAATAAAGTCGGCGAGGTTGCGGCCGATGGTCGATACCGAGCCGTGCGAGTTCCCGAAATGGAAGGACGCGACGCCGTTGGCCGACGGGCTGACGTGAGACGCGCAGCGCAGGCTGATCATCAGGTCGGCGCCGACGGTGTTGGCGGTCGAGGCGCGCTCGGCGTCAGACGGGCTGCGGTTCGGCGGCCGGGACAGGAACGTCTCCATGCCGATGGCCGTCATCCGGCCTTCGAGCCGGCTGGCGAGGTCCCAGAGAATGTCGGCTTCGCTGATCGGCCCCGCACCACTCTGGGTGATCTGGCCGTGGTCGGTGCCGCCGCGGCCCGGGTCGATGATGATGCGCTTACCGGAAAGGCGGGGACCGGATCGGCGGACGAGCTCCTCCTCGCGGATGGCCTGGATGGAGCCGCCGGTGACCCGCGAGCCAAGGAAGTACAGGGAGCGCAGCGTCTCCGGTCCGCAGATGCCGTCGGGCGACATGCCGTATTCCCGCTGATAGGACATCAGCGAGTTGTGGGTCAGCAGCCCGAAGTGACCGTCGACCAGGCCGGTGTAGAAACCGAGGTCCTGGAGCCGCGCCTGCAGGGTGGCGACGTCATCGCCGTACATCGGCGCGCCGAACTGGTGACTGAGGATGCGGGCGCCGAGGCGGTAGGACGCCTCTTTCAGCGCTCGGTAGGTGGCCTCGCCGACGATGCCGTCGACGAGCAGGCCACGATGCTGCTGAAAAGCGCGCACGGCCTCGTCGAGTTCGAGATCGAAGAAGTCGAGTGCGACGTGCCTGCCCGTGCTCAGGTCGGCGTCGGGGCTGTCCACCAGCCCCAGTGCCGCAAGCGCGGTCCGGATCTCGGTGACCGCACCCCCGCGGTCACCTCGACGCAGACTCGACATACTGGGCCCTTTCGATAACGCATAGCAGCTGCGGTCCAGCGCTGACGATTGCAGGACAGGCTAGGCGGAATTATCTCAGAAGCAGGCCCGATTCAAGAAAACGCCAGGCGGGTCACCGCCGGATCGCAGGGCTTTATACGACGTCAGACAGCTCGCGCAGCAGTGCGGCCTTGCCTTTCGCGCCAACGATGCGCTTGACCGCCTCACCGTTCTTGAACAGGATCATCGTCGGAATCGACAAGACCTTGAAATCGCGGGCTGTCGCGGGGTTGGAGTCGATGTCGAGTTTGGCAACGGTCAGCGAACCAGCCTTCTCGCCTGCGATCTCCTCGAGGACCGGGGCGACCATCTTGCACGGTCCGCACCAGGTGGCCCAGAAATCCACCAGAACCGGCGTGCTGCTCGCCAGCACGTCTGTCGAGAACGACTCGTCGGTGACGTTCACCGTCTTGCTCGTCTTCGCGGTATCGGTCACGACTGGGCTCCAATCAGGTCGGTATCTGTGGTTTGTGTTGTGCCGGTGGCAGTTTCGGCCAGCCAACGTTCGGCGTCGATCGATGCCGAACAGCCGGTACCCGCCGCGGTGATGGCCTGTCGGTAGGTGTGGTCCACCAGGTCGCCCGCCGCGAAGACGCCCTCGACCGAGGTGCTGGTGCTGCCGTCGCGGACGATCACGTACCCGTCGGAATCGAGGTCGACCTGACCGCGAACCAGCCCGGAGCGAGGATCGTGGCCGATGGCAACGAACACACCGGTGACGGCGAGCGTCGACTCCTCGCCGGTCTCGCTGTTGAGCAGCCGTACACCCGTCACTCGATTGTCGCCCTCGACCTCGATGACCTGCGTGTTCAATAGGAATCGGATCTTGTCGTTGTCCTTGGCCCGGTCAAGCATGATTCTCGATGCGCGGAACTCGTCGCGGCGGTGAATCAGCGTGACACTGCGGGCGAAGCGGGTGAGGAAGGTGGCCTCCTCCATCGCGGAGTCGCCGCCGCCGACCACGGCGATGTCCTGGTCGCGGAAGAAGAAGCCGTCACAGGTGGCGCACGTGCTGACACCCATGCCAAGCAGCCGTTCCTCACCGGGAACGCCCAGGTGGCGTGCGGCGGCGCCCATCGCGAGGATCACGGCGCGCGCACGGTACGTCTCGTCACCGACGGACACCGTCTTCACCGGACCGTCGAGCGACACCGCCTCGACATCCTCCATCCGGAGGTCGGCGCCGAACCGCAGCGCCTGTTCGCGCATCTGGTCCATCAGTTCGGGGCCGGTGATGCCGTCACGGAAACCCGGGTAGTTCTCCACCTCGGTGGTGGTCATCAGCGCGCCGCCGAACTGGATACCCTCGAACACCAGGGGCGTGAGCTGCGCGCGCGCGGCGTAGACGGCGGCGGTGTAGCCGGCAGGCCCGGAGCCGATGATGATCACGTCGTGCACGGCATCGTTCCCAGAAGAAGATTGAGCAGTCATGCGAGCCTTTCTGCCTGCTTGATAGCGGCGTACCGGTATCACTGCGGCACGAATACAAACACCAGCGTAAGCCGGGGTGTTCCCACAGCATCGCTGGGCTGCGTTACGGACGCGTGACCACGGGTTTCGGCGTGTCGGCGGGGGTTGGGGACACGGTCATCTTCTCTGCGGTCGGACCTGTTGGGAAACGCGGCGCAGGCGCGGTGTGCAGGAGCATCGCGATGCCGACCGCAGCGGCGGCCACCACGGCCCCGATCCCGACCACGAGCGCGATGAACCGGGAGCTGCTGACCGCCGCACTGCTGTGTGCGGGCGGCTGCCTCGCCTTGCGTAGGGCCGCACTGATGCGGGACGTGACGGCAGCGGGAACCTCGGGCGCCGAGGCGGTGTCGGCGCCGAGTCGCGCGAGCGCGCTCCGCACCCGCTCCTGCCCAGGCCCGGCTTCGTCCGCCCGCATCCCTCAATAGTGACTCAGTGTGCGGCGGCGCGGGCGTCGGGCACTGCCCGGCGGTCGAAGTAGCCGAGCGCCTCGGCGAGTTTGGCGCGGGCCCGCGAGCATCGGCTCTTCACCGTGCCCTCCGCGACACCGAGCATCCGCGCCGTCTCGGCAACCGAATAGCCCTGCATGTCGACCGCGACAACCGCCGCGCGTTGCTCGACCGGCAGCCGCATCAGGGCGCGCTCCACCATGATCGCGGTGTCCACCCTCGGGGTGTGGTCGCCGACGGTATGGGCGTCGTCGGTGAGCTCGATGGTGAGATGAGACCTGTTGCGGCGCAGCCTATCCAGGCAGGCATTGACGACGATGCGGTAGAGCCAGCTGCTCACCGCGGAGTCTCGGCGGAAGGACGCCGCGCCCCGGTGGGCCGACAGCAGTGCGTCCTGGAGTGCGTCGGCGGCGTCATCAGGGTTGCGGCTGGTCATCACCGCCAACCGGTACAGCTGACGGTGGTGGCGATAGAACAGTTCCTCGAAGGCGTACCGGTCGCCCGCGACGTGTGCGGTGAGCAGCTCGACGTCGCTGCGGTCCGTCTCGGCAATGATCTCGAAGCTGCCCACCAGCGAACTGTAAGCATCGCCTGACCCCTGTTTCCGCACCAGTTTTCGCAGACCCTGCTGACTTCGCGGTTTGCCCGACGACGCCCTGGGGATAACGCGACGGTCAGGTCATTTCGATGTGCTCGACGAAAACCAACCGCCGTCCCTTTGTGGTGGGTGTGCGGTCATAGGGCGCGTCGTCGTCGACGAGGTACTCCTCGTACTCGGCGACGACGAGCCGGAAGCGGTCTGCAGGGGACGGCTGGCGGGGCAGCCTGACAGTGCCGTCCCACAGTGTGAGGAAGCCGGTCAATGCGTCGACGATCCCCTCCTCCAAGATCTGCGAATGACGGGCCGCCTTCCTCAGCGCCGCGGCGCGGGCAACGTCGGTCGCGGCGAAGAACCGGTTCCCAGTGAGTAACGGGTCGTCGTGCGGTTGTGTCGTCGCACCCGAATTCACTCGCATCCAACCGAAGTCCTCGCCGAGCGAGGGGTCGAGGTGCTCGACCCACACCTCGATCACCGTCTTGCCGGTCAGTTTCGCCGGAGTGAGCTCGGTGACCTCGCCGGTGAATGGATTGAAGATGCTCATCGCCAATCCGCGGCTGGCCTCCAAGCGGCCGCTCGAGTCCCGTGGGCCGAAACCGTACACAGTCACCTTCCGCACCAGGGCATCGCTCGAGCCGCCCACATTGAGCCAGCGATCGGCGACCAGCGGCATGAAGTCGGCCAGCACGACCTCGGAGATTCTCGCGTCACCGACTGAGACCGGTTGGTAACGCGCCAGCGCCAGCCGCACGAACGGCCAGTAGGACGACCCCTGGTCGATCTCGATGTCGCAGTACCACAGCTTGCGCGCCGCGTCGTAGAAGACGTCGTGGGGTGCGACGTCGACGTAGGAGGGGAACCTGCCCAGCCCGGTGACGTCGAACTGCCCGGGTGGCTGGTCGGCTTCCGTGGCGGGCGCGCCCGGCGGCAGCCACCCCCCGGTCGGGTCGGGGGCGGTGCGGGCCAGCGGGAAACTGGATCGGGACGGTGCGATGCCGGATACGAAAGGAGAGTCCCAGATCGGGTCGTTACCCCACTGGGTGACGAGCTTCTTGTAGGGCCGCGCTTTCGGTTCGGTCTCCGGCTCTCCGGTGAATGTCGCCGGCGCGAGGACCACGGCCAACATCTCGCCGAATCCGCTGACGTTCCACGGCCCGTCGAGATAGACGCGCAGGCCGCCGCCGCGGCGCCAGCTCGAGGCGTCGCCGCCCTCGGCGCGCGTGCGCTCCCAGCCGAAGGTGGGCACGACGTAGAGAACGTCGGGTGCCGGGGGAGGCGCGGAATTCGGGATCCACCGCACCTGTCGTGGCCCCACGACGGTCAGGTGGCGCTCGGTCGGCACCTGTATCCCATCGCCGTCGTCGTCGAATTGCAGTGCGGCGGGGAGGAACTCGCGGAACCGGGTGGTGGCCTCGAGCCAGTATTCGATGCGGCGGTAGCGAGTGTCGTTGAACTCGTGGCGCTTTTGTGCAACCAGGTCGTCGTCGCGGAGCCCGACGTCGACCAGGTCGGGGCCGGCGATGGTGTGGTCGGGGATTCCGCCGAGGTGTGCCCCGTCGTTCTTGGTGGCGTAGTCGTCGGGGCCGGTGATCTTGACCGAGAACGCAGTGTCGCCGCGGTGGCGGGCTGCGGGAACGGCGCCGGGGGCATTATCGGGCTCGTGCCATTCGGCGTGCAGGTCAAGGCGATCGGTGCTCTTGAGCGAACACCGCGCACGGAACCGTGGCCAGGCCGCGGTGTCGGCGTGGCCACGGCCGACGACAAGTTCTTCGAAGGTGGGGTCGAGCAGGGGACGCTGCACCGCGTGCACGATTTCGACGTCGGTCCATGGCGTGAACATCCAGTGTCTGCCTTCGCAGGCGAGCCGCTCGAGCTCGTCGGTCGGCGTCGAAGTCCACCGCCAGATCCCCATCAGCTCGCGCAGCACCTCCGGGGTGACCGTCAGCGACATCCGCACGGTCGCTCGCTCTGCCTTCGGCAACGGCACCCGGAGCGTCTGCGACGCCTCGTCGAATACCGGTGCCGCGCCGGGGTCGTCGACGACCTCGATCTTGAACGGCAGCGCGTCGGGCCACTGCCGATCCGGATACAGCGGAATCCGGACGGTCGCTTCGGGGTCGGCGTCGGGATGACCGAGAATGCGCACGGCCACCTCGACGGCGAGCGGATCGGGCAGGTACGTCAGCTCGATACCGTCGCGGTAGACCGCGAATGTCGTGTCCACGGGCGTCGGATCCAGCGGTCCCTGCATCGGGATTCGCTCCTCGACGAGGGCTGCGGCCCCCTCGCCTGCGTCGCGATCCTTCTGGTTGGCGAGGAGGTCGAACGTCGCCGAGTCGACCTTGCCTGCGGCGTCGAGCATGCCGTGCTGTTCGGCTTCGCGGGCACTCACTTGCTGCGGCACCGCGAAGCGCCTGGCCGTCTCGATAGTCGGAATCGTGTTGTCGGCCGGTGTGTCGTTGAAGCTGCGGATCGCCATGCGCAGCATCGACTCGCCTTCGGCGGGAACCTCGGTCGTGCCATCCGGGCGGCGAACTAGCGCGACGACCGGTGCGGCAATCGGCTCGAACCGCAGGAACGGGCGGGCGCGGGCGGCGGGCTGTTCGGGCCCGAAGTCGGCATCTTGCGGCGCAAGCGAATTTCCTGCCAGATCGACAACGCGAGCCCGCAGCGAGTAGTTGCGCCCGTACCGCAGTCGCGGGAGCGAGCCGCGGACCGCCCTGAAGCGTGACTGGAACTCCAGCCCCGGCGGCAGTTCGGCCTCTGTCTGCGCTTCGGCGCCAACCGAGTCATCTGGCTTGATCGCCCGGCCGGGCGGCGGCGCGGTGAGGCTCCAGCCTGTCCACGACAGCACCGCCTCGTGCAGCCAGACCAGGCCGGGGTTCGTCGCGGGGTCCGGCGATTGCGTCGCCGCCAGTCGGACGATGCCCTCCTCTTCCCCGGCGGCGGGTTGCACTTGCACGCCTGCGCCCAAGGTATAGATCGCTTCGCGGCGACACAGTGAGCGCCAAATGGCGGTGGTGCCGTCCCAGATGTCGAAGCGGAAGCCGCGGAGCAGGTCCTCGGCATAGAGATCGGGTGGCGTGGCGCCCGCGGTGCCGTCCGTCACCGCCTGGGCTCCGGCGTTCTTGATCCTGTTGGTCTCGAAACGGGCCGCCAGCATCGCAGCCCGGTCGCGTTGTATGAGCGTCAGCCCGGCGGTGCGCAGCGCAGGCGCACCAAGCTTGTGCTCGGTGCGGCTGACGGAGTCGACCCGTTCGTCCGCTGCGGCGAGCCGTCCGAGCGAGCGGGCGAAGTTCATCATCTTCAGGCCGGCGCCGTCGACGTCGACTTGAAGCATCTCGAAGCGGCCAGGGTCGAGCTCAAGCAGCCGCGCCACGATGCGTGGGTCAGCGGCGCCGGGCAGAGGGTTGGACACCGCCTCGAATGCGCCTTCCGAGAGGGCTGCGTGGGTGACCGGTGAGACGTCCGGTGTCGCCGGAACCGCAAGCGCCCCTGGCGAAAAGGTCACCGTCACCGACAGTGGGGCGTCGGCGCTTTCGGCGAACTGAGCGCGGTCGACGACGAAGTCCACCACAAGCCCAAGCCTGCGCAGCACGGTGGGATAGGAGCTCATCGCCCCGACGATCTGGTGGAAATCGAGCTGCTTGGCGAAGTCCTCCGGTTCGGGGAGCTGTGTTTTCTCGTGCTCTCGCCAGCTCGCCTGGATCCGCGGATCGTCCTGGCGCGGCAGGTCGACGACATCGACCTGCCGAGTCGGCGGGGTGTGGAAGAGCTGCGCGCGAGCCAGCAACGCCGCCGTACCCTCCAGGTTTTCGAAGCGGTTGTTGCGGTATTCGGCGAAAAGCCGCCTGGTGTCGCGGAGCCCGGTGCGCAAGTCGAAGGTGGCACGAGAGTCGAGCCTTTCGAGCGCATGAAGGAGCGGCTGCCAGCCGGGCGACTCGAGCAGGCCGGTGACGCTGGGCAGGTCGCCGTCGGCCCTGTCGGCGAGGCCGCCGTAGAGCTCGCTGATGACGTCGGCGAGATCGGCGGCCTCATACGAAAGGATGTCTTTATCGCTGTGGTCGACAAAGGGTCCAGATCGTACGAGGAGATCGTTTCCGAACAGCGCCGTCCAGGCAGCCGAGTCCGGCGTGCCCACCCGTTGATCGACCCGGCTGGGTCCGGCGAACTGCGTCATCGGCACCGCCACCGTCGCCCCGCCGTAGTCGATTTCGAACGTCGCCTGAGCTAGCGTCGCAGGCCAATCCAGCCAATCCGGTGCGAACGTCGACAGTTGAGGTGGGTCGCCCTGCGGATCCAGCCGCGGCGCCAGCACGACCGACACCAGGATGCCGTCGCCGTCGTCGGTGAGACCGTTGGGAAGTGTGGTCCACAGCAGTGACTGGGTTGCCATCTAGACCGCCTCCTCCGCGAACGCCCCGCAGTATTCCTCCCAGGTCGGCTCGTCCGGGATCAGCTCGCGGAACTTCGGATCGGCCTGCGCGCCGGTGAACTCCTTGCGGCACGTGACAGAGACGTCGAAGCTGACGAACACGATGTCGACCTCGACCGTGAGGGTTGCCTCGCCGAAAACCTTTGTGCTGCCGCCCTCTTTGAGGAAGCCGAGCTGAAGGTTGAAGGTCAGCGACACCGAGATCAAGCCGAGAACAGATAGTTCACCGTGCAGCCGGACGTATCCCGATAGCTCGACAGACCCCTTGTCGGGCACCTTCTCCAGCCAGTGGAAGTAGACGCCTGCCTTGATCTCAACGCCTCCGGATGCGACGCCGAGGTTGATCGCGACCTCGGCGCCGACCTCGATCGCCGCCTCGATCTCCTGCACGCCGCGTGAGCTCACCCCGATCGCGAAGAAGCCACCGCCGCCGAGCAGCGACACGGTCAGCGAGAACGGATGCTGCCGCTCGGAGAAATTGAACTTCACCGAGGCGGGTGTCGCGTCGAAGGGGAGGTTGAAGCCCGCGCCGAGCGCAAGGTTTTTCAGGGCGAAGACGCCGACCTCGATCGCGGGCAGCGTCAGCGAATAGCCGGCCGCGATCCCGCTTGGCGTCACCGATATCGCAGGCGGATCACTGAAGCCATTGGCCGGGATGTGCTTCTTCAGCTCGTTGACGAACTCAAGCGGGCCACCGAACATGACGGCATCGCTGTCGTGCAGATCGACTGCGACATCGGGCTTTTGGCCCTGGCGTGCGGCGAAGCTCAGCCCGTCGAACCACAGGATGATGAAGCCGAAAAGGTTCACCTTGAAGTTCTTCAGGTCCGCCGTGGCCTCGTACGTTGCGCCTGCCGGGTTGCCAATCGGTGTGACCACACGGCCGTTCATTGTCAGCTCGCTGGTATTGACGCCGTCGGCCTTCGGGATGACGAGCCTGAGCGGATCGCTCTTCGCGATCTCTGTCGACCAGGAAAAGCTGGCCTCGACCCGGTCGGGTAGCTCGCGTGAGACCAGCTTGGGTACGTCAGCGCCGGCAAGGTCGTGTACCACGTCGAGGATGTCGGCGAGCTCGACTCCTCCGAGAATCGTTGCTCCGTTGAAGAAATCGGTCGGGTCGAAGGTGCCGCCGACGACATTGCCCAGCGCAGTCTCGATCGCTTTCGGATCGGTCAAGCTCGCGGGCGCCTTGGCCGCCACCGGCCCCATGACCTTTGACAGGCCCAGGATCGACATCTGCGGAGCCGCAAGGGCGCCGAGCGCGTCGCTCTTCGTCCCGCCGCCGCCGAACGCGAGTTCGTGTGACTGACCGAGCAACTGAAGGAAGACCTGCCCCGGGTTTTTCGCGGGATCGGTCTCGCCGAAACCGCTGTCCTTGTAGATCTGCGGGTAGGTCACGTCGACGACCGCGTCGGTGCGGCCGAGCAGCTTCTGCAGCGGCGGAATACCGACGTTGGCGGCCTCGATTTCGGGGTAGAAGTTCGGTGCGTGGTGGTGGGACACGGTCAGCGCGCCTGCGCGGAATGTCATGCTCGCCGTGGGCAGATTCGGATCGCCCGCGTCCGTGCCCGCGTTGAACGGCGCATAGCAGATCGTCGAGCCGTCAAGCGAGGCTGTCCTGCGCGCGACGGTTCCCGGTAGGTTGTAGGCGCGACGGATCACCTCGTGCTTGGTGTCGTTGACGGTCTCGCCGACGAACAGCAGCGGCCTCGAAAAGCACACCTGGCGCCCACTGATATCCGTCGCGAGTATGTCGAAGCGAACATCGGCCACCCCGGAAGCCGTTGGCGTGATCGGCCAGAACACGCCCTCCTTGTCGGCGCCGCTTGTATAGATCGTGTCGCCGGGCGCGGCTTTCAGAGCTGACTCCCCGACGCCCGGTGTCATGAGATCGGGTGTCACCCGGGTGAGGATTTCCACCCGCGAGAACGGGAAGTTACGGCCCCGGTAGACATGTTCGCTGCCGTCGTACTCCATGACCTGCCTGAGGACGACGATGAAGAAGCGTTGCCGCAGAACCGCGATCCGGTTGCCCCTGGCTGCGCCGAGCGACTCGAACTTACGCTCGGTGACCTTGATGAGGGCGGCGTTGTGGCCGAAGTCCTCGAGGAAGCCCACCTTGACGACTCTTATGTAGGCATCGCGACCGACTGCCGCGAGATGGCGCCAACGCGCGAGGTCGATGCCGGCTGGCCGTCGATCCCATTGGCCCTCGGCGTCAAGCAATGCGCCGAGCGCCGAGAGATGAAGTCGCCGAGCAATACTCGCCCGCGGGGTGTATTGCCCGCCCGCCGCCGTGTGCTCGTTGTGGCCTGCCATCAGCTTGACAAGCTCCTGCCGATCCCGCGGATCGAGACTCATCCTGAACGGCGTCGGATACTCATCGTCGGAGACGTTTTCAGCGTCGATCGGATAGTCGGGTGACCAGATCGCCCGCACTTTCGAGATACCGTCGGCTCCAGTGGAATCCGGCGCCGTCCGCAGCCGGGTGTGCCACAGCTCCGTTCGTCCGCTGCGGGTCACCGGCGCATCGCCGTGCAGCCAGCGAGCGTCTTCGATCGGCGAGAGCAGCAGCCGGTAGGGCACCTCGAGCGCGGTTGTCAGAGCCGAGGGCTGATGCGGCCACAGCAGCAGCGGCAGGTACGGAAGGTCGGGGATGAGTGCCTCGCCTCCGATGCGGTGGACCGCGGGCGCAAGTGATCGCGCGCTCGCCAGCGACAGCGCCGCGATGCCCGCCCGGTGCGCCTCGCCGGTGCGTAACTCCGGAAAACGCCGGGAAAGCTCGTCCAGCTCGCCTTGCATGGCCTGCAGCGCCACCTGGCCAAGTGCCGCCTGCGCGCTTCCGCCGAGGCCGCCCGCGGCGCGTTCGGCAACACGTTGGCCCGCCTCCTCGAGGGCGGCGGTGACCCCGTTGGCCCCGGTCGCCTCGAGGCCTGCCGAAAGAGCGGCGAAGGTGGTTTCGAAGGTGGGCGACCTCAGAACGTCGACGAGCCAAGGGCGTTCGAGCACATCGGGATCGGGCAGTGCGGTGGCGGCGAGCTGCAGTGGCCACGTGCGCATCGCGCGCAGGACCGCAGGCAGCGTGTACTCCAAGCTCTCCTGCTCATCGGGCATGACGAACACGAGCCGGCTCGGCCCGGACATCCGGATCCGCGCCGACGGCAGCGGCGGCACGGGCTCGGGTTTGGAGTCGGATCCGGCGACCTGAAAAGCCTCCTCGCCGAAACTCTGCGGCGGTAGCTCGACCACCAGCACCGCGGGGGCGCCGGAAACTCGACGCTGCAACTGAGGTCCGAACTCGCCCGGCATGAGTTCGAGGTTGTCGAAGAGAAGGTCGAACACCAGCAGATCGTCCGGCCGCCGGACCGACACCCGCCACTCCTTCGCGGGGCCGGGCCGCAGCGCGTCGAGGATATGTCCGAGGTCGAATTCGGCGGCCCTCGATACCGCGCTCAGTCGACCCGGACCGCTCGCTGAATCTGGACCGAGCTTCCCAGGCGTCATCGCATCCCCAAACCGCAGCAGTTGCCTCTGATGGTGCCGCTCGCTCGAGCATCCCCGCCGGGAAATTTCCGCAATAGAGTAGTCAGCTACTGCACTTGTGTGCGCACCCACTGACTGGAAGAGCGAAAAGCGTTGGGAGCCAGAATGTCGTCGCCAGCGCGCACCGGGGCTAGGACGCCGCCTTCAGGGTGATCTCGGCGATGTCTGAGCGGCTCTCGCCGTTCACCTGACCCAGCGTGGAGACCCACACCAACACATACGACGTCGGCGAGGCGTTCTCCACCTTGATGGTGTTGGAGCCGGGCCGCAGCGCCGTGGCTGGTGTCAGCACGGTGGTATCGGCCAGCGACGACGGTGTCGCAGACTGCGCAGAGCGGATCTCGACCGAGGTGCCGGTGCTGTTGAGGTCGATGGTGACCTCGCCGATGGCGGTTGGCTGCGGCAGCTGCAGCATCAGCCCGACGCCGTTCTTGAAGTTGGGGAACGGCACGGGGTCGCTGTAGGTGTCGATGGGCCACACGGTCGAGGCATTGCCGTCAATCGCCAACGGGGCCTGATCGGGTGCGTCGGCCTCGCCCTCGGGTGAGAAAACCGTTGCCTTGGTGGGTTTGACCGTCGCGCCGGTCCCGCCTCCCTCCGCGGCCGTGGTCGGTGCGTTGAGGCCGAGCTCGTCCTGCGAGAAGCCCCCGACGTCGCCGAAAATGCCCTTCAGCACCGACGCCAACACGATCAAGGCGACGACGATGACGGCGGCGCCGACGCTGAGACCGACGATCAGCCCCTTACGCCTGCGCGCCCCGGCCACGGGTTCGTCGGCGGCGGGACCGCGGACTCCGGCAGGTTTCGCGGGCGACTTCGTCTCGTCGACGGGATTGATCAACTCGGTGCGGTCGGCGATCGCGGTGGCCTGCTGCAGCAGGTTCAGCAGCGTCGGGGCGCTGCGGATGCCGCCGCCGGCCTGCACCGACCGGGCAGCGGCTGCCGAGATCTGGAACGGGATCTCGCGGTCGACCGACCGGGGCTCGACGGGCTCGCCTGCGGCGTCGACCTCGGCGGGCTCCAATCCGCTGCGCACGCCTGCCTCGGTGAGCGGCCAGCGGTCGATCAGCAATGCGTACAGCGCAGCCCCGATCCCGCGGATGTCGTCTTCCGGGGTGGCGTCGGGCATGGTCGCGGGGAACGCCAGCGCCACGTCGCCCTCGATGCTGACACGGACCCTGCTCGGGTGGTCGATCGACATCGCAACGCCGGCCCGGTGCGCCTTCTCGGCGGCCCCGGCCAGGGTCTGCATCGCGCGGGCGCCCCCGATCGCCGACGGCGAGGTTTCGGCCACCTCCTGCAGCGACCCGCCGCGGATCCACTCACTGACGATCAACCCGCCCGACCCCGTATTCGCCACGTCGAGGATGCGGGCGATACCGGGGCTCTCGATGCGGCTCAGCCGCAGCGTGCGGTCCAGAATCTCCTGCAGGTCCTCGTCGGAAAGGGCCGCCTCAGGGTCGACGAACGTCAGCGCGACCTGCCGGTCGAGCGCGGTGTCCAGCGCCTGCCAGAACTGCAGGTTGGGCGGGCCGCCGTGGAAGACCAGCAGCCGGTAGCGTCCGCCGCCGATGCTGGCGCCGGGAATGAGGTGCACGTCCTCATCGGAGGTCGCCGTCTCGATCGCAGGCTCGCGTGGGATGTCGAACGGCAGGCCCTCGCGGGTCGGGTCGCCGCCGTAGTCGGCCGGTGGCCTGCCCGACGCTGGCGGTGGCACGGTGCTGACCGGCTTCGCTCCCTGTTCGCCCTGCTCAGCGTCGCTCCTTGCGGCGACGTCGCGGCCCCCGGGAGCGTCGATCGGGACGTCCGGTTCGAAGTCGTCTGCGGCGGTCGGAAGTGGGATCTTGGTGGTCGCGCCGTTGTCAGGCAGCGGCGCGGAGTCGCCTGCGGAGTCGTCGGTCACCGCTGGTCCTTTCCGCATCCCTGCTCCGGCAACCGGGGCCGGAGGCCCGCGCCATGCGGCCTGCGGGCTTTGACGGCCCCGTGACGCGAGCGAATTCCTGTGATCAGAGTACGTGAGAGGGGCCACTGGGCGTGGTCGGACGGAAGGGGGAACTGGGGACCCGGCTACTTTCGGTGCCCTCCCGAGTCGGCGCTTGACCGCGGTGAGGGCGGCTTGAGCGTCCGGCACCCGGGCGGCAAGCATGACTGCGGCGATGATCGGAAGCATGATCAACCCGAGTACCGACAGCCGCAACATCGACCCGCCGCCGCCGTGGTTCTCGGTCAGCGACTCGAGGCCGAGCAGCTGATCGACGACATGGGCCAGCAGCCCGGCGAGGATCGAGGCGGCTGTCGCGACAAGGACCGTGCGAACCACTTCCAAGTTGATCAGCCGCCCGCCCGGCGGATTCAGGTTGGCGCGCAACAGGATATAGCCGACGATCGCACCGGCCAGGAAACCGATCCCGTTGGCCAGGCCGAGATATCCAGCGATCAGCTCGCGGTCATCGGTCAGATGCGGCGCGGCCAGCGACGCGGCGATCTTCACGGCGGTAATGACGACGATGACGATGATCGGCGTCCACGGCTGCTCCTTGGCGTAGAAGACCCGCAGTTGAAGCAGCACCAGCGCATAGGGAATCAGCGTGAACGCCGATAGCGTGATCGCCATGCCCAGATAGCCCGCGTCGACGTCGCCGAAGTTCCCATACGCGAAAAGGGCGCTGCCGATGGCCGGGCCCGCGACCGTCATGAACGCGACGATCGGGATCAACGTGACCATGGTCAGCCGCGTAGCCAGCGAGAAATCGCCAAGCACCGCGCGGGTGTCGTTGGCCGCGGCGTTACGGCTCAGCCGCGGCATCACCACCGTCAGCACCGTCACGCCGATCATCCCGAACGGCAGCATCAGCACCAGCCACGTGTAGTTGTAGATCGCAGGGCCAGAAGCCGCTGCCTCGCTGGCGATCTGGTTGCCGACGATCAGCCCGACCTGACTGATCAGGACGTAGAGCACCATCGCCGCCGCCATCCCGCCGAATCGGCGCAGCCGATCGTCGAGCCCCCACAACGGCCGAAGGCTGATCCGCTCCTTCCGGATCGCGACGAGCAGCACGGCTGTCTGGGCGAACACACCGAGTGTGGTTCCGATGCCGAGAACCAGCAGTTTGGCGTTGCCCATCTCGACCGGATCGATCGAGAGTTCGCCCGGCACAATGAGATACACGATGAGGGTCGCGATGGCGACGACGTTGTTGATCACCGGCGCCCATGCGGGCGGGCCGAACACGTTGCGGGTGTTCAGGATTGCCATGAACACCGATGACAGGCCGTAGAAGATGACCTGCGGCAGCAGCAGGTAGGCGAATGCGGTCGTGAGCGACTGGTTGACCTGCGGGTCGCTGCCGAGCATCAACCGGACGAGAAGCGGCGCCGCCGCGACCGACACCACCGTCGCGACCAAAAGAAGGGCAGTGGCCAACGTGACCAGGCGCCGGACGAACGCCGTGCCGCCGTCGGGATCGTCACGCTCGGCTCGGGCCAGCACCGGAACGAAGATCGCGGTGAAGGTCGCCTCGAGCACCAGCGCCGCCACGAGGTTGGGCAGCTGGTTGGCCACCGTGAAGGAGCTGGACAGCGCCGCGCCGAGGATTGCGGCCAGCAGAACGATGCGGATGAAGCCGGTGATCCGGCTGACCAGGGTCGCGACCGCCATTCCCCACGAGCGCGACACGACGGCCGCATCGCTCAGCTCAGGTCTGCCTGCGCTCCGTCGCGGCGCGGGTCCGCGCGGGATGCGCTGCCGCGGGGGAGCGGGCGGCACCCGGCGAGGCGGAGGTGGAGGGGGTCGGTGCCCCGCGGGCGGCAATCCCGGCGGCGGCGGAGGCGGCCGATAACCCGCGGGCGGCATCGGCGGTCGACCCATGGGGCCACCGCCGCGGTCGAACGGCGGCTGGGCCGGCCCGACGGGCCGACCGGTGGTACTCATTTCTGCCGCTCTTCGCCCGCGGTCACGGTGCCGTCCGCGCCTTCGCCGTGCGCCAGTGCAGTATCCAGCGGATCAGGGCGGTCCAGATCGGCGCGGTCCGGCTGTCCGCGGAACCGGTGCCACAGTCGGCGACCGGCAAGCGCGACGAGAACCGCTCCCACTGACAAGGTGATGAAGAACAGCACCTTGCCGTATGCGTTGGAGTGCACCGACAACCGCACCGGCTCACCGAGCGGCAACCCATCGGCGGTGCGCAGCGCGATGTCCACAGCCACCCGCTGGGTGAAGTGGACTTCGATCGGTACCTGCAACGGCAGGTATCCCGGCGGCAGCTCGATCTCGCCCATATCGCTGACCGTCATTCCCGGCGGGGCGTCGACAAGCAGCTTCACCCGTATCGGAACCGGCAGGTCGTTGCGCAGCGCGAGCGGAAGCGGGCTGCGCTCGGTGGCCAGCGTGTACGAGCCGCCTGGATTGACGATCGTCACCGCGTTGAAGAGGTCGCTGACGGTGTCGCTGGTCGTCGTCAGCCGCTGCTGAGCCAGTCCGTTGCGGGCGTCCGGCGGCACCGACTGGCTCAGCGCGCGCAACATGTCCTCGCGTAGCGGCGCGGTGTACTGCGCGCCGGTGAGCCCGGTGCGCTCGTCGCTCGTCAGCGCCGCGGTCAACCCCCACAGTCTGCCGGTGGTGCTCGCGATCCCCGAGGTCACCGCGTCGTCGAAACGGGCCCGCGGGTTGGCGGGCACGGCCTCGGGCAGCGGGCGGACGTCCCCTCCCGGCACCGCCTCACTCTCGGCGATCACCGCGGTCAACGGCCGCGGTGCGGCCAGACCCGCCCGGATCGAGGTGGCCACAGCGGACAGGATCGACGCGGCGTCGTCGGGCCGAAGACCCCAATCCATCGGCGGCATCAGAATCTGACTGCGCGGCGCGGCGTCAGGGGCAAGTGAGCGCCACAGCACGGAGCCGAGAGCGTCTTGCCTGCGCGCCACCGCGGAGTCGTGCTGAACCGGAATATCAAGTCCGGCATCGAGATACGAGGGAGACCACGGATCATCGCCCGCCCCGGCCAGTGCGGCCGAGACGGTCGGATCGAATGGCGCGGCGACGACCGCGGGGGTGTAGCGGACAGGGTTGACGTCGGCCGTAGCCCGATCACCGTTCTGCGAATCGTTAGCGGTGAGATTGGCCGCGGCGATCGCGACGGTCGGCCCTTGGGCGGACAGCAACTGGATCGCCGGACCGGTCAGCGGACCGTCGCCGACCAACGTGGCGCCGCGGGTCGAGGTGACACCGAGGATCTGGTCGACGATGTCGCCCGCACCGTTGGTGGCGATCGAACTCAGGCCGGGGTCACCCACCCGCTGCAAGGCGTCGAGGTCGGCCTGCGCATAGTTCGCGGGCGCGACGCACATCCGCTCGGCCAGCGTCCTCAGCCGGTTGAGCCAGTTCACAGCCGCGTCCTGGCCGGTGCCGGGATGCGTCGGCGTCGATGGCCCCGCGTCTGGTCCGTCGTTGACGACGTACCCTGCCGTCATCGCGTTCACCGTGACCAGCAGGTCCGGGTCGATGGCCAGACATACCGCGCTGCGCACCTGGCCGCCGGGGTCTACCGTCGGGCTGGTCGCGAAGTCGACGGCCGACAACAAGGTGTCCAGCCGCCCGCCGCCCGCCAGCGAGGTGGCGAGTTCGTCGTCGATCAACCGGACCGGGGTGGTTCCGCCCGGCGCGCCCGCAGCCAACCGCGGCCGGTCGCCGAGCGGCCACATGACGGTCAGCCGCACCGGTTTCGAGGTGTCGGGTGCGACCACATCGGCCAGCGCATCGGCAGAAGGGTTCGATGCGGGCTCCGGAGGCACCCCGATCACCGGCAGCAGGAAGCGCGCATCGTCGAGCCGGGCCGGGTCGCCGTAGTCGGGGGTGCCGTTGGCGTTGACGAGAAGCGGATAGACGCCGGGCTTGACGATGCCGAGCGACGGTCCCTGCGCGGCGCGTAATGGAACGGTCAGGTGGAACGGAACATTCTGTCCGCGTTGCAGTTCCGTCGAAACGGTGATGAAGTCGGCGACGGCCTCGAACTGGTCGTTCTCACCGCCGAGGCTCGTCCGAAGGCCCGCCGAGGAGGAGACGGCGGCGGCGTGCTCGAGACGGACCATCACATCGCGGACAGGTCGGTCGCCGACGTTCAGCACGGTGCCGGACACGGTGACGACGGGATCGCTGGTGGTCGTCACCACCTCGGGCGTGACGCGGTCGATGCGCACCTGCAGGAACGGAACCGAACCCGGCTCCCCGGCGGCGGCATGCGGTGAGATCGTCGGCGCGACGATGAGGATCAGCAGTACCAGCACGGCGAGCAGTCGAGGCAGCACCGTGCCGGAACCCCGGCGGGCGGTCACGGCCCTTGTCCGCAACCGTTCGTCCGCGGATTGGGCGGGCCGGTGTCGCCGTTTCGGCGATTGCGGGTGTGGGAGTGCGTCTGAGCACGCCGACGCGGTGAGCTGTGGGGCAACGGCGGCAAGGCCGCAGGCCCGTCGTGGTGCAGCTTGTCGATCAGCTCGTCGGCGACCTCGGCGAGCTTGCGCTCGTCGGCGTAGGCCAGCCGCGACGCCAGCTCGCCCAGGGGCACCCAGGCCACCTCGCTGACCTCGATGTCCTCGTCGGACAGCTCGCCGCCGAGGAACCGCATCAGATAGTGGTGCACGGTCTTGTGTACGCGCCTGCCCTCGGTGACGAACCAGTAGTCGATGCTGCCGAGCGCGGCGAGCACGCTTCCCTGGATGCCCGTCTCCTCGGCGACTTCGCGGATCGCGGTCTGCTCGGCCGTCTCACCGAGTTCGATATGTCCCTTGGGCAGGGACCACAGCATCCGGCCACGTCGGTCGATCCGCCCGATGAGCGCGGCGACCTGGCTGTCCTTGGGGCCGTCGATACCGTCGATGACCAGGCCGCCCGCCGATGTCTCATGCACCGTGCGAAGCCGGTCGGGGCCACGGCGCGAACCCCGCGGTTTGTGCGGCTTCGGCCTACCGTCGGGGACCGGGGCGTTTCTGGGATCGACGGCTCGGCCGTCAGCGCCGTTCTCCGGCACCACCGAATTGTTGGTGTGATTGTTGTTGTGCGCTGCATTGGCGGTGTCAGGTGGGCCGGCCGCGCGCCGACCGCGACGACGCCCGCGGCGCCGTCGGGGTTTGGCCTGTTCGCCGTCCGACACCCAAGCGATAGTAGCTGGCATGAGAATTCGCTCCCGCCCCACTCGCCGCTCGGTGCAGGACCGTTACCTCTACGCTCATTGACCGTGTCCGACAACGCTGAACTGCTCGCCGCTGCACAGGTGGCGCTCAATCAGCACGCCGAGGTACTGCGCGATATCGGCCGCGTGTTCGCTGACGCCGGACACGAGTTGTATCTGGTTGGCGGAAGCGTGCGAGATCCGTTGCTGGGCAGGCCGCTGACCGACCTTGACTTCACCACCGACGCCCGGCCCGACGAGATGGCGCGGATGCTGCGGCCGTGGGCCGATGCGTTGTGGGAGACCGGCATCGAATACGGCACTCTCGGCGTCGGCAAGGGGGATCGTCGCCTCGAAATCACCACGTTCAGGGCCGACGTCTACGACCAGGTGTCACGCAATCCGGAGGTGCGCTTCGGCGACCGCCTCGACGACGATCTGGTGCGCCGCGATTTCACCGTCAACGCGATGGCGGTGCGCATCACGCCGGACGGCCCGGGCGAATTCCTCGATCCGCTTGGCGGTTTGGACGCATTGCGCGCCCGTGTGCTCGATACGCCTGCCGCACCCGAGGTGTCCTTCGGCGACGATCCGCTGCGGATGCTGCGGGCGGCCCGGTTCGTCTCACAGCTCGGCTTCGACGTGGCGCCGCGCGTGCGGGAGGCGATGACGGCGATGGCCGGTCAGCTCGAGCGGATCACGGCCGAGCGGGTGGCCGCTGAACTCGACAAGTTGGTGCTCGGCGCAGATCCGCGCGCTGGCATCGATCTGATGGTGGACAGCGGACTCGGAGATGTGGTGCTGCCCGAGGTCGGTGCGATGCGGATGGCCATCGACGAACACCACCAGCACAAGGACGTCTACCAGCATTCGCTGACGGTGCTGCGGCAGGCGATCGGCCTCGAGGACGATGGCGCCGATCTGGTGCTGCGCTGGGCGGCGCTGCTGCACGACATCGGCAAGCCGTCGACGCGTCGGCACGAGTCCGACGGCGGGGTGAGCTTTCACCACCACGAGGTGGTCGGCGCCAAGATGACCCGCAAGCGGATGCGGGCGCTGAAGTACTCCAAGCAGATGGTCGACGATGTGTCGCAGCTGGTGTATCTGCACCTGCGTTTCCACGGCTACGGGGACGGGAAGTGGACCGACTCGGCGGTGCGGCGCTACGTCACCGATGCCGGGCCGTTGCTGCCGCGGCTGCACAAGCTGGTGCGGGCCGACTGCACAACCCGCAACAAGCGGCGTGCGGCGCGGCTGCAGGCCAACTACGACGACCTCGAGGCGAGAATCGGCGAGATCGCGGCGAAGGAGGACCTGCAGCGGGTCCGCCCGGACCTCGACGGCAACGAGATCATGAAGATCCTCGACATCCCGGCGGGCCCGCAGGTCGGCGAGGCCTGGAACTTCCTCAAGGAGCTGCGGCTGGACCGCGGGCCGCTGCCCCACGACGAGGCGGTGGCCGAACTGTTGGCGTGGTGGAACGCCAGGAGCTGACCCGACGTCGAACCGGGTGTGGACTACTGCCTCTCTGACGGCGACGGCTCGGCGACGCTGTGGAGCGCGCCCCCGACTTCTGATATCGACGCCGACGGCGCGCTGGATGCGGTCGGGGTGGATGTCGACGGCGACGGGACGGTCGACGACCTGCTGGCCGACCTCGACGGCGACGGTGTCGCCGATCACGCCGTGCTCGACGGAGGGGACTACTTCACCGACGACGGCTCGGGAACCTGGTCGGTGAGCATGGACCGCGGCGGCCAATTGCGGCTGCTCGACATCGACGGTGACGGGTTGGCCGATCGCGGGTTCGGCGACGGCGTCGCTTACGTCGACTCCGACGGCGACGGGCGCTGGGACATCAGGCTGACCGACAGCAACGATGACGGCCGGGCCGACATGGCCAACGACCTGTAGGTCGCGCAAGGCTCCGCCGGCAAACGCTACTCGCTGTGTGAGGCAGCCCACCTGGCCGATTCAGGTAGCCGGCTACTCGGGATTTCGCGCCGCGTCGGCGGGATCTTTCGTCGTGTTCGAACTTCACGAAAGGAGCACCGAAAATGTCCGATCCAATCATCAAAATCGGTTCAACAGGCGCGGCGGTACGCAAGGCGCAACAGGCGTTGTACTGCCGCCGGTATCTGGTCGATCTCAGCGAGGTCGACGGTGTCTTCGGTCCGATCACCCGAAACAGGGTCATCCGGTATCAGCTGGACCGAAGTGCCGGCGAGTTCTTCGCGTTCTCGTACCCGTTGAACGTCGACGGCATCGTCGGACCGATGACGTGGTCGCGGCTGACCCCGCCGCTGATCAAGAAGGGGTCGAAGGGCCACCCGGTCTTTCTGGCGCAGGAGATCCTCAAGAGCTGGGGCTACCCGGACTTCGACCCCGGTCCGGTCGACGGCGATTACGGCACGCTGACCGAAACCGCTGTGCGCAACGTCCAGGCCATCCTCACCGATTGCGACAACGTCGCGCTGACGGTCGACGGCATCGTCGGCCCGAAGACGTGGGAAGCGCTCTACAGCTGAGCGCCAACAGCCGGGCGCCGGGACCTGGAGTCAACGCCCCGGTCCCGGTGGTCCGGCGAAAGCCTGTGCGATCGTCAGCCAGCGTTGCGCGTCGTCGCCCTCGGCCGTCACGTCGAGGGTCGACGGCGGTCGTCGTTGGGTGACAAGCAGGCAGAAGTCCTCGGCCGAACCGGTCACCCGCTGCGGGGCATCGTCGGGGCCCCACGTCCATGTGGTGCCGTCGGGTGCGGTCAGCTCGACCCGGAACGGATCCGCCGGTGCGGCGAGGCCGTTGATTGCGAACGCGAAATCGCGTGTGCGGACCCCGATGTGGGCGATGGAGCGCAACCGCGCGGACGCGGGCCGCTTCACGCCGAGGGCGTCCGCCACGTCCAGACCGTGTGCCCATGTTTCCATCAAGCGTGCGGTGGCCATCGAGGCGGCGCTCATCGGCGGACCGAACCAGGGCAACTTGCGCCCGTCGTGCACGGTCAGCAGCGCGTCGTGAAGTTGGTGTCGGGTTGCCCGCCAGTCGGCCAGCAGCCCGGCAGGCGCGACAGCGGCGAGCTCCTCGGCGCCACGGTCGACGAACCCGAGCGGATCCTGCGCGGCCGCGCCGAGCACCTCGGTGAACGAGGCCTCGTCTTCGACCGAGAGCAGTGCCACCCGGTCGGTCCACAGCAGATGGGCGATCTGGTGCGCAATGGTCCAGCCGGGCGCGGGGGTCGGCTCGGCCCAGCGCTCGACGGGCAGCTCGGCGACAAGGCCGTCGAGGTAGTCGCTTTCGGCGCGGAGGTCATCCACGATCAGGCCTGCGGTCGCCATGGCGGTCACCTTAGCCCGCGGCTTGGGCGCGACGAACGACGACGGCGTGCACCGCGAGCCCGACCAGATAGAGCGCCGACCCGGCGACGACGAGTCCGGCCGAGCGGCCGTCGGCAGGGATGACGGCCGCCGCAGCCGTGAGCGCGACGATGAACGACATCCAGAACAACGCGTCCTGCACCGCGAACATGTGGCCGCGAAGCGCGTCGTCGACGTCGATCTGCATGGCGCTGTCGGCACACAGCTTGACCACCTGTCCCGCAGCGCCGAGCAGGAAACCGGACAGCACCATCATCGGCATCTGCAGGCCGACGGCGACGAGCTGGATGCCCGCGGCCGCAAGTAGCGCACCGTTGGCTGTTCGGTAGCGGCCCCACCGTTTGACCGCGCCGGGGGTGAACACGTTCGCGAAGAACGCTCCGATGCCGGTGACGAAGAAGAACAGCGCGGCTGTCCCGAACCCTCCGACGCTCGCCATGTCGCCGTGCCGCACCATGACCAACACCAGCATCGTGTTGATGCCCAGCACCATGCGGTGGGTCGCCAGCCCGCCGAGGGTGCCCGCGACGGTGGGCACGGCCACTACGGTGCGCGCGCCGTGCAGCCATCCGGTCGCAACCGCGTAGGCCACCGACCCGTGGATGGCCCGAACACTTTCCTGCGGCCCGAGTACGTGCGGAGGGAACCGCACCGACAACAACAGCGCGAGTGACACCGGGACCGCGACGATGAGAATGATTGCGGCGGCGCCGGAATCGTCGGCGCCGAACACCGAGCGGAGCACGAGCATCAGCACGGCGCCGAGGAACGCCGCCGCGCCGCCGGTGGCCGTCGCGACCGAGTTCATCACCACCACCTGTTCGCGGGGCACGACGTCGGGCAATGCGGCGGAAAGGCCGGAGGACACGAAGCGGGTGAAGCCGTTGACGATCAGAGCGCCGAGCAGGATGTAGGGATCGCCCGCGCCGGACGCGAGTAGTGCCGCGATAGCGAGCACGAGGAGCAGTCGCGCGGAGTTCGCGCCGATCAGCACCAACCGCCTGTCCCACCGGTCCAGCAGGGCGCCCGCGAACGGGCCGAGGACCGAGTACGGCAGGTACAGCACGGCGAACGCGCCTGCGATCGCCCATGGGCCTGCCGCTCGCTCGGGGTTGAAAAGCAGTCCGCCCGCCAACCCGGCCTGAAACAGGCCGTCGCCGAACTGGCTGGCCGTCCGTAATTCGAGCAGTCGCCAGAACTGGCGGAGGCTGCGCACCGAACGCCACAGCGCGATCGGTGCGTGAAGGTCAGCCACAGGAAGTCACAGTACAAATATCCCGGCGGGCCGCGCTTGTTCGCCACCTCTGGCGTTCGCTGGTGACATTATGGAGAGGTGGCGCCCTCAGAGGATCCGGAGGATTTTGTCGCTCCGACTGCGAACCGGGTGCGCGCAGGAACTCTGCTGCTGGCCAACACGGATCTGCGCGAGCCGACCTTCCGCCGCAGCGTCATCTACGTCGTCGAGCACAACGACGGCGGCACCCTCGGGGTGGTGCTGAACCGGCCGAGCGAGACCGCGGTGTACAACGTGTTGCCGCAGTGGGCCAAGCTCGCCACCAAACCGAAGACGATGTTCATCGGCGGTCCGGTCAAACGCGACGCCGCGCTGTGTCTGGCGACCCTGCGGGTTGGCACCGAAGCGAACGGCGTGCCCGGCATCCGGCATGTGCAGGGCCGGATGGTGATGGTGGACCTCGACGCCGAACCCGAGGTGATCGCCCCGCTCGTCGAGGGCGTACGCATCTTCGCAGGCTACTCCGGCTGGACCATCGGACAGCTCGAAGGTGAGATCGAGCGTGACGACTGGATCGTGTTGTCGGCGTTGCCATCCGACGTTCTTGTCGAGGCGAGGGTGGATCTGTGGGGACGCGTGTTGCGGCGTCAGCCGCTCCCGCTCTCGCTGCTGGCCACCCACCCAGTCGATATCAGCCGCAACTAGTTTCGCGACAGGGTGCACGTCGCGCACGCGCCTGTGCCGCATCCGCCGGTTGCCGTCCCGCAGGCAGGCGCCGCGCCGGCCTGAGCCACCACGAACTTGGCGCTCTGCCAGCAGCCGGCCGCAACCGTCGCGAACGCGCCGAGCACGCACACGATGACGACGACGGCGCCTGTCTCCGGCTGTGACGACAATGCGACAACCCCGGCCACGGTCAACATCGCTGCGGCGGCGAGCTGGGTCGGGGCGACTGCGCGGAGAACCTGGCGGACGATGTCCGCGGATCGAGGACGGGTCAACGTCCACCCGCCGAGAGCGGCGGTAGCGACGGCGGCGAGCAGACACCCGACCGCCGCATAGAGCATGCGGCCCACCTTAAGGGGCGCCGCGGGCCCCGCGCTACCGGGGCGGCGCTTGCGTCAGAGCCGCCGAGGAAGGCGCTGCTGGAGCGGGCGCGCCCGGCGCACTGATCTTGAACCCGTTGGTGATTGCGTCGGTCGCGTTCGCGGTGGGGACGGCTTCACCGACCGTCGTGGTGACCGCGAGCGACACGAGATAGCTGTCGCGCCCCGCTGTCGCGATGGTGTACCTGCGTGCGGTGTTGAGCGACATGTTGTTGTCGCGGTAGGAGCCCTCGATCGTCGCCGACGGCATTCCGCCGAAGTCCGCAAGCGAAGCGTTGGTGGTGCGCCACGCGGGCAGCATCTGGCTGTCGATGTAGCCGTGGGTGATGGCGTCCTTGGGGTCGAAGTCGGCGCCGACCAGTTTGTAGACCACCAGCGCTGCGTTCGAGGTGTAGATGCCGTCGCCGCCGACCCGGTCGGCGAGCACCGCGAATGCGTCGGGCACGTTCGGGTCGGGCACCTGCGACCAGCCGCGCGGGACGGGCAGCACGATGTTGAGCGCCTTGAAGTCGCGGGCGACCTGCGGCTCGAGTTTGACGCCCTTCTCATGGAAGTAGTCGTTCAACGACATGGAACTGGCAGGCACCAGCGTCTGCGGTGCCGCGACGGCGGCGGCGGGCACGAGGCCGGGTGTGCCGAGGGACTGTGCGGCGGCGACGCCGAGCTGGCCGGTTGACTGCGAGGTCTGGGCGGCGCCCGGCATGACGGCGACGCTCTGAGCCACCGGCGCGGGCTGCGGCGGCAGCGGATAGATGGGCTCGGCCGCTGCAATGTTGCCGGCCAAACCGACCACGCCTGCCAGGCCCGCAGCGACACCGCCTGCCAGAATCCGCCAGCGGCGGGCATCTCCGATCATCGCCCGAATCCCTCCTGAGAATCCATCCCCGGCCGCCGGGCACGACATGCCCGTGGTCAGGGGGCGACCGTAACCCCCCGGCGGAGTTAGCCACCAGGCCTGGGACCGAGCTGGAATGAACCCCTGACCGCTCCGCAATGGAACCGATACCTGCCCGTGGCCCAACAGCGCGCCGCGGCGGCCCTTTACCCTGTTCACGTGAGTAGCGAGTCGGTAACCGACGCCGTCGAGCCGGAAGCCGCTGGAACCGACACCCCGCAGTATCGATACACCGCGAAGCTGGCCGGGGAGATCGAGCGGGCCTGGCAAGAGTGGTGGCACCTGCACGGGACATTCCGTGTGCCCAACCCGGTGGGTTCTCTTGCGCCGCCGGACGGCGCACCGGTCCCTGCCGACAAGATGTTCGTGCAGGACATGTTCCCGTATCCGTCGGGTGAGGGGCTGCACGTCGGGCACCCGCTCGGCTACATCGCGACCGATGTGTACGCCCGCTACTTCCGGATGACGGGCCGCAATGTGCTGCATGCCCTCGGGTTCGACGCGTTCGGGCTGCCCGCTGAGCAGTACGCGGTGCAGACCGGCACGCACCCGGCCACCAGGACCGAGGCGAACATCGTCAACTTCCGCCGTCAGCTGGGGCGGCTCGGTCTCGGCCATGATGCGCGACGCAGCTTCTCCACCACCGACGTCGACTTCTACAAGTGGACGCAATGGATCTTCCTGCAGATCTACAACGCGTGGTTCGACGAGGACCTCAACAGAGCCAGGCGCATCGACGAGCTGGTCGGCGAGTTCGAGTCCGGTCGGCGCAGCCCCGGCGACGGCAGGCAGTGGTCTGAGCTGTCGACCGACGAGCGCGCCGATGTGATCGACTCGTATCGGCTGGTCTACCGGGCCGACTCGATGGTCAACTGGTGCCCTGGGCTCGGCACCGTGCTGGCCAACGAGGAAGTCACCTCCGACGGGCGCAGCGACCGGGGCAACTTCCCGGTGTTCCGGAAGCGGCTGCGGCAGTGGATGATGCGCATCACCGCCTATACCGACCGACTGCTCGATGATCTCGAAGTGCTGGACTGGCCGGAGAAGGTGAAGGCCATGCAGCGCAACTGGATCGGTCGGTCCACCGGCGCCGCGGTGTTGTTCGGCACCGAGGCAGGCGACATCGAGGTCTTCACCACCCGTCCCGACACCTTGTTCGGCGCTACTTACATGGTGCTGGCCCCCGAGCATCCGCTTGTCGAGCAGTTGACCGCGGCCGACTGGCCCGACGGGGTCGACACGCGGTGGACCAATGGCGGCGCCACCCCGGCCGAAGCGGTGGCCGCCTACCGCGCGTCGATCGCGGCGAAGTCGGATCTGGAACGCCAGGAGAACAAGACCAAGACGGGCGTGTTCCTCGGCAGCTACGCGATCAACCCCGTCAACGGCGCGCGCATCCCCGTCTTCATCGCCGACTACGTGCTGCTCGGATACGGCACCGGCGCGATCATGGCGGTGCCGGGCGGCGACCAGCGTGACTGGGACTTCGCCACCGAGCTCGGCCTGCCCATCGTCGAAGTCGTTGCCGGCGGCGATATTTCCCAGGCGGCCTACAACGGCGACGGAGAGATGGTGAACTCCGGCTATCTCGACGGCCTGAGTGTTGCATCGGCGAAAGAGGCGGTGACCGCACGGCTGGAGGCCGACGGCAGGGGCACCACCCGCGTCGAATACAAGCTCCGGGACTGGCTGTTCGCCAGGCAGCGCTACTGGGGTGAGCCGTTCCCGATCGTCTACGACGAGAACGGCCGCGCCCATCCGCTGCCCGAATCCGAGCTGCCGGTCGAGCTGCCCGATATGCCCGACTACGCGCCGGTGCAGTTCGACCCCGACGACGCCGACAGCGTGCCGTCGCCTCCGCTGAACAAGGCCACCGACTGGGTGAACGTCGAACTGGACCTCGGCGACGGCCTCAAGCCTTACACCCGCGACACCAACGTCATGCCGCAGTGGGCCGGCAGTTCCTGGTACGAGCTGCGCTACACCGACCCGCACAACTCGGAAGCCCTGTGCGACAAGGAGAACGAGGCCTATTGGATGGGTCCGCGGCCCGCCGAGCACGGCCCCGACGATCCTGGCGGCGTCGACCTGTATGTCGGCGGCGTCGAACACGCGGTGCTGCATCTGCTGTATTGCCGGTTCTGGCACAAGGTGCTCTACGACCTCGGCCACGTGTCGTCGCGGGAGCCGTACCGACGGCTGGTCAATCAGGGCTACATCCAGGCCCACGCCTACACCGACGCGCGCGGCACGTATGTGCCCGCCGCGGAAGTCGTTGAGCGGGACAAGAAGTTCTTCTGGAATGGCCCCGACGGCGAGATCGAGGTGAACCAGGAGTTCGGCAAGATCGGCAAGAGCCTGAAGAACTCCGTCTCGCCGGACGAGATCTGCGACAACTACGGCGCCGACACGTTGCGGATGTACGAGATGTCGATGGGTCCACTCGAGGCGTCGCGCCCGTGGGCGACGAAAGACGTTGTGGGCGCGTACCGGTTCCTGCAGCGGGTGTGGCGGCTGGTTGTCGACGAGGAGTCAGGAGAACTGCGGGTCGGCGACGCCGCACCGGACGACGAGACGCTGCGCGTGCTGCACCGCACGATCGCGGGGGCGTCCGAGGACTACGCGTCGCTGCGTAACAACACCGCGGGCGCCAAGCTGATCGAGTACACCAACCACCTGACCAAGAAGTACAGCGGTGAAGTGCCGCGGGCGGCCGTCGAGCCGCTGGTGCTGATGGTCGCGCCGCTGGCGCCACACCTCGCAGAAGAGCTGTGGCGGCGACTCGGCCACGACACGTCGCTGGCGCACGGACCCTTCCCGGTCGCCGACGAGAGCTACCTGGCGGTGGACACCATCGAGCTCCCCGTCCAGGTCAACGGCAAGGTGCGTGGGCATGTCACGGTGCCTGCCGAGGCCGACGCCGACGCGATCGAGGCGGCGGCGATGGCCGACGAGAAGGTGGCTGTCTTCCTCGACGGCGCGACGCCGAAGAAGGTGATTGTGGTCGCGGGCCGGCTGGTCAACCTCGTCGTCTAGGCCCAGCCGAGCTGGCGCATGGTGTAGCCGTCGTTCCAGATCTTCGTCATACGGCGGATCTTGTCGCCGTCGAAGTCCATCACGTAGACGTAGTCGGCGACCGCGGCCTTCTGCGTCGGCGGCACCGGACTGCCCTCGCCCGAATGCGTGCCGCGGAACACGCCGAAGGCGGCGACGTTGTTGCGCTCCCACTCGGTGTAGGCCTCGAGGGTGTCAAACCCTGCCAGTGCGTCGGCTTGGCTGCTGAACGTCGCGCCGGAGTGGCAGTGCGGCGAGCAGCCGACCCAACCTCTACCGGTCTCGCATGCATCGAAGAACTGCTCTGCGGTGTCTCGGAATCGCGCTCATCGTGTGATTCTGGCGCGGATATCGACGCTCAGCGTCGCAATTCGCGCCGAATTCACCGGGGGCGGACGACGATCTCGTGGATGTGGGCATCCGGCGGGGCGTTGACGGTCTCGGCGACGATGTTCGCGACGGTTTCGGGGCTCAGGAACCGCGCGGGGTCGTACTGGCCGCCTTCGTATTCGACGAGGCCCTCCTGCATGACGGTGGCGATCCGCCCGGGATGGATCGAGGTCACGCGAAGCTCGGGCTCGTCGTTGCGAAGCGAGTCCGCGAAGCCGCGCAATGCGAATTTGCTCGCCGAGTACGACGCGAGTCCCGGCGACGCGTTGATCCCCGCGCCGGAGTTGATGAACACAACGTGACCGTCTGCGTTACGTAAGGCCGGCAGCAGCGCAAGTGTAAGCGCCACCGCGCCAATGACATTGACCTCCATCGTGACGCGCCACTCGTCGATCGTCGACTCGGCGACCCGGCCGGGGAAGGCGGCGCCGGCGTTGTGGATCAGCACGTCGAGCTCGTCGATGGGTTCGACGGCCGTCGCGATGGCGTCGGCGTCCTGCAGATCCAGCGGCCAGGTCGTTGCGCCCAACCGCTCCGCCAGGGCGTCGAGCCGGTCTGAGGGTCGACCCCCGAGAAACAAGGTATGGGTGGGTGCGAGCGCGTCGGCTATGGCCGTGCCGAGGCCGCCCGCCGGCCCGGTGATGAAGGCGGTCGGCATGCCGGTCACCCTACCGACTGCAATCATTGACCCGATGGCACCCGATCCCAGCTTCGCTCCGACGCAGCTCGCGGCACGAGCCGCGTATCTGCTGCGTGGCAACGACCTGGGTTCGATGACGACCGCGGCGCCACTGCTCTACCCGCACATGTGGAGCTGGGACGCCGCCTTCGTGGCCATCGGCCTCGCGCCGTTGAGCGTCGAGCGGGCCGTCGTCGAACTCGACACGCTGCTCTCGGCACAGTGGGTCAACGGGATGATTCCGCACATCGTGTTCGCCAACGGGGTCGACGGCTACTTCCCCGGACCGGCACGCTGGGCGACCTCCGCGCTGGCTGTCAACGCGCCTCGGTCACGGCACACGTCAGGAATCACCCAGCCACCGGTACATGCGATCGCCGTTCAGCGCATCCTTGACCACGCCCGCACGCGGGGCCGCTCGACCCGCGCCGTCGCCGAGGCGTTCCTCGACCGCCGCTGGGACGATCTGGTGCGCTGGCATCGCTGGCTCGCCGAAGCGCGCGACCAGAAGTCGCACGGCAGGGTCACCCTCTATCACGGGTGGGAGTCCGGCATGGACAACTCGCCGCGCTGGGATGCCGCGTACGCCAACGTGATTCCGGGCATCGTGCCGGAATACCAGCGCGAGGACAACACCATCGTCACCGACGCCAGCCAACGACCGTCCGACACGGAGTACGACCGCTACCTGTGGCTGCTCGAGGAGATGAAGTCGGCGCACTACGACGACGAACTCCTGCCGAAGGTGATGAGCTTCGCCGTCGAGGACGTCTTCGTCTCGGCGGTCCTGTCGGTGGCCTGCACGGTGCTTGCCGAGATCGGCGAGGACTACAAACGCCCGAACGCCGACGTCAGGGACCTCTACGCATGGGCGGACCGGTTCAGGGCCGGCGTCATCGAGACGACGGACGAACGCACCGGGGCGGCAAGGGATTACGACGTCCGCGCGGACAGATGGGTCGCCACCGAAACCGTCGCGCAGTTCGCCCCCCTGCTGTGCGGGGGTCTGCCGCACGACAAGGAGCGCACGCTGTTGCGGCTGCTGGAAGGCCCGAGGTTCTGCGGGCACCCGGACCTGAAATACGCGTTGATCCCGTCGACGTCACCGGTGTCGCGTGACTTCAGGTCGAGGGAGTATTGGCGCGGCCCGATCTGGCCGGTGATGACATGGCTGTTCTCCTGGGCGTTCGCCCGCCGTGGCTGGGCCGAGCGGTCATCGATGCTGCGACGTGAAGGTCTGCGGCAGGCCAGCGACGGAACGTTCGCCGAGTACTACGAGCCGTTCACCGGTGAGCCGCTGGGCAGCATGCAGCAGTCATGGACGGCCGCAGCGGTTCTGGACTGGCTCGGTTAGTCCTCGTCGTGGCCGGTTTCCTGATCGGCCAGCCGTTCCATCGGACCCAACGCCTTGGTCAGTGTCTCGACGTCGTCGTCGGTGAGGTTTCCCAGCATCGCGGCCAACGCGGCGCGGCGTGCGGCCAGCGCCTCGCGATGCTGAACAAGGCCCCGCGGTGTCACCTCGACGAGCACGGCACGCAGATCGGACGGATCACGTGACCGCTTCACAAGACCGAGCTTCTCGAGCCTGCGGATCGCGACCGTCGTGGTGGGGGTGCGGACGCGTTCGTGGGCGGCCAGGTCAGTCATCCGGATCGGGCCCTTTTCCAGCAGTGTCAACAGGATCGACAGCTGGGCCAGCGTCAGGTCGCCTGCCGTGCCCCGATTGGCGTCGCCGCGGCGCAGGACGGAGAAGAGCTTGGACAGGACGCGCTGCAGCTCAGCCGCCAGCTCGTCGACCTGCGTCTCGGTCTCCACCATAGTTCGCTAGTCTAACCTGTCAGGGTCTGACGGCATGTAAACGAACAATGTTTGCGGTTAGAGAACCTGGGCCAGGAATTTCTGTAGTCTTTCGGTTTCTGCTGCGTCGAATATCTGCTCAGGCGGACCCGATTCGACGACTTTGCCGTGATCCATGAAAACCACGGCGTCCGACGTCGATCTGGCGAAGCCCATCTCGTGCGTCACCACCACCATCGTCATACCGTCGTCGCCGAGGTCGGCGATCAGCGTCAAGATGCCCTTCACCAGTTCGGGATCCAGCGCCGAGGTCGCCTCGTCGAAGAACATCACCTGCGGTGACATCGCGAGCGCACGGGCGATGGCGACGCGCTGCTGCTGTCCGCCCGAAAGGGTGCCGGGTCGGGCATCGGCCTTGTGCCGCAGATCAACCCGCTCCAGTTGGGCCAGCCCGAGGTCCCGCGCTTGCTCGGCGCTGAGCTTCTTGAGCTTGCGGGGCGCCAGCGTCACGTTGTCGAGCACGGTGCGGTGCGGGAACAGATTGAAATGCTGGAACACCATCCCGATCCGTTGCCGCAACAAGTCGGGGTTGTCGGTCAGCACCGACTTGCCGTCGAGCAGGATGTCCCCCTTGTCGGGCTCGTAGAGCCGGTTGAGCGTGCGCAGCAGTGTGGACTTACCCGATCCGGATGGTCCGATCACCGCGGCGGTGGTGCCGGCGGGCACGTCGATGTCGACACCGCGCAGCACCGCGTTGGGACCGAAGGCCAGGTGAATATCCTTGCCCGCCAACGAGACAGGCGCAGGTGCGCCCGGAGCCGCACCGGCGGCGACATCAGAGACGGCCATCAGATCATCTCCTGTGAGGTCGCGGGGTTCAGTGGCGATAGCGGGTCCTCCGGTTCGGCGGGCTTGCCCCTGCGCAAGCGGGCGTCGATGTAGTTGACGAGGTGGGTCAGCGGAATCGTCAGCAACAGGTAGAAGAGGCCGGCGGCGACGAGCGGCGACAGGTTGCCGGTCTGCGCGTTGAGGTCGCGACCCACCTGGAACAACTCGCGCTGGTTGGCGACCAGGCCGAGGAAGTACACCAGGGAGCTGGCCTTCAGCAGTGAGATGAACTGGTTGACCAATGCGGGCAGCACCCGCCGAATTCCCTGCGGCACCACGACCAGTCGCATCGACACCGGATAGCTGAAGCCGAGTGCGCGGGATGCTTCGAGTTGACCGGCCTCCACGCTCTGGATGCCGGAGCGGAAGATCTCGCCGATATAGGCCGCGGCCATCAACCCCAGCGCTGCGATACCGAGCGGATACGGATTGTTGCCGGTGAGTCCGCCGACGATGGGCCCGACGCCGAGGCCGATCAGCAGGATGATCACGACTTCGGGCAGACCCCTGAAGATGTCGGTGTAGATCCGTGCGGGCCACCGCAGCCAGCGCGAGCGGGAGATACCGGCGACGGCGAGCGCCATTCCGAGCAGCAGGCCGATCACGCTGGCGCAGATGGTCAGGATCAGCGTGTTCGGCAGGCCGGTCGTGAGCAGGTCGGGAATCGCCTGCTTGTACAGGTCCCAGTCGAGAAACGAAGCCGCCAGTTGCGACAGCGTCGACTTCGGTTGCACCGCAGTCGAATCCGTCGACTCGCCCTGATGGCTGGCGGCGATGGCAGCGAAGTCGGGCAGCGCAGGGACCGGCGCCGCCTTGGAGCCCGGCTTCCAGCCGGGCGGCAGCTCACGCGGTACCCAGTCGGAGTACAGCCGCGACCAGGTCCCGTCCGCGATCACGGCGTCGAGCCCGGAGTTCAGCGCGTCGATCAGCGGCTTGTTCTCCTTGGCGACCGCATAGGCCACGAAATTGTCCAAGCTGAAGGTGTTTTCGATGATCTCGGCGGGATCGCCGGGTTGCACCGTGCCCTGCGCCTGCTGCGACGGCGCGACCCAGGCGTCGATCTGTTTGGACTTCAGGCTGGCGTAGACGGTGTTGTAGTCGGGGAACTTGACGGGGTCCAGCTTCAGCGAGTCGACGAGGTAGGCCTCCTGCACGGTGCCCTGCACGACGCCGATGCGCTGGCCCGCGGCGAGCTTGTCGAATCCGGTGATCGGCGATCCCGTCGGAACGACGAGTGAGAAGTAGCCGAAGTCGTAGCCGTTGGTGAACCCGACGGTCTTGCGGCGCGCGTCGGTGGTGGTGATCGACGAGGAGCCGACGTCGAAGCGTCGCGACGCCACCTGGGCGAGCAGACCGGAGAATTCGGTGCCGACGAAATTGATTCGCAGACCGAGCTTTTCGGCGACCGCCCGCAGTAGCTCGTTGTCGAAGCCGGTGAATTGGCCCTGCGAGTTGATGCAGATGCTCGGTGGCGCGTCAGACAGGGTGCCGACGGTCAGCACGCCCGGTGTGCCGAGCCCGAGCGCGTCGGCCTTGACGGTGTCGAGGGGCGCAACCGTCTGCGTCGTGTACTTGTCCTCACCGGGTCCGGCGGCGGATGCGAGGTTGGTCGGAACGGTGCTCGCGCTGTCGACGCCAGGCGGGGCGCACTGATCGGCGTCGGCGAGTGCGGGCGTCGCCATCGGGAGGCTGAACACCACAAGAGCGACCAGCGCGAGGACGAATGCTTTACCTGTCCGGCCCAAGGAGGGGGTCATTCATGTCAACGTAGCGGCCGCGCGGGCGTTGACACCTGCTTCAGCTCATTCAGAACGCAACGGTCGGATGCGTGGTCACGCCCGACGGTTTGAACACGCCGCGGCGCACCAGTTCGACGACCATGATCCGCCCCATGGCTTCCGCCCGCCCTGCGCACGCGGCCCGCGCGCCGTCGGGGTCGCGGGTGTGGATGGCGGTGGTTTCGGCCTCGTAGAACGGCAGCATCTCGTCGTGGTTGTTCAGGTAGGTGACCCAGAACGATCGCGGGATGAAGCTCTGCGACGCACGGATCTCGGCGAGCAGCCGCGGTCCGGCGTACTCGTCGTTGATGGTCTGCCGGTACTGCCAGGCCGCTTCCTGAAATGCACGCGATTCGCGGTTGGCGTGCATGAACTCGGTCAACCTGTCGAGCTGGGACAGCACGTGCGGCCGCGGGTCGTTGGCGGCGCGGGCCGAAGCAATGCCGAGCAGGATGCCGTGAAGCTCGTGATGTTCCAGTACGACGGACTCGTCGAATCGTTCGACGAAGGCGCCGCGGTGGTAGCGCGTCGACAGGATTCCGTCGTGCTCGAGCTGTACGACGGCCTCCTGAATCGGCACACGGCTCAGCCCGAGCTCGTGCGCAATCTCATTGCGGTCGACGCGATCCCCCGAACGCAACTTGCCAGCGAGCACCAGGTTGATGATGTGCGAAACAACCTGGTCCTTTTCTTTGACTCCATACCTTTTGGGCATAGCGGCGCAAGTTAATCACGCAGAATGGCCGCCAGGCAGAAATTGGCAGAACTAGACACTTTCGTGTCTGTCAAATTCGTACAGCCTAAGCTCAGCTGCTTTTCAGCCGCGTTGATCGCGCCAGCGGCACAACGCTTCTGCGTCGCTCAGGTCGTAGTCGGGACCGTTGGCGCCGACGGTCAGAAGCGTCACCCCAAGACCGGCGAGCGCGTCGGCTTCGGCGAGAAGCGCCTCGGTTCCCTTACCGGAGACGCCCGCCGAACGCTCGATGTCCGACGGGTCGCGGCCGACGTCGGCGCAGTGTCGCGCGAGGATCTCGGACTTCTTCGGGTACTCGCCGCTGTCGCTGAACGAGTGCCAGATGTCGCCGTATTCGGCCACCAGGCGCAGCGTCTTGCGTTCGCCGCCACCACCGATCAGCACCGGAATGTCGCGAGTGGGCTGCGGGTTGAGCTTGCCAAGGCGAGACTTGATGCGCGGAAATGCCTCGGCGAGATCGTCGAGGCGACTGCCCGCGGTACCGAACTCATAGCCGTACTCGTCGTAGTCCTTCTGCTTCCATCCCGACCCGATGCCGAGGATCAACCGGCCGTCGGAGATGTGGTCGACGGTGCGTGCCATATCGGCGAGCAATTCCGGGTTGCGGTACGAATTGCAGGTGACGAGCGCGCCGATGTGAATGCGCGACGTCTGCTCGGCCCACGCGCCGAGCATCGTCCAGCATTCGTAATGTGGACCGTTGGGGTCGCCGTATAGCGGGAAAAAGTGGTCCCAGTTGAACGCGACGTCGACGCCGATGTCCTCGCAGCGCCGCACGGCATCGCGGATGTGGCTGTAGGAAGGGGTATGTTGCGGCTGCAGTTGCACGCCGATGCGAATCTTGGGCACGACGCCATCATTCCCGGTTTGGTCAAACGCCAATCTGGCCGTCGGTCTTCCATACCGCCACCACCGAGGGGCGCGCGGTGCCGTTGCCGCCCTCTGGCCACCGGGACAGCGGGTTGTCGATGTTGTTGTCGTCGTGCTCGCCGGGATGCTGCACGCACACGGTCACCAGATCGTCGGTGATGATCGGACCGCACGTTTCGGCACCGAGCGGCACGGTGAGGAATTGCTTGGTCTCCCCGCGGTTGGGGCCGTCGAGCGCGACGGCGAACAGTCCGTCATTCGAGTCCAGCGCATTGCCGTCGGTGGAGATCCACAGGTTGCCGTGACTGTCGAAGGCCAGGTTGTCCGGACACGAAATGGGGCTGACCTTGGTCTTGTCGAACCCGGCGAAGTAGGTATCCGCCGCTGCCGGGTCGCCGCACACCAGCAACAGCTCCCAGGTGAAGTCCGTGCCCGCATGGTCGTCGGTGATCTCGAGGATCTGCCCGCTCTTGTTGTCGTTGCGCGGATTGGCGGCATCCGGCGCCGCTTCGCCCGGTGCGCCGCGCTCGTCGTTGTTGGTCAGCGCGACGTACACCTTGCCCGTCTTCGGGTTCGCCTCGAAATCCTCTGGCCGGTCCATCTTGGTGGCGCCCGCCTTGTCCGCGGCGAATCGGGTGAACACCGCGGCTTCCTGCGCCGTCACACCGGGAACGAGAGACTCTGCCTGACCGTCGGGGCCCGAGCGCAGCAGCGGAAGCCATTTACCCGTCCCGCTGAACGAGCCCTGTGCGGGCAGCTTGCCCGAACCGTCGATCTGAGCGGGTGGGATGTCGCTGGACAGCTTCGCAACATACAGCGTGCCCTCGTCGAGGATGGTCATGTTGTTGGCCATCGCCGCGGGATCCCTGCCGGGCGCCATCTTCTTGCTCGAGACAAACTTGTACATGTAGTCGAAGCGCTCGTCGTCACCGCTGTAGGCCACCACGGTGTCGTTGTCGGCGATGTAGATGTTGGCGGCCTCGTGGCGGAACCGGCCCATCGCGGAGTGCTTCACCGGCGTCGACTTCGGATCCCACGGATTGACCTCGACGATGTAGCCGAACCGGTTCGGCTCGTTCGGGGTCTTGGACACGTCAAAGCGCGGGTCGAACGTTTCCCACAACAGTTCGGACGGCTCCAGCGGAATCCCGTAGCGGTCGTAGCGCTCGGCATCCCCTGGATTTGGCTTCGCGGAGCCTTCGACCGCGCCGAAGTACTCCTGAAAATTCTCCTCGCCGGAGAGCACTGTGCCCCATGGCGTTACGCCGCCGGAGCAGTTGGCGAATGTGCCCGAGATGGTGCGGCCTGCCGGGTCGGCGGACGTCTTGACGAAGTCGGTGCCCGCCGCGGGCCCCACCAACGTCATCGGGGTGTCGGCGGTGATGCGGCGGTTGTAGCGGCTCATCACCGGTTTGAGACCGCCGCCGGGTGTCCGCTCGACCTCGACGACGCCCATGCCGATCGCCGCGATCTCGATGTCGAACTGCTCACGGGTCGGGGCGTCTTCCTTGAAGCCGGGGAACATGAACAGCGGCGTGACGTACTCGTGGTTGGTGACCAAGAGGAACCGGTTCGGCTGGCCATCGATCGGTAGGAGTCCAGCGAAGTCGTTGTTGAAGCCGAACTGACCCCGCTGGGCGGCACCCGTCTGGTTGCGCACGTCGAACTTCGGCGCTCCATCGAGAATCGGTTCGCCCCAACTGATCACGACGCCCTGCTGGTAGCCGTCGGGGATGACGACGAGGTCCTCGCTGTTGGGTGCGACGGCGTCGAACTTCATGCCCGCGGGTGTCTCGGGCACCGGCTGCGTCGACGAGGTCGGGGCCGCGGCGGGTTGGTCGCCACTGCTGCACGCCGCCAGTGCCGAACCCGTGCCGACCGCCAGCACCGCGATACCGCTCGCCCTCAGCATCGCGCGCCGCGACACCGCCTTGGCGACATCGCCGAAGTACTCGTTGTCGCTGGTGTTGCGGACCGGCTTGGAGCAGGCGTCGCCGCACTTGTATCGGCACGTCACATGCTGCCGTCTGGACTTTCCGTCATGGGTAACGAAGAGGTTCAACGGCACGAGTGCCATGGGCGCGGTTCCTTCCACACGAATGACGGCCGAGGGCTGGCGGCCGGATGTGCCGAAACTTACGACAGTCCGGCAATCAGCCGGCAATCAGAAAGTTAACAGGAGACCAACGCCAGATTTGCCCATTCGGCAAAGCGGTTTGCCGTTGGTGGGTCTGGTCGGCACTCTTGCGGTATGGCCGGACACGACCTCGACAAGTCATTCTGGGAACAGCGATGGAAGACGGCGCGCCGCGTAACCGACGATGCGTCGCTTCCACCCAATCGCACGCTCACCGATACTGCGACCGCACTGCCCGTCGGAACAGCGCTCGACGCCGGCTGCGGTGAAGCCGCGGACTCGCTCTGGCTCGCCGAACGGGGATGGACGGTAACGGCCGTCGACTTCGTCGCCAGCGCGCTCGAGCGCGGGAAAGCTCGCGCGGATGGGATGGGCCCCGACGTCGCTGCCCGTATCGAGTGGCAGGAGGCCGACCTGAGCACATGGACGCCACCTGCGGCCACCTTCGACCTGGTTACCTCGCACTATCTGCACGGAATCGGCAACCGGGAGAATGTGTTTCGGCGGCTGGCTGCCGCGGTCCGGCCCGGGGGCACGCTGTTGGTCGTCGGTCACCACTCGTCGAACGCGGACGGTTCGGATGACGCTATGCCGGCTGCCGCGTTCTTCACCACCGCGGACCTGATCGCCGTGCTCGACGACGATTGGGGATTGGTGACAGTCGATGACGACGTGCCGCGCCGCACACTCAACCACGAGGGGCGGGACGTGACGGTGCGGGCCGCCATGGTCCGCGCGAGGCGCGGTTAGTCAGGAGCCGAGGACTGCACGCAGGATGTCGACGAGCGCTCGCGGTTGGTCGCCCTGCACCGAGTGGCCCGAGTCGGCGACCACGTGAGTCCGCTGGAACCCTGGTGCGCCTTCGGCGAACGCCGCGGCGTCCTCGTCGTTGACGAAGTACGAATTGGCTCCGCGCACCAGGGTGGTCGGCATGGTGATCGCGGGCACGTCGTCCCACAGCCCGGTGAAGGACTCCGGCAGCTGTGAGTCCTCGGTGCTCTTGCTGCGGAAGGTGTCGTAGCGCCACGTCCAGGTGCCGTCGTCGAGGCGCTTCGAGTTGTGGAAGACGCCGCGCCGCAGTGACTTGCGGTCGCGGTGCGGGGAGGCCTCGACCGTCACGTCGAGCATCGCTTGAAAGCTGGGGAATTCCCGGTCGCCCCGGACGAGTGCGACGGCACCGAGTTGGGCCTTCGACATCTCCTCGTGGCGTTCCGGCGCCGACGGGGTGACGTCGACGAGCACGAGTTCGGGGACGAGCGCGGGTTCGGTGGCGGCGATGCGCAGGGCGGTCAGGCCGCCGAGCGACATACCGACGACAAGGCGCGGGCTCGGCGCCCACTCGCGCAGCAGCGGCCGCAGCGTATCCGCGCCCCGCTTCGGTCCGTAGTCGCCGTCCTCGCGCCATCCTGACCTGCCGTGGCCGGGCAGGTCGATCGCCAGCGCGGGTACCCCGAGGCCGAGGATGACGGTGTCCCAGGTGTGCGCGTTCTGCCCGCCGCCGTGCAGGAAAACCACCTGCGGCGGCTCGTCGCCCCACTTCAGCGCGCTGATGTCACCCGATTCGATGCGGGTGACCGGCGGCAGCGGGCCGGTGTGGCCGATCTGTTCGGCGTTCTCCGGCAGCAGCGCGAACTCGTCGACATTGCGCAGTTCGTCGTCGGAGATCTCGGGCATGGCTAGACCCTACGCACCGCCGAAATTCAGATGCGATCCAAGCGGGACTGTGTCACCGTCAATGGCATGGGTTCGAGCGCGCCGAAAGGTTTGTCGATCCGCACCGCAGAGGACGCGGATTGGCCGGCGATGGCATTGCTTGCCGCGACATGCTTCGGTGCATGGCGCCCCGAGGAGTCGAACGAGGCGTGGCGGACCATGATGCCCGCGGGCAGCGCCGTCGTCGCGTGCGACGGACCCGACGTCGTCGGCGTGGCGCTGTTTCTGGATCTGAAACTGACGGTGCCGGGCGGCGCCGTGCTGCCGATGGCAGGCGTCTCCTGGGTCGTGGTGTCGCCGACGCATCGTCGGCGCGGGGTGCTGACGGCGATGTTCGCCGAGTTGCACAGCCGAATGAGCGGCTACCCGATCGCCGGGTTGGAGGCTAGTGAGGCGGGCATCTACGGCCGGTTCGGGTACGGGCCCGCGACCACTTGGCGTGAGCTGACCGTCGACCGGCGGGAGGCCACCATTCATGACGGCGTCGCCGATCCAGGCGGGGTGCGGGCGGTGCGGCCGGTGGAGCACCGCGACCAGCTCGAAGACATCTACGAGCGGTGGCGGTTGCAGACGCCGGGTGGTTTGCACAGTCCGCGCGAGCTGTGGGATGACGTGCTCGCCGACCGGGAAGAGGTCAGGTGGGGCGGCAGTGCGCTGTTCTGCCTGCTGCACGCCGACGGCTTCGCGCTGTACCGGGTGCACGGCGACGACAAGGACAGGATCGAGATCACCAAGCTGGCCGCGACGACACCGGAAGCGCATATCGCGCTGTGGCGGGTGCTTCTCGGCATGGACCTCTACAAGCAGGTGAAGACGTGGACTCACCCGCAGGACGTACTGCCGTACCTGGTGAAAGATTCACGGCTGGTTCGCACCACTCTGGTGGAGGACGCACTGTGGCTGCGGATGCTCGACATTCCGACGGTGCTTGAGGCGCGCAGCTACTCAGCCGATGTGTCTGTGGTGCTGGAGGTTTCAGACGACGTGCTCGGCGGGGGCGGCAGGTATGCGCTGGAGGTGCAGAACCGAAAGGCCCGCTGCGTACCCACAGACGCGGCCGCAGATGTGCACACCAGTCTGTCGGTGCTCGGCAGCCTGTACATGGGCGGCCATCGCGCATCGCCGTTCGCCACCGCGAATCGCTTGCGCTGCAATGACTCCGGGCTGGTGGCTCAGCTGGACGCGGCGTTCGCCACCGACGTTCCAGCTGAGCTCGGCTTCGGCTTCTAGCCTTCGATGAAGGTCTCGAGCTGCGCGCGGGCGATGTCGTCGGGCAGCTGCTGCGGCGGGCTCTTCATCAGGTAGGCCGACGCGGCGACAACCGGGCCGCCGATGCCGCGGTCCTTGGCGATCTTCGCCGCGCGGACCGCGTCGATGATGACGCCTGCCGAGTTCGGCGAATCCCACACCTCGAGCTTGTATTCGAGATTCAACGGCACGTCGCCGAAGGCGCGGCCTTCGAGCCGAACGTAGGCCCACTTGCGGTCGTCGAGCCAGCCGACATGGTCGGACGGGCCGATGTGCACGTCCTTGGTTTTGAACTCGCGCTGCAGGTTCGAGGTGACGGCCTGGGTCTTGGAGATCTTCTTGCTCTCGAGGCGCTCGCGCTCGAGCATGTTGAGGAAGTCCATGTTGCCGCCGACATTGAGCTGCATCGTGCGGTCGAGCTGCACTCCGCGGTCCTCGAACAGCTTGGCCATCACGCGGTGGGTGATGGTCGCACCGACCTGGCTCTTGATGTCGTCACCGACGATCGGCACGCCAGCTTCTTCGAACTTCTTGGCCCACACGGGGTCTGAGGCGATGAATACGGGCAGCGCGTTGACGAACGCCACACCGGCGTCGATCGCGCACTGGGCGTAGAACTTGTCGGCCTGTTCGGAGCCCACCGGAAGGTAGGAGACCATCACGTCGACGTTGTTGTCCTTGAGGACCTTCACCACGTCGACGGGATCGACATCGGACAACTCGATGGTGTCGGCGTAGTACTTGCCGATACCGTCCAGTGTCGGACCGCGCTGCACGACGACATCGGTCGGCGGCACGTCGGCGATCTTGATGGTGTTGTTCTCTGACGCGAAGATGGCCTCGGAGAGGTCGAACCCGACCTTCTTGGCGTCGACGTCGAAGGCGGCGACGAACTTGACGTCCTTGACGTGATACGGGCCCAAGCGGACATGCATCAGGCCGGGAACGGTCTTGTTCTCATCGGCGTCGTAGTAATACTGCACACCCTGAACCAGCGATGATGCGCAGTTGCCGACACCGACAATCGCGACCCGCACCTCGTTGCTGGATGTCGCCGGCGATCCGGCTCCGACGTTCTCAGTCATGGCGACGTTCTCCCTCTCCGATCCAATACCTACGAAATACGTGGGAAATCTGTTCGTACTGCTAGTTGGGGGTCTGCTCTGCGCGACCCTGAGCCACTCGCTCGGCCGCAATCAAATCGTTGAGCCACTTCACTTCACGTTCGCTCGACTCCAGCCCCAACTGGTGGAGCTGACGGGTGTAGCGATCAAGCGAATTGCTGGCCCGTGCGACGGCTTCGCGCAGACCTTCTCGGCGTTCCTCCACCTGGCGACGGCGGCCCTCGAGAATCCGCATCCTGGCCTCGGCCGGGGTGCGGTTGAAGAAGGCGAGATGAACGCCGAACCCGTCGTCGGTGTAGTTCTGCGGACCCGTGTCGGCCACCAGCTCCGCGAAGCGCTTCTTGCCTGCGTCGGTCAGCTGATAGACCCGGCGTGCACGGCGCACCTTGGAAGCGCCGTCGGGCGCCGCGTCCTCGACGATCAACCCGTCGGCCTGCATCCGGCGCAACGCGGGATACAGCGAGCCGTACGAGAACGCGCGGAAAGCTCCGAGCAGACCGGTCAGCCGCTTACGCAGTTCGTAGCCATGCATGGGCGATTCGAGCAGAAGACCGAGCACTGCGAGCTCCAGCATCGAACCACCTCCTTTGCCGCGTCGCTACGATGTCTCAACACCTCGGATAACTGTATCGCGCCGATATATACGCCGCTACATGAGGGCCACAGAAAGCCGCTGACCTGGTGTTTTAGCTGGGCTCGTTGATCTGCTTGATCGAGCCGTCCGGCGCGAGGTCGATGAACCCGCTGCCGAACTCGCTGCTGATGTAGATGCGAATGTTGACCGCGTCGGGCGTGGCCGGATCCTTCGACGGTTCGATGTCGATCCAGCTGTCGGAGATGTCCTTGCGCTGGATCTTCAGCGATTCCGGGGCGCCGCGCAGCACCGCGATGGTCTGTTCGAAGTCGAACTTCGCGAGGTCGACGACGCGATCGTCGGAGTCGACCGTGGTCGTCGAATAGGGGTCGCCCCACCCGCCTCGGTAGTCGTACATCAGTTTGCGGCGCGGGTCATCGCTGTCAGGCCGATAGAGCGTGGCCCGGTCGGGCCGGATGTTCATCTCGAAGCCTTTAGCGTCACCGAACTTCTTCCGCATCTGTTCGAACAGGCCGTTGAGCCCACCCATCGACTGCAACTGCCGAGGTGGCGTCAGAACCTTCGCCGGAACTCCGTCGGACTTGGCGCCGGGATCGGTTTGGAAACTCAGCGGCGAGCTGGTGTTGCCGTAGAGGCCCCAACCGATACCCATGCCGAGAAGCACCAACACCGCGGCGGTCGCGAGCCGGATGCCCCAGCCGCCGCCCGCGGGAAGTCGCGGTCGTCTCTTCAGGTCGGGCAACTTCACCGGGGCGTTGGCCGTCTGCAGATCGGTGACCAACGACTGCAGCTCGCCGAGGGTGGCGGCGTTGGTGGCCCTGCTCACTCGTTGCCCGTGTTCCTCCATCGAGAGCTGTCCCTCAGAGAACGCGCTGTCGAGCACCCGGCAGGTGTCGGATCGGTCGCTGTCCTTGGCACGCGTTGCCGGTGTCTGCCGTGTCGCCACGAAAGATGATCGTAGATGTCAGCTCGGGTATTCGACGCGCTTGATGTTGCCTGCGCCGTCGAGGTAGATCCATCCGTCCGCACCGGAGGTCGTGGTGACTCTCACCAACAGCTCCAGCGCCCCTTGGTCCGGCGGTTCTGCGATGTGGTCGATGTCGATGAACGTCTCCGCGACGTCGCCGGGTGCGGTCCGCAGCGTCTCGGGCGCCGCCTGCACCGCGGCGGCCGCCGCCGCGATGTCGAAAGCGCCGAGGTCGGTCATGTCGTCGGTCTCCGAGCGCGGCCGCTCGGAGGGATCGCCCCAACCGCGCTCGAATGTGTAGATGAGTTTCGATTGGTCGTTGGTCGGATTCGGCCGGGCCAGGATCGCCTCGTCGGCCATGATCGCCAGCTCGTAACCCATCGTGTCGCCGAACCGCTTGCGAGTCGCGTCGATCACCCGCGTCATTCCCTCCGCGGTTTGCAGATTCCCCAGCGGACCAAGCACGATCGGCGCCGGATCCGCCGGCACCTCGCTGACCTTGGACTCCGGTGCCGCGGTCGTCGGCTCCGCGGCCAGAGCATGCTTTTCCGGCACCTCCGCGGTCGGGCTCGGTGTCGTGGCCGCGGGCGCCTCGTCGTCGTTGGCGATCACTGCCCAACCGACGCCGCCGAGGATCGCCACCACCACAGCCGTGGTCGCCGCGAGAATGACGGGCGGGCTGCGCAGCTTCGACGTCTTGGCGACGAACTGCTGCACACCATCGGGGGTCTGCAGATCGGCGACCAATGACTGCAACTCGCCGAGCGTGGCGGCGTTGGTGGCCGCGCTGACCCGTTGCCGGTGCTCCTCGCCGGACAGCTGTCCCTCGGCCAGCGCGCTGTCGAGCACCTGGCAGGTGTCGGTGCGATCGCTGTCCCGTGCGCGGGTGCCCGGTGTCTTCCGCGTCGCCACGAAAGAAGATCGTAAGAGCTCGGACCCCATCACCGCAGACAGATGCCGACGCGCCAGGCGCCTGACCCCGTCACGCCTCCGCGCTGCGGGACCCCGACGTACTCTGGTCATCGTGCGATTGCAGCGACAGGTGGTGGACTACGCGCTTCGGCGGCGGTCCCTGCTCGCCGAGGTCTACTCGGGGCGCACCGGCGTCACAGAGGTCTGCGACGCGAATCCGTACTTGCTGCGCGCCGCGAAATACCACGGGAAGCCCAGTGCGGTGATGTGCCCGATCTGCCGTAAGGAACAGCTCACGCTGGTGTCCTGGGTGTTCGGCGACCACCTCGGCGCGGTGTCGGGATCGGCGAGGACCGCCGAGGAGCTCGTGCTGCTGGCGTCCCGTTACGACGAGTTCTCGGTCCACGTGGTGGAGGTATGCCGCACCTGCAGCTGGAATCATTTGGTGAAGTCGTACGTGCTCGGCGCGGTTCGGCCGCCGAAGGGCTCGCGTCCGACCCGGACCGCGCGCAATGGTGCGCGGACGGCCAGTGAATAGCGAAGGGCGCCACAACCGGTCAGCAAGCGATGTCCCAGCGGGACAGGCTGCTGACGGTGTGGACGAACGCGAAACCGTCGAGGTCCAACGGCCCCGCCCGCTGCGTCGGCCCGTCAGCCACTTCGACGACCGGCGCACCGCGATCATTCCGCCGGTAAGAGACGACATCCGGCCAATGCGCGATCCGATCGAGGCCGTCAAGGCGGCGCTCGACGGCACGCCCCCACCCAAGCCGCCACCGCCGCAACCGCCGCGCCGACCACCGCCTGGTGGCGGTGGCACCGGTGGCGGCGCGGGCGGTCCAGGTGGTCGACCGCCGCGCCGGCTGCCCGCCCTCGAGCAGATCAACTGGAAATGGGTTCGGCGCGGCATCTATGTCGCGGCCGCCGCGCTCATCCTGCTGCCGCTCATCACGTTCGGCATGGCGTACATGATCGTCGAGGTGCCGAATCCGGGCGACATCCGTACCAACCAGGTGTCGACGATACTTGCCAGCGACGGCAGCGAACTCGCGAAAATCGTTCCACCTGAAGGCAACCGGGTGGACGTCAACATCGACCAGATTCCGGTGCATGTACGTGACGCCGTGATGGCCGCAGAAGACCGCGATTTCTACTCCAATCCCGGCTTCTCGTTCACCGGATTTGCGCGGGCGGCCAAGAACAACCTCTTCGGTGAAGGCGACACCCAGGGCGGCTCGACGATCACCCAGCAGTACGTGAAGAACGCGTTGGTCGGCGACGCGCGATCCGGCTTGGGCGGCCTTGTCCGCAAGGCCAAGGAACTGGTCATCTCGACGAAGATGTCCAGCGAATGGTCCAAAGATCAAGTGCTGCAGTCCTATCTGAACATCATTTACTTCGGGCGCGGCGCCTACGGCATCGGCGCGGCATCCAAGGCGTACTTCGACAAGCCGGTCGAACAACTCACGGTCGCCGACGGTGCGCTGCTGGCCGCTCTCATCCAGCAACCGTCGGGTCTGGACCCCGCCGTCAATCCCGATGGCTCCCTGACCCGGTGGAATTGGGTGCTCGACGGCATGGTCGAGATCGGCGCTCTATCGCCCACCGACCGCGCAGCGCAGGTCTTTCCGCCGACGGCGCCGCCCGATCAGGCGCAGAACCAGAACCAGACGACCGGCCCGAACGGGCTGATCGAACGGCAGGTTCAGAAGGAACTGCTCGACCTGTTCGACATCAACGAGCAGACCCTGAACACCGAGGGCCTGCAGGTGACCACCACCATCGACCCGAAGGCGCAGGCGGCCGCCGAGGACGCGGTGTCCGAGGCGCTCGAAGGGCAGGAACCGGATATGCGCTCGGCGGTGGTGTCCATCGATCCGAAGACCGGGGGCGTCAGGGCGTACTTCGGCGGCACCGATGCCCAGGGCTTCGACTTCGCCCAGGCGGGGCTGCCGACCGGGTCGGCGTTCAAGGTGTTCGCGTTGGTGGCGGCACTCGAACAGGGCATCGGGCTCGGCTATCAGGTGGACAGTTCCCCGCTGGACGTCAACGGCATCAAGATCACCAACGTCGAGGGCGGCGGCTGCGGCACCTGCAACATCGCCGAGGCCCTGAAAAAATCGCTGAACACGAGCTACTACCGGCTCATGTTGAAGCTGAAGAACGGCCCGGCCGACGTGGCCAAGGCCGCCCACGAAGCTGGCATCGCCGACAGCTTCCCCGGGGTCGAGCACACGCTGTCCGAGGACGGCAAGGGCGGTCCACCGAACAACGGCATCGTGCTTGGCCAGTACCAGACTCGCGTGCTGGACATGGCGTCGGCCTATGCGACGATCGCGGCCTCGGGCGTCTATCACCGGCCGCATTTCGTGCAGAAGGTCGTCAACGCCGAAGGCCAGGTGCTTTTCGACGCGGCAAGCGAGGACAACTCCGGCGAGCAGCGCATCGACAAGGCAGTCGCCGATAACGTCACCGCTGCGATGCAGCCGATCGCGGCGTACTCGAACGGGCACGCGCTTGCCGGCGGCAGGCCATCGGCGGCGAAGACCGGCACGAATCAGCTCGGCGACACCGGTGACAACCGCGACGCATGGATGGTCGGCTTCACCCCGTCCCTTTCGACGGCGGTGTGGGTCGGAACGACTCAGGGCGACAAGCCACTTGTGAACAAGTGGGGCGGCGCGGTGTACGGATCAGGCATTCCGTCCGATATCTGGAAGGACACGATGGACGGCGCGCTGGAGGACACCGAGAACGAGACGTTCCCGAAGCCGACGGAGATCGGCGGTTACGCGGGTCCACCTGTGGCTCCGCCGCCACCGCCCTCGCCTCCGCCGCCAACCGAGACCACCATCCAGCCGAGTATCGAGGTAGCGCCGGGCATCACGATTCCGTTCGGTCCGCCCACGGTGGTGCCGATAGCCCCGCCGGGTGCGCCCGCACCTGACCCGAACGCCCCGGTCGCTCCTGGAGCACCGGTGCCGCCAGGCGTGCCGGGACCCGGTCCGCAACCGCCCCTTCCGCCCCCGTGACCGAGGGCGGGGACATAAAGTCAGAGGACGGAGCGACGCACGAGTCGCTCCGTTCCACTGTGTCATCGCAGCGGCCCGCCGCCGTGTCATCGCAGCGGCCCGCCGCCGTGTCATCGCAGCGGCCCGCCGCCGTGTCCCCCCAGCCGCTCCGCCGTGTCCCCCCAGCCGCTTGCCGACGATCTGCGCAGCGCCGACAACCGCGATATGCCCAGCCGCACCGATGTTTTGGGCAAAGCGCTCTCTCAGGTGGTCGGCGGGCCGGTCGGCAGGCATGCGCTGATCGGGCGGACGCGGTTCTTCACGCCGCTTCGGGTGATGTTGGTGATCGCGGTGATCTTCCTATCCCTTGGCTACACCTCGAAAGCGGCCTGCCTGGTGAGCACCGGCGAGGGCACCGCCTCCCAGAAGGTGGCCAATTGGCAGAACCAGCGGGCGTATTACGAGCTGTGCTACTCCGACACCGTGCCGCTCTACACCGCGGAACTGCTGAACCTCGGCAAGTTCCCGTACAAGTCGAGCTGGATCGAAAAGGACAGCGAGGGTAGGCCGCAGAAGCAGTTCGACGGCAATATCGCCGTGCGGTACATGGAGTATCCGGTCATCACGGGCACCTACCAGTACATGTCGATGGCGCTGGCCAAGAGCTACTCCGCGTTGACCAAGCTGGTGCCGATCCCGTCGATCGCAGAAGTGGTGATGTTCTTCAACATCTCCGCATTCGGACTCGCCTTGGCCTGGTTCGCGACGGTGTGGGCGACGTCGAGGCTCGCAGGCAGACGCATCTGGGACGCGGCCCTTGTCGCGGGCTCGCCGATCGTGATCTTTCAGATCTTCACCAACTTCGACGCGCTGGCAACGGCTTTCGCGACGGGAGCCGTGCTGGCTTGGGCCCGGCGAAGACCCGTACTCGCCGGCACGCTGATCGGTCTTGGAGTGGCGGCCAAGCTGTACCCGATCCTGTTGCTGATTCCGTTGGCGCTTCTCGGCCTGCGGACCGGACGGTTGCGAGAAGTGGGTAAGACGGCCATAGCCGCATTCGTCGCGTGGCTGGTGGTCAACCTGCCGATCATGGTGATGTTCCCGCGGGGGTGGTCGGAGTTCTTCCGGCTCAACACCCGACGCGGCGACGACATGGACTCGCTCTACAACGTGGTGAAGTCCTTCACCGACTGGCAGGGCTTCGACACCGGTCTCGGCCTGTGGGAGCCGCCGACGATACTGAACACCGTCGTGTTCGTGCTGTTCGCATTATGTTGCGCCGGTGTCGCTTACATCACCCTGACGGCACCGCAGCGGCCACGGTTGGCTCAGGTGGCGTTCCTGATCGTGGCGCTGTTCCTGCTGACGAACAAGGTGTGGAGCCCACAGTTCTCGCTGTGGCTGGTCCCGCTTGCGGTGCTGGCACTGCCGCACCGGCGCATCCTGCTGGCGTGGATGACCGTCGACGCGCTGGTGTGGGTGCCGCGCATGCTCTTCCTGTTCGGCGAGCAGAACAAAGGTCTACCCGAGCAGTGGTTCACCAGCATGGTACTGCTGCGCGATATCGCGGTGATCGCGTTGTGTGCATTGGTGATTCGGCAGATCTACCGACCGGAGCTCGACCTTGTACGCCATCGCGGCCGCATCGACGATCCGTCTGGCGGCATCTTCGACAGGGCCCCCGATCGCCCGCCGGCCTGGCTGCCGAAGCGATTGCGGCCAGCCGATAAGGAAAGCCCGATCACCATTCCTGAAGAGAGACCGGCGGCTATTCTCAACGCGTGAGGCGGGCAACTCGACACGTGGGCGTATTGGCCTGCGCCGTGGCGGCTTTGGTCAGCTCATGCAGCGGGACCAGAACCGTGCAGTCCGAAGCGCCGCCGCAGGGGACGAGCGCGGCGGCAGGAACGACCAACGCGGCCCCTTTGTCGGGCGGTGTCCGCTATCTCGCACTTGGTGATTCGTTGACCCAAGGCGTTGGCGCCCCCGATGAAAGTACCGGCGCGTTTCCTGCGCTGCTCGCCGAGCACTGGCGGGCCGACGGTTGCGAGGTCGAACTGCAGAACGTCGGCATCAGCGGGTATACGGCGGCGCAGATCCTGGCCGAACAGGTGCCGCAGATCGAGTCATTTCAGCCGAACATCATCACGTTCCAGGGCGGCGGCAATGACATCGCCAACGGAATCCCGATCGACGAATACCGCGAGAACATCAAACAGGTGCTGAGTTCGGCGAAGGGAAGCGGAGCGCGCGTCATCGTCCTCGCACAGAACGACTGGGCACGTTCACCGGTGGGTGTCGACTACGGCGAGAGCGTCCCGTCGCAGCGCGAGGCCTATGACGACGTGCTGATCGAGGAGGCGTCTGCCCAGGGCGCCGAATTCGTCGATCTGCGACCGCTTTACGCAGAGCAGGCGGATCAGAACCAGTGGGTCGAAGACGGACTTCACCCGACGCCCGAGGCTTATCAGGCGTGGGCCGACAAGTTGTCGGAAGAAGTTCCCGCACCCTGCAAGTAGTCGCCTTCTCCCGCGAGCAGACGCAAAAGTACCCGAAATCGGCCCCTGCGGGGCACTTTTGCGTCTGCTCGCGCTGGGGCCCACGCGCTAAAGGGCAACCGCGTACAGGTGCCATTCGCCGGGCACGCCCTTGAGGTCGTGGATGCCGCGGTCGTCGAACTCGAGGCCGGAGCCGATGACCAGATCGCGCAGCGTGCTCGACACCAGGACGTCGTTGGGTCCGGCGAGTGCGCTGACGCGCGCGCCGATGTGAACGGCGATGCCGCCGATGTCCTCGCCGCGGAGTTCGCATTCGCCGGTGTGCAGACCTGCCCGCACTTCGATGCCCAACGGTTGCACGGCTTCGCGAATCGCCATGGCGCAGCGGATCGCTCGTTGCGGCCCGTCGAACGTCGCGAGGAACCCGTCGCCTGAGGTGTTCACCTCGCGACCACGGAAGCGGGCGAGTTGTGACCGCACAACGGCGTCGTGGGCGTCGAGCAGCGCGCGCCAGTTGCTGTCACCGATTTCGGCCGCCATCCGCGTCGAGTCGACGATGTCGGTGAACAACACCGTCGCAAGCACGCGATCGTCGGTGACCTCGGGCTGCTCGCCGGTGAGGAACTGGTGGATCTCACGAAAAGAATCTCGCCATGGTTCGACGAAGTGATACGCATTACGCCCCGGCAACTCAACGTATTTCGATCCCGGTACGTGGTCGGCAAGGTACTTGCCCATTGAGGGAACGATCATCGCATCGTCGGAGTGTTGGACGACGAGGCTGGGTACGCGGACTGAGGGAAGCAGCGCGCGCACGTCCATCGCAGAAACCATCGGCATCATGAGGGCGACCGTCGCCGGGCTCGCTGCTAGGCGTTCCATGCGAGCCCACGCTGCTCGTATCTCTTCATTCCACGGCATGTCGGGATTGAGCACATGTTGAATCTCGCCCGTTCCCCACATGCCGACCATGAGCGAGGTCGCTGCCTCGTGATCAAGCGGGCCACCGACCGGAGCTGCGTAGCAATCGAGAGCCACCAACGCTTTCGTGCGGGATGGGTGCGTCGCTGCAAACAGCGCCGCCGCGGCGAAAGCGCCGTCGGCAGCGAGGAGGACTGCTTCCCGGCTGTCGAGCTCGTCGAGCACCGCCGTGATGCTGTCTGCCCATTGTTCCAACGTCGGCAATGCGCCCGGCGCGATGGGATCGGACGCTCCCGTGCCCGGCTGATCGAAATAGATCAGTCGACCGAGCGAAGTCACCGCTTCGGTCCACCCGTGAAGGGACGACAGCTCGGGAAGGATTTCGCAGCAGGTAAACCAGTTCGGCACGAAAACGATGTCGCGATCGCCTGGCGGAGACGCCCTGTACGCGACGCGCAGATCTCCGTTGAGCGCGTACCGCGTTTCGGAGAACACGCCCGCAGTTTAAGTCGCCAGGCAGCGCGATTTCGCAGATCAGCAGCGGTTCGGGTAACCTGGCCCGGTTGCCGACGCAGGCGACCCTCCTGCCACGGACACGCCGTGGCCGACTAGCCCATAGGAGGTGATGAGGTCTTCATGCGTCCATACGAAATCATGGTCATCCTCGACCCCACCCTTGACGAGCGCACCGTCGCACCGTCCCTGGAGACGTTCCTGAACGTCATCCGCAAGGACGGCGGCAGCGTCGACAAGGTCGACATCTGGGGCCGTCGCCGGCTGGCGTACGAGATCCTCAAGCATGCCGAAGGCATCTACGCGGTGATCGACGTCAAGGCCGAGCCGGCCACCGTCACCGAGCTCGACCGTCAGCTCAGCCTGAACGAGTCCGTGCTGCGGACCAAGGTCATTCGGACCGACAAGCACTAAAGGCTGTTGGGAGTCGGAGGCGCTGCGTAGGCTCGCCCACGACAACCACCGCCCCGCGATGAGCGCTTGCGCGAAGAGCCGAAACTACTGCCCAGGAGGACCTCGTGGCTGGTGACACGATCATCACCGTCGTCGGAAATCTCACTGCCGACCCCGAGCTGCGCTTCACCCCGTCGGGTGCCGCCGTGGCCAACTTCACGGTGGCGTCCACGCCGCGGATCTTCGACCGGCAGAACAACGAGTGGAAAGACGGCGATGCACTGTTTCTGCGGTGCAGCATCTGGCGCGAGGCCGCCGAGAACGTGGCCGAGAGCCTGACGCGCGGTTCACGGGTGGTCGTCCAGGGCCGGCTCAAGCAGCGGTCGTACGAGACGAAAGAGGGCGAGAAGCGCACTGTCGTCGAGCTCGAGGTCGATGAGATCGGCCCGTCGCTGCGTTACGCCACCGCCAAGGTGAACAAGGCCAGCCGCAGTGGCGGCGGAGGCGGCGGTGGCTTCGGCAGCAGCGGTGGCGGCGGTGGCGGCGGCGGGGATCGCGGCGGCTCCCAGCAGCCCAAGGACGACCCATGGGGCAGTGCACCGGCGTCCGGATCGTTTTCCGGCAGCGACGACGAACCGCCCTTCTGACCAACTTCATTCAGCAAGTAAGAAAGAGATAGAGAAATGGCCAAGTCCTCGACAAAGAGGCGTCCGGCACCCGAGAAGCCGATCAAGACCCGCAAGTGCGTGTTCTGCTCCAAGAAGGGCAAGAACCAGGTCATCGACTACAAAGACACCGCGCTGCTGCGCACCTATATCAGCGAGCGCGGCAAGATTCGCGCCCGCCGGGTGACAGGCAACTGCGTGCAGCACCAGCGCGATATCGCGATTGCCGTCAAGAACGCCCGCGAGGTCGCTCTGCTGCCGTTCAGCTCGTCAACCCGCTGATTCGGCAGAACTGAAGGAAAGACACCGGAGATGAAACTGATTCTTACCGCCGAGGTCGACCACCTCGGTTCGGCCGGCGACACCGTCGAGGTCAAAGACGGCTACGGGCGTAACTATCTGCTGCCTCGCGGGCTGGCGATCGTGGCCAGCAAGGGCGCCGAGCGTCAGGCTGACGGGATCCGCCGGGCTCGCGAAATCAAGACGGTTCGCGGCATCGAGCACGCCAACGAGTTGAAGACCGCGCTCGAGGGCCTCGGCTCCGTGGATCTGCCCGCGCGGACCGCATCCGACAGCGGAAAACTGTTCGGCTCGATCACGGCGGCCGATGTCGTCGGCGCGATCAAGAAGGCCGGCGGCCCCAATCTGGACAAGCGCACAGTGCAGTTGCCGAAGGGGCATATCAAGACCCTCGGCACTCATCCGATCGCGGTGAAGCTGCATCCCGAGGTGGATGCCGCCGTGTCAGTGAACGTCGTCGCCGAGGCCTAACGCGACCGTTAATTGGCGGCGTGAAGGCCATGATCGGCCTTCACGTCGCCGTTGCTGTAGTTCTGGCGAACTGAAATTCCCCTTATCCGCCCAGCGAAGCTAACCTGCCGTTAACCTGGGCGGCGCTAAGGTGAAACACAACACGCCCGAGCGTGCAACCCGGCCCGACACGCCGATGAATTTGTCATCCACAACTAATCCGCACCTCTGTGGTCCGCTTATCTGCGGGGATGTGACTGACGTCGGCGTCCGTCCACAGGTTCTCCCCAAGGCCTCAACACGGCCGAACAGAGATATCCACACCCCATCCACAGGTCCATACACAGGCCCCCCTTGCGGTCTCTCCAGCAACGTCTAGCGTTGGCCACCGCGAGACTGTCACGGCACCAGGGAGGTTGTCCCTGTCGGGGGTGTGACCTACAGTCGCGATACGACTATCGAACGCACGTTCGAGCGCTGAGGGGAGGTGGGCCGTCGTGGCTGTCGTCGACGACCGTGGCCATTCCGGTATCGACGACGTTCCACCGCCGCCCGAAGACTTCGGTCGGCAGCCGCCGCAGGACGAGGCCGCAGAACAGGCTGTCCTCGGCGGAATGCTGTTGAGCAAGGACGCCATCGCCGATGTCCTCGAGCGACTCCGGCCCGGCGACTTCTACCGCCCCAACCACCAGAGCGTCTACGAAGCGGTCCTCGACCTCTACGGCCGCGGTGAGCCCGCGGACGCCGTCACGGTGGCCGCGGAGCTTGACCGCAGAGGGCTGCTCCGGCGTATCGGCGGCGCGCCCTACCTGCACACGCTGATTTCCACGGTGCCGACCGCGGCCAACGCGGGCTACTACGCCACCATCGTGGCCGAGAAGGCGCTGCTGCGCCGGCTGGTGGACGCCGGTACGCGTGTCGTTCAGTACGGCTATGCCGGCGCGGAGGGCGCCGATGTCGCCGAGGTTGTCGACCGCGCGCAGGCCGAGATCTACGACGTTGCCGACGGCCGCGCGTCCGAAGACTTCATTGCGCTGGAGGACCTGCTTCAGCCGACGATGGACGAAATCGATGCGATCGCGTCGAACGGCGGCATTGGCCTCCGGGGTGCCGACGGGTTTCTTGGAACTCGACGAGGTGACCAACGGCTTGCACCCCGGTCAGATGGTCGTCATCGCGGCGAGGCCTGGCGTCGGGAAAGGCGCTGGCGCTCGACACGCCGCTCCCGACGCCCGACCGGGTGGACCACGATGGGTGAGGTCGCCGTCGGCGACGAGCTGATCGGACGCCGACGGCATGCCGACGCGCGTCGTCGCCGCCACCGACGTGCATGCACGGATCGGCCCTGCTTACGAGGTCGAGTTCTCCGACGGCACAGTGATCGTCGCCGACGCCGAGCATCAGTGGCTGACCGGACACGGCGTCGCGACGGTCGGCGCAGGCCGCAGCGGTGCACAACCGGACCGGAACCAGCGGACCTTCGCGGCAGTCCGTACGACCGGTCGAGATCGCCGAACGCTGCGTGCCCGACGGCAGATCGTCGCTCAACCACTCGGTCGTCAACGCCAAGCCGTTCCAGGCTGCCGCGGATCTTCCGGTGCCGCCTTACACGTTGGGCGCGTGGCTCGGGCGAACGCGTTCGACCACCGCGACCCCGAGATTCGTCATGCGGATCGAGGCCGAGGGCCCGGACGGCGTCGAGGGCGTCTGAGGTCGGCGTCCTCGGCGGACGCACATCCCGACCGAGTACCTCCGTGCTTCCGTAGACGCAGCGGCGCGCGCTTGCTCGCCGGTCTGCTCGACGCCGGACGGCACCGTCGACGACGACGGAGCGGTGCGGTTCGACGGTGACCGACGAACGACTCGCACGCGGATGTCACCGGAACTCGGTCGGTCTCGGTTACCGCTGCCGGCGTACCAGCGTGTCGAGGCCGTACCGAGCAGCTCGGTGGCGTACACGTGTCTCCGCCGCCGACGAGCGTGTTCACGGTCCACCGGAAGGACCTGTTGCACAAGGAGCGTCGCGCCGCCGGACAGCCGAGGCTCGCGGTTCATCGTCGACGTCCGAGCCCATCGCGAGCGTTCCGGTTCGCTGCGTCCAGGTCGACAACGCCGACCACATGTATCTGGCCAGCCGAGTCGATGATCCCGACGCACAACTCGACGCTAGGACTCGATTTCTGCGCTCGTGCTCGATCAAGAACCGGATGGCCAGCGTCATCTTCTCGCTGGAGATGAGCAAGACCGAGATCGTCATGCGTCTGCTGTCGGCGGAGGCGAAGATCAAGCTGGCCGACATGCGGTCCGGCCGGATGAACGACGACGACTGGACGCAGGCTGGCGCGCCGGATGAGTGAGATCAGCGAGGCGCCGCTGTACATCGACGATTCGCCGAACCTGATGATGATGGAGATCCGCGCGAAAGCCCGGCGGCTCAAGCAGAAGCATGACCTGAAGCTGATCGTGATCGACTACCTGCAGCTGATGACCTCCGGCAAGAAGGTCGAGTCGCGCCAGCAGGAAGTGTCTGAATTCTCGCGTCAGCTCAAGCTTTTGGCGAAAGAGTTGGAAGTGCCGGTCGTCGCGATGAGCCAGCTGAACCGTGGTCCGGAGCAACGCACCGACAAGAAGCCGATGCTGTCGGACCTTCGTGAGTCGGGTGCCATCGAGCAGGATGCTGACATGGTCATCCTGATGCACCGTCCCGATGCGTTCGAACGCGACGATCCGCGCGGCGGCGAGGCCGACCTGATATTGGCCAAGCACCGCAATGGCCCGACGAAGACCATCATCGTCGCCCATCAACTGCATCTGTCGCGCTTCACCAATATGGCGAAGTGTCGACTTCTTCAGGTCCTCCTGGTGTTGCAGCAGCAGTGCATCTACCTGCCTGATGTGGTCAGGTGCCGGTCTGGTTCGACACCTTGCTATATGCCAACTCGTATTGGGGGCAACCCCGAGCAGGCCGATCCGTCGTCAAGGCTCGCCTTCGTCGGCCCCGCCCACGTACGGTTCCAGGGTGGGAGATTGATGCCCACGGTTGCCCGTTAGGTTAGGTGCCCGGCCACGGCAATCGCTCATGAGGAAGGGAACCGGTGACTGGGGGCCAGGACCCACGCGCGAGAGGCCGCGCGGCCTATGAGCGATGGTCGTGGGGTGACGCGTACGGCCTCCTGTCGGCCGCCAACGAGCATGCCCCACTCCCGGCTGAGGACCTCGACCGGTTGGCAGTGGCTGCTTACCTCACCGGCCGCTTCGACGCCGCGGGCCTGGCATGGGAGGGCGCGTATCGCGCATTCATCGAGCGCGACCAGGTCGCCCGCGCCGTGCGGTGCTCGTTCTGGCACGCACTGACCCTTGTCCAGCGCGGCGAGCACGCGCGAGGCGGCGGGTGGTTGGCCCGGGCACAGGGTGCCCTCGAAGAGTCGGAACTGGACTGCGTCGAGCGCGGGTATCTGCGGATTCCGGTGGCGCTCGGGTCCCTGAACGGAGGTGACCCCACATCTGCGTATGCCGAGTTCGACGAGATCGTGGCGGTCGCAGAGCGATTCGGCGACCTCGATCTGCGGAGCCTCGCCCAGCTCGGCCGCGGTCAGGCGCTAATCACCCAGGGTGAGGCAGCGCGGGGGGTGGCGATGCTGGACGAGGCGATGCTGGCGTCGACCACCGGTGAAGTCTCGGCGATCGCCGCGGGACTCGTCTACTGCGGGGTCATCGTCGCCTGTCGTCAGGCCTTCGACCTGCGTCGGGCGGTGGAGTGGACGGCGGCGATGAGCCACTGGTGCGCCGCGCAGCAGGATCTCAGTCCCTACCGCGGGCAGTGCCTGGTGCACCGCTCGGAAATCATGCAGCTACACGGTGAGTGGTCCGAAGCCATAGAGGAAGTGCGGCGGGTCTGCGAAGGGAAGTCCGACCCGCGCGGTGATCCGATTCTCGGTATGGCGCATTACCAGCGGGCCGAGCTGCTCCGGCTGCGCGGCGAGCTGGCGCCGGCGGAGAAGTCGTATCGCGAGGCCAGTGCCTGGGGGCACGCTGCGCAGCCGGGGCTGGCGCTGTTGCGGCTGGCCCAGGGCCGGGTGGATGACGCTATGGCCGCGATCCGCCGCACGGTCGCCGCGGCCGAGGGATCGCCGGAGCGGTGCCCGCTCCTGGCCGCGCTCGTGGAGATCGCACTCGCGGCCGGTGACGTCCGAAGGGCCCGCGAGGCCGCCGATGACCTCGGCAGGATCGCCGCAGACTTCGACTCGCCGTCCCTGCGGGCTGCCGCCGAGTACGCGCTTGGCTGTGTGCTCCTGGCAGAGGACGATGCGACGGGGGCCTGCGCGGTGTTACGTCGGTCTTGGGTGGCCTGGCAGGAGCTGGACGCCCCGTACGAGGAGGCCCGGGTGCGACTGCGGATGGCGCAGGCGTACCGGCGGCTGGCCGACGATGACGGTGCCGAGATGGAGCTGGACGCCGCCCGCCGGGTCTTCGAGCGCCTCGGCGCCGCACCGGCACTGGCGGAGGCAGCCGAAACCGCCGCGGTCGCGCCAGTCCGATCGGCGGGGGGCCTGAGCGTGCGAGAGCTGGAGGTGCTGCGGTTGGTGGCCACTGGCGCGACCAACCGCGCAATCGCCGACACGCTGGTGCTGAGCGAGAAGACGGTGGCCCGGCACATGAGCAACATCTTCACCAAGCTCGGGGTCTCGTCCCGGGCCGCGGCCACCGCTTACGCCTACCAGCACGACTTGACGTAGCCAACTGCGCAGAATTACCCATGCAACGATCCCGGCATCTTGGTGAATACGCCCGATGCGGCGCCGCCCGGCCCGTCCGTACCGTCGGCGCATGACCCGAGTGGAGAAGGCGCAGGCCCCACGGAACCGGACCACGCGTGATGGGTGCAGCCGCGCCGTCGAGGAGTTCGAGACCGCGCAACACCGGCTGCTGAGCCGCTACGGGATCGCCGCCGAGTCTCGCTTCATCGACGTGCCCGCGATCGGCGGCAAGGCCCACGTGCTCGTTACCGGCGAGGGGCCGCCGTTGGTCATGGTCATTGGCGCGACGACACCGGCTGCTTTCTGGGCCCCACTGATGCCGCAACTGTCCGGCTACACGCTCTACGCGATGGATCTGCCCGGGTTCGGTCTCACCGATCCCGTCGCCTACCGCACGGCCACCATGCGGACGACCGTGGTCGACTTCATGGCGCAGGTCCTCGACGCGATCGGTGTCGATCGCTGCCCGTTCCTCTCCAACTCGATGGGTTCGCTGTGGACGACGTGGCTCTCGCTGGATCGGCCGCAACGAGTGACCGCCCAGGTCCAGGTCGGTTGCCCGGCGTTCATCCTCGGCACGTCGGCGCCGCTGCCGATGCGGATGATGTCGATCCCTGCGGCTGGGCGGCTCCTGCTGAAGCTGCAGCCTCCCTCGGTGCGGCAGGTCGAGCGGGTGTTCGGGATGGTGGGCGAGGCCGTCTCCGAGATCCCCGAGATCCGTGACGTGCTGCTGGCGTGCGAACGCCTGCCCGGCTACGGCCCCAGCATGCTGGCTCTGATGCACGCGGTGATGCGCGTCGGGAAGGCGCGGCCGCAGATCGCGTTGACCGGCGAGCAGTTGACCCAAGTGCGACACCCCGTGCAACTGATCTGGGGCGACCGGTACCCGTTCGGGTCGGTGGACGTCGCCCGCCGGTCGGCGGCGCTGCTGCCCGATGCCGAACTACACGTCGTTGCCGGCGGCCACGCGCCGTGGCTCAACCGCGCCGAACAGGTCGGTGCGCACGCACGGCGATTCCTGCACGACCATCCGCCAAGGAGATCATCATGAAAGCGCTCGTCACCCGCACTGCGGCTTCCGGCACGTCTGCGCCGCGTCGGGATCGCCGCCGTGTTGGCGGCGGCAACCATGCTGGGAACCACCACCGGCGCACTGGGAGACCCCGCCGACGGCGTGCGCCTGCGCCGTGACCGTGACCGCGTTATATCTGCTGTGCGTTGCGGGCAGCATCCGATCCATGTAAGGACGATCTGACGGACGAGCAGTGGGACGCAGTTACTGTTCGACTGCTGCTACGAAACGGCGGTGAAGCGTCTTTTGGAGACGACGGGGAGTTCGCATGTAGATGCCCCCGAGGGAGGTCCCGTCTCTATACCCGCCCCACCGCGGCGGGGACTCTGACCCAGGTGCCGCCGGGACCAGACGAGGCGACGCTCGCGCCGGTGCCGCCACCCATCGCCACGGTGGCCCCGAGCCAGCCGCCGGCGAATGTTGGGTGAGTCACGCTAGCGGCCCGACCCCAAAGATTGACAGCCGCAGCCAGGAAAAAGTTCTACAATAGGGGGCAAGATGAATTGCCAGTCACGCGAGGCTGAGGAAGAGCACCAGGCCGCGGGTTAGCACCATCATGTCGGCGTCGGATATTAGCCCGATCTGCGCGCCAAGCTTAGACCGGGGCATCGTCGTGACCTTGTCTAGCATGATGCTGCTCGGCACGGCGAGACCGTTTGTCTCGTTGGGAGCCAGTGGGATCCGCAACAACGGAATCTCGGTCGGGTCGCTAGTCATGGGGCACACAGTGATTGCGGCTGTCGCATCGAACAGGTCATTTTGGACGATGAGCACGGGGCGTGGTTTGCCGGCGCAATTCTTACCGCCAGCGGCGGCCCAAAGCTCTCCTCGCCTCACTCGTCATCATCAAACGAGGAAATCGCATCGACAAACGCCTGGTCATCCGACTCGAAGGCGCTAGCGGCCGCCAGGGCTGACTGGCGGTGGGCCTCCTTAGCGAACCCGGGCGCCCGCACATCTGGAACCCATATCTGGATCGGACGTAAACCCTGACGGCGCAGGCGCTTTCGATGATCAGCTGCCCGCTGACGAACCTTACGCTCAGCCATATGTCCATGTTAGATGTAACAAGGCGGAATGCGATGCAGCTGGGGAATGGAAGCGATACATGAGACAAACCGCTCATGACCGCCGTGAGACAGATTCGAAATAGCCAGGTCAGCAGCGTGGCAGGTGCGGCCGAGAGTGAGAACCTACAGGCTCCTGTAGGTTCCGCTTTTCGATGGCGGAATACCGCTTTGCGTGGCGGAAGGATGGCGGATCCGGAAAGTGTTTAGCTTAGCTAGTCTTTCGTTGACGGTGCCTACCGGTATTCGGAAGTACCCGGACCCCATCGGAGCAATGAGCAGGTCCAGGCGGCGCCCCTGCGGCGGGCGCGACTACGCCTGACCCAAACTCGGTCGGTAATCAGACGCCTCGGCCTCGGCAGCAAGCAATGCACCCAGGTCACCCTCCTGCTGGGCAACAAACACACCGATCACCTGCCGGCATACCTCCGGCACGCTCACCCCACGCATATCCGCAATACGTTTCAGCCCGACCAGCATTGACGTAGACACGTGAAACTGCACAGCGAACTGACCGCACGAACCATCCTCAGGCGGCAACCCCGGACCCACCACCACAGGTTCGTCCACCCCGTACTCGCCCACCTCAGCACCCCGAGCTCGCTCAACAACCCCACCACTAGCGCCGCCACCAACGCCGTCGGCCGGGTCCCGGAACTCCTCATGACTGAACAAACCCATTCCGCCCACGCTAGACCTCGCAGAATTCCCAGGCCGCCAACCAGGCGACGCCGTTCGCGAGAGACCTAGACAAGCGAAGCGGCGCTGAAGTCGCAGAGAGGTTGCGGTCGGGGCTCAGTCCGGCTGGAAGGGGCTTTTGACCCAGCCGGCGACGACAGCGAGGCGGCTGGGCCGGTGCACGGCGAGGAAGCCGAAAGGTCGGTCGAAGTCCACGCTGGCGTAGGTGACGTCGTAGCGCGCTTCGGGTGGTGCGCTGCCGGCTACCGCGACTAGCGGCATCGAAATGGGTGAGATGCCACTGGAGACCAGTTGCGCTGAGGTGTCCTCAGGCTGTGGCGTCGATCGCGCTGATGGTGAGTTCGAAGGGGCCCTGCTGTTTGTCGAGAATGTAGATCGACACTTGGCTGATGCTTGAGGGATCCAGAGTCTGCGGCGCGTTGGGTGCGGGATCGAGGCGCATGCCAACCGGCTCGAAGCCCTCGATGGGCAGTTCGTATGTCCGCTGGACGGCGGCTTCGGTGGGGAAACGCTGGATGTAGGACCAGGGCTGCCCTTCAGTGCCCACCTTCAACACGTAGGTCTTACCGTCGCCCAGAGCGCGCACGCGGAGCGATTTGGCGCCTGTTGCTCTTCGCCCGATATCGGGGTCCTGCGGACTGCGGGCCGAGGCGAACCCGCCATTGTTCTCCAGCGAGATGTTGCCGGAGAACACCAGGCCACCGTCGCCGAACGTGATCCTCGAGGTGGACATGCCGCCCATTACGGGGTCGTTCACCGTTGTCCAGGTGGCCACCTCGCTGGCATCGTCGAGATCGACCAGGACGATGTCGGGCCCTTCAGGCCCGACTGCCCGGGCGGACGAGCGAGGAGTGTCCGGCGCAATCGTCGTCTCGTCTGCGTTGGCGGATCGTCCGGTGCTTCCGCACGACACGACCAGAAGCGCCGAGCATGCGCACAAGATGCCTACTAGCCCACGCTGTAACCGGTGGCCTCTGAACGTGGGGGGTCGACAACTTCGCATGAGGTCAATGTATTGGCGTCGGACGCCTTGTCAACGGCAGCTACAACCTGCCGGGGGTCGGTCCGCCGTAGCCACCTTTAGTGCAACAAGGGGCGCAGGACGACCGAACCACTCCCGGCCGGGCACAGTCCAATGTCGTGTCTGATCGCACGCCGGGGTGCGCTAGAGGGGAGGGCCGGCGGGCCGATACGAGTGAGATCCGGACTCGGGGAACAGTTGTCGGCACCCGGGTGCACTGTCTCGGGCATCAACACCGACTGGCATTCGCACCCATCTCGCGATTTCGCATGGGCATGCCATCGATCACGGCATAGATTGCTTGAAGGTCCGGTACCTCGTTGACGCGCAGTTTCTCGCCGCCGTCTTTTCCGATCAACACCACGCTGAAGGCGTTTTCACCAATCGCAATACTGGTTTAACAACCGCTGTGACTCATCGGCGTTGATAGCTTGACCATCGAGCGTGCTGTTGCCCTCGGTCACCACGAGGCCGATCACCATGTCACGACTGACAAAGTCACATCGACTGGCTTCGATTCGGCTCAGCGTTTCAACGAGCCTTGGGTCGCTGTCCGTAGGCGCAAACACCAGTAATGGACGACGTTCCCAGCGATAGTCACTCAGTTCGGCAGCCACGGCAGGTAGCTGATCCGAGAGCAGTGCTCGCTACCAAAACAATGAGCATGAGCGCCCATCGCCGAACACTGCGCTTCGCCGCCATAGTAGTTCTGGACTTTACCGACTCATGCGCGGTTGTCGCCGGCCTCGCGGAACCCCGCAGCACACGGACCGCGCCGACAATCGGACTACTCGACGCATGACATCACGCGCACGCGTCCGCCAAACGTCCGCCTCAACTTCGCACGATCACACCCGAGCAGCTCCCGCCGTTGCGCGACCTATTACCGGTAGCTGGTAGTCGGCAGTGGTGGCCAGCGCCCACGGTTTCTGGATGCTTGCTGCGATGTGCCCGCCAGCGGACCGCGAAAGAGTTGGCCTACACCAAGGGCAAACACTCGGAGGGCTGGAACATGAACGGCGACAACTACAACCGACGCACACATCGCAACCTCACGCGCGCAGCGGTGGCGGCTGCAGCGTTGGCATCGCTAGGCGTCGTCGGACCGCAGGCCGCGGGCGTCGCCGCGGCCGATGCCACACCTGCGTGCTCGAACGTGGAGATCGTCTTCGCCCGGGGTACGAACGAGGCGCCCGGTGTCGGGGTTACCGGTCAAGCCTTCGTCGATGCACTCGAGGCCGACCTGCCGGGGCAGACGGTCGACGTCTACGGCGTCAACTACCCTGCGTCGCTGTCCTTTCAGGACGCGGCACAGGGCGTCGTCGACGCGACCAACCGGGTCGAGTCGATCGCGGCGACGTGCCCCGGCACGAAGATCGTGCTCGGCGGCTACTCGCAGGGCGCGGCGGTGGCCGGATACACGGTGACCGACGCCGTCCCATCCGGATACTCGCTGCCCCCCGGCATCACCGGGCCGATGCCCGCATCGCTGGCCGGTCATATTTCCGCCGTTGTCCTGTTCGGCACACCACAGCCGTACATCCTCGGCCTCCTGGACCACTCAGCGCCACCGATCGCCGTCGGCGCGGCCTACACCTCGAAGACGCTCCAGCTGTGCGACCAGGGCGATCCGATCTGCTCGCCCGGCGGTCTGGACCGGGCCGCACACAGTGCGTATGCGAGCAACGGGTCCGCGGATCAGGCCGCACAATTCGTCGTTAGTCAGATCGGGCAGTCGGCGCACATTGCCGCTCAGAACGTCTCGGCCATATCGCAAGGGTGAGTCACGGGTGTTCGGAGGGGGGCCACGTTCATGGGGCGGGACATGCGCCGACCGGCGCGATCACTAGTGAAGAGAGGATTCTGGAGGAAGGTCAGCAAGGGCCGCGTTGTCGCGCTGCGCGGAGACCTCGATGAGACGGCTGGACAGGCCCTGGGTCATCAGGGTCCATGCGTCGGAGCCGAGTACGAGGCGGCGCGGCGGCTCGTCAGCGTCAGCGGCGCGAATAATCGCTGCGGCAACGTGTTCCGGACTGCCGGTCATTTCTTCAGTTGTGGTTGGTGGCTGGTCGGCTGGCCCGCCCCGGTAGGGCTCGCTCACCTGACGGCGCTGCGCTGCGTCGAAGAATCCGGTGCGCACGACGCCCGGCTCGATCAAAGTGGTTCGGATGCCGAGCGGCTCCACCTCGTAGGCGAGCGCGTCGTAGAAGCCTTCGATGCCCCACTTGGTGGCGTGGTAGACCGAGTAGGACGGAAAGGTGATCTGCCCTCCCATGCTCGACATCTGCATCAGCAGCCCCCCGCCCTGAGCGCGAAGATGCGGTACCGCCGCGCGGGCGAGTTGGATGGATCCCGTCAGGTTGGTGGCTATCAGCTCGTCGACGTCGTTGTCGCTGAGGTCTTCTGCCGCGCCGGACACTCCGTAACCCGCGTTGGACACGATGACATCGATCCGCCCCAATGCATCGAATGCCTCACGGACGACGCTGCGGATGGCGTCGAAATCGGTGACATCGAGGGCGCGCCGCCACAACTGATCCCCGTAGCGTGTCGCCAACTCGTCGAGCTGCTCGGGCCGCCGCAGCGTCGCGGCGACGGTATCGCCGCGCATCAACAGGTGTTCGACCAGTTCGCGCCCCATCCCGCGGGATGCGCCGGTGACGAACCAGGTCTTGGTCATGGCGTTCCTTGCAAGCCGCCCAGCAGTTTCCACGGCAAGATGGGTAGATCACGAACCCGCACCCCCACCGCGTCGTGCACAGCAGCGGCGACGGCGGCGTCGACGCCCGTCGCGCCCAGCTCCCCGATTCCCCGGCCTCCGCTCAAGCTGGCGGCGTCATCGTGCTCGTCGACGAAGGACACGTCGAGGTTGGCGGGGATGTCAGCGTTGACCGGCACCGCGACGTTCGACAGGTTCTTGGCCAGCCAGCGGCCGTGTATCGGTTCCTGGTCGCTTTCTTCAAGCGTCGCCTTGCCCCAGCCCCATATGATGCCGCCGATCATCTGCGCCCGCGCTGTCACCGGGTTCAGGATGCGTCCCGCCGAGTAAACACCCACCGCACGCCGCAGGCGCACCAGCCCGAAATCGCGGTCCACACCGACCTCGACGAAGATCGCCCCCCACGTGCGGATTGCTAGTGGCGTGCCCTCGCCGTCCAGGTTCATCGCTCCACCGGGCGGCGTGAACCGGCCCTCGCCGATTATCTCGCCGATCCCGCGCAGCGCGTCGGTGTCCATGATCTCGACTCCGCGGGTGGCGAGTTGTTGCAACACGTCTCGGGCTGCGAGTGCCACCGCACTGCCCGCACTCATCGTCGTCGAAGAGCCGTAGGCAGGGCCGCCCGCCGGCAAACTCGTGTCACCCCAGCGTATTTCGACTCGTGTGCGCGGCACGCAGAGTTCCTCGCCGGCGATCTGGCTCAGAATCGTCTGCACCCCGGTTCCGATGTCTTGCACGCTGGTCTCGACGACCACCGTGCCGTCCTCGCGCAGTCGGACCCGCGCGGCGCTCGGGAAGCGGAAACTTCCCATCGTGCAGGTCGCCAAGCCGTGCCCGATCAGCCACGGCCCGTCGGTGCGCGCCAGGTCATGACGCTCACGCCACCCGTACCGGCGGGCGCCTTCGGCGTAGGCCTCACGCAGCCGGTTGCTTGACCACGGGCGGCCGTCGGCCGGGGATTCTTGGGCGAAGTTGGCCAGTCGTACATCGAGCGGGTCCACCCCAGCCGCCTCGGCCAGTTCGTTCATCGCTGACTCCAACGCCCACTGGCCCGTGCCTTCCAGCGGTGCCCGCATCGGCGTCGGCACGTTGAGGTTCACCCGTTCGATGATCTGTCGGGTGCGGATAGCATTCGCGGCGTACAGATTTCGACTCGACAGCGCTGCAGGTTCGACATGGGTGTCGACGATCCCGGCGTTGTTCACCGCGATGTGCTCGATGCCTATGAGCCGTCCCGACTCGTCGGCGGCCAGCCGCATCGTCTGCTCCATCCACGGCTGGTAGCCGACGTTGGTGAACTGGTCGGACCGGCGCAGGTGCAGCTTGACGGGCCGTCCGGTGACCCTGGCTGCCGCTGCGGCAAGAATCTCATGCGGCCAGACATAGCTCTTGGAGCCGAAGCCACCGCCGATGTGCCGCGCGACGATACGGACACGGCCGGGGTCGATGTCCAAAGCGGTACCGATCACCGGGGGCACCGTGGTACTCGCCTGTACGGAATCCCAGAGGGTCAGGTCGTCACCGTCCCATTGCGCGACGGTGCCCGACGTCTCCATTGCGTGATGATGGCGAGGAAGCTGAGAATACGTCTGCTCGATGCGGATGGTGGCGGCCGACCACGCCGCGTCCATGTCGCCCTTATCGAACTCGCCGCCGAACTCTCCGGGTGCCGGCTCGCGAGTACCCGCCCCGAGCAGCACCGGATCGGCGCGCTCGCAATCGATCACCACGAGTGCGCGCCCAGCCTCGGCCGCCTCGACGGACTCGCCGATGACGATCGCCACCGGCTGCCCCTCGTATCGAATATCGTCGTCGGTGAACGGCATTCGGGTCACCCCGGCCGGTTCGGAGAGCTCCGGAAAGTTCGGTAGGTCAGCGGCGGTGAGGACGGTGACCACGCCCGGCAGATCCAGCGCGGCGACGGGGTCGATCCCGCGCAGCCGACCGGCGGCCACGGGCGCGCCGACAAGTACGGCATACAGCAAGCCGTCGGGATGATGATCGGCGGTGTAACGGGCCGCGCCGGTGACTTTCGACGCGGCCTCGACGCGCGGAAACGTCGCGCTGCTCGTCGTGGTCATCGAAGTTTGCGACGTCACGGCGCTCCTCCGGCGATCAACAACGCCCGCACGGCGGCGCGCGTGGCCAGTACGGTTTTGAAGCCGTTGTTCGGCAGGGGGTGTGCGGCCACGGTGGCGCGCTCGATCACGGGCATCAGTGCATCCCGGTCGAGATCGAGACCGACGAGGTCGGACTCGATGTCGCTGAGCCGCCACGGTTTCTGCGCGACCGAACCCAATGCCACCCTGGCCTGGCGGATGACGCCGTCCACGCTGCGCACCGTCGCGGCGGCCGAGACGATCGCGTACTCGTACGAAGCGCGTTCGCGCACCTTGACATACGCCTGCCCCTCGTCGGGGCGAAGCCGCAGGCGATAGCCGGTGATCAGTTCTCCTGGCTTGAGTTGGTTCTCGCGCTGCGGATCGCCCGCAGCGGTCGCTTCTTGTTGGGACAGATGGAACTCGGTCATCGGGATGCTGCGTGTCCCGGTCCGGCTGGTGACATCGACCTGTGCATCCAGCGCGGCCAGCGCCACAGCCGGGTCGGACGGCTGCACTGCCACGCAATCCTCCGTCCAGCCGAAGATGGCCTGTCGTTCGTGGCGACCGTCCAACGAGGAACACCCGCTTCCCGGAGCACGCTTGTTGCAACCCCATGGCAGCGGCGCTTCGGCCCGGAAGTACGGACAGCGGGTGCGCTGCAGAATGTTTCCACCGATGGTGGCCCTGTTGCGTATTTGCGCGGACGCCGACTGACGGCACGCCGACGCCAGCACGGCCGCGCCGCGGTTGACCGCGGGGTGTTGCGCCACGTCGTTGAGAGTTGCCAACGCCCCGATGACCAGATGATCGCCATATTCAGCGATGCCGCGCAACGCGGCGACGCCGTGGATGTCGACGACGTTGTCGTGGTCGGAGATGCCGAGCCGAAACCAGTTCAACAGTTCGGTTCCGCCCGCGATCACCGTGGCCCCATCGCGGCCAAGCGTGGCCACGGCCGACTCGATGTCGGTGACGCTGGCGTAGCCGAAATCCTTCACAGTTCCTGCCTATTCGCTGCGGCCAGCACGGCCGCGGTGATCTGCGGATAGGACGAACATCGACAAATGTTGCCGCTCATCCACTCACGCACGGACTCTTCGTCTCCTGCATGTCCTTCGGAGATGCAGGCGATCGCGGAAATGATCTGGCCTGGAGTGCAGTACCCGCACTGAAACGCGTCGTGTTCGGCGAACGCCCGCTGCACCGGGTGCAACTCGCCATCGGGAGCCGAGAGGCCCTCCACCGTCACCACCTCGCGGCTGTCGCACTGCACTGCCAGAGTGAGGCAGCCGTTCATTCGTTGGCCGTCGACGAGGACCGTGCACGTCCCGCAAGCCCCCTCGTTGCACCCTTTCTTGGCTCCGGTCAGGCCGAGCGATTCACGAAGCCAGTCCAGCAGGGTGGTCCGGGCCTGCACCTCGGCTGCGACGTCGACTCCGTTGACGCGTAACCGTATTCGCGACCGCCGCTGGAACACCGGTGCCGCCTCGGGGGAACTCATCTCGCACCCTGCACGTGGTGGATCGCGGCGGCCACATTGCCACACAGGATCGACGCCTTGGTGGCCTCATCGACGCCTGAACTTCCAACGTCGGCAACAGCTCGCTGCACCGGTCCGCGGAACGGGTAGTCCGATCCGAGCACGAGCCGACCGGACCCGACCGTGTCGAGCGCGCAGCGCAGAGCAGGCCGGTGAAACGAGCAGGTGTCCAAATAGGTCCTGGTACGCAGGTAGGTCGGAATGTCGTGCCGGGCCGCGCCTCGGCCGCTCTGATCGATCAGCCGTTGGGCCAGATAGGGCAGGACTCCGCCGAGGTGCGGAATCATCAGCACGAGTTCCGGGTGTTCGTCGAGAGTTCCCGACAGCATCAGCCGGGCCGCCGCGATGCTCGTCACGACCGGCGGACTGAGACTTGCGTTCAGGTTCCAGTCCGTGGCTCCTTCGACGGCCGGGACCAACGCGGGGTGGAGGAACAACGGGAGCCGCCGCGCGGAGAGCTCCGCGTAGAACTCAGCAAGGCCGTCGTCGTCGAGCCGGCTGGTCGGGGAGACGTAGATCATGACGCCGGCCAGGGCCGGAGCGTCAGCGACCCGGCGTACCTCGGCGACCGCTATTGCGGGATCGGTGAGATCAACGGTGATCATTGCGCCCGCGTACTCAGCGTGCTCGGCCGCGGCAGCCAGGAGCTCGTCGTTGCACAACCTGACGGCCGCTGCGGTCTCATCGAGGTCGGCACCTGGGGACACCGGCCACGGAAGAGAGATGACCGCCTTGCCGCCCGCTGTGGCAAGCTCGCGGCGACCCAGCTCCCCATCGCCGAGTTGGGGGAAGGCGTCGAGCACTCCACTCAGCGCCATCGGCGCGTCGGGGTCCCGGTCCACACGCGGTGGCCGCAGAAAGCTCGCTGGCGCGAGGTGGAAGTGGAGGTCGACGAACGTCACGGCATCCTCCTGCTTGTTGGAACGCGTTGAGCGCTGATCGCCAGTTCAGCATCGGGCGGCGGCGCGCACACCCGTGCCGATCCCCGGTGTGGAGATCACGGGAGTTTCCTGGGTCCCCGATTGAGGTGCAGGTGGTTCGCTGTCAGGCATCCGCCGCCTGATTGCCCTGCTCGGCGGAGGTCACCGTGCGACGATTCGTGCTGTGGCACTCGTCGGGCGTCATCGCGAGCAACAGGCGCTCGCCGAGTTGCTCGACGCCGCCCGTCTAGGTCACAGCGGCGTTCTCGTCATGCGGGGCGAGCCGGGCATCGGCAAGACCGCACTGATCGAGGATCTGATGGAGCGCGCGCGTGATTTTCGCGTTCTGTCGCTCGGCGGCGCCGCGCTCGAGCGGGACATGGCCTACGCCGGCGTACAACAACTATGCGCACCGCTGATGGGGCTCATCGGCGGACTGCCCGAGCCGCAAGCCGACGCCTTGAACGTTGCGCTGGGTCTCGTGAACGGAGCGCCGCCTGATCGCCTGCTGGTGGGGCTCGCGTTGCTGACGCTATTGGGCGCGGCAAGCGGTAGCTCACCGATCTTGTGTGTCGTCGACGACGCGCAATGGTTGGATTCCTCGTCGGTGCAGGCGTTGGCCTTCGTCGCCCGCCGAATTCAAGTGGACCCGGTCGTAATGGTGTTCACCACGAGGGACCGGGGCGCCGACGCACTCGTGGGCCATCGCGAGCTGATCCTTCGCGGCCTGACCGATCGCGACGCACGGTTGTTACTCGCCACGATGGTGCCCGCCCGGCTTGACGAGCGGGTGCGCGAAACCGTTCTCGCCGAGGCAAACGGTAACCCGCTCGCGTTGCTTGAGCTGCACAAGGCGTTGACCCCGGAAGGTCTGGCGGGCGGCTACGGGCTACCTAGTGCAACGTCGACCGAGACGTTCATCGAGCGCACCTTCGTCGAGCAGATGAGCGAACTTCCCTCCGCTACAAGACTATTGCTCGTAGTGGCGGCCGCAGAACCCGCGGGCAGACCGGAATGGATCTGGTCTGCCCTTAGCAGCCTGGGAATCGGCCGCGAGGCTTCAGAACCCGCCGAGACCGCCGGACTGATAGTCAACGACGGAGGGCTGCGGTTCCGCCACCCGCTGATCCGTGCGGCGATCTACCGCAGCTCGTCGGCGTCGCAGCGGCGGCGAGCACATGCCGCCTTGGCGGAGAGCATCACCGGACCGACTGCCGACGACTATCGAGCCTGGCACCGTGCCCACGCGACCGACGCACCCGACGCGGGTATAGCGGACGAGCTGGAACGTGCAGCCGCGCGCGCCCGCGCTCGCGGAGGCGTCTCCGCCGCGGCATCGTTCCTTGAATACGCCGCCCGGCTCACGCCCGACTCCACCGAGCGGGCCCGCCGGACGCTGGATGCTGCGATGGCAAATCTCGATGCGGGTATGCCCGAACCGGCCGCTCGTCTGATTGCCACGGCTCACGACACCACCGACGACGAATTGCTCTCTGCACGTTGCGAATTGTTGCGCGCAAAAATGGCATTCGCCGCCAGCCGCGGCGTCGACGCACCGCCGCTCCTGCTGGCGGCGGCCAAGCGGATGGAACACCTCGACCCGCTCGAGTCGCGAAAAGCCTATCTGGGGGCTGTGATGGCGTCGATCCTCGTCGGCCGGTTGTCGACGGAACAGCACAACTCGGCACCGTCCGTCGCGGAGGCCGCGCGCCGGGCGCCGGCCGCGCCGGACCCGCCGCGTGTCATCGACCTGTTGCTGGACGGCCTGATCGTCAGGCTGACCCGCGGACATGTCGCAGCGGCGGGCTTACTGCAAGCGGCAATCCAGGCGTATCTCCGCGAGTGGGAGACCGAGGCCCCCGACCCGCGTTGGCACGATCTCACCGCGCGCGTATGTCTGGATCTGTTCGACCAGGACGCCCACAATTTCCTCACGGCCCGCGAGGTCGAGCAATTGCGAGCCTCTGGCTCCTTAACCATGCTGCCCGTGGCTCTGGTGACGTACTCGGCGGTCTGCGTCACGGCAGGCAAGTTCCGGCAAGCGGCCGCGCTGCTCGACGAGTCTGCCGCCATCATCACGGCAACCGGCGCCCCTGTGCGGACGGCGATCAGGACCTACCTCGCCGCGTACCGAGGCCAGGAACAAGTGTGTCGCGACGGTGTACAAGAAACAGTCGACGGCGCGGCGGGTCGTGGTGAGGGGTATGACATCTCGATCGCCTTGTATTCGGCGGCGGTCATGCACAACGGACTCGGCCAGTACCAGGAAGCGATGGATGCCGCCGCTTCCGGCGCGCGATACGACGACCTCGGAATGTGCGGCTACCTCCTCGTCGAATTGGTGGAGGCAGCGGTGCGGTGCAAGGAGCGCGAGGTCGCTGCCAAGGCGCTCGGTCGGCTGCTCGAACGCACTGAGGCGAGTGGCACCGAAACCGCGCTCGGTGTAGCTGCCCGCTCCACCGCGTTGGTGTCCGAGGGTTCGGTAGCGGACGCTGCGTACCGCGACGCTCTCGCGCATCTGGAGCGCAGTCCTGCCGTGGTGTACCTGGCACGTACGCATCTGCTCTACGGCGAGTGGCTGCGCCGCGAGAAGCGGCGGGCTGATGCCCGGACACAATTGCGGATCGCGCATGACATGTTCACCAAAATGGGGGCCGGCGGCTTCGCGCACAGGGCGCAACGCGAACTAGCGGCCACCGGTGAGACGGTGTACGTCCAAGCGGGCCAAGCTATTTCCGACTTAACTGCGCAGGAGAGTCGTATCGCGATGCTCGCGCGCGACGGCTACACGAACGTGGAGATCGCCGGTCAGCTGTTCATCAGCCGGCGTACGGTGGAGTGGCATCTCGGCAAGATCTTCGCGAAGCTCGGAGTTACCTCGCGACGCGAGCTCAGGACCGCACTCACCAACACGTCGTGAGGCTTGTACCCGGCATTCTCACGGGTTCGCACCAGCCGTGATCCTGCTGGACTATTCGCGTGAAGATCGTCGTCGTGGGCAGCGGTGCGTTGGGAGCCGCGGTGCAAGACGTCCTCGCGCATGCCGGGCACGAGCTCGTCACGGTTGGCCGCACGTCGGGCATGTTGCAGGCCGACATCTCCGACATGCCGAGCTTGAAAACCATGTTCGCAGCGATCGGAACGTGCGACGCGGTCGCCAACGCCGCGGGTGACGTCTTCCCCGCCCCTTTGGCTGAGGCCACCGACGAGCAATGGTCGAGTTCAATCGCAGCGAAGGGGGTGGGCCAAATCAACTTGGCGCGTGCAGCTTTGGCACATCTCACCGACAACGGATCGATAACCCTGGTATCTGGCGTGTTGGGCGACGAGGTCGCCCCTGCCTCCACCATCGGGGCGACCGTCAACCGCATGGTGGAGGGCTTCGTTCAGGCTGCGGCCACCGAGCTTCCCCGAGGGATCCGCATCAACTGCGTCAGCCCCACGGTGCTGACCGAATCAGTTTCCTACCATCCGTACTTTCCGGGCTTCAGCCCGGTCCCCGCGGCTGAGGTGGCGCAAGCGTATCTTCGCGCGATCGCCAATCCGATCACCGGGCGCGTGCTCAAACTGCATAAAACTGCGAGTTGACGCCGGGACTCGGCGGGCCAGCATTCTAGTTGCCACGTACTAGCCTGTTGCGCAGAGCTTTCGAGTGACTCCGAAGTTTTTGCCGTTCAGTACGATGTTGGATTAGGAGCTGGCAGCGGCAGACGACAGCGCTGTGTCGCAGAGATCGACAGCTTGTTCGTAGGAAATGCATCGTTCCGTGAGACAAGCGAGAAACCGAGGTCAGCAGAGGCCGAAGACGAAACCGATCGTGCGAACCTACAGGCGGCGGCTCTGTGGCTTCTCAGCTTTGATGTCCAACCTTCAAGTGAGATGTCCTATCCGAGATGTCCAATTGGACATCATTGTGAAACAGGGGTTTTGGGCCAACATCCGTTGGGGCCGCAGCAGCGGCTCCTCGGGTGCGCTTTGGTGGGAGGGCTGCTGCGTAGTCGAGCCCACGAGCGCCTGAGTTCGAAACTGCGCACCCGAATCTAGGGCTCACTGTAGGCGCCACCCACGACGTTGCAGCTTTTCGGAGTCCGACTAACAGGTTGTTGCCGAGCATGACTCGTCAGCGTGCGGGCCAGGTTTCGGGCAGGTTATGGCCGCCGTCAGCCACCAGGAAAGATCCGGTGACGAACGACGCGGACTCGTGGGCAAGGAAGAGGACGCACGCGGCGATCTCGTCGGGGGTGCCGCTGCGTCCAATGGGTCCTGCGGCAGCTGCTTTGGACTCGAAGTCGAGCTGTGATCCGGTCGAGATATAGCCGGGTGCAACAAGGTTCACCGTCACGCCGCTGGTCACGACTTCGAGAGCAAGGGATTGTGTCAGCCCCACAAGTGCGGCCTTGGCCGTGGTGTAGGTGGACTGTCCCGGCATGGCGTTCACTGTGCCGGTGGTCGATCCCACCGAGACGATGCGACCATAACCGGCCTCACACATCACCGGCACCACCGCTCGACACATGAGGAATGCGGTCGTGAGATTGCGCGCGATCGCAGAGTCCCAACTCGCCAACGACAGATCCGCGACGTGATCATCGGCATCCCACCCTGACGAGATCGATGTCATTCCCGCGTTGTTGATCAAGATGTCGAGTCGGCCCCACCGTTGCAGGGCAGCCTGCACCAGGGTGTCCGCGGCGCCGTCGACAGTCAGATCGGCAATGACCCCGACCGCCGCGGCACCCAATTCGGCAGCGCGCTCGTGCACCCGTTCGGAGGTGGCGCCCATAACTACCCGGGCGCCGTCAGCCACCAAGCGCCGAGCTGTCGCAGCGCCGATGCCGTCTGGGGCTCCGGCACCCGTCACGATCGCCACTCGCTCTGCAAACCGCATCACGGATACCTTCCCCGACTTCCAGCCTTAAGACTTGGACGCATCTATTGCCACACGCATTGCATGGTAACGATTTTCACGAATGCAGGAGCAGGCGTCGCCATGCCGTCGGGCAGCACTGCCGACACCTCCGTGGGCTTGCCTGCCGCTGCCACGGTGTCGCTAACAGCAGGAATCAGTATTCACACCTGCGTGCCAGCTCTAAGTCACGGGTGGCGGCCACTACTGTGCCGCCCGAGCGGGGTGGCGGCCACTACTGTGCCGCCCTTCAGAGGCGACAGGCCTGACCAGGCACGGCCATGCCGGCAAACACGCATCATGATGCGTCTCCTGTATCGTAGGTTACGTGCGGACCACGGTGGTGATTGACAGCGATGTCGCGAGTGAGATCGAGCGTCTTCGCCGCGACGGGATGGGCCTCAGCGAGGCCCTGAATCTATTGGCGCGGAGAGGAATGAGCAGGGAGCCCTCATCCAAGACGGTCGAGTACAAGCATCGGACCTCGCGCATCGGTCTGAAGGTAGACGTCACGAATACCGCCGAAGTGCTCGATCTGCTCGACGATGATCGTTGATGCAAACCTGCTGCTGTATGCAGTGGACGAGAACAGCGCCCACAACGCCGCCGCCGCATCCTGGCTAGAACGAGTACTTGACGGGGATGTCCGGGTCGGTTTGCCTTGGCAAACGATCGGTGCGTTCCTCCGAATCGCCACCCATCCAAGAGTCGCCGAGAATCCACTGTCCGGCCCCGACGCCTGGAGATATGTAGCGGAGTGGCTCGCAGTCCCGGTGGTATGGATCCCTCCCGCGACCGAGACCACCGCGCGGGTCTACGAGAGACTGTGCGAACAAGTCGAAATTACGGGCAATCTTGTGCCAGATGCGCAACTGGCCGCGCTCGCGGTCGAACACGGAGTGGAACTAGCCTCTGCCGATACAGATTTCATGCGGTTTCCCGGACTTCGCTGGAAGAATCCGTTGAGCGCGTAGTGGCCGGCCGCATTCCGCCGAGATGACGACGTGAGCCCCTTCGTCGACGATCAGCTTGGCGTCGGCCAGCGCATCATGGGGTTTTTGGTCGGCCGAATCAGGGCCGAACTCGTGCTGACGCGGCCCGAACCGGGCTGCCCGGGGCCGGCGACGACGACCGCGCCGACGCGGCCATAGCACCAAAGGATTCGCACATGGCGCGGGTGTTCTCAGGCTGTGGCGTCGATCGCGCTGATAGTGATTTCGAAGGGGCCCTGCTGTTTGTCGAGAATGTAAACCGAAACCTGGCTGATGGTCGAAGGGTCAAGCGTCTGCGGCGCGTCGGGGGCGGGATCGAGGCGCATGCCAACCGGCTGGAAGCCATCGATGGGCAGTTCGTAGATCCGCTGGACGGCGGCCTCGGTGGGGAAACGCTGGATGTAGGACCATGGCTGCCCTGCAGCGCCCACCTTCAACAGGTAGGTCTTACCGTCGCCGAGAGCGTGCACGCGCAGCGATTTCGCGCCTGTTGCTTTTCGCCCGATATCGGGGTCCTGCGGGCCGAGGCGAAGCCGCCGTTGTTCTCGAGCGAGATGTTGCCGGAGAACACCAGACCACCGTCGCCATAGGTGATCCTCGAGTTGGACATACCGCCCATGACAGGGTCGTTGACCGTCGTCCAGCCGGCCACCTCGCCGACATCGTCGAGGTCGACGAGAGCGACGGACGAGGGAGGAGTCGCCGGCACGTTCGTCGTCTCGTCTGCGTTGGCGGTTCGCCCGGTGCTTCCGCACGACACCGTCAGAAACGTCAAGCAGACGAACAAGATGCTGATCTGCCCCGTCGCCTCTGACCCTCGAAAGCGTGGGGCCGACAACGTCCCATGAGTTGGCACCTCATCGCGTCGTCTCCGGCATCAACACCTACCCGGATTGGCACTCATTTCGCGACTTCGCATGGGCATGCCATCGATTACGGCATAGATTGATTGAAGATCCGGTACCGCGTTGATGCGCAGTTTCTCACCGCCGTCTTTTCCGACCAACAGCACGGTGAAGGCGTTTTCACCAATCGCAAACCGGTTGAACAACCGTTGTGACTCATCGGCGCTAATAGCCTGACCATCGAGCGTGCTGTCGCCCGCAGTCACCACGAGGCCGATCACCATGTCACGACTAACAAAGTCACATCGACTGGCCTCGATTCGGCTCAGCGTTTCAACGAGCCGCGGGTCGCTGTCCGTAGGCGCAAACACCAGTAATGGACGACGTTCCCAGCGATAGTCACTCAGTTCGGCAGCCACGGCAGTAGCAGATCCGAGAGCAGTGCTCGTTATGAAAACAATTAGCATGAGCGCCAATCGCCAAACACTGCCCTTCTTCACCATAGTAGTTATCGACTCTACCGACTGATGCCCGGCTGTCGAGAGCCAATGACCGCTGACAGACCGAGGTGTGGAGGCCACCTCGAACGCGACCGGACGCGGAACCTTCCACGCCAGCATATTTGGCGCTTGAACATCGGCGGATAGGCCGGCGATCGGAAAGAAGTCCGCCTATCACGACGAGCCTGTCCGCGGTCAAACACACCTGCGCGGCCCGAGTCGGAGCTCAGGCGGATGCCATGGCCCGTCATCCACACCATTGACAACGGTCGACCCGCCGCTCATCTAATAAGCACTTCGGCCGCTATGGTTAACGCCCGCACAACGCTGTGCATTCCGAGGTCGACCTTGAAACCGTTCTGTCTCAATGGTTGTGCGCCTGTCATGGCGAGCCGCGCCGCCTGTCGGAACGCCGCCTCGGTGGGCTGCTGCCCGACCAGACTGTCCTCGGCTTCGGCAACGCGCCATGGCATCGCAGCGACGCCACCCATGCCGATCGCGGCGGCCCGGATCGTGCCATCGACGATGCAAAGCCCGGCCGCCACCGACACCAGGGCGAACGCGTAACTATGGCGGTCGCGGACCTTCAGGTACCAGGAGTGCTCCGCATACGGCGACGGCGGCAGTTCGATACCGATGATCAGTTCGTTGGGATGCAGGGTGTTGTCGCGCTCGGGCTCGTCACCGGGCAACCGAAAGAACTCGGCGATGGGAACCGTGCGCGCTCCGTTGGGTCCGCGCACGTGCACGGTCGCGTCGAGGATGGCCAAGCGCGACCGCCATGTCCGACGGGTGGATCGCGACGCAGGCATCGCTGGCACCGAAGAGGGCGTGCTCGCGATTGAAGCCGTCCCTTGCCGCACAGCCGGAACCGGGACTCCGTTTGTTGCACTGCGCGAAGGCGGTTTCCATGAAGTACGGACAGCGGGTGCGTTGCAGCAGGTTTCCCCCCGCGGTGGCCATGTTCCGCAATTGGGTGGTGGCTCCGGACAGGATCGACTGCGACAGCACCGGATACTGGCTGCGGATGAGTGGATGGTTAGCGATGGCGCTGTTGGTGACGCCCGACTCGATGAGAACTCCACCAGCCTCGGTGGCGACGATGTTCTTCAGCCCTAGCCTGCGCAGGTCGACCAGTGCCGCGGGTGCCTCCACCCCGCCCTTCATCAGGTCCAGCAGGTTGGTCCCGCCTGCGTAGTACTTCCCGCCGGACGAGACCACGCTACCGATGGCCTCTTCGACGGTGGTGGCGTGCGCGAAATCGAATGACCTCACGCCCCGCCCCTTTCGGCCAAGTCCCCATCGAGCACCGAGGCGATCGCCGCGACGATGTTGGCGTAGGCGCCGCACCGACAGATGTTGCCGGCCATGCGTTCTCGAATCTCGGCGTCGGACAGCGTCGCGGGTCCACTGCACACCGTCTCGCGGCCGCAGCCGAAGGACGCCGTCGACAGGTCACCACGGGCGTGCTCCCGCAGCAGTGCATGCGCCGAGGAGATCTGCCCCGACGTGCAGTAGCCGCACTGAAAACCGTCGTGTTCGACGAATGCCTTCTGCAGGGGGTCGAGGTCGGCCTCGGTGCCGATGCCTTCGATCGTCAGCACCTCGCAGCCGTCGATCGAGGCAGCCAGCGTCAGGCAGCTGACGACGCGCTCGTCGTCGACAGAGACGGTGCAGGCGCCGCACAGCCCGTGGTCGCAGCCCTTCTTGGTACCCGTCAGGTGCAGTCGTTCCCGCAGCAGGTCCAGCAGTGTCGACCGGACGTCGGCGGTCACCGTGCGGTACTCGCCGTTGATGCGCAGGGTGATGACGTGCTCGCTCATCGGGAGCCTTCCTGGTCGAACGGTGCCATCAGGTTCTCCAGGGTGATCGGCAAGTCCCGCAGGCGTTTACCGGTGGCATGGAAGATCGCATTGCTGATCGCGGCGGGCACCCCGCACGTCCCGATCTCGCCGATTCCGCGCACGCCGATGGGGTCCAGCGCGAAGTCGGGCACGTCGACGAAGCTGATGTCGAACTCGGGCCGGTCGGCGTGGGTGGGCAGGTAGTACTCACCGATCAACTGGGCGGTGCACTGGTCGTAGGGCACCTGCTCGAGGAGAGCCATTCCCAGGCCGAACGTGATGCCGCCCATCACCTGATTGCGGGCCAGCTTGGGGTTCAGGACGCGGCCGCAGTCCATGACGGCCACCCACCGCACCACGCTGGCGCGTCCGATGGCCTCGTCCACCTCGACCTCGCAGAAGTGCGCGCCAAAAGACTGTGACACCGGTCCAGTCCGCATCCGGGCCGGTGCTGGTGACGACGAAGTTCATGGCGTCGAGAGGTATGGACCGTAGGCAGTCGGCGACCGACACCGCGGGTCTGTCGACAGCCGAAACGCTGCCGGTCGAAACCGTCAGAGTCGCGGGATCCATTCCGGTGAAGGGTGATTCGGGCTGCTTCACCAAGAGGTCCAGGAACCGTGACCGCCATTCGATGGCCGCCTGGTACACCGCGGAGCCGACGGTGGCCGTCGTCTGCGAGGCGCCGCTGTACGGGGCGTCGGGAAACAGCGAATCACCGGAGTCGAAGGTGACCTGCTCCAAGGCTATGCCCGCCGTTTCGGCGGCGACCTGAGTCATCACGGTGCGTACGCCGTTGCCGACTTCGTGTGTGGCAGAGGCGAATCCGATCGTTCCGTTGGCGTGCGTGCTTACCCGGCAGCCCGCGGGCATTCGCCGGCCTGGATAGGTTGCGGTGGCCATGCCCCACCCGATCCGGACATCGCCGCGGGTCAGTGCGCGCGGCGCCATCGGTCGTTCATGCCAGCCGAACCGCTCGGCACCTTGCAAATAGCACTCCCGCAGGTGCTTGCCCGACCACGCTCGGCCGCTGGCCTGGTCGATGTCAGGGTCGTTGCGGAGCCGTAGCTCCAGCGGATCGACGCCTGCTTCGTAGGCGAGCTCGTCCATCGCAACCTCGAGCGCGAACAGCCCCGGAGCCTCGCCGGGCCCACGCATGAAACACGGGGTGGGCGCGTTGATTCGGGCCACCGTGTGCGACGTCACCAAACGCGGTGACTCGTACAGGAACCGCGCCGAGAGGCCGACGGGTTCACAGAAGTGTGCGACCGTGGACGTCTCGGTCAGAGTGTGCTGCTCGGTGCTGACGATGCGCGCGTCGTCATCGGCCACCAGGCTGAGGTGCTGTTCGGTGCGCGGGCGGTGGCCCGTGGAGGAGAACATCTGATCCCTGGTCAACACCAACTTGACCGGGCGTTGCACCTCGCGGGCCGCAAGAGCGCATAGGGCCACGTGCATCCAGAGGAAGCTCTTGGAACCGAAGGCTCCGCCCACCAGGGGCGCCAGGATCCGCACGTTTTCCTCGGAGAGTCCGAGGTAGGCCGCGAGTGCCGTGCGCTCGCCGGTGATCCACCGGGTGCTGTCGTACACGGTGAGGACGTCGCCGTCCCAGTGGGTCAGTGTCGATGACAGTTCGATCGGATAGTGCGCATTGATCGGGGTGGTGTACCGGGCGGAAACTCTGTTCGCGCCGTCCGGCTCGTCATTCGCACCGCGGCGGTCCTGAAGCTTCTCCTCGTCGAGCTTGACGAAGTGATCCGGCCGATAGCTGCCGTGGCGGATCTGGCCGCCTTTCTCGTCGGGTGGCACCGGCTGCTCCAACACTTCGCTCGCGGAGAGCTGTGCAGGCAACGCCTCATAGGCCAATTCGAAGAGGGACGCCGCGAACACGGCGTTCTCCAGGGTGTCCGCGACGACCACGGCCATGTGCTGACCCGACGTGCTGCACAGTGAGGTCCGACAGTGGGGGCCTGCGTTCCAGCGGAAGGTCGTAGGTCAGCTCGTGCGGCGGGGCGTGCAGCGGCGGGCAGTTCAGTGGGGTCAGCACGGTGAGCACGCCCGGGTGCCGATGCCGCCCTGGCCGTGCTCAGCTCGAGCGACTCGCGGGTGACGACGCCGTGCGGAATCTCCGATTGCACGATGGTCGCGTGCGCCACGCCGGCGATCACGGTGTCGGCCGCGTATTGCGCTGCACCGGTGACCTTCTCGCGGCCCTCGACCCGGTTCACCGACCGGCCTGGCTCCCTCACGTCGGTCATGTACAGCCCGCCTTTCGACTCTGGGAGAGAAACTGTGGCCCGGCGACACCGAGCGAGGATTGCGCCGCCAGCCTGATTCCGTGTCGCGCCACGGCGGTGAGGTGGGCGAGGCGGCGAGTTTCCCACTGTTTCAGCATCCGTGGCAGATCGCCATACGAGTCCGCGCCGCGCAGGGCGCGCACCAGGTCGGCGCTGTCGCCGAACGCCTTCGACGTGCCCGATGCCGTGTGCGGCCGTACGGTGCCCGCGGCGTCGCCGATCAGCACCGCGTGGTCACCCGTCATCGCCGCCGGCGCTACGTCGAACACCGGCTGCATGAACACTGCTGAGCGTTCAACCAACTCGGCGAACTGGGGTGGCAGCTGGTTGTGTGACAGCGCGTGCAGCCGAGCGATCGCGTCAGCGGTCAGCTCGCCAGGGGGGACGAAGTGATCGAACCGTCGGCCCGAGTTTCCCGTCAGCAGCCATGGCAAGTTCGACTCCGCGGTGTTGACGTACCAGACCCAGTTCACGCGGCGCGAGCCCGGCTCGCGTTCACCACCGGCGCCAGGCACGAGATAACAGAGCAGCTGCAGTCCTGGCACGGCGAACATGGTGAAGCGTTCGGCCAACAGCTCGATCAGGTGCGACGGCAGCTCCGCCTCCGGTTCTAGCCCGCGGAAGGCGACATAGCCCGAATAGGTGGCGGCGCCGGGAATGTTCAGCAGGGATCGCACCGTCGACCCGACGCCGTCGGCGCCCACCACGACGTCGCCAACCGCGTCGGACCCGGCGGTGAACGCGACCGTCACGTCATCGCCGTGAACCCGCATCGACGCCAACTCGCTGTCCAGGTGATAGCACCCGTCGGGCAGTGGCGCCCGCAGCGCGGAATACAGCGTGTCCCAGGCGGTCATCCACTGAGGCGCGTCGATACCGGCTGACACAGCCGTCGCGGTGCAGTTGCTGACGTTCGCGAAGCAGCACGCTGACCGACGACACCGATCTGCCGAGCCGGCCCAGTAGCGACTCCACCTCGGGTTGCATCACGATCCCGGCGCCACGGGGCTGCGTGCGATCCACGGATCTCTCGAAGACCGCGACCTCGGCGCCGATGGACCTGAGCTCGTGCGCGGCGGCCAACCCCCCGACCGACCCACCGATCACCAGCGCCGCGAAGGGCGGGTCGCTCACGCCGCCGCCTTCTCCAAGGTCTCGAACCGGGAGAGCACCTCGGCCTGCAGCAGCGCGACGTCCGGGTCAGACGCCCGTCGCGGACGTGTCAGGTCGACGTCGATGGTTTCGTGGATGCGACCGCCGGGTGCCAGCACGACGATCCGGTCGGACAGCTGGACCGCCTCGGTTACGTCGTGGGTCACGAACATCACCGTGCGCCTGGACTCGAGCCAGATCCGCTCGAGGTGCTCCCTCAGGTTGCGCGACGTCATGGCGTCGAGATGACTGAACGGCTCATCCATCAGCAGGACGTCCGGCTCGACGGCGAAGGCGCGGGCGATGCCGATGCGCTGCTGCTGGCCGCCCGAGAGTTGCGAGGGGAAACGGTCGGCAACGTGCGCGAGGCCCACCAGGTCCAGATAGTGCAGCGCCCGCTTCTCCCAGCCGGTACGTTCGCGCTGCACGAAACCGAGGTTCTGCATGACGGTGCGCCAGGGCAGCAGTCGTGGGTCCTGGAAGACGTATCCCACCTTTGCCTTTCGATCTCCCTCTGTTAGGGCAACGGAACCGCCGGAGTGCGATTCGATGCCTGCGACGATGTTGAGCAGGGTGCTCTTGCCGCTGCCGGACGGCCCGACAATGGAGACGAACTGGTCGCCGGAGATGGTGAGGTCGATCCCGTCGAGTACCCGGGTCGGGTTGTTGCGATTGTCGTGGTAGGTCTTGATGAGCCCGTCGATAACGATGGAGGCCATGGTGGATTCCCTTTCAGAGGTTGGATTGGTGCCGAATCAGGCTCGGCGCCAACGGGTTGCACGATTCTCTAGCAGACCCAATGCCTGGTTGACGATGATCAGGAACGCGATGAACAGCAACACCCAGGCGAGGAAGCCGTCGAGCTGGTTGGCGTCATACCAGTAGCGGGCCCGCCAGCCGACCCCCGAGGTGGCGCCGAACCATTCGGCAAGCAGCAGTCCGTTCCAGGCGCTCATGATCGCGAAGCGCACCGCGGCGATCGTCGAACCGGCCACCGCGGGCGCGATGATGTTGCGGAGTACCTCGGCGCGGCCAACCCCGAACGCGCGGGCCATCAGCATGGTCTCCGCGGGGATCGCCCGAACTGCCTTGGCGATGTTGACGATCACGAATGGCAGCCCGCACAGGAAGACCGTGGTTACCGGTGTGAGCCAACCGAATCCGAACCACATGGTGGTCAGCAGGGCCCAGATGACGGCCGGTATCGCAAGTCCCGCCATCGTCAGGTCGGTGAGTGCGTAGTCCGCGATCCGGGACAGTCCCATCGCGACGCCGAGGGCCGCGCCGACCAGTAGCGCCGCCACAAGACCGAGCAGGAACCGGTTCATGCTCACGGCGAGGTTGGTCCACAGCTGCCCGTCGGCGCTCTCCGAGCCGAGGCGACCGAACGTGTCCGCCATCGACGGGACGCGGTGACCGAAGACCACGGCGAGCTGCCAGACCGCCAGCATGGTCAGCACCGACGCGGTCCACGCGACCGCCGAGGTCAGCTGAGACTTGGCGTGCCGCCGCCACACCGGTGGAACGGCCTCCGAAGCGAGAAGGGTCATGCCAGTTCCTTTCTCCACGCGAACAGACGGTGCTCGAGGTAGACGAGGCCGCGCTCGATCAGGATCATCACGATGACGAAAAGCAGTGTCCAGGCGAGCATGTCGTCGACCTGAAACTCTTGGTAGGCCTTGCGGATCATGAACCCGACACCGTTCTGGGCGCCGAAGACCTCGGTGAGCGCCTCGACCTTCCAGGCCATGGCGAACCCGTACCGCACGCCGACAAGGACGAAGGCGCTGACGGCAGGCAGGTACACGTGGCGCAGGACGTCTCGGGGTGAGCGTTCGAAGGCCTCGCACATCCGCAGCAGGTCACCGTCGACCGAGCGGACGCCTTCGGCGACGTTGATCGCGATGAAGGGCACTGCCACCAACGCGGACACCACGATCGGTCCGCCCGGTCCGACCCCGAAGATCACCAGGGCGAACACCGCGTAGGTCAGGCCGGGGACGTTGCCGAGGACGAACATCGGCAGCGACAGATAGGAGTTCATGAAAACGCTACGGCCCATGAGGAACCCGAGCGGAAGGCCGGCCGCCACCGCGAGCGCGAAGCCGGCCCCGATCTTGGCGAGCGTGGTGGCGAAGTTACTCGCCGCCTCGCCTGAAGCGACGATGTCGATCACCCGGGCGAAGACCTCCAGCGGGCGGGGCACGATGTTGTCGTCGATCACGGCTGCCACCACCGCCCACCCCAGCAGGACCGAGACCAGCGTGGCCAGGGAGATGACCCAACGGACGGTCTTCTGATTGCGCGGCGCCGAGGTCTCGTTCAGCGGGTTAATCTGCGGCGCAACGATGTTCGTGCTCACGAGTCACTCCTTTCCGAGGGTAGGAAGCGCGGGTCCTCGACGCCGTCTTCGATGACGTGGGTCTGCCGCATCAGGTCGAAGATGGACGCCTCGTCGTCGGCCCACTTCTGGTCGAAGCGGACGTCGTCGACCACCCAGTCGTGGCCGTCGATATAGGACTTGATGAAGTCGACGTCCTCCGGCGTGGCGACCGCGAAGTGCTGGGGGTAGCGCTCGATGATCTCGTCGCGGTGGGCCTGCCATTCGGCCAGCCCGCGATCCCAGAGGTCGAGGAAGGCGGACACCTCCCCGGGGTGACCCTCGGCCCAATCCTTGCGGGCCACGAAGACATTGCCCATCGGACCGTCGTGGCCGGGTGCGTTGAGTTCGGCGAACAGGTCGGCGGATGACTTGCCGTCGTAGAGCGGGCGGACGCTGCCCTCGCGCAGCTCGTTGACCGAGAGGTCGGGATAGCAGATGCAGGCGTCGATCTCGCCGCGGGCCAGCAGTCCGGACAGGTTCTGGATGTCGGCGACGACCAGGTCGAAATCCTGGCCGCCGGTCAGATCCAGGTCATGCATCTGTTTGACCAGTGCACTCCACACCAGCGTGCCGGAGACGGTGGTGAAGACGCCGAGCTTCTTGCCCTTGAGATCGGCGACGGACGCGGCCGGGTCGTCGGCCCGCACCATGATCCGGCTGCGCTCGGTGTTGTACCGCCCGATGATGACGGTCTCGCGCTCGGTCTGCTCCTCGAGACCGGGCACTTCGAAGGACGCCGACGAGATGATGTCGGCATGCCCGCCCGCGAAGAGGCCGAATTCGTCCCAGGTGGCGGAGGTTTCGATGGCGATGCCGGTGTCACTTCTCGAACTCGTCGACGATGCCCTCGTCGTGCATGTAGTCCCAGATCGGGTCGGGCGCGAAGGTGAAGCGGATGACGCCGTCCCTGGCGGCGCGCGACGATGCCGGACCGCCCAGTCCGGCGGTGCAGCCGGTCATGCCGGCCAGCAGCGCGCCGACGGCCACCAAGCCGTCACCACACCCATTAGTCGGTTCATGTGTTGGGGACGCACGAGATCGTCTCGCTTTCGCATTTGTGATCGCTGTCACTGACAGGCATCACCATGTCCCCGCGAAGCCACCCTCCACAATGTCCTACCGAACATACATCGGCGGATCGAATGTCCGCCGGGACATGTCGCTATCCGGCGTCGCCACGTCCTGCACCGTCAGCGCGGCACTGAACTGCAGTCGTCGACGGTTCGGCCAGGTCCGCCCCGCATAGTTGCTCGACGCGGCGCAGCCGCTGCGTCACGGTGTTCGGGTGGATGTGCAGCGCGCCCGCTGCCCGATTCCTGTCATTTCTGCACGCGAAGTAGGTGCGCAGGGTCTGACGAGATCGGTGTGATGGGACTCGTCGTAGTCGAGCACGGGCCCAGGGTGCGCCGGGCGAAGGCGGCCAGCTGCGACGATCTTCGAGTTGGAGCAGCAACCCATGACGCCCAGATCAGCCAGCCACAACGGTATTCGTGCGTCCGGCCCGTAGCGCGATATCGAGCGCGCCCTTGGCGGTCCGATACGCCTCGGCGTAGGAGGTGCGCTCTCGGCGGGCTCCGCCGACACCGTGACGGTCGCATCGACGGTCCGCGACACCGAGCCCATCGCGCGCTGTACCAGCGCCGCGGCCGTTCGCCCGAATCGACCGCCCGGCCCGGCTCGCTCTCCCGCGATCGGCCACATGGTGACGATGTTGCCCCGGTGCATGGCCGACAGCGGCCGCGGTGATAGGGCCGCACCAGGTCCCCGACGAGTGATAGCGACCGCTGGTAGGTGCGGGGCTCCGCAGGTTCGCCCGCGGTGCTCAGTGCACCGACGATCATGACGTGCGGGCGCGTCAGATCGTGGCCGAGCCGCTGCGCACGCTGCAGCACCTGCTCGGAGATCGCCGACCCGCCTCCGAGCAGATCGGCCAGCAGTTCACCGCGCAGACGGTGCTCGACCTCGGCCGCAGTCCGCATCCGGAGCAGTTCCAGCGAGATCACCATGGAGGCGTGCTCGACGGCGCGGACACTCATGGCATCGAGCCCGGATTCCCCTGTGGAGAACCAGATTCGGGCGGCGGTGGCGTCATCGCCGAGCTTGGCGATCGACACGCTGAACCGAGCCTCGCCGCACCTCCGGTGCCCACCGGCACAGGCGCCGACGACGACGGCGGCTCGAAGACGGCCGCGGCGCGCCACGTCGCATCCGGTAGTTGGGCGTCGTCACCGGCGGTCGCCAGCACGTCGTTGCGGGAGTCGTCGATCAGCACCGGTCGGCCGATCAACTCGGCCAGGACCGCGGCGACACCGCCGAGCCCGCCCGACCGAAGGGTCACCGCCAGGAGGCGTTCGTGAATCTGCTCCGACCGGGTCAGCGCGTCGCGCTGCTCGCGCAGCGACTCGTTGAGCTGACGGAGTTGGTCCAACCTCCTGGCCGAGGTCAGTGCGATGGCGGCATGGTTGGCCAGCAGCGCCAGACGTTCGATCTCGTAGGCGGTGAAGGTATGCACCGGCGTGTAGTAGCCGTTCAGCGTTCCCAGCACCTCGTCACCGGCGATCAACGGCACGCAGACGATCGCCCGGTAGCCCTGCTCGCGCGCGACGCCGCCCCAGGGGTGAACTCGGGTTCGGCGGCGATGTCGCGGATGGCGACGGCTCGCCGCTCTGGAATGCCTGCTTCGAGGGCGAACCGCCGTCGAGGCGGACGGGCCGGTCGGTGTTGACGTGCTCGACGTAATCCGCCGACAGGCCGCTCCAGCCGGTGATGACCAGACTCTCCCCGGCGGGATCGGGGGTGAGCACGCCACAGAAATCGAATCCGAGCAGCGTCCGCGCAGTGTCCGCCACCAGGTCCAGGACGTGTTGGAGGTCAGCCGCCGACGTTGCCGCGGAACTCAACGTGCGCAGCGCACTGAGCCAGTTCAGGAGCTCCGCCCCTGGCTGTTGGCCCGAGTCGACGTTCGTCACCCCCTCACCATCCCATACGAATGTCGTCGAAGACATGTTTGGCCAAAAACAATGTCGAATAGACATTGAGGCTGTGCTGCGGTGTGACGACACTCATAGCCATGACCCAGACAGCCATCGGCGCGACCCAGGTCGAGACGGCCGGACGTCGCAGCATAGGTCAAACCCGCGACCGGCGCCGTCATCGACACCGTGGCCGAGCAGGGTCCTGAAGCCGTGGACGCGGCCGTCACCTCGGCGCTCGCAGCCTTCGAAGGCGGTGCCTGGCCGGCCATGGTCCGCAGCGAGCGGGCCCGACTG
>CAVWPQ010000034.1:0-49251 GCA_963756865.1 uncultured Actinomycetota bacterium | reverse complement strand
GTGCTCTGGTTCAGCCAGCGAGTGCTGAAAGAGGCCGGCGTGACGCCGCCGGGTCCCGACTACACGATGAAGGCCTTCGAAGCTGACCTCGCGAAGGTGGCGGCAAGCGGGAAGACGGCGTTGTGCCTCGGCGGGAAGGACCGGTTCACCACGACCGAGCTGTTCGAGAACACCCTGCTGGGTGTGGTCGGCACCGAAGGCTGGTCGCGGATCGGAGACGATTCGTTCGACTGGCGCGGAGCCCAACTGCGGCAGGCACTGACCCAGTTCGGCGACATAGTCTCTCGAGCCGATCCGGATGCGCCCGGGGTCACGTGGGACCAGGCCGCGAAAAAGTTGGCCACCGGCCAGTGCGCCTTCCTGTCGATGAACGACTCCGTTTACGGCGAACTCGTCGCGAACAAGGCCGTGGAAGGCAAGGACTTCGGCTACGTCCCATATCCAGGAACCTCGGGTGCCTACCTCGCGATCGTGGACACGTTCGTCGTGTCGGCCAAGGCCGAGGACGGAGTGAACGCCATGAAGTTCTTGGAGATCATCGCCGACCCGAAGACATCACTGGAGTTCAACAAGCTCAAAGGGTCCGTGCCGATCCGCGACGACGTCGACGTGGCGTCGTTGCCCCCTTACCAGCGCCAGGCGTCCAAGGCGCTGTTCAGTGACAAGATCCTGATGTCGATGACCCACGGTGAGGTCATGTCGACGAACTTCCAGCAGGCGCTCTACGACGCGGTGGCGTCCTACGCAAGCAGCAAGAACGCAGACGGTTTCATCGCCACCCTGCAGGGCTCGATCGAGGTGCCACATGTCGGACCATGACCGCGACGAGCACGACGGCCCGCTGTACCTCGTCGTCACCATCAAACCGCGACTCGACCGCCTCGCCGAAGCCGAGACCCAGCTGCAGTCGATGCGGAAGAACACGCTGACCGAGCCAGGCTGTGTCTTCATGCATTTCCTTGCGCCCCAAGATGATTCGAACACCTGGATGATGCTCGAGAAGTTCCGCTCGCGCGCCGCGTGGGACGAGCACATGCGTCAGCCCTACAACACCGAAGGAAACAAGATCCTCGAAGACCTACTCCGCGAACCGTCCGATCTCCGCTTGCTTCGCGAGAAGTAAGCACTGGTTGTTGTGAAAGGTACGCCATGACCGAGCTCAACGAGGCCGCCACGCTTTCGAGGTTGCCATCCGATATCGCCGCGCCCTCGTATGACCGCCGCCGACTCAAACGCGGTATCGCCAATCTCGCGACCCCGATCGCTAACCAGTACGACCTACCGGAGGAAATGCAATGAGCGCTACACCAACCTTGCAGAAGGCCCTGAGCCAACGGCAGCTGACCATGATCGCGATCGGCGGTGTGATCGGGGCGGGCCTATTCGTGGGCTCGGGCGTCGTCATCGGCGGTACGGGGCCGGGGGCGTTCATCACTTACGCCCTCGCCGGTGTCCTGATCATCATGGTGATGCGGATGCTGGCGGAAATGGCCGTGGCCAACCCGTCGACCGGATCGTTCGCCGACTATTCGCGTAACGCTATGGGTAACTGGGCCGGGTTCTCGGTGGGCTGGTTGTACTGGTACTTCTGGGTGATCGTCGTCGGCTTCGAGGCCATCGCAGGCGCGAAGATCATCCAGTACTGGATCGACGTGCCACTGTGGTTGTCCGCCTTGATCCTGATGGTCTTGATGACCGCGACCAACCTGTTCTCCGTGTCGTCCTTCGGCGAGTTCGAGTTCTGGTTCGCCGGCATCAAGGTGGCCGCGATCGTGGTGTTCATCGTGCTTGGGTCGTTTTTCGTTCTCGGCGTGTGGCCGAACAAATCGTTGGACTTCTCCAACCTATGGAGCCATGGCGGGTTCTTCCCGCTCGGGATCACTGCGATATCCGTCGGCGTGGTGACGGTTATCTTCTCCATGGTCGGCGCCGAGATCGCGACGATCGCCGCCGCGGAATCGGCCAACCCGGAGCGGGCGGTGGCGAAAGCCGCCAATTCGGTGATCGTGCGAATCGCGATCTTCTTCGTCGGCTCGACGTTCCTGCTGGCGACGATCCTGCCGTGGAACGACGAAGTAGCCGGTGCGTCGCCCTTCGTGTCGGCATTTACGGAGATGGGAATTCCGTACGCCGACCACATCATGAACGCCGTGGTGTTGACGGCGGTGCTGAGTTGTCTCAATTCGGGGATGTACACCGCATCGCGCATGTTGTTCGTGCTCGCGGCGCGCCGTGAGGCACCGGCTCAGCTCGTCGCGGTGACTCGTCGAGGGGTGCCCGCCAACGCTATCCTGGCCTCCTCGGTGATCGGCTTCCTCTGTGTGATCGCCGCGGCGGTGTCGCCGGACACCATCTTCGCGTTCCTGCTGAACTCCAGCGGCGCGATCATCCTGTTCGTCTACCTGCTGATCGCGATCTCGCAGATCGTGCTGCGCTACCGCACGCCGGACTCCGAGTTAAAAGTGAAGATGTGGCTGTTCCCGGTGCTCTCGATCATCACGGCGGTGGCGATTGTGGCGATCCTCGTTCAGATGGGCCTGCAGGCAGATGTGCGGTCGCAACTGGTACTCAGCCTGCTGTCTTGGGCGGTCGTCATCCTGGTGTACTTGGCGAACAAGTGGTTCATCAATCGGCGTCCAGAACTCGAGGAAGCCCCCACGACGGCGCGGGCTCACCGCGTGCTGGTACTCGCCAACCAGACAATCGAATCCCAGGAGCTACTCGACGAGCTGCACCGCATCGACGAGGACCGCGCTGCCAGCTACTTCGTGGTCGTGCCTGCCAGCCCGATCGAGGCCGGAACAGCCGCCGCGCACGGTCCCCTCGACCTGCGGGAAGAGACGCTAAAGGTGGCTCAGCAGCGGCTGGACAGCACGCTGGCCACACTTCATTCGGAGAACCTGGAAGCGGACGGAGAGATCGGTGACTATCGGCCGCTGCGGGCCCTGTCCGCAGCGGTGGATTCATTCCATCCAGATCAGATCGTCATCGCGACGCTGCCGCCCGAACAATCCGTGTGGCATCGCTTCGACGTTATAGACCGCGCCCGCGCTGAGCACGGCATCCCGGTGACGCACGTCGTGGCCGCGCCGGCATTGGCCTGAGGAACAGGCCCGATGACGATCATCGCGGGGTTCAGCTCCAGTCGGCACGGCAGCGCGCCGCTCAACCTGGCGGCGCAGGTAGCGCGCAGCACCGGCGACAAGATCGTGGCCGCGGCGATCGTGGAGCGGCCGTGGCCACCAAGAGACGATCCGGTCGAAAAGGAATACCTGCGCTATGTCACGTCGCAGGCTTCGGAGTCACTCGACAGGTCGGTCAAACAGCAGCCGGATGACATCGACGTCTCCGCCGTTGTCCATAAGGCAACCTCGATCCCAACCGGTTTGATGGAACTCGTCAGAGCTCACGACGCAAGCCTCGTCGTTGTCGGCTCGTCGTCGTCGGGCCTGCTGGGCCGGGTTGGCCTGGGCAGCGTCACCGAACGCCTTGTCCATACGGCTCTGGTTCCCGTCGCGATCGCGCCGCGCGGCTACCCGTCGGGAACCATTCCGATACGCCGGCTTACCGCGGCGTTCGGCGGCGAAGCAGATATCAACGGCCTCATCCCCGCGGCCGCCGAACTTTCCAGGGTGTGGTCAGCGCCGCTGCGCATCGTTTCGTTCACAGTGCGGCCGGTTCAGGTGTTCGCCGGCTCGATAGAGCCCACCGCCGAAGACCTCGTCGTACAACAATGGTCGAAACGAACATTCGACGATATCGTCGAGCAGCTCAACGCAGTTCGTGTTCATGTCCCCGTTCCCGACGTGGATGTGGTTGTCGGGAGCGGCCACGATTGGCGCGAGGCGGTTGAGGCCGTTCCATGGGAACCCGGCGACATGCTATTGCTGGGTTCGGGTGCTGCCGGACCGCTGGCTCACGTCTTCCTTGGTTCGGTCGCCTCGAAGATCCTGCGTCACGCTCCGGTGCCGGTGATGATCGTTCCTCGACACCAACCGGCGACGTAGCTGTTTGGCACCGAATTCGGTGGCTCCACAGCCGGTCGTGGAGCCAGTGTGGTGGCCGCGTTGTTTCCCCACGTGGCCAGGTCGTCTGGTTTGCGCAACCTATCGATGGCGTCAGCGCCGAGCCACAAGAATCACGGCGATCAGCACGGTCGCGCCGACGGATGCGGCGAAAACCGCGAGCACGAGGTGACGCGGCCACTCGGTGTGCAGGTAGGCGGCGAACTGAAGGCCGCCAGCGACGAGCGCGATCAATGCGAACAGCATGGCGGCTATGCGCAGAATCCGGGGCGACACCCGCCAGCGTACGCAGTTGCGTCCGACACCCTTGTCGACGCTCTGCCGCGGCCGTCATGAAGCGCGGACCGATTGGCGGTCGAGGAACTCCGAGACAACCGCGTTGAATGCGTCCGGGTTCTCCATTAACGGAAAGTGGGTGCCGCCCAGAACCGCGGTTACGCAGGCGAACTGCGCGCCGGGGATCTGCCGGCCGATCCACTGTTGGGAGGCAAGCGGGACGTTGACCGAATCGCCGGCGACGACGAGAGTCGGCAGGCCGATATGCGCCATGAAGTCGCGCCAATCATGCGTGGCCACATCGAAGATGAGCTCGGCTGCGTGACGGCGGTCGAACGTCGAACCTTGTGCGATGAGCCAGGCCAGCTGCTCCGGCGACATCGTCGGTGATGTGACGTCGGTCAAGAAGGCCGCCCGCGGATCGGCGCCTGCGGTGTCGCGCAGCGCATCGGTGAACGCGAACAGCGCTGCGGCGTCCATCGTCGCCCCCGCATCGAGCGCCCGTTCTGGGGTCCACGCGGGATGTTTTAGGGCGCAGGGCATCTGGTCCACCAAGATCAGCGAGGCCACCCTGTCAGGCCCGAACAGCTCCAGGTAGGACCAGATGACGGCGCAGCCCATGGAGTGGCCGAGCAGGTGCACACGATCGAGCTCGCGGGCCATCATGACATCCCTCAGGTCGGCGGCAAGCCGGTGGATGTGGTAACCGATCTGCGGCGTCGAGGAGCCTCCGTGCCCCCGATGGTCGATCGCCATTGTTCGCCATGAGCGGGAAAGTCCGGTCAGTTGACCGTCGAATATCCGTGCCGACTGCGACCAGCCGGGCAGCAGTATCAACGCCGGGCCTTCACCTGCTTCGAGGTGATGAATCGTCGTGCCGTCGGCACAGATCGTCTCTGCGTCGATCCCCGCCCGGTTACTTGTAGGCGATCGCCGCACTTGAAACCCCGTCGAGGGTAATGACGTCGAACGATCCGAATCCGGCTGCGCTGCACCACTCGCGGAAGTCGGCCGCGGTGTAGTCGAATGCGTCCCCGAATTCGATCAACATGTTCAGCGACATCGTCAGGCCGAACGTGTTCTGTCGGCGCGCATCGTCGATGAGGGACTCGATGACGACGAAGGCGCCGCCTGCCGGCAGGGCGTCGTAGGCCTTGGCTATCAACTTTCGTTTCACGTCGAGGTTCCAGTCGTGCAGGATCATGCCCATTGTGATCACGTCCGCGGTGGGCAGCTCGTCGGCGAGGAAATTGCCTTCGAGCGCGCGGACCCGTTCAGCCAGTCCGGCGTCGGCGATTCTGCGCGCCGCTATCTCGGTGACGGCAGGTAGATCGAAGCTGACGCAGTTCAGGTGGGGATGCACGGCCGCGACGATCCGCGACAGCAGAGCGTCGGCACCACCCACATCGCAAAGACGCTGGTAGCGGTGGAAGGGAAAGCGTTCGGCGAACTGTTCGAAGTTGCGCCGCGACGAGGAGTCCATCGCAGCCATGAATGTCTCGAGCCGCCCCGGGTCGGCATACATCGTCTCGAAGAACGGGCGGCCCGAGTGCTTGATCTCGCTCTGCGCTTCACCCGTTCTCAACGCCTCGGTGAGATCGGCCCAGAACCGGTAGTTGCGGTCTTCCCAGATCGTGAGCAGGCCGCCCTGATACGCCGAGCTTGCCTTATCGAGGAAGTGCCGCGTTTCGGGTGTGTTTCGATACCGCGCGTCGGCGCCGTCGCCGTCGCGGGCAAGCAGGTCGATCGATACCAAGGTGTCGAGGAAATCGCGTGCTGGACGAGCAACCAACCCGAGGCGTGCGGCGATCTCCTCGGCGGTCATGGCCTTGTCACCGAGCTCGGTGTGGAGCCCCATTCCGACGGCTGAGAGCAGGACCTTCGATGCGAAGTATCCCCCGCCGATGGCCATGATCCGATCAGGTCGCAGCTCTTCGGCGGCCCAATCCGCGTTTGGCGTTATCTCACCCATCGACGATCAAACGTTAACGCGGAGCACGCCTGCATACCGGCAGACTGCGAAATCGGCTGATGGAAGAGGAATCCGGCCTACGCCTGCGTGACGGCGCGCACTCGCTACCCAATGATTACGGGTCAATTCCGCGTATCTGAGGGGTTCGCCGACACGCCCTGGTTTCGCCGCGGAGCCAGAACGACCGCCGCGAGGACGGCCAACGCATTCAAAGCCAGCAGAGCCAGCAGCGGCTCGATGATCTCGGCGTTCTGCGCGAGAGCGCCAAGCGCCGCGCCAAGCAGCGACGATTCGATCGCGATCAGCAACGCACCGAACCCCAGCAGGCTCGCCCGATCCCGGTCGACGGCGTTGGCGCCGATCCAGAGTAGACCGGCGCTGAAGATGGCCTGGTTTGCGATGGTGGCCAGGACAAAGACGATCGCGTAAATCCACACGTGGTTCCACTCCTGGCGGTACTCGATGACCACACAGATCAGGGCGGCTGCCGAGCCCAGCGCCGCACTGACGACGAACATCGCCCGCACCCCCAGTCGCTGGCTGATCAGCCGCCAAAACAGCGCGCCAAGCACCAGCCCGGTGCTCGACGAAATCACCAGCACGTGAAGGCTTCCCGCTGAATTTGCGTGGTTCACCGAGGCGTGCACGCTGTAGAACGAGGTCCCGAGACTGACTGGGACGAACAACACCATGATCACCGCGTAGCGGCGAAACCAGCGTTGCGATCGGGCGGCCGTCAGGCCCTCGCGGTAGGTGTTTCCCAAGGTGATGCGTTCATGGCGAACGCCGGTGGTCACCGTCCCGATGAAGGCGGCCAGAATCGCGGCTACTCCGAAGCACGCCGCACCCAGCCACAGCAGATCCAGCTGACTGTTCTGCACGTCCCGTTGGCCGAGATAGGGCACCAGCAACAGGGTGATCAGAATCGCCGCCACCGCCCCGAGCGCGCCTTGCGTCAAAACCAGATCACGCCGCCGACCTTCTGAGAGCTTGCTCGAAATCACCTCCGAGAAAGCCACTTTGGAGATCGCAGAGACAAGGCCAACCGTCAGCGACGCGACCAAGAAGACGATTCCGACGAGAGTGCCTGTTTGAGCAGAGATTCCGGCGACAAGAATCAAGGCCGCCATGATCGCCGTCGACCCCGCGATGAGGAAGTGCTTCTTGTGCCCCGCGTGCTGCAGCGCGTACGGCGACACGGAGTTACCGACGACGATGCCGATGCTGTATGCCGCATACAGCAGGCCGGCTACCCAGAGCAGGTCGAACTCGGCGGCGATGAACGGCAACACAACGGTTACGTTGGCCAACTGCAGGCCGGTGACATACATCGTGCCCTGGGCCACCAGCACGCGGTAGGTCCCTGCTTCACCCGACCTGCCCGCGGTCGTCCCGGTCACTCTGATCGCTCCCGCCCAGGACCAACTTTTACGACTGCCGCAGACGAGAAGTCACCCCGACGGCGGCTACCCGGCCACGGGCCCACCATATCGCGCAACGCGTGCTCGGTGGCTTCGGTTGCGCCGCGTACCCGTCGGTGCTGACAGCAGCATGTAATGCGGGCAGCTAGCCCTGGACCGAATGACTTTCTGCCCTACCCGCGACGCTGCGCAGACGTGCAAGCTCACTGTGCAGACCGCCGCTTCGAGCGTTCGAGCAGGCGTCGACTGGAGGGAAGACATGATTGACTTCGAACTGGACCCCACGCATTCGATCGTTGTCGTGCGTCCACAGTCGCGCCTCGACAAGGCAGACTTTGTCGATCTCGCAAAAGCCGTCGATCCGCAGATCGAGGCAACCGGCGATCTCGCGGGTGTCATCATCGACGCGCCATCCTTCCCGGGCTGGGACAGTTTCGCTTCAATGGTCAGCCACTTCCGTTTCGTTCGCGATCACCAAAAGCACGTCAAAAAGATCGCAGTCGTGACGAACTCGGCGTTGGGAGATCTTGCCCAACATCTGGCCTCGCACTTCGTGTCCGCAGAGATCAAGCATTTCCCCGGGGGGGAAACCGAGGCAGCAAGGCGGTGGATAGCTGGCGGATCATGATGTCCCGGGCTGCGACGGAGAAACGTCAATGGATTCGCCGGCGCCGCCTGGGATGACGCCAAGGTCGGGTTCATCCACTTTCTTCGATGGGAGCGGTTCGCCGTGATGACCGATGTCGATTGGATCAAGCAGGCAGTCAAGCTCGTCTAGCCAACCCGGTAGGCCACATGTCATCAGCGCCGTGGTATCCGCGTTGGCCAGTCATTCGATTGCCCCTCGAACACCCCGTCCCGAAAGTGGTCTGTGTACCTACCGCCGTTGATGCCTGTGTAGGAACAGGTCGAGTGCCTCGAGCCGTCGTAGGTGTAAGTCTGGTACCAGCCGCCGGCAGCTGCGCATTCGCTTCTGATGGTGCCTTCCCTCATCGGTCGAGCGTTGGCGGTGGCTGAGGTGAGCCCAGCGACGCCGGGCGCGGCGACGATCGCCGACAGTAGTAGGGCTGCCGTAGCCCGCTTGCAGAATGCTCGCTCACTCATCGTGAATGTCCTTCTAGTTGGTGGCCCGCCGGTTCATTGCGGCGCAGCCAAGTTGGTGACTGACACGCCGAAGTCTGCTGTCCCGGGTCCGCGGTGACTTGGAGGTCGGATGGAGATCCTGTGGAGAAACGATCTCCACCCGGTCTCCATCTGACCTCCATGCACCTTTCGCGGAGCGACGGATAGATCCCGTGCCTCGGCCGCTAGGCGTTCGGGATCCGACACAGGCGGCGTAAAGCGTTCAGGCCGTCCGGGGTACCCGGCCAGTGCTCTGTCAACGCCTCCTGTCCCGCCTTAAGGGTGATGGACCGGAGCACCAGGGCGACGACTATGGCGTCGTCCGCGTACCCGAGAACCGGTATGAAATCGGGGATCAGATCGATCGGCGAGGCGAGGTAGGCGAGCAGTAACACCAACCGAATCCGTATGCCGCGCGGCATCTCCGGGTCCACGGCGAGCCGCTTCAGTAGCCGCACTATGTCGGGGAGCAAGCGCATCGCATCGCGTAGGCAGTTCGCGTCGGGCTTCGAAAACCACAAAGCGACCACTAGGGCCAGCCACATCAGGGCCACACCGCCGACGGCGCTGAGCGGGACGAGCCACCAATTCGACCACACCCCTGGACCCTAGCCGCGTGTCGTTGCCGCAATTGCACCCGTAGCGATCCGCACCAGGAACGGTGCTCTGCCAGCTCTCGCTACTCGGAACAGACGATCGAGCTGCTTCCGTCGACAAACTGAGAACCGTTTGTGCTGAGCGGGTTTCATTGGCCGGAAGGCGTGCCATCGCCAGCGATTAGCTCTGGACCATGTCTTTGACGGATCGGCGTGATCAACCAAAAATCCGCAATGGCACCATTACCGCGCCCTCTGCCCATACGGCGACCGAAACCTTCGCAGTCTGGTCTCGGCCCGGCCCTGGGATCCATCTTTTGACCGTGCCCGGGCGGGACCCCGCGGACATCGGCTTCCCGACATGCGCCCGGCATCGCACCTGCGATGCGCAGTTCACCTCACGGACCTTCGGTTAAAAGATCCGCGCTGCTGGTGATGCTCATCGTGTAGCAGACTGCTGTCCCGTCCAGGACGACCGTTCCGTCGTCACGGGTCACGCTGGTCTTGAGTTCGGTGATCGGCTTGTCGGTGCGCGCCGAGGTGACTTCGACACGACCGGTGATGGTATCCCCGGGTCGTACGGGGGCTTTGAACGCCCAATTGACGCTGAGGAACACCGCGCCCGGACCGGGGAGTTCCTCTGCCACAACCGCATTGAGGATCGCGCTGGTGATGCCGCCCTGGACGACGATCTCCCCGAAGCGAGAGGCTTTAGCTGCATCCTCGTCGTGGTGCAGGGGGTTCCGGTCACCGCTGATCTTGGTGAATAACGCGATATCGGTGTCACCGACGGTGCGCGAGAGCTCCGCGATCTGGCCGACGAACGGTGTTGTGCGTGTTGAGTTTCTTGTCATGGCTGTCCTCCTTGGGATGTGGGTGGTGCTTAGACGTGGAGAGGGCGGACATCGCCGCTGCACCGATCAGGGGCCCCGGTGCGAGCAGCAGGAATGCGTACTGCCACCCCGTCAGGTCGGCGACGATCGGGACGAGTTGGATGGTGATGACGGTCAGCAGGAAACCGATGGCGGTCAGCGCGGTCAGCGCGGTACCGACGAACCGCGGGTCAGCCGTCTCGGTGAGCGAGGTGGAAAAGACACCGGAGTCGGCGATCACGCCAGCGCCCCACACCGACAAAAAGATGACGAGCACGACGGTCGAAGCGACGAAGAAGAGTGGTGACGCCAGGCAACATGTTTCGCTGATCAGCAACGCCGCCAGCGCCGTGGGCGCCCGACCCCATCGGTCCGATGCCCACCCGCCCGCGAGGCATCCGACCGTCCCGGCGACACCCATCGCAAGGAAGGCGATCAATCCCGTCGACGACGCGACCACATCGCCTCGTTGAGCGCGCCCGGCAACGATGAACATCGCCAGCCACGTCCACATGGCACAGAGCTCCCACATGTGGCCGATGCCGCGCTCGTCAGAACGGTCGTCGAATTCTTATCGATGAAAACCCGGCCAACCAGGCCTGCATTCGCCATACGCCGCGTAGACGAAAGCGTTGGCTCAACTCGAATCGGCGCGGCGTGCCGACTCGTCGCACACCCACTCACCACGATGCGTGGGGGAGGTCGGCCAGCGGTCGCACGGCTGAGACCCGAATTCCGGTGGTCTCCCGATAGGGTCGGCGGACATGGACGCCAAAGCTGCAACCCGCAAGGAGCTCCTCAAAACTGCGAAGGCGATGGGCGTGGACGTCCCCGCGAAAGCCGCCAAGGCCGAAATCCTGACAATGTTGGCGGAGTCGTCGGTGGATACCACCGCAGGGGTGGACACCGACGTTGATCGCACCGACGCGGGTGGCCGGGTGTCGGTGCGCGACGAGACCACCGAGGAACACAACGGCAGAGCCAGGACAGCATCGCGAACGGAGGCTTTCCGTCTTCTGGCACGGGCGCGCGCCGCCGGCGAGATGGTGGCTCTGCCGCGGTCGCTGTGCGGGGACGATCGGCGCATCCATGTGCGCCAGACGATCCGAGAGGATCATCAGCTGCGCATCGCTCGACACAACGAGGAGGCATTCGGGAAGTTCGACAAGCTTTCCGGTTCGCGGTTCTCCTTCTTCCGCGGAACGGCGTTGCTGTTCTACCGGGACATGGCCGGCGAGGATGCGTGGATGCCGACGGTGCTGGCCGCCGGCGATGTCCACCCCGAGAATTTCGGTGTCATGCCCAACGCCGACAATGTGCCGATTTTCGGAATCAATGACTACGACGAGGTCTTCTACGCACCCTTCACGTGGGATCTTAAGCGGGGAGCGACAGGCTTCATGATCGCGGCCGACGAAATCGGCGGATACGGAGGCGGCAAACGCCGCAAGATCGCGGCGTCGTTCGTGCGCGGCTACGCCGACAGGATCGCCGCCTACGCCATCGACCACACTGAGAGTGACTCGGATCTCCGCCGGGACAGCGCGCCCGATCTGGTCGCCGACCTGATCGACCACGCCACTTCCGGTGGCCACGCCAAGTGGCTGCACGAGAAGTACTACAACGAGACGCGAACCGGCTTCAAATCCAGCAAGAAGCTGGTGCCGATCACCAGCCGCCGCGGCGAATTCCAGGACCTGATCGACCGCTACGTCGAGGATTCAGGGGTGTCGGTGCCGGCGCGGGCCGGGTCGATGCAAGTGAAGGACGTCGCCGAGCGCCGTGGCCAGGGGACGGCCTCCCTTGGCCTGGTGCGCTATTACCTCATGATCGAGGGGCCGCTAGACGATGCGTCCGACGACATCCTGATCGAGCTCAAACAGGCGCGGCGCTCGGCGCTGGATGGCCTGGTGCCACCGTCCGAACACCTGGTGGACGGCGACGCCGACCGCGTGGCGCACGGTCAGCGCGTCCAATTGGTAAGCGGTGACAGGTTTTACGGGAGCATCAAGCACCGCGGTATCAGCTTCCTGGTGCGGGAACGATCGTGGTTCCGCGACGACATCGATCTCGATGACCTTTCGTTCAAGCAGTGGCGCCACTACGCACGCATCTGCGGAGAGGTGGTCGCCCAAGCGCACGCGCTCTCCGATGACGCCGGCCTGATCGACCACGACGTCGAGCCGGACATCGTCGAGGCGATGGGGAATCGGGACCTGTTCGTCGACGACATCGTGCGATTCGCCGAAGAGGCCGATCACCGGTACGTGCGCGACCATCGGGCGTTTCGGGATGACCACGCCCTTGGCGCCTTCGGGCGCATCGATCTCATCTACCGCTGAGATGTGCCTGATGTTCCGATCGTTCGCTGCGCACCAGTGCGACGGTGTCGCCCACGTTGACCGTGACGACGTGCTCGCTCGGTTGCTCAGTGCACGGGAATTGGCGCAGCCCGTGGAAATCATCGGTCCTCGTGAACGTGTGTGCTCGGGAAAACAGCGGGTGCACATCGAAGACCCGCACCCGTAGTTCCTCACGGCGTAGTCTGCCCAATTCCCTTCCGGATGCCGGATCGGTGATCACCTGACCGGAGTCGGAATACACCGCGAACACCATGCCCCGCGTCACGCCCGCTTCCGCGCCCCGATTGACGACGAGCGTGTAGTCGTCCTCGATGAGGGCTACCTGCCCGCTGAGTTCATGCTCGCTCACGATGCCGCCAACGAATTGCTTTCCTGCAAGAGCGATTTCGAAGACGAGCCGAGGCGGATCCGCGGTCGCGGGATCTGGTCGCCGTCGACAAGCGGCACCCCGTAGCTTGCGTCCTCCGACTCCGACCCCAACGTGAGTTCGACGGCGGTCTTGGCTTGGACCAGCGCGATCACCGCCTGCTGGTGACGCTCGGTGCCGAACGAATTGAGGGCCACCGCGAGTTTCTTGTCGACGTATTCGACTGACCGCTGCAGATCCGAGGGCGCCGGTTGCGCGGTGTCGGCATCCCGGTGGCCACCGACTCCGAGATACCAGCGGTACCCGAGGGCGCCGAGCGCCATCGAACACATTGGGACGATTACGACGGTGCAGATCAGGCCAACGGAATTGTCGAGCGCGATCGAACCGGCAAGGCCGATGAGCATGAGAGGGCCAGCGACGAAGAGGAGTTTCAGCGCCGCAGGCAGCGCGTCGATCGCCCGCCAGCACTGTGTGAGGACGCGCGCGCCATATCGTGCGACGTCGGCGATGGCTCCGGCCGTGCTTCTCACCGTGTCCAGGGCGGCACGTCCCAGCTTGTCGGCCTGCGCCTGCGTGATCGGGGACTTGGGCATCGACCACGCCCGCTTCGGTCGCGGAGGCGGCAGCTCGGCCTCGACCGACCGCTGTTCACTTGCGAGAGGCGCAGCCGTCGACTCGTCAGAATCCTCCGACTCCACATCGCCCTTAGTCACATTTGCAACATCAACCACATACGTATCATGTCGCGGTCCGCGGCCGATGTCAGCCTGACGCGCCGAGACTGGGGCGGTGACCTGATCTTCGCGCCAGGGGGGAAATGCGCTGTGAAGGTCACCCGCACCAAGGAACGCAAAGGCCCAAAAGCGATGTCGGCGGCCGTGACGCCGTCCTCCAGCGTCGCCAGTTCTCGGTTTCGCGGGCCGGGGCGGGTTTTGCGGCACTGGTGCGGGCGAAATCCATAATCACCTCTCCCACGACTCAGGCTGCTTCGCCGACAGCTCGACGGACAGCTTCGCGGAGCCCACAGCAAGCTGACCCATAAACGCGCACAACCTTCTCTGGCTTGTGTCAGAAAGCGTTGCGTTACTGGGCGATTCGAGCATCGAGTGACCTCGACCGCTCACCGCATGAAATTCGCGGATGCTCCGACTTGGACTAATTGCTGGCCGCCGGGGCGAGATGCTGGCCGCGACTAGTGTTGACGTCATGGGTATCGGAGCTTTCACCGCCAACGCGGTGGACGACGTCATGGATCGGTCTGTCGTCATCGGCTACACGAAGATCGGTTCACTGGTACGGAGACGGTTCTGGCCTGACGATCCCGCTCCCGCGTCGATGTCGGGTAAGCGGGTCGTGGTGACCGGCGCGACCTCAGGCCTTGGCGAGGCGATGGCGCTTTCGTTCGCGAGGCTCGGCGCCGCCGTTCACCTGCTCGGGCGCAACCCGGAGAAGGTGGCGGTGTCGGCGACGAGGGTCCGTAATGCGGTGCCGACAACCGAAGTCGTCGAAGAGGTCTGCGACGTTTCGGACCTGGACGCCGTCCGCACGTGGACCGCCAGCCTTTCGGAACGGGTCACCTCGCTGCACGGCCTTGTCCACAACGCGGGCGCGGTGCCGCCCAAGCGTGAGGAGTCGGCACAGGGGCATGAAATGGCTCTGGCCATACACGTTCTCGGACCACATCTGATGACCCAGGGTCTGCTGCCGGTGTTGACCGCCGCAGACGGATCATCGGTGGTGTTCATGTCGTCCGGCGGGATGTACAGCACGCCGCTGGTCGACGATCTGGAGTACACCGACGGCGAGTACCGCGGAATCAGGGCATACGCCCGCACAAAGCGGATGCAGGTGGTGCTGGCGGACGCGTGGGCCCGACGGGTCGCAGGCAGCGGCGTCTCGGTCGAGAGCATGCATCCCGGTTGGGCGGAAACACCTGGCGTCGCCGACTCCCTGCCGACGTTCCGCAAGTTGACCGGGCCGCTGCTGCGCGACGCCGAAGACGGAGCCGATACCGCGGTTTGGCTGGTCGCCACCCGCCCGCCGTCCAAGCCTCCGCATTTCTGGCACGACCGCGCGCAACGACCGACGACCTTCGGTTGGCAGCGCGCCGAAGACCCGACGAAGGTCGCGCACTTTCTCCGCGAGGTCTCGTCGATGACCGAGACGTCGCCCGACTGGACCTGACGCCGATGAAAGCGTTGGCTCAACTCGAATCGGCGCGGCGTGGCGACTCGTCGCACACCCGCTCACCACGATGCGTGGTTGAGGTCGGCCGGCGGTCGCACGGCTACGACCCGATTTCGGGTGGTCTCCCGATAGGGTCGGCGGACATGGACGCCAAAGCTGCAACCCGCAAGGAGCTCCTCAAAACGGCGAAGGCGATGGGCGTGGACGTCCCCGCGAACGCCACCAAGGCCGAAATACTGACAATGTTGACGGAGTCGTCGGTGAATACCACCGCCGAGGTCGACACCGGCGTTGATCGCACCGACGCGGGTGGCCGGGTGTCGTTGCGCGACGAGACGACCGCGGAAGGCGACGGCAGAGCCAGGACAGCCTCGCGGACGGAGGCTTTCCGTCGTCTGGCACGGGCGCGCGCCGCCGGCGAGATGGTGGCTCTGCCGCGGTCGCTGTCCGGGGACGATCGGCGCATCCATGTGCGCCAGACGATCCGAGAGGATCATCAGCTGCGCATCGCTCGACACAACGAGGAGGCATTCGGGAAGTTCGACAAGCTTTCCGGTTCGCGGTTCTCCTTCTTCCGCGGAACGGCGTTGCTGTTCTACCGGGACATGGCCGGCGAGGATGCGTGGATGCCGACGGTGCTGGCCGCCGGTGATGTCCACCCCGAGAATTTCGGTGTCATGCCCAACGCTGACAACGTGCCGATTTTCGGAATCAATGACTACGACGAGGTGTTCTACGCACCCTTCACATGGGATCTCAAGCGGGGAGCGACAGGCTTCATGATCGCGGCCGACGAAATCGGCGGATACGGAGGTGGCAAACGCCGCAAGATCGCGGCGTCGTTCGCGCGCGGCTACGCCGACAGGATCGCCGCCTACGCCGTCGACCACACCGAGAGTGAATCGGATCTCCGCCGGGACAGCGCGCCCGATCTGGTCGCCGATCTGATCGACCACGCCACTTCCGGTAGCCACGCCAAGTGGCTGCACAAGAAGTATTACAACGAGACGCGAACCGGCTTCAAATCCAGCAAGAAGCTGGTGCCGATCACCAGCCGCCGCGGCGAATTCCAGGAACTGATCGACCGCTACGTCGAGGATTCAGGGTTGTCGGTGCCGGCGCGGGCTGGGTCGATGCGGGTGAAGGACGTCGCCGAGCGCCGTGGCCAGGGGACGGCCTCCCTTGGCCTGGTGCGCTATTACCTCATGATTGAGGGGCCACTAGACGATGCGTCCGACGACATCCTGATCGAGCTCAAACAGGCGCGGCGCTCGGCGCTGGATGGCCTGGTGCCCCCGTCCGAGCACCTGGTGGACGGCGACGCCGACCGCGTGGCGCACGGTCAGCGCGTCCAATTGGTAAGCGGTGACAGGTTTTACGGGAGCATCAAGCACCGCGGTATCAGCTTCCTGGTGCGGGAACGATCGTGGTTCCGCGACGACATCGATCTCGATGACCTTTCGTTCAAGCAGTGGCGCCACTACGCACGCATCTGCGGAGAGGTGGTCGCCCAAGCGCACGCGCTCTCCGATGACGCCGGCCTGATCGACCACGACGTCGAGCCGGACATCGTCGAGGCGATGGGGAATCGGGACCTGTTCGTCGACGACATCGTGCGATTCGCCGAAGAGGCCGATCACCGGTACGTGCGCGACCATCGGGCGTTTCGGGATGACCACGCCCTTGGCGCCTTCGGGCGCATCGATCTCATCTACCGCTGAGATGTGCCTGATGTTCCGATCGTTCGCTGCGCACCAGTGCGACGGTGTCGCCCACGTTGACCGTGACGACGTGCTCGCTCGGTTGCTCAGTGCACGGGAATTGGCGCAGCCCGTGGAAATCATCGGTCCTCGTGAACGTGTGTGCTCGGGAAAACAGCGGGTGCACATCGAAGACCCGCACCCGTAGTTCCTCACGGCGTAGTCTGCCCAATTCCCTTCCGGATGCCGGATCGGTGATCACCTGACCGGAGTCGGAATACACCGCGAACACCATGCCCCGCGTCACGCCCGCTTCCGCGCCCCGATTGACGACGAGCGTGTAGTCGTCCTCGATGAGGGCTACCTGCCCGCTGAGTTCATGCTCGCTCACGATGCCGCCAACGAATTGCTTTCCTGCAAGAGCGATTTCGAAGACGAGCCGAGGCGGATCCGCGGTCGCGGGATCTGGTCGCCGTCGACAAGCGGCACCCCGTAGCTTGCGTCCTCCGACTCCGACCCCAACGTGAGTTCGACGGCGGTCTTGGCTTGGACCAGCGCGATCACCGCCTGCTGGTGACGCTCGGTGCCGAACGAATTGAGGGCCACCGCGAGTTTCTTGTCGACGTATTCGACTGACCGCTGCAGATCCGAGGGCGCCGGTTGCGCGGTGTCGGCATCCCGGTGGCCACCGACTCCGAGATACCAGCGGTACCCGAGGGCGCCGAGCGCCATCGAACACATTGGGACGATTACGACGGTGCAGATCAGGCCAACGGAATTGTCGAGCGCGATCGAACCGGCAAGGCCGATGAGCATGAGAGGGCCAGCGACGAAGAGGAGTTTCAGCGCCGCAGGCAGCGCGTCGATCGCCCGCCAGCACTGTGTGAGGACGCGCGCGCCATATCGTGCGACGTCGGCGATGGCTCCGGCCGTGCTTCTCACCGTGTCCAGGGCGGCACGTCCCAGCTTGTCGGCCTGCGCCTGCGTGATCGGGGACTTGGGCATCGACCACGCCCGCTTCGGTCGCGGAGGCGGCAGCTCGGCCTCGACCGACCGCTGTTCACTTGCGAGAGGCGCAGCCGTCGACTCGTCAGAATCCTCCGACTCCACATCGCCCTTAGTCACATTTGCAACATCAACCACATACGTATCATGTCGCGGTCCGCGGCCGATGTCAGCCTGACGCGCCGAGACTGGGGCGGTGACCTGATCTTCGCGCCAGGGGGGAAATGCGCTGTGAAGGTCACCCGCACCAAGGAACGCAAAGGCCCAAAAGCGATGTCGGCGGCCGTGACGCCGTCCTCCAGCGTCGCCAGTTCTCGGCTTCGCGGGCCGGGGCGGGTTTTGCGGCACTGGTGCGGGCGAAATCCATAATCATCTCTCCCACGACTCAGGCTGCTTCGCCGACAGCTCGACGGACAGCTTCGCGGAGCCCACAGCAAGCTGACCCATAAACGCGCACAACCTTCTCTGGCTTGTGTCAGAAAGCGTTGCGTTACTGGGCGATTCGAGCATCGAGTGACCTCGACCGCTCACCGCATGAAATTCGCGGATGCTCCGACTTGGACTAATTGCTGGCCGCCGGGGCGAGATGCTGGCCGCGACTAGTGTTGACGTCATGGGTATCGGAGCTTTCACCGCCAACGCGGTGGACGACGTCATGGATCGGTCTGTCGTCATCGGCTACACGAAGATCGGTTCACTGGTACGGAGACGGTTCTGGCCTGACGATCCCGCTGCCGCGTCGATGTCGGGTAAACGGGTCGTGGTGACCGGCGCGACCTCGGGCCTGGGCGAGGCGATGGCGCTCTCGTTCGCGAGGCTCGGCGCCGCCGTTCACCTGCTCGGGCGCAACCCGGAGAAGGTGGCGATGTCGGCGACGAGGGTCCGTAATGCGGTGCCGACAACCGAAGTCGTCGAAGAGATCTGCGACGTTTCCGACCTCGACGCCGTCCGCGCGTGGACCGCCAGCCTTTCCGAACGGGTCACCTCGCTGCACGGCCTTGTGCACAACGCGGGCGCGATGCCGCCCAAGCGTGAGGAGTCGGCACAGGGCCATGAAATGGCTTTGGCCATCCACGTTCTCGGACCACATCTGATGACCGAGGGTCTGCTGCCGGTGTTGGCCGCCGCAGACGGATCATCGGTGGTGTTCATGTCTTCCGGCGGGATGTACAGCACGCCACTGGTCGACGATCTGGAGTACAGCGACGGCGAGTACCGCGGAATCAGAGCGTACGCACGCACGAAGCGGATGCAGGTGGTGCTCGCCGACGCGTGGGCCCGACGGGTCGCAGGCATCGGGGTCTCGGTCGAGAGCATGCATCCCGGTTGGGCGGAGACACCTGGCGTCGCCGACTCCCTGCCGACGTTCCGCAAGATGACCGGGCCGCTGCTGCGCGACGTCGAAGACGGAGCCGATACCGCGGTTTGGCTGGTCGCCACGCGCCCGCCGTCCAAGCCTCCGCATTTCTGGCACGACCGCGCGCAACGACCGACGACCTTCGGTTGGCAGCGCGCCGAAGACCCGACGAAGGTCGCGCACTTTCTCTGCGAAGTCTCGTCGATGACCGAGACGTCGCCCGACTGGACCTGACGCCGATCGGCTTCGGCCGGTATCACCGCACCGCGTGACCGTCTATGGCCTCGCACGGTCGCGAGAAGCGTGCTGGGCGCAGAGTCAGTTCTTCAAACCGAATCGGCTGCGTCCTCCACAGCCGAAGCCAGCCTCGGCGCCTACGCGCGCTGCGCGGGATCCGTGCGAGCTCTTTGGTCCTCTCCATGGTCCTGTGGTGCAGTTCGTGGCGACAGGTCGACGCAATGCATATGACATGACATGGTTCGGAGTGCGTCAGTCGGGGAACAGCGGAAGCACGTGTGACGTTGCTCTTGCGACGCACCGGGAAAGGGAGGCCCCCGCATGGCCACGGACTACGACGCGCCGCGGACAAAAGGCGCCGAAGACACTGTCGACGAGTCGCTCGAGGAACTGGCCGCCAAGCGGCGGACGCCGGCCGACGCGGCAGAGATCGACGAGGATGAGGCTGTCGACTCGTTCGACCTGCCCGACGCGGACATCAACGAGGAACTCTCCGTTCGCGTGATCCCTCGCCAGGCGAACGAGTTCACCTGCTCGTCGTGTTTCCTGGTACAGCACCGCAACCGGTTGGCTTTGCAGCGCGGCGTCGAGCAGTTGTGCGTCGACTGCGTGTGAACTACCTGCAGTGCAGGTTTGGTCACAGTTGCTAGCGCTCTGTGTCACGCGCCGCAGCATCAGCGGAGACCCCTGATACGGAAGATTTTGCATCCAATCGGGTGAGATCGTTGGTCAGATGGCCATTTCGCGGATAGGCACCCTCAATACGCGGACTAGCAGCCTCGACGGTTCGGTCTCACCCCCATCTCCTGCGTGCCGCGATGATTGGCACCGTATGCTCACCCGCCGGTAGCGTGCCCGCCGTGAAAAAGCGTGGCTCAACCGTTGGCAGGCGGCGCCGGGCAACAGCCGTGGCGGCCGTCGCCGTCGCTGTCGCCGTCCCATTTGTCGTCGGAGCAGACACTGCGAACCTCGGCAACCAGGCAGCGCCGGTCGTGCCGGTCGCTCCGGTCGCTCCGAAGAACGCGGACGCGGCGCCGCGGCACGTGAGCCATGAATTGCCGGTCGGTGTCGCACCAGAGAAGGGTCTGCAGGTCGACACGATCCTGGCGGCGCGCGCCATCAGCGGAATGTTCCCCGCCATCATGAAGATCGGCGGCGTGCGGCCAGACTCGATGAGATGGCACCCCAACGGACTGGCGATCGACGTGATGATCCCGAATTACCGCACCCCCGAAGGAAAAGCGCTCGGGGATCGCATCGTCGCTTTTGCCCTCGCTAATGCAAAGCAGTTTGGGTTGAATCACGTCCTATGGAGGCAGACCTCCTACGGCCCCAAACGCGTGCCTCGTCCCATGAGCAACCGCGGTTCAGGCACCGCGAACCATTTCGATCACGTTCACATCGCCACGAACGGCGGCGGATATCCGACCGGTAAAGAGACGTTCCTGAGCTAGTGCCGCTGGCGCGAATACCCTCATCCAGCAAAACTCACACGACCGAATGTCGGTGCGCTCAACTATCTTCCGGTCTAGTAGGGCGTGACCGGACATGTTGGGGACGGCGTGGTGAGCGAAGCGAAATCAATGATCGAGGAGCTCGAACGGCGACCTGTTCTTGTCGTCCTCTCGAACGGGGAGATCAGGTATGAAGTACGAGCAGCTGTTTACCTCGACGGCAAGAGGAAACGTCTCAGACGACGGTTCAGAACTGTTATTGAGGCCGAGGCATTCTTGGCCGAAACGCCTGAATCAAATCGGGTGAGGCGCTACAAGATCAGAGATGAGCAGTACCGCGAGGCGGTCATGCAGTCGCGTTCCCTTGCTGGCGCACTCAGGCTGTTAGGGGTCGTGCCAGAGGGCGGAAATTACCGCGTCCTGCACAGAGCGATCGAGCGACTCGATCTCGATACGTCACACTTCGCCGGGCAATCCTGGTCAAGAGGCGCGACGCTTCCTCACCGTGTGCGACCGATACAGGATTACATCTCGAACAAGTATCCAATTCAATCTGATCGGTTGCGCCGGCGACTCATCAACGAAGGCTTCCTTGAGCGGAGGTGCTCCTGCTGCAAGCTCGATATATGGATTGATCAGCCGATTCCTCTGGAGTTGGACCACATAGACGGCAATTACCAGAACAACACGCTGGACAACCTTCGACTGCTATGCCCCAACTGTCACTCGCTTACGCCGACCTTCAGAGGCAAGAACAAGCGGCCTGCCTCCGCGTTAAACTCGGCTGCCTAGAGGGGACGTAGCCTAATTGGCATCGGCGGGGCGCTTAAAACGCCTGACATTTGTGGGTTCGAGTCCCACCGTCCCCACAAGATTTCACGCCCGCGGAATGATCGCCGCAGACTCCGCGCTGCACAGGTCATGGCCATCACCTTTATCAATCCCGACGGACTGCCGAAGGTCGACATCTACCGGCAGGTATCGGTCGCCACCGGTTCCAAGTTGATCTTCATCGCCGGTCAGGTGGCTCGCACCGCTGATGGTGAACCGGTCGGCGCAGGCGACCTCGCCGCTCAGGTCGAGCAGTGCTACCTCAACCTGGGCATTGCTCTCGCCGAGGTCGGCGCATCGTTCGATGACGTCGCGAAGCTGACCGTCTACCTGGTCGACTGGACCCCGGACAAGATGGAGCACTGGGTCGACGGCGTGCAACGTGCCTACTCGAAACTCGGTGTCACTGCGACCCCGCCGCTCACCGGCATCGGCGTCGCGGCCCTGGCCGAGCCCGATCTCTTGGTCGAGGTGGAGGCCGTCGCCGTCCTCGACTAACGCGGGTCAGCCCGGGACGTCCATCTCGACGAGCACCCGGCGCAGCAGCTTTCCGGTCGCGTTGCGCGGCAACTCGTCGATGAACACCACATCGCGGGGCACCTTGTGGCGCGCCAGATTGTCCTTCACGTACTGCTTGAGCTCTGCTGCGTCCTGTTCGGCGCCCGGCTCGGAAACGACGAAGGCGCGCAACCGTTTTCCGAACTCGACGTCGTCGACGCCGACCACGGCGACCTCGGCGATATCGGCCCGCTCCTCGAGCAGGTTCTCCACTTCCTGCGGGAAGACGTTCTCACCGCCGGACACGATCATGTCGTCGTCGCGGCCGTCGACGAACAGCAGCCCTTTCTCGTCGAAATGGCCCATGTCGCCGCTGGACATGTAGCCATCGAGGATCTGTTTGTTCCGGCCATCGGTGTATCCGGAGAACGGTGCGCCATTGCGGACGAAGATCCGACCGCGCCGGTTGACGCCCTCCACGCGTTGGTCGTGTTCGTCGTACAGCACCACCTCGCAGGTCACCGGAGCCCGGCCCGCGGTGCCTGGCGCGGCGCGCAGTTCGGAAGGGATGGCGACGGTCGCAATGGCGCACTCGGTGGATCCGTACATGTTGTACAGGACGTCGCCGAAGGTGTCCTGCGCCCGTGTGGACAATTCGGGGCTCAACGCCGACCCGGCGATCAGGATCACCTTCAACGAAGATGTGTCGTACTCGGCGATGACGTCGGGGCCGAGTTCGACCATCCGGTGCAGCATCGTCGGGACCGCAACCAGCATGTCGGCCTTGTGCTCGGCGATCAACTTCAGGGTGGCCTCCGCATTGAACCGCCTTGCGGTCACCACCTTGTTGCCGAGCGCCGCACCGACCCCATAGGTGGCCCAACCCGTGCTGTGGAAGATCGGCGAGACGATGACCATGGTTCCCTTGCGGGGGAACGGGATTCGGTCGACGATCTGCGCTGTGGCAAGCGTGTTCACCGAGTCCCGCGGCGCGCCCTTGGGCAGTCCGGTGGTGCCGCTGGTGAGGATGACGGACCCACCGGCTCTGGTCGGCGGGGGCAGCGGCTCGGTGGAGTTCGCCGCGACGATGTCGTCCAGGGTCTGCGCGCCCGCAGGGATGTCCGCGCCGTCGTCGACCCAGACCACCACGCGCGGCAGCTCGGCGGGCAACGCGTCGAGCAGACCGAGGAACTCGCTGTCGTGCAGCATCACGCTGACGTTTTCGCGCTCGCAGACCTCCGCGAACTGCGGCTTTGCAAAACCCGTATTCATCAACACCATCCGGGCACCGAGCTTGCCGCATGCGGCCATTGCGATGGCAAGGCCGCGGTGATCGCGGCACAGCACACCGACGACGGAGCCGGTGCTGACACCGAGGCCTTGCAATCCATGCGCCAGCGCCCACGATTGGTCGTCCACCTGCTTGTACGTCAGCGTCCCGCGCTCGTCGACGATCGCGGGCAGGGTCGCATACCTGCTCCCACCCATGATCGCCATCGTCGCCTGCGGCCCGTAGACGGGCGCAAGCTTGGCGGCCCGGGCTGTCGAGCGCAGATCCTTCAGATCGATGATGCCGGAACTGGCGAGGCGTCCGACCGCACGTCCAGACTCGGATATCTGCTGCAGCTTGCGCCGAACACCGGCCAGAACGTCAGCCATCGAGCCTCCTCAGAGCGGAATTGCAATTAACTTAGCCAACCGGTTCTCAGCGCCCGCTTAGCTCGTTCAACCAACGCTCGGCGATCCCGCATATCCGCCAGCCGCGTCATCTAAGTTACGTGGAGTGGAACCGCCCCAGAGCTTTGTCCGGGAGCAGTCCGCTTCAGTGGTGCATCATGCCGACTATCTGAACGGCCTGGACGACCATGCGCTCTGCGGTGCGTCTTTGCAGAATCCGACCGCTTCGACTCAGGTCGACGTCGCTGACGCGCGCTGCCCTGACTGTGAGGCGCAGCTGGTCGTCTATCAGCTCGAATGGTGGCGCGCCAAAGCCCTGGCGGCCACCGCGGAACTCGACGCGCTGCGCGCCAAGTACCCCGAGCTTGTGCAGTCCGCCGATACCGGGTCTCCGGACGTCCCCGCGGCGGAGGTCGAGCAGGATCAGGCCACCGAATCAGGCCTAGCGCAGGAAACGACGTTCCTCGACCGCGCGCGACGAGAACTCACCGAAGCTCTGTCGGCCATTCGACAGTGCCGTTCCTTTCTATCGACTGAAGAACGCCATGCAGGACTTCAGCGACACGCTGACTGACGACGAGAGAGTGCTCCTGGCTCAGGAGGTCGGGTCCGATAGCTCGCTCATCCGTTGGGCGACAACGGAAATCGAAATCCTCGGACTGAGCGTCACGAACAACCGTGTCCAGGAGAATTCCGACATGATGTGGCAGGAGTGGCTTCAGGAGTCGCAGCAGGCTCCAACGAAGACACAAGCGGCGGTTCGGACGATCCAAGTAGCACACCGGCGGCTGACGTTCTTCTGTTGAGATCGTCGCCGCCAAGCGCGTGAATGGTCATGTCCCGCGCTGCCCCACAATCGCCGAACCCGGTGACAGGACGACAAGCGGTCGCGGAAAACGCAAGGTCGCACACGAATCGTCGAGCGCGTCCTCGATCTGGTCCGCCAGGTCCGGCAGCTCGACCGCCCAGTTACCCATCGGCACCGCGCGACCGCACCCAAGGGCCAGTAGAGGGAGCACGACCCCGTGAGTGTGGCGTATCTGAGCCATCTCCGCGATCATGTGACCGATCGCGGCCGGGTAGCTGACGAAGTCGTGATCTTGCAGGCCAACGGCGCAATGTAATCCGACCAGGTTGAGCCACTCATGGTCGAGAATCGCCGCGATCGCGGCGTCCGATTTATTGCTGTCGAAGGGGAATCCGCACAGGACCGCCTCGCCTGCGTCGGCATTCGGCGCGACCGACATTTTGACGTCGGTCATCCGGACGACGACGTTCAGCGCACGTTGCACCACAACGGATCTGAGCAGATCGATCTGCGCGACCGAACCCACGACCACACGGCCGACTCCCAGCCTGATCGCAGCGCAGAAGTCAGATTCAGTCAAGGTGTCGGCGTGCAGCGTCAGTCGCGACAGATGAACTCCCGCCGCGATCGCCATTGCGAGGTCCTCGCCGCCGCACACGTCAACCGTCACGCGGTGATCCGTCACCCACGTCGCAACCGAGCGGTTCCTGAGAGATGCTGCAGGAAGTGCAATCTCGGCCATGGCGAATATTTTGCGATAGGTCTTGCACCACAGTATGTCGTTTTGGTCTACAGAGGGCGCGCGTGTGCCGTCGGTCGCGCGGTTCGCCTTAGCGTGTGGCGTGTTTCCGGGTAACCGAGACAACAGGAAGGTCGAAAGAGTCACCGAGACCTAGTTTCTTCATCGATGCCGTGGCCTGCTGCCAGTGGCAACAATTCGACGATGACGCAACCAGGAGTCGTCCGCCAGATCCTTTGCGCTCTCTTGACGCCCTACGGCTTAACCTTGATACCGCGTCGAGGGCGCGTGGACTTGGAGTTCGTATTGATCTGCGCCCATATCGATGCCGCACGAATCAATGGGCAGACCAGCAACAGGTGAATGAGCAGCACGTACGCCATCGTCGTACTCATCGACTTCGCACAGAAGATGCGAACAACGCACAAAGGGTCACGCGGTTTCCTCCTTGATGGACTTCAACTTCCACGTTTGCCCCTAAACGCGGCACTTACGAGTTCGTTAGCGCTCCCTTGACGACCAGGGGACCAACCTTTACGACGTACTTACGTCAGCTGAGAGGCCGACGTGACCAATGTCGATTCGCCGAAATTTCTGCCGGCTCGTATTGGTCGTAAATGAAATCGCGGTGTTGAACGCTATTGCCGGCGTCATCCCTTTATGACCCCACGGCTCAGGCAAATAGACTTGCACAGCAATAGCCCGTACAGGAGCGCACACTGATGGCCGAAAAGGCCAGCAGCGAACTCAAATAATTCGTCCATCGTTGCCGGTCATCGGGCTGAACCCGACGATGGAGTAGATGGTCCGCTCTACCCGCCAGTCGCCAGTGGCGCTGAACACGCAAGCCATGTAATTACCAAGCGGCACATGCAAGATCACCACGATGGTGATGATCACGGCCACCTGCAGCGAGGTGGCGGTTCCCTGTGCGGCGGATCGTTGATGGCTACGACTCCCTCGGACGGCGACGTTCGCGTCCCGAACCTACGAGCTACCGGCCGCACGATGAGCCGTTAATGACGCTATCCCTACCCCGGATCAGCACCTATTAACGGCATGTTTGTCCCCGCAAGACACCTGCTTGGTAGGCCTGATCGAGAAAACCCGTAAAAGTCGTGGGCTTCCCCGTAAAGAAGGCATAAAGACCCTAGAGGGCCCCCCGAACCCGGCTGATCCTGGATCAGTCCGCCGAGATCCGGCGGGCCCTGTATGTGTGGGAGAACCCGTGTCCGTTGTGGTGTACATCGTGCTGACGGTGGTGATCTTCGCCCTGCTCGGCCTGGTGCAGAAGTTGGTCGAGGGGCTGTGAGCTACGACAATCTCGTCGGCCTGGTGCTGGCGATCCTTCTCGCCCTGTTTCTATTTGCCGCTCTGCTCTTCCCCGAGAGGTTCTAGTGACTACGACGACGGCGGGGATCATCTTCCTCGCGCTGCTCATCCTTGCCTTGGCGGCCGTGCATGTGCCGCTCGGCGACTACATGTACCGGGTGTACAGCTCCGACAAGCACTCTCGCGCTGAGCGCATCATCTACCGGTCCATCGGAGCCGACCCGAAGTCCGAGCAGACCTGGGGTGCCTACGCCCGCAGCGTGCTCGCCTTCTCCGCGATCAGCATCCTGTTTCTGTTCATCTTCCAATTGGTGCAGGGCAAGCTGCCGCTGCACCTCAACGATCCTGGTACACCGATGACGCCAGCCCTGGCGTGGAACACCGCTGTCAGCTTCGTGACGAACACCAACTGGCAGGCATATTCGGGTGAGTCGACGATGGGACACCTGGTGCAGATGGCCGGACTGGCCGTGCAGAACTTCGTGTCGGCGGCGGTCGGCATGGCCGTCGCGATCGCGGTAGTCCGCGGGTTTGCACGCAGGCACACGGGCGACCTCGGCAACTTTTGGGTGGACCTGGTTCGCGGCACTTTGCGCATCCTGCTGCCCATTTGTGTGGTCGCGGCAATCGTGCTGATCGTCGGCGGCGCTGTCCAGAACTTCCACAACTACGACCAGGTCGTCAACACGCTTGCCGGCGGGCAGCAGACCATTCCCGGCGGCGCGGTCGCCAGCCAGGAGGCCATCAAGGACCTCGGGACCAACGGAGGCGGCTTTTACAACGTCAACTCGGCGCACCCGTTCGAGAACCCGACCACGTGGACCAACTGGGTCGAGATCTTCCTTTTGTTAGTCATCAGCTTCTCGCTCCCGCGCACGTTCGGTCGCATGGTCGGTAGCAAGAAGCAGGGTCTCGCAATCGCCGCGGTGATGGCGACCCTGGCCTGTCATCAGCTGGAGCGCGACGATGTGGTTCCAACTGCAGGCCCACGGCACGGTGCCCACCGCGGTCAGCGCGGCGATGGAAGGCGTCGAGCAGCGGTTCGGCGTCGCCAACTCCGCAGTCTTCGCCGCGTCGACCACCTTGACCTCGACCGGCTCGGTCGACTCGTTCCACGACTCCTATACGAGTCTCGGCGGGATGGTCTTGTTGTTCAACATGCAGCTCGGCGAGGTCGCTCCCGGCGGCGTGGGCTCCGGTTTGTACGGCATGCTCGTTCTCGCAGTGATCACCGTCTTCGTCGCGGGCCTGATGGTCGGCCGCACACCGGAGTATCTCGGCAAGAAGATCACACCACGTGAGATAAAGCTCGCCGCAACATATTTCCTGATCACCCCGCTGCTGGTGCTGACTGGCACGGCGGTCGCGATGGCGATGCCTGGCCAGCGGGCCGGCATGCTGAACAGCGGCCCGCACGGTCTGTCTGAGGTTTTGTATGCGTTCACCTCCGCGTCCAACAACAACGGGTCCGCGTTCGCCGGTATCACAGTCAACACAGAGTGGTACAACACGGCGTTGGGGATGGCGATGGTCTTCGGCCGATTCCTGCCGATCATATTCGTCCTCGCGCTGGCTGGCTCCCTGGCCAGGCAAGGCAAAGCACCCCGAATCGATCGGAACTCTGCCCACCCACCGCCCGCAATTCGTCGGCATGGTCGCCGGCGTAACGCTGATTCTGGTCGCCCTGACCTTCCTGCCCATGCTTGCGCTCGGGCCCCTTGCTGAAGGAATTCACTGATGTCCACCCCCACAATCGATTCCGCTGTATCGCATCCGAAAGGCAACTCTGCCAAACGTGTTCAGGGCGGTTTGCTGGATCCGACGATGCTATGGAAGTCGCTGCCCGACGCGCTGCGCAAGCTGAACCCGCGCACGCTGTGGCGCAACCCCGTCATGTTCATCGTCGAGATCGGCGCTGTGTGGAGCACGGTGCTGGCGATCCTCGCGCCGTCCTGGTTCGCCTGGCTCATCGTGGGGTGGCTGTGGCTGACGGTGATCTTTGCCAACCTTGCTGAGGCCGTCGCCGAAGGCCGGGGCAAGGCGCAGGCCGAGAGTCTGCGCAAGACGAAGACCGCGACCATGGCCCGCCGCCTCACCGGCTGGCAGCCCGGAAAACCCGGCCGCGAAGAGGACGTCGCCGCACCACTGCTGCAGCAGGGCGACATCGTCGTGGTCGAGGCGGGCCAGACCATCCCCGGTGACGGAGATGTCGTGGAAGGCATTGCTTCCGTGGATGAGTCGGCTATCACCGGCGAGTCTGCACCCGTAATCCGTGAGTCCGGCGGCGACCGCTCCGCAGTAACCGGCGGTACCACCGTGCTGTCGGACCGCATCGTCGTGCAGATCACGCAGAAGCCAGGCGAGAGCTTCATCGACCGGATGATCGCCCTAGTCGAGGGCGCCAACCGGCAGAAGACGCCGAACGAGATCGCGCTCAACATCTTGCTGGCCTCCCTGACGATCATCTTTGTGTTCGCGGTCGCGACGCTGCAGCCGCTGGCGATTTATTCCAAGATGAACAACCCCGGCGTTCCGGATACGTTGGCGCTCAACGGTAACGGTGTGACCGGCATCGTCATGGTCTCGCTGCTGGTCTGCCTCATCCCCACCACCATCGGGGCGCTGCTGTCTGCGATCGGCATTGCCGGAATGGACCGGCTGGTGCAGCGCAACGTGCTGGCGATGTCCGGTCGAGCTGTGGAAGCCGCCGGTGACGTGAACACCCTGCTGCTCGACAAAACCGGCACGATCACGCTGGGCAACCGGCAGGCTGCGGCGTTCGTACCGTTGGCCGGGGTGACCCCAGAGGCGCTGGCGGACGCGGCACAGCTGTCCAGCCTCGCCGACGAAACTCCGGAAGGCCGTTCGATCGTCGTATTCGCGAAGCAAGAGTACGGCCTGCGGGGACGGGAGCAGGGTGAGCTCGCTCATGCCCACTGGATCGAATTCAGCGCAACCACAAGGATGTCCGGTGTCGACGTGGATGACCACCGGCTGCGCAAGGGCGCGGCGAGCTCGGTGGCCGAGTGGGTGCGCAACGAAGGCGGCGAGGTGCCAACCCAGCTCGGCGACATCGTCGACGACATCTCCGCCGCCGGCGGCACACCGTTGGTCGTCGGCCAGGTCCAGAATGGGAAGGCCGAAGTGCTCGGCGTCATTCATTTGAAGGACGTCGTGAAACAAGGAATGCGCGAGCGGTTCGACGAGATGCGCCGGATGGGCATCCGCACGGTGATGATCACCGGTGACAATCCCCTGACCGCCAAGGCCATTGCCGACGAGGCCGGCGTCGACGACTTCCTCGCCGAGGCAACGCCCGAGGACAAGATGGCGCTGATCAAGAAGGAGCAGGCGGGCGGCAAGCTGGTCGCGATGACCGGTGACGGTACCAACGACGCACCGGCACTGGCGCAGGCCGACGTCGGCGTGGCGATGAACACCGGAACGTCGGCGGCCAAAGAGGCCGGCAACATGGTCGACCTCGACTCCGACCCGACCAAGCTCATCGAGATCGTCGAGATCGGCAAGCAGCTGCTCATCACGCGTGGTGCGTTGACCACGTTCTCGATCGCCAACGACATCGCCAAGTACTTCGCGATCATCCCGGCGATGTTCGTCGGGCTGTTCCCCGGCCTGGACCTGCTGAACATCATGCGGCTGCACAGCCCGCAGTCGGCGATCCTGTCCGCGGTGATCTTCAATGCGATCATCATCGTCGCGCTGATTCCGTTGTCGCTGAGGGGTGTTCGATACACACCCGCCAGCGCGTCAAAGCTGCTCAGCCGCAATCTCTTTGTCTATGGACTCGGCGGGATCATCGCCCCGTTCATTGGTATCAAGCTGATCGACCTGGTAATCCAACTCTTCCCGGGAATGTGACAATGAACTTCTCCAATCTTGTTCGTCAGCACTGGGCCGCCCTGCGGGCGCTGCTGGTGCTCACCGTGATCGTGGGCCTCGCCTACCCGGCTCTGATCTGGCTGATCGCTCAAATCCCCGGTCTGCGGGCCAACGCCAACGGGTCGATCATCGAGGTCGACGGAAAGCCGGTGGGCAGCAGCCTGATCGGGCAGTCCTTCACCGACAGCGACGGCAACGCGCTGCCGCAGTACTTCCAGAGCAGGCCATCTTCTGCCGGTGACGGTTATGACCCGCTGGCCACCAGCGCGAGTAACCTCGGGCCCGAAAGCATCGTCGACACACCAGGCGACCCGTCTCTGCCCGAGGATGACAACGGTGCCAAGTCCAGCCTGCTCACCATGGTCTGCTCACGCAGCGCCGCGGTCGGCGAGCTCGAGGGCGTGGACGGGTCGCGCCCGTTCTGCACGGGCGACGGCGTCGGCGCGGTGCTGTCGGTGATCGGCCCGCGTGATGCGCGCGGCGACGTGGTGCAGCCGACCAAGGTCGTCAGTGTCAACGAACCCTGCGACACCACCAAGACACCGTTCCTCAACACCTACGAGGGTGTGCGCGTCGAGTGCGCGAAGTTCGGCGAGGACTACAGCATCGGCCAGATCGTGCCGATCCGCGGCAGCGCCCCGGCAGACCCCGAGGTGCCCGCCGACGCCGTCACCGCCAGTGGCAGCGGGCTGGACCCCAACATCTCGATCGCCTATGCCGATCTCCAGGTGAAACGGGTGGCCAAGGCGCGCGGCGTCAGCCCAGAGGCGATCCGGCAGGCCGTGGCCGACCACTCCGCCGGACGGTGGCTCGGGGTCTTCGGTGAGCCCACGGTCAACGTGCTCGAGCTCAACCTCGAACTGGACCAGAAGTATCCAGCCAAGGGCTGACCTGACCGGTGGATGATGAACGTGTGAGCACGGCCGATCAATCGGTGGCCGATAGGCCCGACTACCGCAGGAAGCGGGGGGAGCTGCGCATCTACCTGGGCGCAGCCCCCGGGGTCGGGAAGACCTTCGCGATGCTCGGTGAGGCTCATCGCCGGGTGGAACGCGGCACAGATGTGGTGGCCGCGGTGGTGGAGACACACGGCCGCAAAAAAACCGCCGACTTGATGACCGGCATCGAGATCATCCCGCCGCGCTACATCGAGTACCGCGGGAGCCAATTCCCCGAACTCGACGTCGAGGCGGTGCTGACGCGGGCACCTCAGGTCGTGCTGGTCGACGAGCTTGCCCATACCAACACGCCGGGCAGCAAAAATCCCAAGCGCTGGCAGGACGTCGAGGAGCTTCTCGACGCCGGGATCACCGTGATCACGACGGTGAATGTCCAGCATCTGGAGAGCCTCAATGACGTCGTCGCCCAGATCACCGGAATCGAGCAGCAGGAGAAGGTTCCCGACGAGATTGTCCGCGCTGCCGACCAGATCGAGCTTGTCGACATCACGCCGGAAGCGTTGCGGCGCAGACTCGCCCACGGGAATGTCTATGCACCAGAGCGGGTCGATGCGGCGCTGTCCAACTACTTCCGACGCGGCAACCTGACAGCCCTACGCGAGCTCGCGCTGCTGTGGCTGGCCGACCAGGTCGACGCGGCGCTTGAGAAGTACCGCGAAGAAAACAAGATCACAGCAACCTGGGAGGCCCGCGAGCGCGTCGTCGTGGCCGTCACCGGCGGACCTGAGTCGGAAACGTTGGTGCGGAGGGCATCTCGCATCGCTTCGAAGTCCAGCGCCGAGTTGATGGTTGTCCACGTCGTCCGCGGCGACGGACTGGCCGGCATGTCCGCACCGCAGATGGGCAAGGTGCGCGAGCTGGCCATCAGCCTCGGCGCCACGCTGCACACCGTGGTCGGCGACGACGTGCCCACCGCGCTGTTGGACTTCGCCCGTGAGATGAATGCCACGCAGCTGGTGCTGGGCACCTCCCGCCGGTCGCGGTGGGCCCGGATCTTCGACGAAGGCATCGGCGCGTCGGTTGTGCAGCAGTCGCAGAAGATCGACGTTCACATGGTCACGCACGACGAAGCCGGCCGTAACGGACTGTGGGCACGAATCTCGCCGCGGCAACAACCTCTCACCTCTTGGCTTGCTGCACTTCTGGTTCCATCGGCCATTTGTGCATTGATCTCCTTGCTGCTCGACCCGTACCTCGGGATCGGCGGCGAGAGCGCCCTGTTCTTCATCGGCGTGCTCCTGGTAGCGCTGCTTGGCGGTGTCGCACCTGCCACGCTGTCCGCCCTGCTGTCCGGGGTGCTGCTGAACTTCTTCTTCACCAATCCGCGCCATACGTTCGTGATCAGCGAGCCCGATGCGGCCGTGACCATCGTGGTGCTGCTGCTCGTCGCAGTCGCGGTCGCGGCGCTCGTCGACGGGACGGCGAGCCGCGCCCGCGAGGCGCGGCGGGCGTCACAGGAGGCCGAACTGCTCGCCCTCTTCGCTGGGTCCGTACTCCGGGGAGCCGACCTCGAAGCGTTGTTGGAGCGGGTCCGGGAAACGTATTCCCAACGCGCGGTAAGCATGCTGCGGATTCGGGACGGCGAATCGGACGGCCAGGTCGTCGCCTGCGTGGGGCAGGACCCATGCACCGACGTTGACACCGCCGACACCGCGATCGAGGTCGGCGACGACGAGTTCTGGATGCTGATGGCCGGACGGAAACTGCCGGCCCGCGACCGTCGTGTGCTGGGGGCCGTCGCGAAGCAGGCCGCGGGCCTGGTCAAGCAGCGCGAGTTGACCGAGGAGGCCGGCAAGGCCGAAGCCATTGCGCAGGCCGACGAACTGCGCCGCTCGTTGTTGTCCGCCGTCAGCCACGACCTGCGCACTCCGCTGGCGGCGGCCAAGGCTGCGGTGTCGAGCCTGCGCAGCGACGACATCGACTTCTCCGCCGACGACACTGCCGAACTTCTTGCCACGATCGAGGAGTCGATCGACCAACTCACCGCCCTCGTGGGTAACCTGCTCGACTCGTCTCGGCTGGCGGCCGGGGTCGTTCGGCCCGAGCTGCGTCGCGTCTATCTTGAGGAGACCGTTCAGCGCGCGCTGCTCGGAATAAGCAGAGGCGTAACGGGTTTCGGCCGTCAAGGCATCGAACGGGTAAAGGTCGAAGTAGGCGACGCCGTGGCGATGGCCGACAGTGGTCTATTGGAGCGCGTGCTGGCCAATCTCATCGACAATGCGCTGCGGTATGCCCCGATCAGCCCGGTGCGCGTCACCGCGGGCCAGGTCGGCGAGCGGGTGCTGATCGCCGTCGTCGATGAGGGACCAGGCATACCGCGCGGTACCGAAGACCAGTTGTTCGAACCGTTCCAGCGACTGGGCGACCACGACAACAGCATCGGGGTAGGCCTCGGGCTATCCGTCGCGCGCGGTTTCGTGGAGGCGATGGGCGGCACGATCGCGGCCGCCGACACCCCCGGCGGCGGGCTGACCGTCGAGATCGATTTGGCCGCACCACCGAAGGACACCCCGGCATGACACCGCCGAAGACCAGAGTCCTCGTCATCGACGACGAACCGCAGATCCTGCGGGCACTGCGGATCAACCTGTCCGTGCGAGGGTATGACGTGATCACTGCCGCGTCCGGGAGCGGTGCGCTACGCGCAGCCGCGGACGAGCACCCAGACGTCGTCATTCTCGACCTCGGACTGCCCGACATGTCGGGCATTGAGGTGATCGGCGGACTGCGAGGGTGGCTGACCGTGCCGATCATCGTGCTTTCGGCCCGCACCGATTCCGCCGACAAGGTCGAGGCGCTCGACGCAGGGGCCGACGACTACGTCACCAAACCCTTCGGCATGGACGAGTTCCTCGCCCGGCTGCGCGCGGCGGTCCGACGCGGCGCCACCGCCGCGGAGACCGACGAACCCTTCGTCGAAACCTCCTCGTTCACAGTTGATCTGGCGTCGAAGAAGGTCACCAAGAACGGCACCGAGGTTCACCTGACCCCGACCGAATGGGGCATGCTGGAGATGCTGGTCCGCAACCGCGGCAAACTCGTCGGCCGCGAGGAACTCCTCAAGGAGGTGTGGGGGCCCGCCTACGCGAAGGAAACCCACTACCTGCGTGTGTATCTCGCGCAACTGCGGCGCAAGCTCGAGGACGACCCGTCACACCCGGTGCACCTACTGACCGAAGCCGGAATGGGCTACCGCTTTCAGGAGTGACTTTTCTCCCGCAAGCAGGCGCAAAAGTACCCGTTTGCGACCCCGCGCGGGTACTTTTGCGTCTGCTCGCGGGGAGCCTAGGCAGTTTCTTCGGCCAGCGCGATCAGCTTCTTGCGCACCAGGTCCGGGCGCTCGTCGACGACGAAGTGCGTGGCATCGACCGTTTCCAGCTGATAGTCGTCGGCGTTGGCGGACTCGGGCGACACCATAGGTAGACGGACCACCGCATCGCGGGTGCCGAGCAGGGCCCGGACCGGCACGGTGATCCGCCGGGTCTCCCGTTGCCTTGCAGCAGCGGGCAATTCGCGCAGCAGGAACGTCCGATACGTGTCCCTGCCCGCCCGCGCGCACACCGGATCGCGGAACCGGTCGGCGAAAACGGCGGCATCCTCGGGAGGGATATCGGATCCCGCCTTGAAGAAGAAGTGGACCAACCGCGTGTGACGCTGAAACGGAATGCCGAACGATGCGAGCGGTAACTGGTAGGCCAGTCGCCACATATGCGGCAGCGCGACACGCGGGCTCTGCCACGGATGCGGGTAGTTCATCACCAGATATCCGTCGAATCGCTCAGGGGCGCGCAACACCATGTGGTACCCGGCCGCGGCACCCCAGTCGTGGGCCACAAGCAGCACCCGGTCGAGGCCGAGAACGTCGAGCAGAGCCAGCGCGTCGGTCGCGACGTCGTCCTTGGCCCACTTGTGCGGAGGTGGCCCCGACCAGCCGTAGCCCGGCAGGTCGGGCGCGATGATCCTCAGCCCCGGCGGCGGGTCGGCCAGCAGGTCGCGCCACTCCCAGTGGTGCTGCGGCCAGCCGTGAAGGGCGAGGACCGGGCGGCCATCCGGAGGGCCTGCCTCCGTCACGTGAAACCGCACACCGTTGGCTTCGACGAAGGACCTGCGCACCCCGTCGATCGGAGGTGGTTCAGCAGTCATGATTGCTCCTCGCGCAAGCGCTCGTGGGCCATGATTCGGACTATAGAGACCGGCCTCCGCGCTACGGTGCGGGTATGCCCGGCTACCGCGAACTGTTCGACGCCAGCATCACCGATCCAACGACATTCTGGGCCGACGCCGCCCGCGCGGTGGACTGGACGCGGGAGCCGACGCAGATCCTCGACGACTCGAACCCGCCGTTCTACCGCTGGTTCCCCGACGGCGAACTCAACACCTGCGCCAACGCGCTGGACCGGCACGTCGACGGAGGCCGCGGCGACCAGGCCGCGCTGATCTACGACTCGCCGGTGACCGGCTCGCAAGCCACGTTCACATACCGCGAACTACTCGACCAAACAGCCCGGTTCGCGGGCGCGCTCCGCGGCCTGGGCGTCAACAAGGGCGACCGCGTCGTCATCTACATGCCGATGATCCCCGAGGCGGTCATCGCGATGCTGGCCTGCGCCCGGCTCGGCGCCGTGCACTCGGTGGTGTTCGGCGGCTTCGCGGCGAGCGAGCTGGCCGCCCGGATCGACGACGCCAGGCCCGCCGCCATCGTCACGGCGTCCTGCGGAATCGAGCCGACCCGCACCGTGGACTACAAGCCGATGATCGACGCCGCCCTCGACATCGCCGAATACGCTCCGCCCGCCTGCGTCATCGTCCAGCGCGACCAGCGGCCCTGCGAGCCCCTGGCGGGCCGCGACCACGACTGGAACGAGGTCATCGCCGCCGCAGAGCCGGTTGACCCGGTGCCCGTCGCCGCCACCGACCCGCTGTACGTGCTCTACACCTCGGGCACGACGGGCAGGCCCAAGGGAATCGTCCGGGACAACGGCGGCCACGCCGTCGCGCTGATGTGGACCATGAAACACGTCTACGACACCGAGCCCGGCGACGTGTACTGGGCCGCTTCGGATGTCGGCTGGGTCGTCGGCCACTCCTACATCGTCTACGGGCCGCTGATGCTCGGCGCGACGACGATGCTCTACGAAGGCAAGCCGGTCGGCACGCCGGACGCGGGCGCGTTCTGGCGGGTGGCGTCCGAGCACGGGGTCAAAGCGCTGTTCACCGCTCCGACGGCGATCCGCGCGATCAAGAAGGAGGACCCCGAGGGCACCCACCTCGCCAAGTACGACCTGTCGGCGCTGAAGTACCTGTTCCAGGCGGGCGAGCGACTCGACCCGGGCACCTATCACTGGGCCTCGGAACGGCTGGGCATCCCTGTCGTCGACCATTGGTGGCAGACGGAGACCGGCTGGGCCATCGCCGCCAACCCGATGGGCGTCGAGCCGATGGACATCAAGCCCGGCTCGCCGACCGTGCCGATGCCGGGATACGACGTGCGCATCCTTCGCCCCGACGGCACCGAGGCCGACGCCGATGAAGAGGGCGCGATCTGCGTCAAGCTCCCGCTGCCGCCAGGGACACTGCCGACGCTGTGGGGTGACGACGACCGCTACGTCTCGTCGTATCTGTCGGCGTTCCCCGGCTACTACCTGACCGGCGACGGCGGCTACCTCGACGAGCACGGCTACCTCTACGTGATGGGCCGCACCGACGACGTCATCAACGTTGCGGGACATCGCATGTCGACCGGCTCGATCGAGGCGGTCCTCGCCGCGCATCCCGCGGTCGCGGAGTGTGCGGTGTTCGGTGTCGCCGACGAGCTCAAGGGCCAGGTGCCGCGCGGTCTCGTCGTGCTCAAGGCGGGTGCGTCGGACGACGGCCTCGCAGAGGAGCTGATCGCCGCGGTGCGCGAGAACATCGGCGCGGTTGCCTATTTCAAGGCCGTCGACGTCGTGCCAGCGCTGCCGAAGACCCGGTCGGGAAAGATCCTGCGCAAGACCATGCGCGGTATCGCCGACGGCCGCGACGAGCCGGTGCCGTCGACGATCGAGGACCCGGCGGTGCTCGACAAGCTCAAGCCGATCCTGCAGGGCTGAGTTCCGCCGTCGCCGGTCAGGGACAGCCCTTCATCCATGGGTTGCGCCAGTTCGGAAATCCGGCAACGAGTTTGATAGCAGCCTGCGGTCCCCACGAGCCTTTGGCGTAGGTCTGCAGCGGCGGTGGCGAGTCGATCAGCGGCTGCACGATGCGCCACGTCTCCTCCACCCCGTCCTCGCGGGCGAACTGGGTCGAGTCGCCCTTCATCGCATCGCTCAGCAGCCGCTCATACGGCTCGGGCGCTTCGCCGAGTTCTTCGGCGAAGATCATGTCGAGGTCGACGTGGCGGGTGCTGTTCTTGCCGGGTTCTTTGGCCTGAATGATCAGGTTGGTACCGGGATTGGGGTCGATGCGGAGCACCAGTTCGTCGGGATCATGCGTCTTCTCGGTGATCGCCAGCTTCGGTGGACGCTTGAAGATCACTCGAATCTCGGTGTCCCGCACCGGAAGCGCCTTACCCGCGCGAAGGAAGAACGGCACCCCGGCCCACCGCCAACTGTCGATCTCGAGCTTCAGTGCGGCGTAGGTCTCGGTCTGCGAATCCGTTGCCACCCCTTTGACGGACCGATACCCGTCGTACTGGCCGCGCACATAATGCGCGGGATCGGCGGCTGGCATCGCGCGGAACACCTCCGCGCGTTTGTCCCGCAACCCGTCGGCGTCGGCCGTACTCGGGGGCTCGGCGGCGAACAGTCCGATCAGCTGCAGAAGGTGGTTCTGCACCACGTCGCGCAGCGCGCCGACCGGATCGTAAAAGCTGCCCCTGTCGTCCACGCCGAAGTTCTCGGCCATCGTGATCTGCACGCACTGGATCCGGTCGCGGTTCCACAGCGGCTCGAAAATCGAGTTGGCGAACCGCAGGAACATGATGTCCATCGCGGGTTCCTTGCCGAGGAAATGGTCGATACGGAAGATCTGCCACTCCTCGAGGACACTGCGCAACGAGGCGTTGAGCGCACGCGCGGACGCCAGGTCATGACCGAACGGCTTCTCCACCACCACCCGTGCGCGCGATGTCAGATTGGCCTGCGCGAGACCTTCGACGACGCGGCCGAACAGCGCCGGCGGTATCTCGAGATAGAAGACGGGCGTGTGCTTGCCCTCGATCGCGCGGGCCACGCGCTCGTAGGTCTTGGCGTCGCCGAAGTCGCCGGACACCATCGACAGTCGGGCGGCGAACCGGGCGAACACCTGCTCGTCGATCGTTTCGCCCGCGGTCTCGATCGCGCCGCGCGCGTGGTCGACCAGCGCAGCTTCCGACCAGTCGTCGAGGGCGACCCCGACGATCGGACAGTCGAGCAGGCCGCGGCGCTCCAGCCGGTACAGCGACCGGAACGTCATCTTCCTGGCCAGATCGCCTGTGATCCCGAAGATCACGAGTACGTCGGCTGGTGTGGTGGCGGGAGACGGCATGTCCCCATTTAACGGCCCTTTCCTTGGCGAGCCATGAGAAACCGGCCACAGGGTTCGTCCAGGTATCGTCGATGCCACACACGACCGAAGATTCGACGACCAAAGGGAGCAATGAGTAGCGCCTCGCGCGCACCCCGAAGACCTGTCCCACCCCGGGTTGACCGCAGCACGATGTCTCCGGCGGTGGGGAGGTGTTAGTCGCGCTGGCCAATATCGGCCTCGGCGTCCTGGTGGTCGTGTTGATCACGGCGTTCACCGCTTATTTCGTGGCTCAGGAGTTCGCCTACACGGCGGTCAGCCGCGCCAGCCTGAAGGCCAACGCCGAACAGGGTGATGCGTCGGCGGCCCGCGCTCTCGACGTCACCCGGCGGACCTCGTTCATGCTGTCGGGCGCGCAGCTGGGCATCACCGTCACCGGCCTGCTGGCGGGCTACGTCGCCGAGCCGCTGATCGGGTCGGGCCTTGCCGACCTGCTCGGAATGGCCAGGGTGCCCGCCGGCGTCGGGGTCGCGGTCGGCACGGCCGTGTCGCTGATCTTCTGCACCTTGGTCCAGATGCTGTTCGGTGAGCTGTTCCCGAAGAACCTCGCGATCGCCATACCGGAGCCGATGGCCCGCCGGCTGGCGGTGTCCACCCGCTGGTATCTGCGGCTGTTCGGCTGGCTGATCTGGTTCATGGACCAGTCGTCGAATGTACTGCTCCGCGCGGTGAAGATCGAGCCGGTGCACGACGTCGAACAGGCCGCCACCGCAAGCGATCTCGAGCACATCGTCGCCGCATCGTCGGCCTCGGGCGAAATGCGACGGGATCTGTCCACCCTGCTCGGCCGGATACTGGACTTCCCGACGAGCACGGCTGAGCACGCGATGATCCCGCGCACCAGGGTCGACACCGTCCGCTTCGACGAGACCATCGACGCGGTGCTCACTCGGATGGCCACTGGCCACACCCGCTACCCCGTCGTCGGCAGGACCACCGACGAGGTGCTCGGGGTCATCGACCTCGACGCCGTCCTCGACGCCGAACCGGCCGATACCGCGCGGTCGCGGTGCAGGCCCGCCGTGCAGGTCCCGACGTCGCTGCCGCTGCCCGAGACGCTCAACCGGCTGACCGAGGCGGGCGACGAGCTCGCTGTGGTGATCGACGAGTACGGCGGCCTGGCAGGCATCGTCACCGTCGAGGACATCGCTGAGGAACTGGTCGGCGAGATCGCCGACGAACACGATGTGACCGACGCACGGGTCACGCGACATGAAGACGGTTGGCTGCTGCCCGGCGACATCCACCTCGACGAGGCCCAGCGACTGCTCGACGAGCGACTCCCCGACGGCGACTACGAGACCATCGCGGGACTCCTGATGCACCAGCTGGGTCGACTGCCCGCAGTCGGAGACAGTGTCGACATCCCGCTGCCCGACGACCCCGCCGGTTGGCCCGCGAAGCCGAAGGTGTTGTCCGCCAAGGTCGAATCCATCGAGCGGCGGGTGCCCGCCGAGGTATTCGTAGCGGTCCGCGACAGGGGGAACGACGTTGAGTAGCCCGTGGGTGGTGCTCGCGGTCACCTTCAGCCTGATCGCGTTGAGCGCTCTGTTCGTCGCGATCGAGTTCGCGCTGCTGACCGTGCGCAGGCATCGACTCGAGGACGCCGCGGCAAAGAGTCGTTCGGCCCGCGCCGCGCTGCGAAGCACCAGCGAGCTATCGCTGCTGCTGGCAGGCTCGCAGCTGGGCATCACCGTGTGCACGCTTGCCTTGGGTGCGACGACGAAACCCGCTGTGCACCACTGGCTCACCCCGCTGTTGCATGCGACGGGCGCCCCCATGTGGGTTGCCGACGCGGGCGGCTTCGTGCTGGCGCTGGCGATCGTGACCTTTCTGCATCTCGTGATCGGCGAGATGGCGCCGAAGTCATGGGCCATCGCCCATCCGGAACGCGCAGCGACGATCCTGGCGATACCGATGCGCATGTTTATGGCGCTGACCCGGCCGGTGCTGGTCGCGCTGAACCGCGCGGCCAACTGGTGTGTGCGCAAGGTCGGGGTCACGCCCATCAACGAACTGGGCGAGGGACAGGATCCAGAAACGCTTCGCCAACTGGTGGAGCATTCGGCGGCCGCCGGGGCGCTCGATCCGCGGTACTACCGCAATCTCGCCACCGCGCTGGAACTCGAGAAGCTCACCGTCGGCGATATCGTCTCGCGCACTTCGGCTTTGACCACGGTCGCGGCCGACGCCGGTTCAGAGGCAATACAGGCGATGTCCCGGCTGACGGGCCACCAACGGATCCTCGTGCAGAGTGACGGTCAGGCCGTCACGGGCGTGGTGCATGTCCGAGACAGCCTGCGCGCCGATGCCGGAATCCGGGCCGGCGACCTGATGCGGCCGGTCTTGCGACTGGGGTCGGAGTTGCCCGTCTACCGGGCGCTGCACCTGATGCGGCAGACGCGGAACCATCTGGCGATGGTCGTCGATGACGATGAATTCATCGGCCTCATCACCTTGACCGACGTGCTGGCGCGCCTGCTGCCGGCGACCGGCGCCGCTGCGTAACGACGCGGTGACTTTCCTTTGATTCCTTGCCGACAGGAACTATTGTGAAATCGGCATATGTTGATACGAACTCTGCTCCCACCTGCGAAGGCGGTCAGAGCGGCAAAGGAGTTGAACAGCATGCGAGTCTCAGAAACCAGGGCCGGCGGCTGCAGTTGTCATTGCAACGCGTGCGACGGGGGGCACCACTGCGGCAACCCGCCCAACTGCAACGTCAGGCGCTGACCTAGGCGATTAACCGGCTCTGCACCGGGGTACTTCTCTAACCTGCCGACCCGTCAATTACCGGGTCGAAGGGAGGTGAAGTCATGGCGTCGCGCCCGAAGGTCATGGCGGTGCAAGGCGCCGCCGTGCTGGTAGCCGCCGCATTCTCGATCATCGGCGTGCTGGGGTTCATCCCCGGTGCGACGAGCCATCTCGACCAGCTCGAATGGGCGGGTCATCACTCCGGCGCGATGCTGTTCGGGATGTTCGCGGTGTCGGCGTTGCACAACGTCGTGCACCTGGCCTACGGCATCGTCGGCTTCATCTTCGCGCGTACCTATGCCGCGTCGCGGGCGTACCTGCTCGCGGGTGGGATCGGTTATCTGGCGCTCTGGGTCTACGGGCTGATGATGGACCACGACAGCTCCCTGAACATCATGCCGGTGAACGATGCCGACAATTGGCTGCACTTCGGCTTGGGTTTGGGATTGGTCGTGCTCGCACTGACACTCGCTGGTCAGCACGATCCGACCAAACGGCCGAAACGGCGGGCGAAGGTCCACACCTAGGCGATCGAGAGCGCGATGCCGTCCAGGATGTCGTGTTCGCTGACCACCAACTCGTCGATGCCGGCGCGGTTGCCGAGGGCTTCGGCCAACTCCTCCACGATGATGGCGCCGCCACCGATCACGTCGACCCTGCCCTCGTGCATCGGGCCGAGGGCCGCGCGCTGGTCATGGGACATCCCGATGATGTCCTCGCACACGGGTAGCAACGCGTCGAATCCGACGCGGGACAAGTGGATCGCCGCCGGATCGTACGTCGTCATCCCCTGCGCCAGCGCGGCAAGCGTCGTCATGGTCCCCGCCACGCCGACCCACGTGCGCGCCTTCTCCACAGCGACCACCCGCAGCGCCTCGCCGAGACGTTCCCGCACGACCTCGCGCGCAGCCGCCACCTCCACTGCCGTCGGCGGGTCGGAGTGAAGACAACGCTCGGTCAGCCGGACGCAGCCGATGTCTGCCGAGTAGCCGGCCTCCACCTCACGCTCGCCCAGCACCACCTCGGTCGACCCGCCGCCGAGATCGACCACGACGAAAGGCGCAGCAGCGGTATCTAATTCGTGGACCGCACCGTTGAACGACAGCCTGGCTTCCTCGTCGCCACTGATCACTTCGGCGACCGCGCCGGGTACAACGGCGCCGAGCACCTCGGATGTCATCGCGAAGAACACATCCCGGTTGGCCGCGTCGCGGGTCGCCGACGTCGCAACCATCCGTACATTCGAAACGTCGTGGTGTGCGAGCAGTCCGGCATAATCGGTGAGCGCGACCTTCGTCCGCTCGATCGCTTCGGGTGCGAACCGACCCGTCGCGTCCACCCCCTGGCCCAGCCGCACGATGCGCATCTCCCGGTGCACGTCGCGCAGTTCGCCCCCGGCCGCGTCGGCGATCAGCAGCCTGATCGAGTTGGTGCCGCAGTCGATCGCCCCGATGCGCGTCACGTCCATACCTTCCTGTCCAATATCCCAACCATGCCCGGTTCGGCGGCCAACACGGCAAGTGCTTCGTCGCCAAAGGGATTGACTCCTGGGCCCTTGGCCAGCGAGTGCGCAATCACCACGTGCAGACACTTCACCCGGTCCGGCATGCCACCCCCGGAGAACGTGGTGCCAAGCGATTCGATCGCGTCACGCTCGGCCAAATACGACTCGTGCGCACGACGGTACGCGGCAGCCAGTTGTGCGTCATCGCCGAGCCTTTCGGTCATCTCGCGCATCAAACCCGACGACTCGAGCCTGCTCGCCGCCGCCGTCAGCGCCGGATGCGTCAGGTAGTACAGCGTCGGAAACGGTGTTCCGTCAGGCAATCTCGGGGCCGTCTTGACGACGCCGGGCTCGCCGTTGGGGCATCGGTAGGCGATCTCGAGGACACCGCGGGGCTCGCGACCCAACTGCTGCTCGACGGCGTCGAGATCCGACTGCTCAGCCACCGGGAGGCGGCGGAGGTACGGGTGGAACCGGCGGAACGGTGCTCGGAATGTTGTGCGGATCATCGGCGATCGTGTGCCACAGCGACGTGTACCAGGGCTGGCCCGCACGCACAGCCTCAGCTTCCTGCCCCGGCTCGCCCGGCACCACGGCACCCGGCGGCAACTGCACCTGAAAAGGTATGTCCCCGGGCTTCACGAAGCCGAGACGCTCACGGGCCTGCGCCGCAATGTACGCGGGGTCACCGAGTTTCACCTTCTGCTGTTCCAGGTCGGCGATTTCCGCGCGCAGCTTCTCCTCGCTGGCCGCCAACTGACGCATCTCGGTTCGCTGCGCGAAATACGTGCGAACGGGGCCCGCGATCGTCAGCGTCAGCACACAGACCACCGCGGCGAGGATCGCCGCCCGCCGCGCCGCTGAACCCAGCCGCTGTTCGGACTGCTGCTCGGCAGCCTCGGCGATCGACTGCCGGATCGACTCGGCCGTCGTCTGCTCCTCGGGTTCCGACTTGGGCTTACGCGGCTCGGGCTTACGCGGCTCGCGTCGCACCGGCGACCCGGCCTGCGGACGGCCACGGGCCGCGCCGCCCGGCTTAGCCGACTTGGCTGACTTCGCCGGTCGGGATGCCGGGGACCGCCGCTTCGGGTCGGGCCGTTTCGCTTCGGGCACGGGCTATTTGGCCTCCGGGGCATACCGCGGGAACGCGAGGTCGCCCGCATAGCGCGCGGCGTCGCCGAGGGTTTCCTCGATGCGCAGCAGCTGGTTGTACTTGGCCACGCGCTCGCTGCGTGCGGGCGCACCGGTCTTGATCTGCCCGCTGCCGACCGCGACAGCCAGATCGGCGATCGTGGTGTCTTCGGTCTCGCCGCTGCGGTGGCTCATCATGGTGCGGTACCCGCTGTTGTGTGCGAGCGAGACCGCGTCGAGAGTCTCTGTCAGCGTGCCGATCTGGTTCACCTTGACCAGCAGCGCGTTGGCCGCGCCCCGCTCGATGCCCTCCTCGAGCCGCTCGGGGTTGGTGACGAACAGGTCGTCGCCGACGATCTGCACGCGGTCGCCGATCGCGGTCGTCAACGCCACCCAGCCATCCCAGTCGTCCTCCGACAGCGGGTCCTCGATCGAGACGAGCGGATAGGAGTCGAGCAGCCCGGCGTAGAACTCGATCATCTGCTCTGCGCTACGGGTCTCCTTCTCGAAGCTGTAACCCGTTCCGTCGGTGTAGAACTCGGTGGCGGCAACGTCGAGCGCCAGCGCCACGTCACTGCCGACCTTGAAACCTGTTTCGTCGATGGCCGACAGGATCAGGTCCAGCGCCGCCTTGGTGCCCGCGACGTCGGGCGCGAATCCGCCTTCGTCGCCGAGACCGGTGGACAGTCCCTTCTTCTTCAACACGGACTTCAACGAGTGGTACACCTCGGCGCCCCAGCGCAGCGACTCCTTGAAGTTGGGCGCACCGATGGGCGCGACCATGAACTCCTGGACGTCGACGCCGGTGTCGGCGTGGGCGCCGCCGTTGACGATGTTCATCATCGGCACGGGCAGGACGTGGGCGTTCGGGCCGCCGACGTAACGGAACAGCGGCAACCCCGCCGACTCGGCGGCGGCCTTCGCGACCGCGAGGGAAACACCGAGGATCGCGTTGGCGCCGAGCCGGGACTTGTCCGGTGTGCCGTCGAGGTCCAGCAGGGCCTGGTCCACCAGGCGCTGATCGTCGGCGCTCAACCCGATGACGGCAGGTGCGATCTCGTCGAGCACGGCCTCGACGGCCTTACCCACGCCCTTGCCGCCGTAGCGGGAACCGCCGTCGCGCAACTCCACCGCCTCGTGCTCACCCGTCGACGCGCCCGACGGCACCGCCGCCCGTGCGAACGTGCCGTCGGTCAGGGCCAACTCGACCTCGACCGTCGGGTTGCCGCGGGAATCCAGGATTTCGCGAGCTCCGACCTGCTCGATGATGGGCACTGGCGTTCTCCTTGGTCGGTCGGGTTGGACTAGGGGCTAAAAGATGAGCCTAGAGCGTGGCGACAGCGACGGCGGGATTAAAGCGGGTGGCCTTCGGCGTAGGCGGTCGCCCAATCGCGGACAGTGCGGGCGTACTGGTCGGAAAGGTTGTAGGCGCGCAGCGCGTTCATCCAGCCTCGCGGGGTGGACAGATCCTTGCCGCGCCAGCACAGATAGCCCGCCGCCGACAGCGCCGCGTCGTCGAAATTGTCCGGGCTGACCTTGCCGTCGTTGTTGGCGTCGACCCCGTAGAGCCGCCACGTCTCCGGGATGAACTGCATGGGACCCATCGCCCTGTCCAGATGCGGATCGCCGTCGAGAAGACCCGCGTCGCTGTCGATGATCTCCAGGTTGCCCATCGTGCCGTCCAGCCGAACCCCCCGGATGAACGGGGTGACATCGCCGTTCGGCGCGATGTCGGCGCCGCGATACGTGCCGTGATGGCTTTCCACCATCCCGATGCCTGCGAGTGTCGGCCAGCTCAGATGGCAGTTGGGGTTCTCCACCTCGGCGACCCTGGCCGCGTACGCATAGGCCTCCAGCGCCCGTGCGGGTATCCCCAGCTCCGGGGCCCGTTCGGCGGCCCAATCGCGCAGCTGGTCGGCGGGCCTGCCCTTGGCGTGGGTGTCGATCGACGGCACGGGATCGCCCGCGGGCGGCGGCACGCCCTCCGGAATCGGGATGCCGAGCTGCCACGAGCAGCTGGAGGCCAACAGCAGTGCTGTCGCGCCGATAACCGCGACAGCCCGCAGCCAACGCACTGGCGACACCGGACTCCCTCAAACCCCTACTAGTTGAAATCCATCGTCCCACGGGTTTGGAAGTGCCCCGAATCACGGCGCAAATCGGCTCCTACTAAGGGCAGGCAATCAGAATTTAGGTGTGCCTACCCTGCTGTGAACAAAACGTTGTAATGTTCACGCGTCTACTACGAGGAGGCTCAATGAAACTGCATCTCGCCTGGCCTGTGTCGGTTGCGACCGCGGCCTTGGTTCTTGCCGGATGCTCCGGCAGCGATTCGGGCAGCACCGAAGAGAGCAGTGCATCGAGCTCGGCCGGCGAGACGTCGACATCCGCGGCTGCCGCGCCGAGCCCGGAACTCGAGAAGGCCGCCACCGAATACAAGGCATACGCCGTCGCCCAGATCGACGAGCTCGTCGGCGTCGTCAAGGTGTTCACCGACGCGGTGCGGGCCAACAACCTGCAGGCGGCCCAGGATGCGTTCGCGCCATCCCGCATGCCATGGGAGCGCATCGAGCCGCTGGCGGGCCTTGTCGAGGAAATCGACGGCAAGGTCGACTCCCGCGTCGACGACTTCGCTGGTGAGGACGATCCTGCCTTCACCGGTTGGCACCGCCTCGAGTTCCTGCTGTTCGAGAAGAACACCACCGAGGGCGGCGCGCCCTTCGCCGACCAGCTGGACAAGGACATCGCGGGCCTCAAGACGGAGTTCGCCAAGGTCGAGGTGACGCCGCTGGACGTCGCCAACGGCGCGGCCGAGCTGATCGAAGAGGTCTCCGAAGGCAAGATCACCGGTGAAGAGGATCGCTACTCCAAGACCGACCTGTGGGACTTCGACGCCAACCTGCAGGGTTCGCAGGCAGCGATCGACAAGCTGACCCCGGCGCTGGAGAAGGCCGACCCCGCCCTGCTCGGCAAGATCGACGGGGGCATCTCCCAGGTCTTCGACACCATGCGGCCGCTGCGCCAAGGCAATGGCTGGGTGAACTTCTGCCCCGAGAACAGCGAGTACCCGTCGCCGCGGTGCCCCGCGGTCACGGTGACGCCCCAGGTCGTCGACACGCTCAAGGCGCAGCTGGCCGGGCTGTCGGAGAACCTGTCCCAGGTTGCGGGCGTCCTGAAACTGCAGTGACCGAACGGCAAACACGTCGGGGGATCTCGCGCCGCGGCTTCGTCACCGGGGCGTTGGGTACCGGCGTCGCGGTAGGCGCAGGCGCGGCGCTGGCCGGGTGCTCGTCACCCGAGCCGACCGCGCCGCCGGTATCGCAGGCCACTTTCGTCCCGTTCGAAGGTCCGCATCAGGCCGGAATCACCACACTGCCGATTCCCGAACAGGGTTTGGTCGCCTCGTTCAATGTGCACGCCAAAGAACGGGCTGGCCTCAAGGCAACGTTGCAGGAGCTCACCGAGGAGATCCGTGGGCTGATGGAGGGAAAGCCGCCGGAAACCCGCGACCCAGCCTATCCACCGCTCGACTCGGGGATCCTCGGCGACAAGCCGCCAGCCGACAATCTGTCGATCCTGGTCGGCGTCGGGGCCTCACTGTTCGACGACCGGTTCGGCCTGGCGGATCGCAAGCCCAAGGAACTGGAAACCATGCCGTTCCTGGCCAACGACCGGCTAGACCCGAAGCTGTCCCACGGCGACATCTCGATCATCCTCGAGGCGGGCCACAACGACACCGTGCAGTTCGCGTTGCGGCAGTTGATGCGGCGCACCCGAAGCGAGTTGACGCTGCGATGGATGATCGACGGGTATGCCCGCGGCATCGGAGCGGGTGCGACGTCGGAGGCGGCAACTCCGCGAAACCTGTTGGGATTCAAGGATGGAACGGCGAACCTCGACGTCGACGACGGCAAGCTGATGGATGAGCACGTCTGGGTGCAGCCCGGCGACGGCGAGCCAGAATGGACGGTCGGCGGCTCATATCAGGCCGTCCGCATCATCCGCATGTTCGTCGAGTTCTGGGATCGCACCCGCCTCGGCGAGCAAGAGACGCTCATCGGCCGCAAGAAGGTCAGCGGCGCACCGCTCGGCATGACCGACGAGTTCGCCGACCCCGACTACGCCGAGGACCCCGACGGCAAACGGATTCCGCTGGACGCCCACATCCGGTTGGCCAACCCGCGCACCACCGAAACCGAGCAGAACCTGATCCTGCGAAGGGGATTCAACTATTCGCGCGGTTTCGACGGCGCGGGCCGACTTGATCAGGGGCTGGCGTTCATCGCCTACCAGCGCAGCCTGCAGAAGGGCTTCCTCACCGTGCAGAACCGGCTCAAGGGTGAGCCGCTCGAGGAGTACATCATGCCGGTCGGCGGCGGCTTCTTCTTCGTGCTGCCAGGGGTCACCGGCGCGGACCGGTTCCTCGGCGACCAACTCGTCGACTGACTCTGCGGTGAGGGCGCGAATCTCGCCGAAATTGCGCGCTCACCGCAGACTCAATTGCTATCTGGGTTCGAGAACCTCATCTTCGACGGGCTCGGGCTCGGCTTCCTCGACGGGCTCAGCCTCGACGACGGGCTCAGCCCCGTCGACCAGTTCCGCCACCTCGACGACATGGG
>CAVWPQ010000033.1:0-41240 GCA_963756865.1 uncultured Actinomycetota bacterium | reverse complement strand
CTAGACCGGGTGTTGCCGCAGGTAGGTGTAGACGCTCCCGAAGTTCTTGTTGACCTCGTCGGGGATCGGCACCGGACCACCGAGAGCTCTTGCCCCCCATACGATCTGCGCGGTGCGCTCGACCAGCGCGGTGACATGTAGCGCCTTGTCCGGCCGTGACGCGACCGCGACGAGCCCGTGGTTGGCGATCAGGGCGGCGGCCCGACCCTCGAGCGCCTTGACCGCGTTGCTGCCGACGTCCGGTGTGCCCGATGCCGCGTAGTCCGCGCAGCGAATTTCCCCGCCGCAGTACACGGCGAACTCGTCGACAGCAGCAGGGATGGGTTGGTGTGCGACGGCGAACATGGTGGCCCACACCGGATGTGAGTGGATGACGCTGCCGATGTCGTCGAACGCCCGGTAGCACGCGAGGTGCAGGTGCATCTCCGATGACGGGTTACGGCCGTCGGCTGCCGCCACCACCGCGCCTTCGGTGTCGACGACGACGAGATCGTCGATGGCCATATCGGCGTAGTCGACCGACGACGGGGTGATGACGATGGCGCCGTCGTTGCGCCGGGCCGAGATATTGCCCGCCGTGCCTTCGACGAGGCCGCGCCGCAACATGTCCTTGGCCGCTGCGAGCACGGCGGCTTCGGCGTCGTCGACGAATCTCACCGTGTCAGCACCTCCGGGTTCACGACGTTGGGTGGTGTGCCGCCCGACAGCAGGGCTTCCAGCCCGTCGGCGACCATCTGCGCCTGCCGCAGCTCAGTGTTCCATGTGGCCCCGCCGATATGCGGCGTGAGTACGACGTTGGGCATCCCCGTCAGAGGATGGTCGACGGGCAGCCACTCGCCCTCGAAGTGGTCGAGGCCTGCGGCCGACACCTTGCCGCTCTGCAGTGCGGCGACCAGCGCGTCGGTGTCATGCAGCTTGGCGCGCGCGGTGTTGAGGAACACCACGCCGTCGCGCATCGCGGCGAACTGCGCCGCGCCGATCATGCCGACGGTGTCGTCGGTGACCGGGGCGTGAAGCGAGACGATGTCGGCCAGCTCGAGCAGTTCGGCGAGGCTGTGTTGCGCCTCGTCGTGATACGGGTCGTAGGCGATGACCTCGACGCCGAGCCCGGCCAGTCGCCATCGCAATGCCCGGCCGACGGCGCCGAGGCCAATAAGCCCGGCCGTCCTGCCTGCGATCTCGCCGCCGCGGAAGCGTTGGTAGGGGATGGTGCCATCGCGAAACACCTGCCCGGAACGGACATCGGCATCGGCCGTCAGCAGGTGGCGGGTGACCGCGAACAGCAGCGCGACGGCCATCTCGGCGACCGCGTCGGCGTTGCGACCCGGCGTGTGCAGGACGGGGATCCCCGCCGCGGTGGCACCTGCGATGTCGACGTTGTTGGGGTCGCCACGGGTCGATGCGATCGCCAGTAGCGGCAGCTCGAACACCGGGCCGCCCACCGAATCGGATTCCACCACAAGAACATCGGCGCCTTCTTCGCGCACACGCTCGGCCAGCTGGTCGGGGGTGTAGATCCGCAGCGGCGTCTTGTCGATCCACGGGTCGTAGACGACATCGGCCAGTTCACGCAGCTTGTCGAAACCAGGCCCCCGCAGCGGGGCGGTCACAAGGGCGCGCGGTCTCGGGTTCACGACTGCCCATGCTGGCGTACGGTGACGCGCGTGTCACGCGAAGAGGTGACAATCGGCATCGACATCGGCACCACCGCGGTCAAAGCGGTGGCAGCCGACGAGCACGGTCGCGTCGTGGCGAGGACCCGGATTCCGCACCGCCTTCGGGTGCCCGCGTCGGACAAACTCGAACACGATGCAGGAGAAGCCTGGCGGGACGGGCCAATAGCGGCGCTGGCGAAGTTGGGCCGCTCCGACGCTCGCGCGGTGGCCGTCTCGGCGATGGTTCCGTCGCTGACGGCCGTCGACCACGACGGGATCCCGCTCACGCCGGGTCTGCTGTACGGGGACAGCCGCGGCAGGGTGGCCACACCGACCGCGGGCATGGGGTTCATGATCGGCGAGACGGCCGAGTTCCTGCGGTGGACGGCGCGCGAGGCGCCAGATGCCTTCGGGTACTGGCCTGCGTCCGCGGTGGCGAACTATGCACTGGGTGGTGAGGCCGTGATCGACTTCGCCACCGCGTTCACCACGCTGCCGCTTTTCGACGGCACCGGATGGGACGCGACGGCATGCGCCGACTGCGGCGCTTCGGACGACCGCATGCCCCGCGTCGATGCACCCGGGGTGGCCGTCGGCACCGTGCAGGGCAGCGACATGGTGCTCGCGACGGGCGCCGTCGACGCCACCTGCGAACAGCTGGTGGCAGGCGCAGACCGGGACGGCGACGTGCTCGTGCTCTGCGGGACGACGCTGATCGTGTGGTCGACGATTCCCGAGTTTCGCGACGTGCCCGGCTTGTGGACCATTCCGCACACGGCTGCGGGCAAGTGCCAGATCGGCGGCGCGAGCAATGCCGGCGGTCTCTTTCTCAACTGGGTGGATAGCCTTGTGGCGCCTACTGATTCGGCGTGCCTCGATCCGGGGCGGGTGCCCGTGTGGTCGCCGTATATCCGCGGTGAGCGCACTCCGTATCACGATGCCGACCGTCGGGCGGTGCTCGACGGGCTCACCCTCGCGCACGACGCCGCCTCGGTGCGGCGCGCCGCCTACGAGGCGTCGGGCTTCGTCGTTCGCCACCTCATCGAACTCGGCGGCACCCAGGCTGACCGGATTGTCGCGACCGGCGGGGGAACCCGTGTTGAGCCGTGGATGCAGGCGATCGCGGATGCGACCGGGCTACCGGTCGAGGTGTCGGCCGTACCCGAGGGGGCGGCGCTCGGCGCGGCGTTCCTGGCCAGAATGGCAACCGGCCTCGAGTCGTCGCTGTCGGACGCCACGCGATGGGCATCCACCGAGCGGACGATCGAGCCGAACCCGGCATGGAGAACGCCGATGGACGACCGGTACGGCAGGTTCCTCGAGCTATCCGCCGGGGACTGAGCACCGCGAGCAGACGCAAAAGTGCCCGACACGCCGCGAGATATGGGACTTTTGCGTCTGCTCGGCGGAAGAACTCAGCGCTTGATGGCCGTCACGTAGCTGAGGTCGGTGAAGAAGCCGATCGTTTCGTCTTCGGGGAACTCGAAACCGTTGGCGGCGTAGGCGTCCTGCATCTTCTGCGACGAGACGTCCCAGCCGTGGCCTGCGAGATAGTCGAGCACATCGCTGCGCTCGCCGTGATAGATCAGGTCGCCCATCTCGAAGTTGTGCCCGTAGGTCTTCAGCCGGTCAGTGATCTCCTTGGCGCGCTCATCGGAGAACATCGACACGTCAGGGATGTGTTCGGTAGCGACGCGACTGCCGGGGGCGCTGAGTTCTGTGATCCTGTCGAAAAGCAGGTCCTGTGCCTCCGACGGCAGATAGATCAGCAAGCCTTCGGCCGTCCACGCGGTCGGCTGACCAGGGTCGAACCCGTTGTCCAGCAGTGCCTTCGGCCAGTCCTCGCGCAGGTCGATCGCGACGGTGCGGCGATCCGCGGATGGTTGTGCGCCCAGATCCGCGAGCGTACGTGATTTGAACTCGATCACCTCGGGCTGGTCGACCTCGAATACGGTCGTCCCGTCCGGCCACGGAAGCCGGTACGCGCGTGAGTCGAGCCCGGCCGCCAGGATCACGGCCTGCCGCACGCCCGCGTCGGTGAAGAGCCTGTCGAAGTGGCGCGTCCGCACGGCCATTCCCTCGGCGGCACGGCGCTGGTTGAACCGCGGATCGATGTCCTCGAGGTCGAATTCGCCGTCAAGGGCGCGGGTGAAGAAATCAAGCCCGACGGCACGAACCAGCGGCTCGGCGTACGGGTCGTCGATCAGCCCGTGGCGGTCGGCCAGCACCCGCTGGGCGGCCACCATGGTGGCGGTCGCGCCCACGCTCGATGCCAGGTCCCATGAGTCGTTGTCGGTGCGGGCCATCGTGCTCCTTACCGGGTTGCCGTGAGGTAGCCGGAATCTCCCATCATTCTGACCAATTCGTCGTCGGGAAGGGTGAAACCGTGTCCGTCGTACAGTTCTTTGGTCGAAGCGACCGTGACGTGCCAACCGTGCGACGACAGGTAGTTGCGGGCCTCTTTTCGCTCTCCCTGATAGAAGAGGTCGCTCAGATTGATGTCGGAGCCCGCGCGACGCCACCGGTCGCTGATTCGGTCGGCCCAGTCGTCGGGCAGGTTGGTCATGTCCATGTGCTCGGTGGCGAGGCGACTGCCAGCCGCCGAGAGGGCGGTGATGTGGTCGAACAGCCGGTCCTGCGCGTCGGGCGGCAAATACGGCAACAGGCCCTCGGCGATCCACGCGGTCGGCTGAGCCGATTCGAATCCTGCCGCACGCAGAGCCGACGGCCAGTCCTCGCGCAGATCGATGGCGACGGTCTTGCGGTCCGCCTTTGGCGCGGCGCCCAGATCATGGAGCGCTGCGGTCTTGAACGCGATGACCCCGGGCTGGTCGACTTCGTAGACATCGGTGTTCGCAGGCCAGCCCAACCGGTAGGCCCTGGTGTCCAGGCCGGCGGCCAGTATGACCGCTTGCCGTATTCCTGCCTCGGCGGCGCCTGTCAAGAAGTCGTCGAAAAACCTTGTCCGGACAGCGATCTGCTCACTCATTGCTCGACGAGTTCTCACCGGATCGCTTTCGTCGAACGCCTCGCCATCGACGACCTTCACGAATTCGTCGAGGCCGACGGCGCGGACCAGCGGTTCGGCGAACGGGTCGTCGAGCAGTGCGTCGGGGCCTTGGGAGGCGACAGCGCGGGACGCCGCGACCGCGGTTGCGGTGGCGCCAACGCTCGAGGCTAGATCCCAGCTGTCGTTGTCGGTGCGTGCCAAGAGAACTCCTACTGTCTAGTCGCGGTGACGGCGAGCGACCCTCGCATCGGTGCGAGCCCTTCGTCGTCGGGGAAGTGCCGTCCGTACTCGGTGAACATCTCAGCCCTGTTGCGGGCACTCACGTTCCATCCGTGGTCGGTGAGGTACTCGACAACGGGATTGCGTTCACCGGGATAGAACAGACCCGCGAGGTTCATGTCGAAGCCGTGCTTCTGCCACCGCTCGCGGAAGGCCTCGGCGCGCTGGCCCATGCTGGCGCCCGCGTCCGGGTGGAATTCGGTGGCCAACCTGCTTCCCGGCGCGGACAGCGTCGCGATGTCGTCGAACAGCCGGTCCTGCGCTTCGGGCGGCAGATAGACCAACAGGCCCTCGGCCGACCAGGCCGTCGGCAAGCTGTCGTCGAACCCGTTGCTGCGCAACGCGGCAGGCCAGTCCTCGCGCAGATCGATGCTGACGGCTCGTCGCGTCGCCGTCGGCGCTGCGCCGATCGACGCCATCGTCGAGTTCTTGAACTCGATCACCTTCGGCTGATCGATCTCGTAGACGACGGTGCCGCCGGGCCATTGCAGCCGATAGGCGCGGGCGTCGAGGCCGGACGCGAGGATGACCGCCTGCCGAATCCCCGACTCCGTCGCATCGAGAAAGAAATCGTCGAAGAACCGGGTGCGCACCGCCATCACGGTAGTGATCAGGTGGGTGGCGCCGTCGTCGTCGGCCGCGCTGAACTCACCGTCGAGCATCCGGTTGAAGAAGTCCATGCCGACCGCCCGCACCAGCGGCTCTGCAAACGGATCGTCGATGAGAGCGTCCGGTTCCCTGCTGGCCATCGCGCGCGCCGCGGCAACCATCGTGGCGGTGGCGCCGACGCTGGACGCGATGTCCCAGCTGTCCGCGTCCGCCCGTGTCACAGCGTCATTCCTCGGCTCCGAAGGTGCCGCTGATGTAGCGCAGTTGGGCGAACATCATGTCGCTGTCGAACGGCGGATACCCGTGGGCAGTCAGCAGCTCATTGATATTGCGGCCGTTCACCGTCCAGCCGTGGTCGGCGAGATAGTCGGCGGGGTCGTTGCGGTCGCCGAAATAGACGAGGTTGGCCCAATCGAGGTCGAAGCCGTGTTCACGCCAGCGCTCCGCGGACATCTCCATCTTCTCCTTCGTCTCGTCGACGTCGGCCTGGTCGATGGGTGGCGAGCTCTCGGTTGCCAGCCTGCTGCCCGGTGCACTCAATGCGGTGATGGTGTCCAGCAGCTGGTCCTGGGCCTCGGGCGGCAGATAGCCAAGCAGCCCCTCGGCGCTCCACGCCGTCGGCTTATCGGGGTCGAAGCCCGCATCCTTCAGCGCGGCGGGCCAGTCGAAGCGAAGGTCGATCGGCACCACGCGGCGTTCAGCCGTCGGCGCGGCGCCGATGTCGGCGAGCGCCTTGGTCTTGAACGCGATCACCTGCGGCTGGTCGACTTCATAGACGACGGTGCCCGCGGGCCACTGCAGCCGGTAGGCGCGCGAGTCCAGCCCCGAGGCCAGGATCACCGCCTGCTGGATGCCTGCGGCCGTCGCGTCGGTGAAGAAGTCGTCGAAGAATTTGGTCCGGACCGCCATGTTGTCGACCATCCGGTCCATCCCGGCGTGCTTGTCGTCGTCGATGTCGAACGCCGACGGGTCGAGGTCGCCTGTCGCCAGCCGGGTGAAGACGTCGACGCCGACGGCACGCACCAGCGGCTCGGCATACGGGTCGCTGATCAGCGCGCCATCGATCCTGGTCACCATCGCCCTTGCGGCCGCCACCATCGTCGCGGTTGCGCCAACGCTGGAGGCCAGATCCCAGCTGTCATCGTCAGTCCGGCCGGTCCGAGTCATGAAAGCACCCCTGTCCGTCAATTACTTAGCTGATGTAATGAGCTGTCGGCGACTGTACGCCCCGAATCTGACCCGAATCTGAAAGGACTTCTGACCTCAGCGCCTGCCACCTGCGGATGCGAGGTAGGAAGCGACCAACTGTTACTCTCGTAGACTGCGCGACTCCGCAGGCTGGGCGCCTGCCGGTGCTCGGCATTTGACTTGACCACGCTGGTACGGACCAGCCCATTTGGCACGCCGCGATAAGAGCCCGGCTGCGCAGGAGGAAGAGTGCTTTCGGCTTTCATCTCATCGCTGCGAACGGCCGATCTGCGCCGCAAGATTCTCTTCACCCTTGCGATCCTGATCCTGTACCGCATCGGCGCCTCGATCCCGTCTCCCGGGGTCAACTACCCGAACGTGCAGAAGTGCATCCAGCAGCTCAGCGGCGGCGACTCGGCGCAGATCTATTCGCTGATCAACCTGTTCTCCGGCGGCGCGCTGCTGCAGCTGGCGGTGTTCGCGATCGGCATCATGCCGTACATCACCGCGAGCATCATCGTTCAGCTGCTCGGCGTGGTGATTCCGCGCTTCGAGGAGCTACGAAAAGAAGGCCAGGCGGGGCAGGCGAAACTCACGCAGTACACCCGCTACCTGTCGATCGCGCTGGCGCTTCTCCAATCGACGAGCATCGTGGCGCTGGCCGCCAACGGCGGACTGCTGCAGGGCTGCAGCCTCGACATCATCCAGGACTCGTCGATCTTCACGCTGGCGGTCATCGTCATCGTGATGACCGCAGGCGCGGCGCTGGTGATGTGGATGGGCGAGCTGATCCAGGAACGCGGCATCGGCAACGGCATGTCGCTGCTGATCTTCGCCAGCATCGCCGCGCGCATCCCGTCCGAGGGCAAGAACATCCTCGACAGCCGCGGCCCGATCGTCTTCACCGCGGTCTGCATCGCCGCGCTGGTCATCATCGTCGGCGTGGTGTTCGTCGAGCAGGGCCAACGCCGCATCCCCGTCCAGTACGCCAAGCGAATGGTCGGCCGCAAGATGTACGGCGGTACGTCGACATACCTGCCTCTCAAGGTCAACCAGGCAGGCGTTATCCCTGTCATCTTCGCGTCGTCGCTCATCTATATTCCGCACCTGATCACCCAGCTGATCCAGAGCGGGCAGAGCAACCCAGGCAACGGCTGGTGGGACAAGTTCGTCGCGAACTACCTCACCAACCCGGCCAGCCCGTCCTACATCGCCGTCTACTTCGGCCTGATCGTCTTCTTCACGTACTTCTACGTGTCGGTGCAGTTCAACGTCGACGAGCGGGCCGACGAGATGAAGAAGTACGGCGGCTTCATCCCCGGCATCCGGCCCGGTAAGCCGACCGCCGACTACCTGCGTTTCGTGCTCAACCGGATCACCCTGCCCGGCTCGATCTACCTGGGCGTCATCGCCGTCCTGCCGAACTTGTTCCTCGAGATCGGCAACACCGGCGGGGTCCAGAACATACCGTTCGGCGGTACAGCGGTTCTCATCATGGTTGGCGTCGGTTTGGATACGGTCAAACAGATCGAGAGCCAGCTGATGCAGCGCAACTACGAAGGGTTCCTGAAGTGAGAGTCGTACTGCTCGGACCGCCGGGGGCGGGCAAGGGGACGCAGGCGGTGAAGCTGTCCGAGAAGCTCGGCATCCCGCAGATTTCGACAGGCGACCTCTTCCGCGAGAACATCAGCTCAGGCACCCCGCTCGGCCTGGAAGCCAAGCGCTACCTGGACGCAGGCGACCTCGTGCCATCGGAGCTGACGAACAAGCTCGTCGAGGACCGCATCGAGCAGCCCGATGCCGCAGACGGTTTCATCCTCGACGGCTACCCCCGCTCGGTGGCGCAGGCGCAGGCGCTCGACGAGATGCTGACGAACCACAACACCAAACTCGACGCCGTGCTGGAGTTCGCGGTCTCCGAGGACGAGCTGTTCACCCGGCTGAAGGCCCGCGGCCGCGCGGACGACACCGAAGAGGTCATCCACAACAGGATGAAGGTGTACGCCGACGAGACCAGGCCGCTGCTGGAGTACTACAGCCACAACAATCTGCAGACTGTCGACGCGGTCGGTGGCCTCGACGAGGTCTTCGCCCGAGCGCTGCGTGCACTCGGCAAGTAACCGATGATCACCGTGCCGGGGCTGCGAACCCGCAAGGTGGTCGAGCCGCGCACCCCCGGTGAGCTCGACGCGATGGCCGTCGCCGGGTCCGTGGTGGCGTCCGCTCTGAAAGCCGTTCACGAAGCCGCGGCGCCAGGAGTCTCCACGCTCGAACTCGACAGGATCGCCGAATCGGTGATCCGCGACGCGGGCGGCACCCCGTCTTTCCTCGGTTATCACGGCTTTCCCGCCAGCATCTGCTCGTCGGTGAACGACCGCGTGGTGCACGGCATCCCGTCGGCCGACGAAACGCTCGCAGCCGGTGACCTGGTCTCCATCGACTGTGGCGCGATCGTCGACGACTGGCACGGCGACTCCGCGATCACGTTCGGCGTCGGGCAGCTGATCGCAGTCGACGAGGCGCTGTCGGCTGCCACCAGGGAGTCGATGGAAGCGGGCATCGCGGCGATGGTGCCCGGCAACCGCCTCACCGACGTCTCGTACGCCATCGAGAGGGGCACACGGGCCGCCGAAGAGCGCTACGACCGCAGGTTCGGCATCGTCGCAGGCTACGGCGGCCATGGCATCGGCAGGCGCATGCACATGGACCCGTTCCTGCCCAACGAAGGCCAGCCCGGTCGTGGCCCCCATCTGGTTGCCGGCTCAGTGCTTGCCATCGAACCGATGCTGACGCTCGGCACGACGAAGACCGTGGAGCTCGAGGACGGTTGGACCGTGGTCACGGCCGACGGGACCCGCGCCGCCCATTGGGAGCACACCGTTGCGGTCACTGACGACGGGCCCCGCATCCTGACCCGATAGGTCAGTGTTTTCTTCGCTGGTTTCGGCGAAACCCGTGAACCGGATCGGCCTCGGCCTCGTAATAACGGGGGAGGTTATGAATGGATAATCCCGAGGCCGCCTTGATGCGCCTGCTCTACGACGAGCACGGCCCAGCCCTGTGGCGCTATGCCGTGCGGCTGACGGGGGATCCGGCGCGGGCGGAGGATGTCGTGCAGGAGACGTTGCTGCGCGCTTGGCAGCATCCAGAAGTCACCGACGGTGACCGGTCGGCACGGGCCTGGCTGTTCACCGTCGCCAGAAATATGATCATCGACGAGCGGCGCAGCGCCAGGTTTCGCAACGAGACCGGAACCCCGGACCCCGAGAAGACCTACGACCGCGCCGGCCCTGATGAGGTGGATTCCGCCTTGGACCGAATGATGCTGAGCGGCGCCCTTGCGCAGTTGTCCCCTGATCACCGCGCGGTGGTCAGACGGTCGTACTACCAGGGCTGGACAACCGCACAGATCGCCGCCGACCTGGACATTGCCGAAGGCACCGTGAAGTCGAGGCTGCACTACGCCGTGCGGGCGTTGCGCCTCACACTGCAGGAAATGGGGGTGACCCGATGACGCGACCAGCGAACCGCGACGAGGATTCGCGCGGCGACGACCCGTACACGATGTGGGACGCCGCCTATGTACTTGGCTCCCTGTCGGGGACCGAACGCCGGGAGTTCGAGGCACATCTCGCCACCTGCCCCCGATGCAGTGCGGCCGTCGCAGAACTGAGCGGCATGCCTGCACTGCTGGCGCAGCTGACCGCCGAGGAAGTGGAGGCACTGGACGACCCGGCAGCCGAAGGTCCGCCGTTGCGCCCGCAGGTGCTCGACGCGCTGCTGGACAAGGTCGAGTGGCGGCGCCGCCGCACCCGAAGGATCAGCATGATCACGCTGGCCGCCGCCGCGGCGGTGTTGGTCGTTGCCCTGGTTGTCGGGATCCTTCCCGGTATCCGCGGGCAGGGCGGTGATGACGGGCCGATGGCGTCGGCCGTGACGATGAGCAAGGTCGCGCAGACTCCGATCAACGCCACTGTCACGCTGACTGGTTTCGGCTGGGGCACCCGGATCGACATGGTCTGTACCTACGGCGACTATGCGAGCCGCGGCCAGGCGACGACCGAGAACTTGTCCATGGTCCTGTTGGACCACAACGGAACTCAGAGCCAAGTCGCGACCTGGGTCGGTGTGAACGGCGCAACCGCGCTGCCGAGCGGCAATACGACGATGCAAAAGGATCAGATCAAGTCGGTCCAACTCGTCGATACGGACACGAGGGCGGTTCTGTTGCAATCCGACTTGTGAGTCGGGTCACGGATTGAACCGGGGTTACTCGCGGGTCGTGTCACTTGCAGGTGCGGAAGCAGGTGAATGAATGACTGAGAGTCATCGAGTAGTCGGCAGGGTTGTCGATCACATCGTCGCCCATCTGGCGGCGACCGGAGTCGAATACATCTTCGGCGTCGACGGCGCCAACATCGAGGATCTCTACGACGCAGCACACTTTCACGACGGCATCACCGCGATCCTGGCCAAGCACGAGTTCTCCGCGGCGACCATGGCCGACGGCCTCAGCCGCAGCGGCGCCGGCCTTGGCGTCGTCGCAGCGACCTCCGGCGGTGGCTGCCTGAATACCGTTGCCGGACTTGGTGAGGCGTTGGCCAGCCGGGTGCCGGTGCTGGCCCTGATAGGGCAGCCGCCGACGTCCTTGGACGGCCGCGGCGCTTTCCAGGACACCAGCGGCCGAAACGGCGCACTCAACGGTGAGGCGCTGTTCTCGGCCGTTTCGGTGTACTGCCGACGGGTCACCACCCCAGAAGACATCGCAAGCGCGCTGCCAGAAGCCATCGCGGCGGCAAACCAGGGCGGCCCCGCAGTGCTGCTGCTGCCGAAGGACATTCAACAGTCCGCGCTTGACCTCGGCGGTTCGGTGAACGGACACGCCAACGGACTGTCGGTCGCCGCTCAGTTCGGTGACCCTCAGATCGTCGCGCGGGCTCTGCGGAATGCCGACGGACCGATCACGATCATCGCAGGCGAGCAGGTCGCCCGCGACGACGCGCGCGCCGAACTCGCACAGCTGCGTTCGATGCTGCGAGCGCGAGTGGCGACCGTGCCCGACGCCAAAGACGTCGCTGGCACACCAGGACTCGGATCGTCGTCGGCACTCGGTGTGACCGGGGTGATGGGCCATCCCGGCGTCGCATCGGCCATCGCCGACAGCGCGCTGTGCCTGCTGGTCGGCACGCAGCTGAACGTGACCGCACGTGCCGGGCTGGACGACGCGCTCGCGTCGGTGCCCACCTACTCGATCGGGGCGGCGAAGCCGTTCGTGACGTGCACGCACGTCCGCACCGAGGACCTTCGCGGGTCGCTGAAGCTGCTCGCGCAGGCGTTGAACGGGGACTGCCGACCGACGCGCGTCCGTGTTCCCGACGTCGTAGCGAGGACCGAGTTGGCGCCGCCGCGGTATGACGGGCCGGGAGTGCGCTACCGCGAAGCGATGGCGGTGCTCGATGCCGCACTTCCCGACGGCGTCGACATCGTCGTCGACGCAGGCAACATCGGCGCATCGGCGATCCATTACCTGCCCGCCAGGCGGGACGGCCGATTCGTGGTCGCACTGGGTATGGGCGGCATGGGTTACAGCTTCGGCGCCGCGCTGGGGATTTCGTTCGGGCGTGCGATGAGCGCTCGCGCGAAGAGCCAAGGGCCCAGTCGACGCACCGTGGTTCTTGCAGGCGACGGGTCGTTCTTCATGCACGGCATGGAGATTCACACCGCCGTACAGTACGGACTTCCGGTCACGTTTCTCCTTTTCGACAACCACGCGCACGCGATGTGCGTGACACGCGAGCAGCTGTTCTACAACGATGTCTACAGCTACAACCGGTTCGGCCCGAGCCGACTCGGGGCGGGCCTCGCGGCGATGTTCCCCGGTTTGTCATCCGTCGACGTGGACGCGATCGACGATCTACCCGCGGCATTGCAGGCCGCACTCGAGGTCGACGGCCCTTCGGTCATCGCCGTCGAGTGCTCAGCCGACGAAATCCCGCCGTTCGCAGCCTTTCTCGGAAAGGCGTCAATGAAGAACCCTGTAATCGCAGAGGAGAGAAATTCTCATGTCGTTGCCCGCGCTTGATGACATCACCGCCCATCGCGGCTCAGCCGACCCGATCGACGGAGTCCTCCGTGTCGAGACGGCCCCGCGGGAGAAGGCCACCCCGATCATCATGGAGATGATGCGGTCGGTCTATCCCCATGACGAGGTATTCGGAAAGTACTGCACCGTAAACGATTACATTGACTGTCCACCCGATGAGCTGTTCGACTACATGTCCGACACCCGTTGCCTCGAGGAGTGGACGTACAGTCTGCGCGGATTCGCCCCGACGGAAGAACCGGGGCTGTGGGTCGCCTACGACAAACTCGGCGGCGACAAGGGCAGCCCGATCTTCACCAGGACGGTGGCCAACAAGGAGTCCCGCACGGTCGACTACCACTGCGCATGGGACCAGGGCAAGCACTTGTGGATGATCTACCTGATGCGCATCGTCGACGCGCAGGTGGTGTTCGACAAGCCCGGCTCCGTTGTGCTCTGGACGAACTGCCACCACCCGTTCTACGACGAGAACCCCTATCCGGAGACCGCCCCACCTCAGCGTCCGGTGTGGGTCGGAGATTTCTGGGACATGTTCGGACCCGGACACCTGCTGGAAATGAAGAACCTCAAGGCGATTGCCGAATACCGACACCACAACGGCCTGCCGATCACGCCGGCCTGGATGAAGTGAGGACCGACCAATGACTGTCAGCCTGCTCGATATCTCGACGTATCTGCCAGGAGCCCCGGTCAGCGCCGACTACTACGCCGGCCACGCCGAAAATGATCAGTTGCGCGAGAACGTGATGTTCAAGGCACCGAAGTTCCGCCACCACGTGGGTAAGGACGAGACGGCCATCGACATGGTGGAGCGTGCCGCCGCGGGCCTCGTCGAACGCCACGGCCAGGACACCATCGCCAACATCGACATCCTGATCACCCACGTTCAGTTACCGGATATGCCGTTCTACGGCAGCGGCGGCGGTATGGCGCATCGCCTTGGTATGAAACCGAATTGGGTTCTCGACCTGCACAACGGCGGCTGCGCGGCATTCGTGCTCGCCATGAATACCGCGCGCGGCCTGCTCGAGTCGGGACAAGGTGAGACGGCGCTGATCGCCGTCGCCCAGAACGCGGCGGGCACCATCTTCGACCAGGACACCATCCGGTCGAAGGCTCAGGCCTCGGTGCCCGGTGACGGTGCTGCCGTCGGTCTGCTCACGCTGTCGGACAAGTCTCCGATCCTCGACATCGAATGCCGCACCTACGGCGAGTTCGCAGGCGATATGACCATCGCCGTGAACCCGGCCCGCAAGTGGTGGGAGGCGGGCCCCGGCGAGGGTTGCATCGGGTTCACCGAAAGCAAGATCACCAAGGTGCTCGCACGCGGCAACCGCCAGGTGCCCGAGGTCTCCTATGCCGTCTGCGACCGAATCGGAATCAAGCCATCCGAAGTCGATCTTCTGGTGACCAACCAGCCCAACCGGGCATTCCTGCGCAACTGGCGCGACGCGCTAGAGCTTCCCAAGGAGCGTCACCGCGACACCTTCGAGCAGTGCGGCAACCTGTTCGCCGCGGGCATCCCGGTCAACCTCGAGCGCGCCATCTCCGACGGCCAACTCAAGAAGGGCGACGTCGCGCTGATGGCCGCCTTCGCGCACGCAGGCGACTTCGCGGGCGCGGCGGCGATCAGATGGGGCGGTCGGGACTGATGAGCACACCGAGAAGGGACCTCACCGAAGCCGTCTCGGCCTTGCCGAGCGCGGTGAACCCGATGGCGCTGTCGCTCAACGAGAACCCGTTCCCGCCGCTGCCAGGGGTGCGCTCGGCGCTGTCCGAATCGGTCGACGTGGCGAACCGCTATCCGGAGTTCCTGCCCGAGCGGCTGCGCGCGCTGATCGCGGGCCACATCGGCGTCGGTGAGGGACAGGTCGTGATCGGTGCCGGTGCGACCGGGGTGATCATGCAGGTGCTGAACGCGGTGACCAGCCCGGGGGATCGGATGGTGATGACGTCGCCGACGTTCGACGGCTACCCGATCTTCGCCCACATGGCCCGACTGACGTCGGTCACCGTCGCGCTGGACGAGCACGGTCACCATGACCTCGATGCCATGGCCGAGGCGGCGCGGCAGGCACGGGTGGTGGTGGTCTGCCGTCCGCACAACCCGACCGGCACCGTCGAACCGGCCGAAGACATCGAACTGTTCCTGCAGCGGGTGCCGTCTGACACCGTCGTCCTGCTGGACGAGGCGTACGTCGAGTTTCTTGCCCCCGAGCACCGGATCGATGCCCTTTCGCTGGTCGAGCGCTTCCCGAATCTGGTGGTACTGCGAACCTTTTCGAAGGCGTACGGGCTCGCGGGGCTGCGGATCGGCTACGGCTTCTGTGCCCCCGATCTGGCCAGGCGGCTGTGGACGATGCAACTGCCGTTCGGTGTCGGTATCACAGGCCTGGTCGCGGTCGCCGCATCCTACGATGCCGAAAGCCAACTGCAGCAACGGATCCGGATGATCGCAACCGAGCGGCGATACCTACGCAACCGACTGCACGCAATGGGTGTGTACAGCACCGACGGTCACGCCAACTTCGTATATCTGCCCGCTAGCAGTGGGCCGTGGCGGCACTTTTTCGAGGGCACCGGCCTGCAGATCCGGGACTACGCCGACGGCAGCGTGCGGATCACCGTGGGCAACCGGCAGTCCACCAGAGCGGTGCTCAAAGCGTTGCAGGCGTTCGCGGCGCGTTGAGTTCTCGCCTGCTCACCGATGGGCTGCGGTATGAAGAGGTGTGCCCTCAGAACCGCCTGCGGACCCGCACAGGCGAGACCCCATCGAACTCGCGCGCGCCAACTGGGAACGTGCGGGGTGGGGTGGTGTCGCGAACGGGATGGTCGCGGTCACGTCGGTGATGCGGGCCCACCAGATCCTGTTGGCCCGCGTGGAGACTGCCCTGCGGCCGTACGACCTCAGCTTCGCACGCTATGAGCTGCTGCGGCTGCTGGCGTTCAGCCGCAACGGTTCACTGCCGATCACCAAGGCATCAGACCGGCTGCAGGTACACGTCACCAGCGTGACGCATGCGATTCGTCGGCTGGAGGCCAACGGGTTGGTGAAACGGCTTCCGCATCCCACCGACGGCCGCACCACCCTGGTCCAGATCACCGACCTCGGACGCTCGACAGTCGAAGACGCGACCGTGACGCTCAACAAGGACGTGTTCGCCGACATCGGCATCTCGGACAGCGAATCGCGAGCGCTGGCGGCGTCGATCGAAACGTTGCGCCGCAGCGCGGGCGATTTCTAGCGCGGCGGGGAGGGCAGGGGAATGGTCGCTGTGACAGCCGTCCCCGCGCCTGGCCGCGAGCGGATGTTGAGCCGCCCGCCGACGATCTCGGCCCGTTCGGCCATCGACAAAAGACCGTAGCCGCCCATCTCGTCGCTGCCCAGCGGACGTTCGAAGGTATCGAAACCCACTCCGTCATCGACGATTTCGAGCCGCGCCGTGTCGTCGCCGACTGCAAATGTCAGCCGTGCTGTCGAGGCATGCGCGTGTTTGACGACGTTCTGCAGGCACTCCTGCGCGATCCGGTACAGCGCGATCTCGATGTGGTCGGGCAGTCGCGTATCGGTGAGATCCACCTTGACGTCGATCTGCCCGATCGAACGGGCCAGGCTGGCCAGCCCGCCCGCAAGGCCCAGATCGTCGAGCACCGGCGGACGCAACCCGCCTATCGCCGCGCGGGCCTCCTGCAACGTCAGATCGACCAGTTCCCTTGCCATGCCGAGTTGTTCGGCCATCGTCACCGGATCGGTTTTCGCCGCGCGGGTCGCCGCATCGAGGCGATACGACAGCGTGATCAACCGCTGCGATATGCCATCGTGGATGTCGCCGGCCAGCCGTCGACGCTCGAGCTCCTGGGCCTCGATGACCTGCTCGACGAAGTTCTCGTGCGCGCGTTCGCGGACAACCAGCTGCCGGTGAAGCCTCGCCTGGTGCATTGCGCCCGCGATGAGCTGCCCGATCACCAGCAGCAGTTCCACGTCACCCGCTGTGAACTCCCGCCGATCAACGGTATGCACGTTGAGCACGCCGACCAGACCTCCTGGATCGGTCTCCATCGGCACCGAAACCATAGAGGTGAAATCGGATCCGCGAAGCGACTCGAAAGGCATGTACCGCGGATCGGACTCCTTGTCATGGGTGATGACGACGGGCTCGCGGTGGCTTGCCACCCAGCCCGATACACCGGAACCCAACGGCAGCCGGATCTTTCCGATCTCCTGATCGAACGGCGGCGTCGCCCCCGCCAGTGTCAGCGAGCGGTCGCTGTCATCGAGGACATGCACGAAGCAGACATCAGTGGCGGTGGCCGCCGTGATCATTCTGGCCGCCGCGGCGGCCAGTGGCTCGACGCCAGGACCGCTGGATGCCGCCTGGATCAGCTCCCGCAACAGCGCGAGCTCACGGTCGGCGTCGACGAGATCGCGAACGGCATGGGGGCGCATCGGGCTCCCACCAACGGGGTTCACTGGTAGATACCTTCCCGTAGTGCAGTGGCGACCGCACCGGTGCGGTCGCTGACACCGAGCTTGCGGTAGATCGACCGCAGATGCGTTTTCACCGTCTCGTCGCCGATCACCAGCTTGGTGGCGATCCCGCGGTTGGAGAGGCCGTTGACGACGTGGGAGAGGATCTCGCTTTCCCGTTGCGTGAGGCCTTGGCGGGCGCCCGGCCAGAACTCGTCGCGCTGCATTCTGGCCGCGGTGTCGGCGGCCCTTGCGGCCATCCCCGGATCGATCGCGGTCGCGCCGCCGTGCACGAACTCGAGTTGGCGCACGAGTTCGTCGCCGGTGATGCTCTTCAGCAGGTAGCCCGACGCCCCCACGCGCAGCGCCTGGAACAGATACTGCTCGTCGTCGTACACCGAGAGCATCACGACTTTGCGGTCCGACCGGTGCTCGCGAAGCGTCTGGCACAGATCCAGACCGCTCGACCCCTGCATACGGACATCGGAGAGCACGATGTCGGGATCGAGGTCGTCAACCACGCTGAGCGCCCGCTCAGCACCCACGGCCTGGCCGACCACCGCCACCCGGTCGGTGAAGGCAGCGAGCATCGCCTTGAGACCCTCAATGACCATTTCGTGGTCGTCGACGAGGACGATTCGCACTGGTCCGGAGGCGAGCGGGCTGTCGGACGCCATGGCAACACCTTATGGCCGGCCCCCGGCGGGGCACCGCAACCTGGCCTGGCCAATCCCCCGAATGGGGGAGGCTGAGCACGTGTGCGCTGGGTCACCCTTATCAACGTGCCCATGACCCAGCCCAAGACTTGGCGTGCCGGACGATTTTGGTGGGATTGCAATTCACCGGCCGGCGCCGACGTGAACTCACTCCGTGCAGTGGTCTTCGACCTCGATGCCCTGGCCGACGTCGAATGCGACGGCCACCGGGTGGCCTATAACGCCGCCTTCAAGGAGCACGGGTTGAACTTCGAGTGGTCCGTCTCGCGGTACCGGAAGCTGCTCGCGTTGACCGACGAACGCCAGCGGGTGACCGCCGAACTGCGCAAGCGCGGTGTTTCCACCGAGTCCGACGTGCTGACCAAGCTGCTTGCCGACGACATCTACACGACCAAGTCGATGATGCTCGACGAGATGATCCTCGACGCGGACCTGACGCCCAGGCCCGGGCTCGTCGACCTCGTGATGGAGGCGTTCACCGCGGGAGTGATGGTGGCCGTGGTCGCAGGCGGGCAGCGCAGCTGGACAGAGCCGTTGGTGCGTCAGCTGGTCGGCGACGGTGTCGTCGAAACCGTGGTGACCGCCGATGACGTCAAGAAGCCGATGCCGGATGCCGAGGCGTTCCGAACGGCTCTGTGGGAACTCGGCATACCCGCTGAGAACGCTCTCGCCATCACCGGCTCGGCCGCAGGTCTGCGCGCCGCGACCTCGACGGGCCTGGCGTCCGTGGTGATCACCGGGGACGGTGCGCCGGAGATTCCCGCCGCTATGGCGGTGCGGCCGGACTACGCAGGCGGCGACCCGCTGCGGATTGCCGATTGCCAGCGACTGCACGGTCGGTGGTCTGCGCACCACAGCCCGGCCGACGCCGCCTGACGTCCACCAGGCCCGCGCGGCCGACTCCTGTCAGCAAAAAGCCCAGCTGACGTCGGTCTTTGCCGAAAACGTAGGGAAACGCCCCATATCTCGGGCGCCTGCGTTTGCTCTAGCGTCGATTTGTCGGGGGACGCGTAGACCAAACGTGCCCAGCGGGCGATGCCGAGGAGAAACTCTTGATGACGAGAACACGATTATTTGCACTGCGAATGGCGGGCTTGATCGCAGCCCTTGCGGTGCCGTTGGCGATGGTGATCCCGGTGGCGCAAGCCGATCCCATCGCCGACATCAGGGGGACCGTCGCCCGCGACAGAGCCAACGCGGGCTGCCCGGACTTGAAGTACAACCAGACCCTTCAGGACATCGCCTTCGGCATCGCTGCGCCGATTCCGGTGCCGGACGGACAGATCAACAACTTGAAAGGCGCATACGGCGGCGACGTCGTGTACTTCAAGGGCACCGGTGATCCCTACGCCGCAACGTTGACGAATGCCTACAGGAACGGCGGCGGTGGGGCAATCGGCGACTGCAGCTTCACCGACTTCGGTGTCGCCTTCATTCGCGACGAGGCGTATGACGTCGATGACTACGGCCCCGACTTCGTCGGGCTGGTGTTCGGCAAGAAGGCAGCAGCACCGGAGCAGAAGCCTGCGGATCAGCCGAAGGATGAGGAGCCCCCCAAGCCTGATGTGCAGTGCAATCCGGACACCGACGAATCGCCGACCGTTCCGGCTGGCCAGCAGTGCAAGCCGAAGCCTGCAGTGCAGTGCCCGCCGGGTGGACCGCAGACATCGGTACCCGCAGGCCAGAAGTGCCCGCCGCCTGCCAACGCAGTCAAGGTGACCTTCAATCGCGGCTTCGGCACCTGGGGCGTCAACGTGAAGAACAACGCGGGCATCGGCGGTAGCTGCACCTATACAGCGACCAGTCAGATAGGGCTGCCGGGACGCGATGAGGCGTTCGACATAGCGCCCAACGGGACGCATAGCTTCAACGTGGTGGCTCCGGTCGGCAAGTACGACGTGGTGACCTCGTGCACGGGAACCTATGACGGTGCCCAGGTCGAGTTCGGCCGCGACGTGCAGACGGTGCCCTGATAGGTAGTTCGACACAAGCGAATGCCGCGGCCCGATCAGATCGGGCCGCGGCTTCGTTTACAGGGTCGAAAGCTCAGCTGCCGCGCAGTAACTCGATGACGGCGCTGAAGTCCTTGTCGGCGTGATCGGCGTTGTACTTCGCGTAGATCTCGGCGGCATGGGTGCCCAGCGGAGCTGATGAGCCGGTCGAGCTCACCGCGTCCATCGCCAGGCCGAGGTCCTTGTTCATCAGCGCGGTCGCGAAACCCGGCTTGAAGTCGTTGTTGGCTGGCGAGGTCGGGACAGGGCCGGGCACAGGGCAGTTGGTGTGCACCGACCAGCAGTTGCCCGTCGCCCCGGTGATCACGTCGAAGAGCGACTGGGCCGACAGCCCGAGCTTCTCGGCGAGGACGAAGGCCTCACCGACGGCGATCTGCTGCACGGCTAGCACCATGTTGTTGCACAGCTTGGCGCTCTGCCCGTTGCCTGGACCGCCGCAGTGGATGATCTTGCCCGCCAACGGCCCCAGCACCGCGCGTGCGCGTTCGACGGCGTCGTCGTCGCCGCCGACCATGAACGCCAGCGTTCCCGCTGTAGCGCCTTTGACGCCGCCGGAAACCGGGGCGTCGAGTTGCGCGAAACCGAGGTCGGTTGCCTGCGTGTGGATATCGCGGGCGTCGGCAACCGAAATGGTCGATGTGTCGATGAACAGGGCTCCGGCCTTCGCTGCAGGCAGCACCTCGTCGTAGCAGGCCTTCACGATCGCGCCGCTGGGTAGCGAGGTGATCACGACATCGGCGCCCGCGACTGCCGTCGCGCCGGTGTCGAAGACCTTGGCGCCCTTCTCCTCTGCGGCTGCCTTCAGCGCAGGCACGGGGTCGAAGGCGTGCACGGTGTGGCCGGCGGCGACGAGGTTGGCTGCCATCGGCCCGCCCATGTTGCCCAGTCCCAAGAACGCGATATTCATGCCTTGGACCTTTCTATGCAGAGGCGCGGGCCCTGGCGGCTACTGCCTTATTGCGGGCTCGGCCCGCGGCAGCCCGACCGATGACGACGCGCATGATTTCGTTGGTTCCCTCGAGGATTCGATGCACCCGCAGATCGCGGACGATCTTCTCCAGCCCGTACTCGGTGAGATAGCCGTAACCGCCGTGCAGTTGCAGCGCCTGGTCGGCGACCTCGAAGCATGCGTCGGTGACGTAGCGCTTTGCCATCGCACACAGCTCCACCTTGTCGGGGTGGCCGTCGTCGAGCGCAGTTGCCGCTCGCCACAACAGGGTTCGCGACGCCTCCAGCGCGGTGGCCATATCGGCGAGCGTGAACCTGATGGTCGGCTCGTCGAGCAGCGGACCGCCGAAGGCCTGCCGGTCGGCGAGGTAGCTCGCTGCCTTTTCGTAGGCCGCCTGCGCGCCACCGAGGGAGCATGCCGCGATGTTGATCCTGCCGCCGTTGAGCCCGTTCATCGCGATGGAGAAGCCGGTGCCTTCGCCGGCGGCGCCACCGAGCATCGACTCGGCGGGCACCCGCGCGCCTTCGAAGATGACCTGCGCGGTGGGTTGGGCGTGCCAGCCCATCTTCTCTTCGTCAGCGCCGAAACTGACACCGGGAGTGTCTTTTTCGACGATGAACGCCGAGATGCCGCGAGGCCCCTCGCCGCCGGTACGGGCCATCACGACGTAGACGTCGGAAGCGCCCGCGCCGGAGATGAACTGCTTCACGCCGTCGAGCACGTAGTGCTCACCGTCTCGCACGGCCTTGGTGCTCAGCGCGCCGGCGTCCGACCCTGCACCGGGTTCGGTCAGGCAGTAGCTCGCGACGGCCTCCATCGACGCCAGCTTGGGCACCCACGATTTGCGTTGTTCGTGTGTGCCGTACGTGTCGACCATCCACGCGCACATGTTGTGAATGGACAGGAAGGCCGCGACGGTGGGGTCGGCGGCGGCCAATTGCTCGAAGATGCGGACGGCGTCGATGCGGCGCAGTCCGCTGCCGCCCGCGTCTTCACCGCAGTAGATCGCAGCCATGCCAAGCTCGGCAGCCTCGCGCAGTTCGTCGACGGGAAAGTGATGGGTCTTGTCCCACTCCAACGCATTCGGGGCAAGTCGCTTCGCGGCGAACGCGGCCGCCGTCTCGGCGATTACCCGCTCGTCGTCATCAAGGCCGACAAGATCCATGAGGATACTTCAGCTCTATTTCATTGTCGGGATGACGAACTCGGCGCCGTGACTGCCTGCGGGCCAACGCTGGGTGACCGTCTTGACCTTCGTGTAGAAGATGACCGACGACGGCCCGTGCTGGTTGAGGTCACCGAAGCCGGAGCGCTTCCAGCCGCCGAAGGTGTGGTACGCCACCGGCACCGGAATCGGCACGTTCACCCCGACCATGCCGACCTGAACCCGAGACACGAAGTCGCGCGCGGTGTCGCCGTCGCGGGTGAAGATTGCGACGCCGTTGCCGTACTCGTGTTCGGTGGGCAGCCGCAACGCCTCTTCGTAGTCGTTGGCGCGCACGATGCACAACACCGGCCCGAAGATCTCGTCGGTGTAGATCGACATGTCGCTGGTGACGTGGTCGAACAAGGTGGGGCCGATGAAGTAGCCCTTCGACAGGTCGGCCTCGTCGAAAGTCAGTTCGTCAGTGGCGCGTTCGCGTCCGTCGACGACAGCTTCCGCGCCGGCCTCGATGCCCTGGGCAATGTAGTCGCGCACCCGATTGAGAGCCGCCTCGGTCACCAGTGGGCCGTAGTCTGCCTTGGGATCGAGGCTGTGGCCGACGCGCAACTGGTTGACGCGCTCGACGAGCCTGGCGCGCAATCGGTTTGCGGTCTCTTCGCCGACGGGCACCGCGACACTGATTGCCATGCATCGTTCGCCCGCGCTGCCGTAGCCCGCGCCGATCAGCGCATCGACCGCGTTGTCGAGGTCCGCGTCGGGCATCACGATCATGTGGTTCTTGGCGCCCCCGAAGCACTGTGCGCGCTTGCCGTGCGCCGCGGCATTCGAGTAGATGTACTGGGCGATATCGGAGCTGCCGACGAAACCGACGGCCTGGATGTCCGGATGGGTGAGAATTGCGTCGACGGCTTCCTTGTCACCGTGTACGACCTGGAAGACGCCGGGAGGCAGGCCCGCCTCGACGAACAGCTCGGCCAGCCGCACCGGAACCGACGGGTCGCGCTCGGACGGCTTCAGGATGAATGCGTTGCCGCACGCCAGTGCGGGGCCGGCCTTCCACAGCGGAATCATCGCCGGGAAGTTGAACGGGGTGATGCCGGCGACCACGCCGAGCGGCTGACGCAGCGAGTAGACGTCTATGCCGGTGCCTGCGCCCTCGGTGTACTCACCCTTGATCAGGTGCGGGATGCCGATCGCGAACTCGATGACCTCGATGCCGCGCTGGACGTCGCCCTTGGAGTCCGCGACGGTTTTGCCGTGTTCCAGCGAGAGCAGTTCAGCGAGTTCCTCGATGTTGGCGTTCACCAGGTCGATGAACTTCATCATCACGCGGGCCCGACGCTGCGGGTTCCACGCGGCCCACTCCTTCTGTGCGTCGACGGCCGAAGCCACCGCGGTGTCGACGTCGGCGGCGGAGGCCATCAAGACCTGGGCCTGCACTTCGCCGGTGCTTGGGTTCATCACGTCGGCGGTTCGGGTCGACGCCAGGTTGCTGCGGCGGCCGTCGATGAAATGTTGAATCTGTGTGGTCATGAGCCGGTCCCTCGACAGAATTTCGGAGATACTAGGACATCCTAGTAACCGGCGACTGGCCTTGGCAAGGCATTCCCGCCGCGTCCACCCGACCCGTCAAAGCTCAAGCAGGCGGACGGTCTCGGCTCTCATGTCGACCTTGCGGACCTTCCCGGTCACCGTCATCGGGAACTCGTCGACGATGCGCACATAGCGGGGAATCTTGTAATGGGCGAGCCTGCCCGACGAGAACGCGCGCACGGTGTCGGCATCCAGTGCGCGGGTGCCAGGCCGCATTTTGATCCACGCGCAGATCTCCTCGCCGTACTTGGTGTCGGGGACGCCGATCACCTGTACGTCGTCGATGTCGGGATGCGTGTAGAGGAACTCCTCGATCTCACGCGGGTAGACGTTCTCGCCGCCCCGGATCACCAGGTCTTTGATACGCCCGACGATCACGCAGTACCCATCGTCGCGCATCACGGCCAGGTCCCCGGTGTGCATCCAGCCCTCGTCGTCGACGGCTTCCCGGGTCTTCTCCTCGTCGCTCCAGTAGCCCAGCATCACCGAATAGCCACGCGTACAGAGTTCGCCGGCCTGGCCGCGGTTTTTGATCTCGCCGGTATCCGGATCGATGATCTTTATTTCGACATGGGGATGGACCCGCCCGACGGTCGCGGTCCGGTACTCGATGTCGTCATCGATGAGTGTCTGGCAGGACACCGGCGAAGTCTCTGTCATGCCGTAAGCGATGGCAACTTCCGACATGTTCATGTCGTTCATGCACCGCTTCATGATTTCAACTGGACATGTCGCACCAGCCATGATTCCGGTGCGCAGTGACGACAGATCGTGGTCGACGAGGTCGGGGTGACCAAGCATCGCGATGAACATCGTCGGGACGCCGTAAACGGCGGTGCAGCGTTCCTTTTCGACGGTCGCCAGCGTCGCGCCGGGATCGAACCCCGGCGCCGGAATGATCATGGTGGCGCCGTGGGTGATGCAGCCCAGATTTCCCATCACCATGCCGAAGCAGTGGTAGAAGGGCACCGGAATGCACAGCCGGTCGCCGGGACGCAGATTGATGAGTTCAGTGACGAAGAACCCGTTGTTCAAGATGTTGAGGTGCGACAGCGTGGCCCCCTTCGGCGAACCTGTTGTGCCGGAGGTGTACTGGATGTTGATGGCGTCCGAAGGATCGAGTTCGCTCATCCGGGACCGCAGCTCATCGGCTGACACCCGCTCGGAGCGCTGATGCAGCCGTGCCCAGTCGTCAGTGTCAAGGAAGACCACCTCGATCAGCTCGGGCACCTGGCTGCGCACCTCGTCGAGGATGCTGCGGTAGTCAGAGGTCTTGAAGCTCGTCGCCGACACCAGCATCCTGACGCCGGAATGGCGCAGTACATAAGCCAGTTCGTGACTCCGGTATGCCGGATTGACCGTCACGAGAATCGCGCCGATCTTCGCCGTCGCGAACTGCAGGACCGTCCACTCCGGACAATTGGGCGCCCAGATGCCGACGCGATCGGACTTCTTGACACCGCTGGCGATCAAAGCCCTTGCGATGAGGTCGATCTCGGCGTTGAGCTCGGAATAGGTCCAGCGCCGTCCACTGGGGACATCGACCAGCGCCTCCACGCCGGGGTGAGCCGCCACCGTGCGCTCGAAGTTGACCCCGATGGTCTCGTCGAGAAGGGGTGTGTCGTCGGGACCCGCCGTATAGGAGCGCGCAGCGCCGTGTTCGTCGCGAAGGCGGTTTTTGAGCACCTTGCCACCGGCGTTGCGGGGCAACGCATCGACGATGATGACGTGCCGGGGTCGCTTGTAGGACGCGAGCCGGGCCCGGCAGTGCGTCTCGATGTCGTCGGCCGTCGGCGGGTCGGCGCTGTCGTGCGCGACGATCACCGCCATGGGAGTCTCACCCCACTTCGGGTCCGGCACACCGATGACGGCCGCCTCGGCGATCTTGGCGTGTCCGGCCAGTACGTTCTCCACCTCGGTGCTGTAGATGTTCTCGCCGCCCGAGACGATCATGTCCTTCTTGCGGTCCACCACATAGAGGTAGCCGTCGGCGTCCTGGGAGACCATGTCACCGGAATGAAACCAGCCGCCGCGAAACGCTTCAGCGGTCTCGGCGGGCTTGTTCCAGTACTCCTTCATCAGCAGTGGGCCCAGATACACGATCTCGCCGACCTCGCCCTGCGGGACGTCGTTCATGTCGTCGTCGACGACGCGCACCTCGACGTTGAGCATCGGAGTGCCCACCGAACCGATCTTGCGAATCGAGTCCTCGCCGCGCAGGAGGCAGGTGATCGGACTGCACTCGGTCTGACCGAATGCTGCGATGACCTCTGCGTCGGGGAATGAATCGATCATGTTGCGCAGCAGTGTCGTTGATGCCGGTGCGGCGCCCCACCAGACGCGGCGTAACCGGCTGAGGTCGTGTGAGTCGAGGTCTGATGTTGCACAGATCATCTGCCATGCCGACGGGACCATCCAACATGACGTCACCCGTTCGTCGACGATCATGGCGAGGATTGCCTTCGGATCGAACCCGCCCGACGGTGGAATGACGACCGTGCCGCCGGTGATGAACATCGGCAGCATTCCAGAGACGCCCGCGGTATGGAACAGGGGCGCCACCGCCATCCAGCAGTTGTCGTCGCTGCGATGACCGAGAGTGGCGATCGAACTGAACGTGTGCAGGTAGAGGTTGCGGTGTGTGATCACCGCGCCCTTCGGAAAGCCCGTCGTGCCAGAGGTGTACATGATGAAAGCGGGCGCATCATCGGCGACCGGGAGACGGGCCGCACCGTCGTCGGCACCGGCGATGATCGCGTCGAGATCGCCTCCGATGGTCAACACGGTGCGCACCGCTGGCGCCCCGACCAGCGCCTGCGCCACCACAGGTTTCAACGCTGCATCGGCGATCACCGCCGTCGCACCGCTGTCGGCGAGAACGTAGGCGATCTCCTCGGCGACCAGGCGGAAGTTGACGGGTACCGCGATCGCGCCAAGTCGTAGCGCCGCGACCCAGGACTCCACCAGTTCGATGCTGTTGAGGCCGAGCACCGCGACCCGGTCGCCATGACGTACGCCCCTCTCCCGCAAGGCATTCGCCAGCCGAGTGACCCGGCCGTCGAGCTGGCCGAACGTGCACCTGCGCGCGGAGTCGACGAACGCGACCGCGTCCGGCCGCATCTCGGCGTGCCGCGCGAGTACGTCACTGAGCGTGATACCCGTGATCACAGAAGCCTCCTCGAAGATCTAAAGGGCTGCCCGGTCGGCGACCAGCGCCCTGTGCTGCGCGCTGCCGCCGAACAGCGCCGCCGTCGTCTGGGCTCGGCGGAAATACCTGTGCAGATCGTGCTCCCACGTGAAGCCGATTCCGCCATGGACCTGGATGGCCGAATTCGCGCACAGCAGGTAGGTGTCCGCGGCCTGCGCCTTGGCCAACGGAGCGGTGATCCTGCGCTGCGCATCGACATCGGCACTCATGGCGGCGAACATCACCAGCGCCTTGGTCGCATCGATTTCGATCAACATGTCGGCGCAGGCGTGTTTGACCGCTTGAAAGGAACCGATGGGCCGGTCGAATTGATGCCGGCTTCGCGCGTGCTCGACAGCCAGAGCAAGACAGGCCTCTGCGCCTCCGAGCATCTCGGCTGCCAGCAGTATCCGGGCGGTGTCCAGTACCCGCTCGAAGTCCTCGGGTGTCCCGGCGGCGAGCGCGTCGGCGGGCGCCTGAGCCAGTTCCAGCCTGGTGACGGGCCTGGTGCCGTCGAACGAGGGCAGGGGCACAACGGTGACGCCTGGCGCGTCGGCGGCCACCATGTGCAGAACAACGGCGTCGCCGGTCGTCGCAGGCACGACGAACATGTCGGTGACATGACCGTGCAGAACAGGCGAGCACTCGCCGACCAGAACTGTCTGCTCTCCAACCGATTCCGCGCGCACCGTCGGCGCGCATGCATCAGAGGGACTGGCGACCGTCAACGACCCGATCCGCTCTCCGGAAAGCAGGCCGGGAAGGTATCGGGCGCGTTGTTCGTCGTCGCCCATCCGCAGCACCGCCTCGACGGCCAGCGTCGTGCCGAGCAGCGGAACTGAGGCCAGCGCACGACCCGCCTCCTCGAAGGTGATCGCGGTGTCGACAAGGGTGCCGCCCGCTCCGCCGTACTGAGCCGAGACGTGCAGCCCGATCAGCTCCAGTTCGCTGCACAGCAACCGCCACAACGGCACATCGTGACCGCAGGAGCCATCGGCGCCGCGCGCTCGCGACGTCGATGACTGGTCACGAAGGACGTGGCGCAACGTGTCCCGAAAGTCGTCGTGTTCGGTGCTGTATCGGAGATCCACGTCAGGTCGTCCGTTCCTTGGGGAGCCCAAGCAGCCGTTCACCGATCACGTTGCGCTGGATCTGAGAACTGCCCGCGTAAATCGTTGCGGCGCGTGCGTAGAGCAGTTCGTCCATCCAGCATGCAGCCGAGTTCGGGGTGCCAACCGCAGGCGCCATCAGCGCCGCGCCGTTCCCCTGACCCTGGGGGCCGAGCACGTCGAGTCCCAGTAGTTCGGCGGCGATTTCGGTGTAACGCCGGAAGTACTCGCTCCAGATGACCTTGGTGATCGCGGCGTCGGCGCCAGGCCGTGCCCCGTTCAGCAGCGACGTCAAGGCGCGGTAGCCCCGGAAACGCATGATCTGAACCCGCGAATAGCACCATGCCAGTGAGTCGCGAATTCGTGGGTCGGTGTGCATACCGCGCTCACGCGCGAGCAGGCACAAGCGCTCCAGGTCCCTGCCGAAGTCGATGGCAGCGGTGGTGACCGACGACGAGCGTTCGAAGCCGAGCAGGGTCATCGCCGTCGACCACCCTTCGCCCTGTCCGCCGACGACGTCGGCCAGCCGGCTGCGGGCATCGGTGAAGAAGACCTCGCAGAACGAGGCGTGGCCCGCCGCGTTGACGATCGCGCGGACTTCGACCCCGGGCTGGTCCATCGGCACCAGCAGAATCGACAGCCCCTTGTGCTTGTCGGCGTCGGGGTCCGTGCGAGCAAGAAGGAAGATCCAGTTCGCGGTGGGGCCTGCTGACGTCCAGATCTTCTGGCCGTTGATAACCCATTCGTCGCCGTCACGGGCGGCCCTGGTGCGAACCGATGCCAGGTCCGAGCCGGCCTCGGGTTCCGAAAAGCCTTGGCACCAGCGGTCTTCACCGCTCAGGATGCGGGGCAGGAAGTGCTTCTTCTGCTGCTCGGTTCCCACCGCTATCAGCGTGTTGCCCAGCAGTTCGATCCCGAACTGGTCGTTCTCGGTTCCCTGAGGTGCCCCCGCGCGGGCGAATTCCTCGGCGAGCACAACCTGTTCGATCGCCGAAAGGCCTGCGCCCCCGTACTCCGTCGGCCATGACACCGCGATCAGACCGCGGTCGGCGAGGATTCGCCGCCACCGCGCGGTGAATTCCTCCCGCTCGTCGTCCGGCAGCGCACCGACCCCAGACCAGTCGCCGGGCAGGGACTCGTCGAGGAATGTGCGAACTCGTTCCCGGAAGTCCTCGGCCTCTTGTGGGTAGTCGACGTCCACTACTTGGCCAGCCTTCGCGTCAAGGTCGGTATTTGGTCGCGGGCTGGATCTCGGGGGAGATGCGCCAGTCCTCGAGTCCGTTCTCGACTGTTCCGTAGGACAGCGCGCCGCCGGTGATCTCGGCCCAGTGAGCGTGGTTGAGCTGATGGATCTTGAAGCAGGAGTCGAGCGCCGTTGTGAATCCCATCGCATCGACCGTCTGGTTCACCGACTCCTTGATCAGGAGTGCGGTGACCGTGGGGAGCTTGGCGATCCGGCGGGCGAAGTCGACGGCGCGGTCTGACAGTTCCTCATCTTCGAACACCTTGCTCACCATCCCGAGCGAGTGGGCTTCATCAGCGTCAAGGGAGTCGCCGGTGAACAAGAGCTCTTTTGCCTTTCGCGGCCCGAACTCCCAGGGGTGACCGAAATACTCGACCCCGCACATCCCGAGTCTGGTGCCGACGACGTCGGCGAACACCGTGCTGCGGGCCGCGACGATGAGGTCGCAGCACCACGCCAGCATCAGACCCGCCGACAGCACCGTCCCGTGAACCTGCGCGATGGTGACCTTGCGGAGGTTGCGCCACCGCTTCGTGTTCTCGAAGAAGTAGTGCCACTCCTGCCGATTGCGCGATTCCACCCCGCCATAGGACCCCCCGTTGCACTGATACGTGGGGTGCTGGTCGGGGCCGGGGGTGCGCTCGCGCACGTCGTCGGCGGAGCCAAGATCGTGGCCTGCGGAGAAACAAGGTCCCGCGCCGCGCAGGATGACCACCCGAACGGTGTCGTCGGTCTCGGCGGCGTCGAACGCCCAGCCCAATTCGACGAGCAACCCCCGATTCTGCGCATTGCGCTGTCTCGGGCGGTTGAGGGTGATCACCGCGATCCTGCCCTCGTCGATGACCTCGTAGTCGACGTACTCGAAGTCCTGCACTGCCGGGCTCCGCTCGACGAGCGGAGACGGCGAGGCGAATCGTCGGTGGCCGTTGTCCTCGCACAGATCGCCGGTCATGGCCGCTCCTTCCTGCATGCGGACCGTCTGACCTCAGGAGGCTACGCGGCGCAGCGGCAAAATGTCCATAGCCGATACGCAGTCAAAGAATCATCGAGGACGTAAATCGCCAAGAAGAGTGCCACTTGCGTTCGATGATGTATCTTGCTAGTACTGTGTTGTACGTCGCAGCCGGCGATACCGACCGAGAGGGTTGACGATGGAGATCGGGATATTCTTGATGCCGGCGCATCCGCCGGAGCGCAGCTTGTACGACGCGACCCAGTGGGACCTCGACATCATCGAGTTGGCCGACCGGCTGGGCTACGTGGAAGCGTGGGTCGGCGAGCATTTCACGGTGCCGTGGGAACCGATCTGCGCGCCTGACCTATTGCTGGCGCAGGCGCTGATGCGCACCAAGTCGATCAAGCTCGCGCCGGGCGCTCATCTGCTGCCCTATCACCATCCGGTCGAACTGGCCCACCGCGTTGCCTATTTCGACCATCTCGCACAGGGCCGGTTCATGCTGGGTGTCGGCGCAAGCGGCATTCCCGGTGACTGGGCGTTGTTCGACGTGGACGGACAAAACGGTGAGCACCGGGAGATGACCCGTGAGGCGCTCGAGGTGATGCTGCGGGTCTGGACCGACGACGGACCATGGGAGCACCGCGGAAAGTACTGGAACGCCAACGGCATTGCCCCCATGTTCGATGGTCTGATGTCGCGCCATATCAAGCCGTTTCAGACGCCGCATCCACCCATCGGTGTCACCGGATTCAGCGCGGGCTCCGAAACGCTCAAGCTCGCGGGCGAGCGGGGATACCTGCCGATGAGCCTCGATCTCAACGCCGAGTATGTCGCGACGCACTGGGATGCGGTGCTGGAAGGTGCAGCGCGCAGCGGACGGACCCCCGATCGACGTGACTGGCGACTGGTCCGCGAGGTGCTGGTGGCCGAAACCGACGAGCAGGCATTCCGCTATGCCGTCGACGGGATGATGGGCCGAAACATGCGGGAGTACGTGCTTCCGACATTCCGGATGTTCGGGATGACCAAGTTCTACAAGCACAAACCGTCTGTTCCCGACGACGACGTCACGCCCGAGTATCTGGCGGAGAACACCTTCGTGGTGGGGTCGGTGGCAACCGTGGTGGACAAGTTGGAAGCCACCTACGACCAGGTCGGCGGCTTCGGCCACCTGCTTGTCCTCGGCTTCGACTACAGCGACGACCCGGGTCCGTGGAAGGAGTCGATGCGCCTGCTGGCCGAAGAGGTCATGCCACGGCTCAACGCGCGTATCGCGAAGAAGCCGCAAAACGCCATCGTCTAGTCATCGATGGTTCACAGAAGGGGCACCGCCGTGAAGACCTGTCAGGTCGACGTCCGTTACTCGGACGGGACTCAGCGGACAATGTCGGTACGGCCGGAACAGTCGATCCTCGACGCCGCAGAGGAAAGCGGTATCGGCATCGTCAGCGAATGTCAGAGCGGGATCTGCGGGACATGCGTAGCGACCTGCGCGGCAGGCGATTACGAGATGGGCCGTACCGAGGGCCTCTCCGACGTCGAGCGTGACGCCCGAAAAGTGCTGACCTGCCAGACCTTTCCCACCTCTGACTGCCTGATCGACCTCCAGTACCCGGTAGACGACAACGCGGCACTGGTCGTCACCGGCGACGGGGTGGTGACCGGGGTGACGCAGTTGTCCCCGACCACCGCCATCCTCACCGTCGACGCCTCGGGACTGCCTGCGCTCGCATACAAGGCCGGCCAATTCGCCCAGCTGCGGGTGCCGGGAACCGAATCGTGGCGCAACTACTCCTATGCCCATCCGGCCGACGGGCGTAACGAGTTGGAATTCATCATCAGGCTGCTCCCCGCCGGGGTGATGTCGGACTACCTTCGCGACCGGGCGAAGCCCGGTGACCGCATCGCGTTGCGGTGCAGCAAGGGCGGCTTCCATCTGCGTCCTGTCGTGCGTCCGGTACTCCTGGTTGCGGGCGGCACCGGGCTGTCGGCGATCCTCGCAATGGCCGAGACCCTTGGCGCCGACAACACGCAGCCCGTTCGTCTCCTCTACGGGGTGACCGCCGCCGAGGATCTCTGCAAACTCGACGAGCTGAAAGCGCTCGAGCAGCGGGTGCCCGGCCTCGACGTCCAGGCGATCGTGTTGCAACCGGATGAGACCTGGGACGGCCCCGTCGGGGTGGTCACCGACCTGATCGACGGGACAATGCTCGCCGACGGCAATGCCGACGTCTATCTGTGCGGGCCTTCAGCAATGATCGAGGCGTCCCGAGCGTGGTTGGCAGACAACGGCTTTCCTCGTGTCGGGCTGTACTACGAGAAGTTCGTTCCGAGCGGGGCGGTCCGCAGAAACACCCGTGAACGGGTGGACTACGCCGAGCTCGACCTGGCAGACATCCGCAGGCAGGGGCGGGGCACCGCGGTCGTGATCGGCGGCAGCATCGCAGGGATCGCCGCGGCGAAGGTCCTCACCGAGACGTTCGACCGGGTGGTCGTCCTGGAGAAGGACGGCCCTCATCCGCGCCGCGAAGGAAGACCGGGTGCCGCGCAGGGCTGGCACCTGCACCATCTGCTCACCGCGGGTCAGATCGAGCTGGAACGCATCTTCCCAGGCATCGTCGACGACATGGTGCGTGAGGGCGCCTTCAAGGTGGACATGGCCGCGCAGTACCGGATCCGGCTGGGCGGTGAGTGGAAGAAGCCGGGCACCAGCGACATCCAGATCGTCTGCGCGGGCAGGCCGCTGCTCGAGTGGTGCGTGCGTCGGCGACTCGACGACGAACCGCGAATCAGCTTCCGCTACGAGTCCGAAGTGGCCGATCTGGTCTTCGAGGGCGGCGGAGAAGCCGTCATCGGCGTTGCCGTCGCGCGTGACACCGGCGGCATCGATGTGGTGCCAGCCGAGTTCGTCGTCGATGCCTCGGGTAAGAACACCCCGCTGCCTGAGATCCTGGATCGCATCGGTGTCGGCGCTCCGGAAGTCGAACAGGACATCATCAACTGCTTCTATTCCACTGTGCAACACTATGTCCCGCCCGAGCGCCGATGGACGGACAAGGTGATGGTCATCTGTTACGCGTATCGGCCCTACGAGGACACCTACGCCGCGCAGTATTACACCGACAGCTCGCGCAGCATCCTGTCCACGTCGCTGGTCGCCTACAACTGTTACTCGCCCCCGCGCACCGCACAGGAGTTCCGCGCCTTCGCCGACCGGATGCCGTCACCGGTGGTCGGTGAGAACATCGACGGACTGGAGCCCGCGTCCCCGATCTACAACTTCCGCTACCCCAACATGCTTCGGCTGCGCTACGAGCGCAAGCGCAACCTGCCCAAGGCACTGCTGGTGGTGGGAGACGCCTACACCAGCGCCGACCCGGTGTCCGGGCTTGGCATGTCGTTGGCGCTCAAGGAAGTCCGCGAGATGCAACTCGCGCTTGCCAAATACGGCGCAGGGCATCCCGACCTGGCGCGCCGCTACTTCCGGTCGATCAGCAAGATGGCCGACACCGCGTGGTTCGTGATCCGCGAGCAGAACCTGCGCTTCGGCTGGATAAAGGACGTGGACAAGAAGCGGCCGTTCTACTTCCGTGGGCTCACCTGGTACATGGACCGCGTCCTCGAATTGGTCCACGACGATCTCGACACCTATCGCGAATTCCTGGCGGTGGTCCATCTCGTCAAACCGCCTGCCGCCCTGATGAAGCCGAGCGTTGCCGCCAAGGTACTCGGCAAGTGGGCCCGCACAAGGCTGTCCGGTCAGAAGACACTCATCGCCCGCAACTACGCCGACCGCACCGTGCCGACACCACCGGTCCCGGAGACCCCCGAGGGGATCGCTGTCGACCAGGTTGCTGTCGGCCGCACCGCCTAGCTATTTCTTGAAAAGGGAAGGACGCAGATGCCGCATCGGATGTTGAACTGCCGGGGCACCCGGATACACGCCGTCGAGGAAGGCGAGGGGCCGCTGGTCGTTCTGCTGCATGGGTTTCCCGAGTCCTGGTACTCCTGGCGTCATCAGCTTCCCGTGCTCGCCGCCGCCGGATACCGCGTGGTGGCCATCGACCAGCGCGGCTACGGGCGCTCGTCGAAGTACCGGGTCCAATCGGCCTACCGCATCAAGGAATTGGTCGGTGATGTGCTCGGAGTGATCGAGGCCTACGGGGAGGACAAGGCCGTCGTCATCGGTCACGACTGGGGCGCGCCGGTCGCGTGGACATTCGCCTGGCTGCACCCGGAGAAGTGTTCGGGCGTGGTGGGCATCAGCGTCCCGTTCGCAGGCCGCGGCGTGATCGGCCTGCCGGGCAGTCCCTTCGGCGAGCGCAGGCCCAACGACTACCACCTGGAGCTCGCAGGCGAGGGGCGGGTCTGGTATCAGGACTACTTCTCCGCGCAGGACGGCATCATCGCCGAGATCGAGGAGGATGTGCGGGCCTGGCTGTTGGGCCTGACCTACACGGTTTCTGGTGAGGGAATGATCGCAGCAACCAAGGCGGCCGTCGACGCAGGCGTCGACCTCGCGGCGATGGACCCGATCGAGGTGATCCGAGCGGGCCCGCTGTGCATGGCCGACGGTGCCCGGCTCAAGGACGCGTTCATCTATCCCGAGACGATGCCCGCCTGGTTCACCGACACCGACGTCGACTTCTACGCAGGCGAATTCGAACGCTCCGGCTTCGGCGGGCCGCTGAGCTTCTATCACAACATCGACAACGACTGGCACGACCTCGCCGACATGGAAGGTGTGCCGCTGACCCCGCCTGCGATGTTCATCGGCGGCCAGTACGACGTCGGAACCACATGGGGCGCAGAGGCTGTCGAACGCGCAGACGAGGTGATGACGAACTACCAAGGCACCCATATGATCTCCGACGTCGGCCACTGGATTCAGCAGGAGGAGCCCGAGCAGACCAACCGACTGCTGCTCGACTTCCTGCGCGGGCTGGGTTAGCAGGTCGAAACGATGGTGCCTGCGACCGCTCCTGACATCGGCGAAGCCGAACTGCGAAGGGTGTTCGGTTGTTTTCCGTCGGGCGTGATCGCGGTCTGCGCGGTCGTCGACGGCGAACCGGTGGGGATGGCGGCGAGCACGTTCACCCCGGTGTCAATCGCACCGGCCCTCGTCTCCCTCTGCGTTCAGAACACGTCGACCACCTGGCCCCGGTTGCGGGCGAGGCCGCGGCTGGGTCTCAGTGTGCTCGCCGACAGCCACGACGATGCCTGTATGAGGCTGTCGCGCAAGGACTGTGAGCGGTTCACCGGGGTGTCATGGAGCGCGTTGCCCGGCGGGGCGGTCGTGGTCGACGGGGCAAGCGCCTGGTTGGACTGCCGACTGCACACCGAGGTGAGCGCGGGTGACCACACCATCGCGCTGCTGGAGATCTGCGGGCTCGGCGGCGATCCCGAGACCCCACCGCTGGTATTCCATGGCAGCCGGTTCCGTCGTCTTGCCGGGGTTGGCGCGGAACAGGAGCACGGATGAAAACGACGGACGTGCGGGTGCGACGCGCCATCTCGGCGGTCGCAGCGGGGCGGCCCGTCGTCGTCACCGCGGAACCCGGACAAGACGACGACGGATACCTCGTCTTCGCTGCCGACGCCGCAACCCCGAAGCTGCTCGCGTTCACCGTGCGGCACACCTCCGGGCTGGTTCGGGTCGCCCTTGCGTCTTCGGAGTGCGATCGGCTCAACCTGCCGCCGATGTGCCCGACCGACCGGCCAACGGGCGCAGGCGCCCAGCGGGTCTCGGTCGACTGGGCCGGGGTGGGCACCGGAATCTCGGCGACCGACCGAGCCCGAACCATTGCCGAGCTTGCCGCACCGAACTCCTGCGCCGCCGACTTCCGGCGTCCCGGCCACGTCATCCCGGTGCTGGCGGGTACGGGCGGTGTGCTCGGACGAGCCGGGGGAGCCGAGGCGGCATCGGACCTGGCTCGCCTGGCGGGACGGCGGCCCGCGGCAGTTCTCTGTGAACTCGTGTCCCGCCACCGACCGTCTGCGATGGCGCGGGATGCCGAGTTGGCCGGTTTCGCGGACGAATATGGCCTTCAGGCCATTTCGATAGCCGAACTCGCGGAATACCGGCGGCGCACGGAGCCCCAAGTGGTCCGGGTGGCCGACACGGTCATGCCGATCAGGGGCATCGACTCCCGCGTGCTCGGATTTCACAGTGTGCACGACGGCGCCGACCACCTGGCGGTGATCGTCGGCGCGGCAGGTCCCGGTGTGCCGGTGGCGCTGCGCGTCCACGTGGAGTGCATCACCGGCGACGTATTCGGCGGAACCGCATGCCGATGCGGGCGCGACCTCGACAGCGCTCTGGCGGAGATGGCGGCCTCGGGGGGCGGCCTGATCGTCTACCTCCGTGCGGCCGGGCGCCCACGCGGATGCGGCCTGTTCGGCGACGCCGATGCGACCACGAAAGAGCAGATGTCGGACGCCGTGGCGTGGATCCTGCGCGACCTGGGGGTGTCACCGTTGCGGCTTTCCGACGGCGCCGCCGATATCGGCCTGGTGATGTTCGGGGCACTACCTGCCGAACGTGAGGACATCGGACGGACAATCGGGTCGTTCGCGAGTGCGGTGTGAGCCGGTACATGATCGGAAAGGGCTAGCCGATGACGTATTCAGACCTGTCCGGTAAGGCCGCGATCGTGACCGGGGCGGGCGCCGGTATCGGCCTCGCGATCGCGCAGCGGCTCGCCGACGAGGGAGCCAAGGTGGTCTGTGCGGATATCGACGGCGCCGCCGCCGACGCCGCGGCGACCAAGATCGGCGGCGGAGCCGTCGGGCACACGGTCGACGTCAGCAGCGAAGCGCAGGTGATCGAGATGGTCGAAGCCTGCGTCGACGCGTTCGGCGGGGTCGACAAGCTCGTCGCGAATGCCGGCGTCGTCCACTTCGCGCCGCTCGTCGACACGACCGTCGACGACTTCGACCGGGTCATCGGAATCAACCTTCGCGGAGCGTGGCTGTGCACCAAGCATGCGGTGCCGCGGATGGTCGAGCGTGGCGGCGGAGCCATTGTCAATATGTCGTCGCTTGCCGGCCACGTCGCGGCAGCGGGCACCGTCGCCTACGGGATGGCGAAAGCGGGCATCATCCACCTCAGTCGTGTCACCGCCGCCGAATTCCGTTCGGCCAATGTACGTTCCAATGCGCTGTTGCCGGCGTTCGTCGACACGCCGATGCAGCAGACCGCGATCACGATGTTCGATCAAGCATTGGGCGACGGGGGCGGGCTTTCGATGATCGAGCGGCTGCAGGGCCGGATGGCGGCACCCGAGGAGATGGCCGCCGTCGCGGCATTCCTGTTGTCAGACGAGGCTTCGATGGTCACCGGAACCACCCAGGTCGCCGACGGCGGTACCGTTTGCGCTCTGTGGTGACCGGCTCATCAAGATCGACAACGCGATAGCCGTCATCTCGTCCTTCACCCCGGCGTGGCGGGTGAGATGCCATGTGCGCGAGACGTCTTCGATGAAGCTGAGCGCCGCAGCGACGAGCAACCGCGCTTCTGCGACGGTCGTCGCCGGGACGAGTTCGCGGATGAGGTCGATCCATTGGCCTTCGCGGTCGGACTGGTTTCGCACGAAGCCGTCCCGAACCTCGCCGGATGCGTGCGACAGCTCGGTGATCGAGACGGCAAGCAGGTCGGGATCGTCAACGCTCAACCGGACGTGTCCGGCGACGAGCGTGCGCAGATGCTCGTCGGCCGCGTCGTCAGCGCGCATCGCGCGGATGCATTCGAGGCTGCGCCATTCGTCGAGCCGTCGGACGAGTGCGTCGAGAATCGCCTGCTTGGATGAGAACGAGCGATACAGCCCCGGACCCGCAATGCCCGCCCCCTTGCCGATTTCGCTTGTGCTGACGGCCGGATAACCCTGTGCGCGGAACAGCCGGGCTCCCGTGGCGAGCAGGGTCTCGTGTCGGGAGAACGGCGTGCGTGCTCGCTCCGGTGTCGCGTCGATTTGCTCCAACGAGGAGACGGCCGGGGTCCGCGCCGCTGCCATGCACGCTCGGTACAGCAGCCCGGTCAGGTCGTCGCCCGGCAGCGTCATGCTGTGCCTGCCGAGGCTGGTGAGGGTGCTCGACACCGCCCAGGCCCGCAGCTCCGAATGGCTCGGGTCCAGGCCGGGCACCTCGAGCCGGACGGCTTCGTCCATACCCGAGACGATCGCATTGATCCGTCGGCGGACCGCTGCACGGTCGGCGCCGTTGAGGTAGCGGGCTTCGCGTTGCCACAGGACCGTCAGCACTCGGGTCACCACGGCTGCGGCAATCAGGTTCGGCAGCTCTGCGTGCAGTGGCGGGATTGCCGCCGTGGCGTCGTGATCCTTTGCGCGGCGGGCGTTCTGGTATTCGTCCTGCGCGGTGAGAATGGCCGCGGCGAGCAGAGCCTGCTTGTTCTCGTAATGGCGGTACAGCGCACGCGCCGTGACACCTGCCGCCTCCGCGATCTCCTCCAGCTTGACCGAATGGAAGCCGCGTTCGATGAAGAGGGCGACGGCTTGTTCGAGGATCTGCTGTTTGCGATCCTTGGGCCTGCGCCTGACCGCTGGGACGGCCTTCGGCACCGCTGACACCCCCTTCTGGCTCCTCGTCGCGATCAACGAATCGTGCCAGATCGACGCGGTCTCACAGCGTGAAGCCGCTCTGGCGTTCGAAGTCCGCCAGATTGAAATAGTCGCTGAAGCGGGTGATCTGATCATCCTCGACGACGAATACGCCGGTCACCGGCAGAACGACTTTGCGACCGTCCTTCATGGTGAAGTAGTCGATGCGTTCGACGAGCACAAGCCCGGGCGCGGCGGCAAGCGTGACGACATCGAGTTCGGCCTCGGCGAATGCCCCAAGGAATGCCGCGAAGATGGCTCGGATCCCCTCGATGCCGTGAATCGGCTTCACGGGCACGTTGTGGTAGACGGCGTCAGACGCGAATGCGCTGCAAATCGTATCCAGGTCGCCCGTCGTCCAGGCTCCCAGGAAGTCACGCACCAGCTTTTCACTCGCCTCCTTGGTGGCAATCACCTGAAGTCACCTCCGAATGATACGCGCCGAATCTGGCGCATCCTGGGTATCGCTGAGGTACATCATATGGCCTAGATGGGTCCCAAAGGGCAATTAAGTCGCAATTCTGCGCGCAATCGATGTTATCGACTATGGACATATAGGAAATTCGGCGATGCGGGGCGGCACTGGCGGTGTGCTCAGCGGAGCTCCTGCGCGGTGGCAAGCCGAACATAGGCGGAGGCGGCCTCTGCGCGATTTGTCGCATGCAGTTTGCGCAGCACCCGTTTGACATGAGATTTCACCGTGCCCGCCGAGATGACCAGTTCGTCGGCGATCTGCTGGTTGGTGCGGCCCGCTGCCATCAGCCGGAGGACCTCGACTTCGCGCCGGGTGAGTAGCGCCATGACCCGCGTCTGCACCTCAGCCAACGACCGGGCGGCAGGGCTTCGTTCGACCGGTTCGATCTTGCGCAGGTCCAGATCCGCGTCCTGCAACGCGCGCGCAGCGTCGTCTGCCATCGCCAACGCGCGTCGGACATCGGCATGTTGGCGACGCATTCTCTCCAGCAGCACTGTGCGCTCGAAGGCGTATCCGAAACCCTCGGCGAAGGCCCACACGGTGTCGCGGTCGATTTCATCGACAGTGCGGCCCGAATACAGGCGATCGGCGTGCAGGAAACCGATGACCCTTCCAGTCGGCATCACCGGCGCCGCGACGTACGAGTGCGTCATCGAGAAGTCGACGATCGGGCGGTTGACGCGAGGATCGTTGCGTGCGTCGCGCACGATCGCGGGCGCATGGCGACGGATCATCTGCGTCTCGAGAAGCATGTGATCCAACGGCGGCGCCACCGACTGCGCGAAGGCGACCATCTTGTCCGCACCGTCGCGGTCTTCGCCGAAGTACGCGGATTCCATCACCATTCGACCTTCGTGCACACGGAAAAGCACGGCGCGGTCGAACCCGCATGACTCCACCAGTTCCCGCGGCGCCCGGTCGACGATCATCGCGACGTCGTCGACGGCTCTCAACTTGCTCAGGCCCTCCTGCACCTGCAGGAGCGCGAAGGTGCGCCGTCTCGCGCCGTCCTCGATCAGCTCGCGCTCGAGCGATGACAGGTCCAAGACCGATTCGAGCGCGTTGAGCGCGTCTTCGTCACCGAGCGCTTCCAATGCGTTGCGCACGGCGGTTGCCTTCGCATCCACCGCCTCGGCGACGACTGCGATCGGGTCGTCGGAGGGAACGGCGCCACAGTCTGCGAATGCCTCGCGATAGCGACGCGCGGCGTCGGTCTCCTTGACGCGACGCGACGCCCAGCCCGGGTGGTCGCCGTCGGACAGGGCCTCCGAGGTCGGTGCGCCCGAGGTATCACTGGCAGCGGTCACGGTCCCCACTGTCGTCCAGGAGGTGTCGAGAGCGGGGTGGAACGCGCAATTCCCCTCGTACGGGGGTAGAAGTGCACTCCAACGGGGGATCGATTCGCAGCGGCCGCGGGCAGAGGCTGGTGACATGCCACCCAGCACTGTTTCTGAGACCACATCTGCCCTCGATCTGCTCACCACGCCGGCGGGTATCGCCAATCCCTATCCGATCTACGACCGGCTCCGCGGCGTTTCACCCGTTGCGGGGTACCGGGATTGGCCACCCGGGACGATTCCCGGGGCCGATGAGCCCGTCACCGCTTGGGCGCTGTTCCGCTACGACCAGGTTTTCGCCGCCGCCAGGGACAGTGCGACGTTCTCGTCTCGGGACCCGCTACAGGAGGCCTCGTCAGCGCCGAGCCTGATGCTGGTCAATACCGACCCGCCGCAACATGAGGTCGAGCGAAAACTGGTGAACCAGGCGTTTTCTCCGCGCCGCGTCAAACGGCTGGAGGGATGGTTGAACGAGCTGATTCCGCGGCTGCTCGCCGACCTCGGCGACGGGACGTGGAGGTCATGGGCTTCGCCGCCGAGATTCCCACCAGGGCCATGGTGCGGCTGCT
>CAVWPQ010000032.1:0-6414 GCA_963756865.1 uncultured Actinomycetota bacterium | reverse complement strand
CCGCAGCCCACCCCCCAAGCAGCGCCACAAGAACTCTTCACCGAAGAAGCTGACAAGGCGCTTTGCGAGGCCATCGGCCCTCTATGCGGGATGAAACGGAGCGGGGCAACGCATTCTTGAACTCGGAGAACCTGATTCCCCCGAGCGGAAATCAGCGATTCCGAAATTCAAAGCCGATACGTTGGAGTGGGCGGGTCGAATCCAGACCTTCTGAATGACCATGCGGATCCGCCGCGCTATCTGACCCGCACGCTTCAGCAGTACATAGACGGCATGCTGCTGTACAGCGAGAACATGCCGAGACCGTGCGCCTGATGCATACGACAACGACACTACGACTCAGCGATTGCTTAGGGGGCCCGCTGGGGACTTGCTACAAGGTCGGCGTTCGGTGGTAGCTGTTGGCGCTGGCGTCGCAGGGCCGACTCGAAAGTTTTCGGGCTTCATCGTCGGCGGCATTTGGCCTAGAACTCCTACAGACTCCTGGACGGCCGCAGCCGCTGCGCAGCGTACGTTCGCTCAAACCTCTCAAGCTGGCGCTCGCGACATCGGTTCGTCGGCGTCTGCAATCCTCAGCGACAACGATGGCCGCATGATCGAAGGGATGCACGTCACCTATCAAGGTGATAGCAAAGCGGTTGAGGCACAGGCTGATTTGTTCTCCTCGATGGCTGATGCGATCGACGAATGTGCCCGCATTGTGGAAGATGCGCGAACGCAGATGGACGCCATAGATCAACAGGCGCACGATGCGATTCAGCAAATCATCGATAGCAAGGGCGGCTGGTTCGGGGCTCTGGCGATGATGTCGATGATCTGGGCGATTCTCACTCAGGCGAGGGCAGCGGCAGAAGCGGTCTCCGCCGCCGCCGCGGGCGACATTGCGTCGCAGGCGGCAAAAGTTGAAGGGGCGACCGTGCCGACTCCGGGCGGAGCGGCAGGTACGCCAGTGCAGGCGCGGCCCTACAGTCCCAACGGACAGGGCCAATTCTTTATGGCGGGCAACGAGAAGTTCCCGCAGGCGCCGCCCGCAGCCCGGCACGACGGACATCGATCAACCTGAAGGAACGAATCCCAACGAAGCTTCAAGTCCTCCGCAAGCCTGGACGGACGGATGACATCAAGCAACCCGTAGATGACGTTAAGCGATCCTGGAGGAGCGCCACCCTTGGGAGAGGAAGCTCCTGGGCGAACAAGCGATATGCTCCAGCCTGCTGGGCCTCTTTCCCCCGCCGCGCAACAAGCGCAAGTCAGGCGCCGGCATGATTCCGCCGATAAGCCCGCTTCCGGCATGTCGGGCATGGGTGGGGGCGGCGGGATGAAGCCGCCGTCGATGCCGTCCATGCCGAGCACACCGTCGATGCCAAGCACGCCGAGCATGCCAAGCACTCCCGCGACACCAGGTGGTCTGCCCACACCAACCACCGCGGCCAACGACCTCTCGCAGGGATTCGCCAAAGGTTTGTCCTCCGGCGGCGCGCTTCCGCCGGCTGTCCCGCCTCCTCAGGCCCCAGCGCCGCCCCAGGCGGCCACGAACGTCACTCCCGCGGCCGCATCTGCGCCACCGCCCGCCGCCGCGACCACCCCAATGGCCAGTCACGCCGCACCCGCACCAGCGCCCGCCGCATCCACCGGCACTCCTGCGCCGATGATCGGCGGCGCGCCACCGCCAGGAAATCTCGCCGCATATGGCTCCGACATACCCAGGGGCTCGGCGACGCCGACGGTCTCCGCCAGCGGCTCCGGCGGCGCTGCATCGCTTGCGCCTCCCGCTGCGACGGCAGGCATCTCCGCGACCGGTGTGCCGCCGAGCGTCCTCGCTGCGTCCGGCATCGCCGCCACCGGCACCGGCGCCGCGATCGTCAGCTCTGAAACCCAAGATCAGCATCTCGACGATGCCATCCAACTCGCCTTCGAACTCTTGCACGCTTCTCGCATGTATCCCGGTTTGCATTGGTGCGTAGGCATTTTCAAAGTCGCCACCGGCATAGAGACCGTCATCGTCAGCAATGACGGCGCCAGCTACATCCCGCCCGGTGTCTACGTACCCCGTTCGACCCGAGTGCTTTTCGCTGATCCGGGGCTCGGCACCGGTTTTCAGGCCAAGTACTTCGGCTGGGTCAACCCGGCAGCCACCATGGTCGCCTACGCCGCCGAACGAGCCGTGCACGACCCGAACGTCGTGCTCCATGCTGTCGCCGCGACCACCGACCCCGGCGGTTCGTCCGTTCTGCCTGCCCGTCGCGCCGGTGTGCTCCACTACCAGGACTGCGACTCCACCCGCTCGCCGATCGATGCCGCCACACCCGCCCCGGAACTCGACGAGAGCAGAGTGCACCGCCTCGCCGTGATGTCCCCGCAGAGCTACGAACAACTCAACGACGCCAGCCTGCCCCCCACTGAACGACAGTCCGCCGCATGGGAGGCGACCGCCGGAGCCGTCGCCACCGCGCTCGCAGGCGCCGAGCCGCTTCACATCGAAGTAGCGCCTGTAATCCGCGAGATCCTCGGGGGCCTCGCCAGCGGCTCGCCGATCTCCGACGAACAGTGGGCGGCGCTCCAAGAAGTTCGCCTGTACGGCAAGTCGCTGTTCATGCGGCCAGGGTTCATCGAGGTCGAGCCGTCCGGCGACCCGAACACCACCGTTCTCTACCGCGCGCACCACAATCTGGACCGGGCCGTGGAGGCGCTGTCGCTTTGGCGTGGCGACAACCCCGACTATGCCGATATCGTTTATGCAACCGAGCAGGTCACGAAGGAGGGTCAGCTGTGGCCGGTCAGAATATAAAGCTGAATGCCGAGGAAGTACTCGGTCAGGTCGGCAAGATCTCCGCGACGATGGCCGAAGTTTCAGTACCGGGTCCGGTTCCGCCGCCTGGACCGGGGGGTAGTCCGATCGACGCGGCATTGATCACCGTGCAACTCGCGGCTATGCAGAAGTCAGAAACATCGTCGAGCATCCTCGAAAAGCGCGGAACTCAGCACAGTGCCGCGTCACAGAGCGCAGTCGCGGCCATGCAGACGCAGGAAGAAACGAACGCTTCCCAGATCACCGAGATCCAGACCCAGGTGCCGCAGGCGGGTCTCACCACGCTTTAGCCAGACATCGGCCGTCGGTATGGTGGCCCGATGCGCACACTGGTCACGGGGGCAGCGGGATTCATTGGATCCACGCTGGTTGATCGCCTCCTCGCGGACGGACACGCCGTGATCGGCGTCGACGATCTCAGCTCAGGGAACAGCGTCAATCTCGGCGAGGCCGACCGGTCCTCGGACTTCGACTTCGTGAAGGCCGACATCGTCGAAGCTGACCTCAACGGTCTGCTCGCGGACGTTCAACCCGAGGTGATCTTCCATCTCGCCGCGCAGATCTCCGTGAGCCACTCGGTCCAGGACCCGTCTTTCGACGCCTCGGTGAACGTCGTCGGCACCGTGCGGCTCGCCGAGGCCGCTCGTCGGGCCGAGGTCCGCAAGATCGTGCACACCTCGTCGGGCGGATCGGTGTACGGCACCCCGCCGAGCTACCCGACAAACGAAGATGCGCCTATCAATCCCGCGTCGCCGTATGCCGCGAGCAAGGTGGCCGGCGAGGTGTACCTGAATACCTTCCGCAACCTCTACGGCCTCGAGTGCTCACACATCGCACCGGCGAATGTGTATGGCCCGCGCCAGGATCCGCACGGTGAAGCCGGTGTTGTCGCGATCTTCTCCCGCGCACTTCTTGCTGGGAGGCCCACGAAGATCTTTGGTGACGGCACCGACACGCGGGACTACGTTTTCGTCGACGATGTCGTCGACGCCTTCGTACGCGCCTCCGGCGAACAGGGCGGCGGACAACGCTTCAACATTGGTACCGGTGTGGAAACATCCACCCGGCAACTACATTCGGCGATCGCCAAGGCCGCCGGAAAGCCAGACGAGCCAGAGTTACATCCGCCGAGGCTCGGCGACCTCCGGCGTTCCTGCCTCGATATCAGCCGCGCCGCAGAAGTTCTGGGCTGGACGCCCAAGGTCGCCCTCAACGACGGCGTCGCGAAAACTGTCGATTTCTTCCGCGACGAGCAGGACGCTTAGTTGAATACGAACACGGCACGAACCTTCGTGGTTTCTAGGGCCAAGTTTGAATCTGCACTTTATTGATTTGACGCAGTATCCGATCGACCGCCTTCCCGTAATCCGTTGGCTCCCACTCTTCGTCGAGATGGTCGAGGAATTCGTCATTGAGCGTGAGGAGAAGTTGTTCAATGTCCGAGCGGGAAACTGACTGAGACCGTTGCACCCTCGCCCACAGTTCCGTCTTTCGACGAGACACTATTCCGTCAAGGAGCTCATGGTCAGTCTGCGAAAGGAACGCAAACGTGAGATCCACCGGCTGCTCCTGGCCTTGACTCCAGAGATGATCACGGTGGCCATCGCAGCCATTTCGGTTCAAGATCCAACGCGGATCACGATGGACTCTCCAGTTCGCCGTAAAGACGGGCGTAAGTCTGCCGCGCGCGTGATCGAAGTTCATTCTCATCGAGTCCCCCGCCCGCTGCTCTGAGCCGCGGATCTGCGACATATTCGTCGATGTCTGCGAAGAGACCATCGAGAACTTCGAATTCCTCACTCGTGACTTGGTTTTGGTCGCTCTTGAAGTACGTCAAGAAGTCAGTCTCGAATTCATCGGCAGACAACTCTGCGAGGATGAAACGTCGAATAATCGGCTCGTATCCTGCGAGCATTTTAGGCACTGCTTCGCTTTTCGACATCACTGATCGATCAACACGAATTTCCATCTCATCTGGTCGCGGCCACGCCGTCGGTGGCTCGTCAGTCACCCACGCATATTCGAGAGCGGACAAGTGACCATCTGTGATCCAGATGAGGATCTCGCCACGGTAGGCATTCCGGTTCGGCACAAATGCGCGGACTGGGAAAGGACCGTTGGGAAGTGACGTCGCGGTTTTGTCGTTCGACGTTCGGACGTCATATATCCAGACGGCATCTGGCAAGACAACAGCGCCCGCCAGGTCGTCGAGAAGTGGGCGGCCTGCTGGGATTCCGGATTTCAAGATGATCTCACTGACCATCGCTACCTCTTCGGGTGAGATGTCCCGCCAATCACGTTGTGATGTCATGGAATAAAGGCCGTTCCAATCTTGATTACGGCGCCGTCGACGAATCCGCGAACCGTGACTTCCTCGCCAGACGATGTGATCACAGTTTCGAACTCGCCTTGCTGCGAGACACGTCCTTTGAGCTGCATCAGTATTTCCCGCATAGCCTCTTCGCGTCCGCCACACCGCTCCACTAGCCCTTCGAGTTTATGCCCTGTCCGAAACGTGTGGTTCAATCTTTCGGCTCGAGTGTTGTAGGCGAGTTCGGCGTCGGCTCGAGTTCCAGGTCTGGACTCCTCCGGCTTCTCCTTCCGCGCAACGCTTTTAATGCGTTCCAACTGCTTGCGGACCCCGGCGATGTCGTGGGCTTTCTTGACGCCTGCGCTGATCCGTTTCGACATTTTCCATGCGCTGATGGCTGATCTGATGGTTGTGGCGAACTTGCTGATGGTGTGGGCGGTTTTGGCGGCTCCGGCCACCGCGCCGGCGCCGAAGCTGACGCAGGCGGCGAAGATCGTGATGGTGGCGGTGACGGCGAGTTCGATCGCCAGGTCGGTCAGGATGTCTTCGAGTTGGTCGCGCAGGTCCTCGAGTGCCGCGCGGTAGTCGGTGCAGGACTGCGCCAACTCCCTGCAGCCCGCCAGGATCGCCGATGTGGCGTCGCGCAACTCGTGCAGGTCCCGGACGATGAACTCGACCTCGGGGGACTGGGTGTCGCTGAAGGCGCGGGCATTGACCTCCAGCGCCTCGACGACGGTCACCGTTTGGTACACCGTGGCCAGCCGGTCCCAGGCCTGCGCGGCGGTGTCGACTTTGACGGTGTCTCCGTCGGGCACCGGCACCCCGACCTGTTCGACCAGCCCCAGCGCGTTGTCGAACAGACCCTTGCCGGGGCCGCCGGCCGACGGCGGCGCCGACAGCACGCCTGCCGCGCTTGCCGGTTCGGGCGGGCGCTGCGGCGACTCACCCCGCTGGCTTGCGGTGGCGTTGTATTCGGCGACGGCGTGGTTGTAGCCGGCCTGGATCACGACGCCGCCGTAGTTCTGCATCGCCGCCGTCAGATCATTGACCGCGCCGAGCACGTCGCGCGCCCGGCTGTCATACGACGTCGCCCAGGCGGTGCCTGCATCGTCGGTGCCCGCCATCGCACCCGTGCCGCCGAGGATCGCCACGTTGACCGCGAACGCGTCATAGACCTCGCCGGCCAACTCGAACAACCGACCACCGACCGCATAGAACGTATCGGAATCGACGTCCTGGGTCACCAATCAAGCGTATTGACGGCCGACAGCCTCTCCCGCACCAATTTTCGTTC
>CAVWPQ010000031.1:0-113171 GCA_963756865.1 uncultured Actinomycetota bacterium | reverse complement strand
CGTGGTGGGGGACCGGTCGATCAAGGCATGGTCGGTGGCCGATGGGCCGACGGCGCTACGGTGGGGAGATCTCGGCGTAGACGTCGTGATCGAGGCCACTGGGCGATACACCGCCGCAGAGCAGGCCAGGGGGCACATCCACGGAGGAGCGAAGAAGGTGGTGGTGTCCGCGACGTCGAAGGGCGCCGACCTCACCGTCGTGATGGGCGTCAACCACCGCGACTACGACGGCACCCAGACCGTCGTATCGAACGCATCGTGCACGACGAACTGCCTGGCCCCGATGGCGAAGGTGCTCGACGAGACGTTCGGAATCGAGCGCGGCCTGATGACCACGATCCACGCATACACTCCGGACCAGAACCTGCAGGACGGTCCGCACCGGGATCTGCGACGGGCTCGCGCGGCTGCGATCAACGTGGTGCCTACCTCCACCGGCGCCGCGAGGGCGATCAGCGTGGTGCTTCCGCAACTCGAGGGTCGGCTCGACGGCTACGCGTTGCGGGTACCGGTGCCGACAGGGTCAGCGACCGACCTCACGGTCACCGTGCGCGAACCGGCAACGGTTGACTCGGTCAACGCCGCATTCGCCGCTGCCGCCGACGGCGAGCTCAAGGGCTTCCTCACGTACACAGAGGATCCCATCGTTTCCTCCGACATCGTGACCGACCCCTCGTCGTGCATCTTCGACTCCGGGCTCACCAAAGTCACTGGAGACTTGGTCAAGATCGTCGGCTGGTACGACAACGAGTGGGGCTACTCCCACCGCCTCGTCGACCTGGCCGGACTTGTCGCGTCGACACTGTGAGCGGCTTCTGACGCTCTCGATACCGAACTCGAAGGGAGGCATGGCCAATGAGCTCTAGCTGGCTCGTGATGGACGACCCCAGGGACAACGCTCGCGAGCCGTACCGTGCCCGCCTGGCAGGGGCGGGCCGCCACCTCCCCCAAACGCGTCTCACCACCGACGAGCTGATGTCGACTACGCGCCACAACACTCACATTGACCTGGAACGGCTCACGGGAATTCATGAACGGCGAGTATCGGTAGGCGACGAGGACTCCTACACCCTTGCCGCGAAGGCGGCGCGCGACTGTCTTGACAAGGCGCAACGCGATGGCTCATCGCTTGACGTGGTGATCAACTGCAGCATCACGAAACTTCACGGTGGCCTCGCTCAGCGTCTTGAGCCCACGATGAGCCTCGCGATCGCCAGGGAGATCGGCGCCACGAGCGCGATCACGTTCGACCTCTCGAATGCTTGCGCTGGAATGCTGACCGGCGTCACGGTGCTGAACAACTGGATACGTCAGGGCATCGTCGAGCGCGGCCTGGTCGTCAGCGGCGAGTACATCTCCCCGTTGGGCCGAAACGCCGCACGCCACATCCGCACCATCATGAGCAAGGAACTCGCGTGCCTGACGCTTGGAGACGCAGGCGCAGCCCTGATGCTGGAGCGTGCCGATGCCGGGTCGGGCTCGATCAGCCTCGCCGGCTTCACCACCATCGCTGACCACAGCCGGCTGTGCCTGGCGTACCCGAAGAGCGGGGATCCGGGTGCCCGAATGTTCACCGACTCCAGGGCGATTCAGCGTGTCGCCATCGCGGATACGCCAGTCCTGCTGAATGAAGTGCTCGAGGCGGCAGGGATCGCGATCGGTGATATCGACCACGTGATCACGCATCAGACGTCGGCCCGTGCCATCCGCAAGGGGATGGCCGAAATGAAGTCAGTCTTCGGGGATGGCCCGCGCCACGACGCCGTGATCACAGTTGACCGTTACGGGAATACGGCGTCGACGACGCATACCGTGGCGCTGGTCGAAGAGTTGGAAGCCGGCCGCATCCTGCCCGGTGAAACGATCGCGCTCATCGCGCTCGCATCGGGGCTTGAGATCGGCGTGGTACTCATGACCCTCGACGGGGAGCTGGTGAACCGCTATGGGCACAATCATTGATCGACTGGGTATCACGCAGGGCGGCTGGCGGTCTCGCCACAGCGCGCTGCAGCTCGCGGTCTCGGCTGCCAATTCATGTCTGCACGAGGCACGCCGAGACGCCGATGCCGTCGATCTGCTTGTCAATGCCGGAATCTATCGGGACAAGAACTTGGCCGAGCCCGCACTCGCAGCACTCATCCAGGAAGACATCGGGGCGAATCCCGAGGATCCGCATGGTGACAGGCACGGCACGTTCTCGTTCGACATCTCCAACGGAACGTGCGGAATCCTGACCGGACTCCAGATCGTCGACGGATTCCTGAGGTCGCACACGATCAGGTGTGCGCTCATCACCGCCAGCGATGCCGATCCCGGCCGGGGGATGAGCGAACATTTCCCGTTCTCGCCCGTCGGCGCCGCGCTGCTGTGCAGGTGGACCGATGACGACTACGGCTTGGGTCCAATCAGATGGGCCAACGGTCCCGATGACGGTGACGACTTTCAAGCGACAGTCGGATCCCAGGATGCGCGAAATGTGCTGCGATTCAGGGAGTCATCGGATCTCGACGAGCGGCTGGCTGCTACCGCGGCGCAAGCGGCCCGCGAATGTCTGAGTGACTCCGGGCTACCGCTGTCCGATATCGATGTGATCATCGCGGCGCCCGCACGACACAGATTTCGTGCCGCACTGGCCAGGCACCTGGATGTATCTCTCGAACGCATCGTCGTCGCCGACGACGACAAGATGCACACCGCCTCGCTTGCCGCGGCAATGCAGCAGGCGCTGAAGGCTCTACCGGTGGGCGCTCGTGCAATGGTGGTTGCCGCGGGCGCGGGGACCACGGCCGGTGCCGCGCTGTATCGCGAACCGCCTGTCTCGCAAACGGTTTCCGCTAGCTGACGATATCCTCTGGCCCCGGCGCAAGGTCGAAGATCCGCTCCGCATCCTCACGACGGCAAGGCGCGGTTCCTGGGGTCATCAGCATAGCCGCTCCGGTAGCAACCCCGAACTGCACCGACTTGCTCAGCGGCCATCCCCGTGTCACGCCGACCGTGATCGCCGCAACCATGGCGTCACCCGCGCCGACGCCGCTGACGACATTCACCGAAGCAGCTGGGAAACGTTGGCTGCCGTGCCGGGTAGCCAATAGTGCGCCGTTGGCGCCGAGGGACACCACAACCGCCTGACTGATGCCAGAGTCGATGAGCTCGTGCGCGGCGGCCAATTGTTCTGATTCGGTGGCAAGTTCGCGACCGAAACACTCTCGCAGCTCTCGGACGCTGGGCTTCAGGAGGAATACCCCGGACGTGATGTGCGCAAGGCCACCGCCTGAGGTGTCCAACACCAGCAGCACCCCAAGCTCTCGACAGATGTCGGCGACTCGCTGATAGAAGTCGGATTGAACGCCGGGCGGAAGGCTGCCGCTAGCCACCACGATCTCGGCCGACCTTGCCGCGTAGGAAAGTTCGTCAAGGCACTTTTCCTGTTCGGCCGGCGTCAGACGCGGCCCGGGAAGGACGAACCGGTACTGCTGGCCGCTGCTGTCTTCGTCGACGGTGAAGCTCTCCCGAGTCGGAAGGGAAATCGCGACGCGGCGATACGGAACGTCGGCGTCGCCGACGAGCTCGGTCAGCAGATCGCCGGTTGGTCCGCCCACGGGGAACACCGCGGAAACGGACCCGCCGAGAACATGCGCGATGCGGGCGACATTGATGCCACCGCCGCCCGCATCGTAACGGGCGGCGCGGCAACGTATCTTGTCGGTCGGGTGGACCTGATCTGCGCTCGTTGTGATGTCGAGCGCAGGGTTCATAGTCAGCGTGACGATCATGCGCGTACCACGAGGACAGGTACGTTGGCGGACTGTGCGACGGCGCTGCTGACCGAACCCAACCATGTGCTTGCGAATTCGCCTCGCCCTCGACTGCCGACCACCACCAGTTGGGCGTGCTGAGACTCACGGGTGAGCCAGCGGGCCGGCGAATCGCAGACGAGGCGACGATGCACACGGACGTCGGGGTACTGTTCGTGCCAGCCGGCGAGCCGCTCGCTCAGTATCTCGTGTCCCTGGCTCTCGTACTCGTGCCAGTCCATGCCGAGAATCGGGAAGACTGCCACGTCGCTCCACGCGTGCAAAGCCACCAGATCTACGCCGCGGCGGCATGCCTCGTCGAAGGCCAGCGCCGTCGCCGCTTCGGAGGCCGGCGACCCGTCGATGCCCAGCAGGACGGGGGCATCACTGATCGAGGATTCGGACTCAGGACGAATGATCGCCACCGGGCATCTCGCATGGTGTACCAGGCCGGTACTCACCGAACCCAGCAAAAGTCGTCCGAGCGCACCGGTTCCGCGGCTACCGACGACGATCATCTGCTCGTGCTCGGATGCGCGGACCAATGTCGACACCACGCTCGAGTGCACTGTCTCGGTGTGCACATCGGGGAACACTGACTCGGCGACAGTGGCCCCCACCGTCTTGAGCGCTTGCTCGAGGACGTGCCGCGCGTTGTCACCTTGCCATTGGGCGATGTCTGCGTATATCGGCCCGATGGGCCAGCTTGCGGCCACAGGCGGGACGACATGCATCAATGTCATGGCCGCATGACGCATCACCGCTTCGTGAGTTGCCCAGCGGATGGCGGCGTCGGACTCCGCTGAGCCGTCGACACCGACCAATATGCCGGATCTGGTTACGGTTTCAGACATCTGGTGCTCCTACCTTCATGAGCCTTCATCTGCATTACTTCGCTCAGTGGGCGGCGCGGTGTCTGGGCAGGGATGTCGCGCGACACCGGCGCGTTGCCCACCCGAACCAAGAGCTGTGGGACGGCTCGGCTCCCGGTGAGCTCTTGGATGACGGCGCGGCTTTTCGGCAACTCAGTGACGTGGGTCAGCGTGCAGGTGGCCAGCCCGACCACGGTGCACTCGATCAGAACGGTGGATAGCGCTTCGCCACAGTTGAGCGCGTCAGCTCGGGTGTACTCGGGCGTCGACAGGACGAGTATCTTCGCTTCGTCCGTCCGGATGTTCTGGCGGCGATCCGCATGTTGCAGGGCGGGGAACTCGCGATTGAAGCCGACCCTATCGCGCTCTTCCTCAGACACCAGCGCACTGGGCGGCACGCCCTGATAGCCGCCAAGAGTTCCTGTCCACCACTGCATTTCGTCGTGGTAGTACTCGTCACATCGCCTGGCGGACTCCGTTAGCCGAGACGCAACGGCCAGTGTCGGCCGCGCGCCGTCCGACAGGACGTCGAGCGTGACCTTGCGGTCGTCAATAGTCTTTCGCAGCACGGGTTCGAACAGCTCCCAGTCGGCGGGTGCATGGAAAGGCAGCCGATCGGTCCGGCGCCTCGACATTGCCGCGGCGCGGTCACGCTCGGCGGAAGTGACGCATTCAGCGGGACTGAATCCGATTGAAGCGAGATGGTCGCGCTCATTCTGGTTTGGAAAGGCGGTGACGTTGACTTTCCACCCGGCTGCCGCCATCGCGATTCGGAAATGACCGAGGGCGGCGCCGCAGCTGATCAGCGCCTCGCGCCCTGATCTGTCGGCCGACCGTAGGACCCGCTCGTGGTCGACGAACAGGTCGACCTTTTCCTCGCCCACGATCCACCGCCACGGCTGACTGTTGTGAAGTGACGGCGCTCTGCAAGCCAACCGGATCGCCTTGGCGACGATCTCGGTGCTCGTGGTCGCGCAAGTCATGAAGAGGACCCTCAGGCCGGCGTTGGTAGCGCGGCGAGATTTGCCACGGCTCGTTCGATCCCGCGGGCGATGTCGTCGATATCGGGAGCGGTGTCGTAGTCGCCGGTGATGCCGAATACCAGCTTATCGTCGTAGCTCACGATTGCGATTCCCGTCCGCAACCCCAGAGCGATCGGCGGAATCGGAAACATACGCAATACCTTTCGTCCCATGATGTACATCTTTTGTCGCGGGCCGGGCACGTTCGTCGCCACGGTGACGACGCCTCGTTGGGGCAGCCGGGTCGCTGCGCGAACCGCCCACGCAGTCAACGGGAACGGAATGATATTCGCCGCCGAGATCAGAATCTGCCCTGCCTGTCGCTGTCCGCTGCCTTTCGCGCGAGTCAGTCGACTGTGCACCGTTCGCAGTTGGTCCTCGGGGTCGGACTTCTCGACTGGGAGGTACGGCAGCATAAGCGACACGCGGTTGTCGGCCTTGCCGACGTCACCGTTCGGGCGCACCGACACCGGCACCAGTGTGCGCAGCGAATCACGTTGTGGTTTCTCACCACGGCCGATCAACAGGTTGCGGAAGGCATCGGTGATTGCGGCCAGTGCGACATCGTTGAGCGTGACATCAAACGCACGGCACACCAGCGCGACCTCTTCCAGCGACACCTCTGCGGCCGCGTACCGGCGCAACGCCGTGACAGGGCCCACCAACGACGTCGATGCCGGACGCAATAGGCCGACGAGGATCTCGACCGTTCCCTCCACGACGCGCCTGGCGCCGTCTACCAATGCCGTTGAGGTATGCCACATGCCCCCGACCCACCGCCGCGGGTCGGCACTGAGCTGCGGCAACCGGATTCCGCCTTCTGTCGACGCCTTCGCTGCGCGGATCGCCGTCGCATAGGTGTCGCCGTCCCCGCTGTCACTGAGCCCGGCGAGCATGTGCATCGTCGCGATTCCGTCGGCGATGCAATGGTGCAATTTCATGATCATGGCCCACTGACCGTCTGGCAGGCCCTCCACGATCCAGCACTCCCACAGCGGACGCTCCCGATCGAGTCGGTGTTCCATCAATTCGGCGGTCAGCCGGAACAGTGCCGCGTCGTCACCCGGGTGTGGAAGCGCCACGCGGTGAACGTGATGTGAGATGTCGAAGTTCTCGGCGTCGACCCAGTCCGGCGCCTCGAGATCCAGTGCATGTGTGCGTAGCACCTGCCGAAATCGTGGCACGGCAAGCACTCGCTCGGCGAGGCCCGACACGAAGGCGTCGTCGTCAGGGATCGGCCCTTCCAGGACCGACACGGAACCGATCGCGAGGCTGACGTGCCGGTCGGAATCCTCAGCTTCGAGAAAGCCGGCGTCGAGCATTGACAAACTCTCCATGCGATAACCGTGCTCTGTGTGCACACACAGGGGAAGGGGCGAAAGTCCCGATGTTGTCGAGCTTCTGACACCCGCGGCGGCCGTGCGTGCCGACGCGGGGTGAGTCCACTTGCCGTTGATCAAGGGCCTTTGGTCCGTAGTGACCGAGCCCGAACCCGACGCAGAATCGAGCCATGACCGTTACCCAGGAACCCCCCATGGTCCGCGATGAGCTTGTCGCTGTTGTCTCGGCTCTGTGCGCCAGGTTCCCCGACCGGAGCCGCAGTGACGTGGAGCGTGTTGTCGAGGATGTCTATGCTCGGCTGGTCGTGAGCGCGAAGGTGACTGCGCACCTGATTCCATTGACTCTCAACCGAAGCCGACGACTGTTGGAGACCAGGGCGATCAGTGCGTCAGGCTAGGTGATCTGACGGCGGTTTGGGGGCATCGCTGCCACCAACGGCGTGTCGACACCCACCCGGCCGACGGATTGTGCGCCACCGGGATTACCCAGCGGCTCGACGCGGCCCGGCAGCACGGTCTGAAAGAACGCGGCGTTGTCGTCGATGTGCCAACGCTCGTCGTCGGGCAGATCGGTCTCCCATTCGATCGCCTCAACGTGGCACACAAGCCTGCACGCGCCACAATCAACACATTCGTCGGGATTGATGTAGAGCGAACGTGCGCCCTCGTAGATGCAGTCCGCCGGGCATTCCTGCACGCACGCTTTATCCATCACGTCAACGCACGCCGATCCGATCACATAAGTCATGACACCACCGTAGAAAGTGCGCACGGCGTCGGACGGGAGCCAAACGGCACCAGCACAGGTGACTTTCGTCCCTCGGAGCGGTCCGACGTCATCAACGACGCAGCACCGGGCGCAAGGCGTGCAGCACGTCGGGATCCTCGATGGTCGACGGCGGCTGCTCGTCATGACCGTGGGCGATAGCGCGCATCGACTTCCGCAATATCTTGCCCGAGCGTGTCTTCGGCAATGCCGCAACGATATCCACCTGCTTGAGGCAGGCGACGGCGCCGATCTCGTCACGGACGAGCTTCACCAGCTCGTCGACGAGGCCGTCGGGCATCACCCCGTCGGCGAGGATGACGAATCCTCGAGGAACCTGCCCCTTGATCTCGTCAGCGACTCCGATCACCGCGCATTCGGCCACGTCGGGATGCGAGGCAAGCACGGCCTCCAACTGACCTGTGGACAGTCGGTGGCCTGCCACGTTGATGACGTCATCGATCCTTCCCATGACGAACAGGTAGCCGTCCTCGTCGAGATATCCGCCATCGCCGGTGAGGTAGTAGCCGGGATGTTCGCAGAGGTAGGAGGATTCGAACCGAGCATCGTCATTCCAGAGCGTCGGGAAGGTGCCCGGAGGCAGCGGAAGCGACAGGCAGATGGCGCCCTCCTCATCGGGTTCGCAGCCAGATCCGTCGGGATGCAGAATGGCGACTCGATAGCCCGGCATCGGAACCGACGGCGATCCCGGTTTGATGGGCAGCGGTTCGACACCCATCGGGTTCGCAGCGATCGCCCACCCGGTTTCCGTTTGCCACCAGTGATCGATGACGGGAACGCCCAATTTCTCGGTCGCCCAGTGGTATGTGTCCGGGTCGAGCCTTTCGCCTGCGAAGAACAGCGATTCAAGACAATCCAGGTCGCGACCGCCCAGCCAGTCTCCGTCGGGATCCTCCTTGCGGATCGCTCTGATCGCGGTCGGCGCGGTGAAAAGCGCTTTGACCCGGTGTTCGGCGATCACCCTCCAGAACGCGCCCGGATCGGGAGTGCCTACGGGCTTTCCTTCGTACAGCACCGTGGTGGCGCCCGCCAGTAGCGGCCCGTACACGATGTAGGAGTGGCCGACCACCCAGCCGACATCCGATGCGGCCCAAAATGTGTCACCCGGGTCGATGTTGTAGATGTTGCGCATGCTCCACACCAGCGCGACGGCATGCCCACCGTTGTCACGCACGACGCCTTTTGGTCTTCCGGTCGTTCCCGAGGTGTAGAGGATGTACAGAGGATCGGTGGCTGCGACAGGCACGGCGGGGACCGGTGAAGCGTTTGAGATCAGGTCATCCCAATCCTGGTCGCGGCCCGCGATAAGGGTGCAGCGCAAACGATCTCGCTGAACAATGACGCAGTGTTGTGGCGGGTGTGCGCTCGCCTCGATCGCAGCGTCGAGCATCGGCTTGTACTCGATTACCCGGCTCGGCTCGATACCGCAGGACGCCGAGACGATCACCGCCGGCTGGGCGTCGTCTATCCGGGCAGCCAGTTCGTGCGGTGCGAACCCGCCGAACACCACCGAATGCACCGCACCGATTCGGGCGCATGCCAGCATCGCGACGACCGCTTCAGGGATCATCGGCATGTAGATCACCACGCGGTCGCCTTTGGACACTCCGAGGTCGCACAGCACACCGGCGAAACGTGAAGTTGTTTCCAGCAATTCGGCGTAAGTGTATGAGCGTTTGGTTCCTGTAACAGGTGAGTCGTAGATCAGCGCCTGTTGCTCACCGCGACCCGCTTCGACATGACGGTCCAAGGCGTTGGCGCAGGTGTTGAGTTCGCCGTCGGGAAACCATCGATAGAACGGAGGTCGGGAGTCATCCAGAATCTGCTGCGGCGCTCGCGTCCAGCTCACCGCGCGGGCCGCCTCGCGCCAGAAGCCGGTGGGATCGTCAAGGCTTGCTTGATAGACGTCGCGGTATCGGCTCACGGCTCAATCACCCCATGCGTGGTCGACGAGCGGACCCTGAAGACGTCGGCGAGAGGCTTCCGTGGCGTCGGGACGAACTCCTCATCTGTGACAGCTGTCTGTCCGATCCTGACCAGGAGCTGTGGAGTGCCGCGCTGACCGGTCAGGCCGCGGATGATCTCTCGGCTCGGCGCCAGTTCGGTCATGTGGGTGAGCGTGCACGTCGACAGGCCGGCCACGGTGCAATCGAGAAGTAGTGCGGACAACGCCTCGCCGCAACGTAGTACGTCAAGCCGCGCGTCTTCGTGATGGGTGGACAGGACCACGATCTTGGATCGGTCTACTCGGACGTCGTCGCTCCCGCGATCGTCGTGTGCGGCGGGAAAGCGGCGCTTGACATCGACGCGGTCAGACACTGCAGCGGATGTCAACGCCGTCTCCGGCACACCCTCGCCTGTGGCGGCCAATGCGGTCCACCAATTCAACTCGGCGGCGTAAGAGGGATCGTTCGCTCGGATCGCTTCGGTGAGCCTGGAGGCTTGGGCCAAGGATGGCCGCGCAGTATCGAGCACGATGTCGAACATCACGTGATACCGGAACGCGGCCTGGCGTAGCTGGGTTTCGGTCTGCGGCCAACCGGCGGGTTCGGCAAAGGGCCGCCGGTCCGTTCGCCGTCGGCCGATGGCCGCTGCGCGTACACGGGAGTCTTCGTCTACCTCTGTCGCGCGCCGGAAGTCCATTGTTGCGACGTGGTATGGCTCGAGAGCGTCGGGGAACCTCAGCACGGATGTGTGCCAACCCGCGGCAGTCATCGCGACCGTGAAGTGGTCCAGTGCTGCACCGCAACTCAGGTACATCTCACGGCCCTCGGGGTCCGCCGCGATCATCACCCGCGTGAGATCGGCATAGAGATGGAGGGTCGAGCCTTCTGCAACCCACCGCCACGGCTGGCTGTTGTGAAGCGACGGCGCGCGGCAGGCCAGCGCAACCGCATCCATGATCACGGCGAGATCTGGCGTCGGCTCGCTCACATGCATCACCCTCGTCGGTCTGTGGTCGTTGGACCTGACGCTAGCCGTCCGAAGCGCCATCGGTTGCAGGCGAAAGGCCCCGTAATGAGGGACTTTCGGCCCAACGTTCCGACTTTGGCCAGACTGTTGGATCGGGCTGCTGAAGTCACTCACATCCGGGCCTTTAGGCCCTCTCCAGTGCGATCCGGAAACGGCATTCTGAGGAGAACGAGTTATCCATTTCAGCGAGGTAGGCAGATGAGTGCTCATTTTCCGAGTGTCGACACGGTTCGGTCGGCCTTGATGCTGGCCACCCGAGCACCGTCTGTTCATAACTCGCAGCCGTGGTTGTGGCGGGTAGGCGACCACAGTCTTCATCTCTATGCCAACGTCGATCTACAGCTGCCCAGGATCGATCCGGACGCCCGAGACTTGATGCTCAGCTGCGGCGCGACACTGAATCATTGCCAAGTGGCTTTCGCCGCACTGGATTGGCAGTCCAAAGTCCGCCGCTTTCCGAACCCTGCTGATCCGAATCACCTGGCCGTCATCGAACTTCACCGGTTTGCGGCCTCAGAAATGGACATCGCTTTGGCGGCTGCTATCCCGCGGCGCCGAACCGACCGCAGGCATTACACCTCGTGGGCTGTTCCGCAGGGTGACATTTCGATGATGGGCGCTCGTGCGGCACGCGCAGGCGTGATGCTTCGACGCGTCGACGCGCTGACCAGCCTGAGGCGCCTCATCGTTGAAGCCGCTAGACGTCACAACACCGACTACGAGTACCTGAGCGAGCTATCCACCTGGAGTGGACGGTATGCCTCCACTGCGGGTGTCCCTGCCCGCAGCACTCCCGAACCCGACACGGACGCTGCGCTGCCCGCTCGGTCATTCGCCGGGCCGGGACTGGCGCAGACGCCGGACGGCGCCGCGGCCGACGACAACGCGGTCGTGGTTGCCCTGGGCACCGCTGATGACGACGAACTTTCGTGGTTGCGCGCCGGTGAGGCGACCAGCATGGTCCTACTTACCGCAACGGCATTGGGGCTGGCCAGTTGTCCGATCACCGAGCCGCTCGAGATCGCGGAGACCCGGACCCAGGTTGCGGAGGACGTGTTCGGCGCCGACGGATATCCACAGATGTTATTGCGTATCGGCTGGGCGCCGGTCAATGCCGACCCGTTGCCATCCACGCCGCGCAGGCCGCTGAGCGACGTCGTGACGTGGCTGGACGGCTCGCGTTTCGAGTAGCGCGAGCTACCACGTCACTTCCGTTGGGGCGTAGAGTCTTTGGGGGCATCGATGTCGACTTCGACGCTGAGCACGGGTCCGTCGAGGTGCTGGGTGGTGGACCAGTCGGCATCGTGGAGTACTCGTCGCATGGCAGTGTTCTCGAAGAGGACATCGGCGACAAAGCGATGCTTGCCGGCCTCTCTTGCGATGTTCCCGAGTGTTTTCAACAATGCGGTGCCAACTCCGCGCTCGTGTTGTTCGTGTGCGACAACGACCGCGATCTCGCATTCGCCCGGTTGGCTCAGCTCGGCATAGTTGGCGACGCCGATCAACTCGCCTGATTCAAAGGCGCCGAGCGCCACAATCCCGTCCGCGGGCTTGGTAAGTGACAGTGCCCACTCCCCGATGTACGTCGGGTGGACCGTGAAGAACCGCTGGTAGCGCTCCTCGGCGCTGAGGCAGATGGCCAGCGAGACGACGGCGTCATAGTCGTCGGGGACAAGGATTCGAAGCGAAGCCTCCGCGCCGTCGACAAGTGTTGCGGTAGTGCGGAACTCACCGAGCGCACACATCAGTGCACAACCATCACCGAGCATTCGCCGTGGGGGAGAAGTGGCCGCCCGTGCGGTCCGACGATCATCGGGAGCTGGTCGGCATCCTCAGCGCGCACGACAGCGAGCCGGACGTCGTTGGGGTACCCGGCGAGGAACTCCGGAAGGCTGCCACCGGTTGACACGGCACGGATGTGCACGTCGGGATGGCGTTCCCGCCACATGGCCACCCGACTCTCGAGTGCATCGTAGGTCAATTCACCGAGCTCGCTGTGCCACGTGCCGACAGCAAGCACGGGCGCATCCCGCAGGCGTGCTTCCTCGAAGGCGTGGTCGATGACCTTTTCGTCCTCGGGTCGCTCATCGACACCGACGACGACCCAGGCGCTGGATTGTTTCGACCCCGGCTCCGATGGATACCGGACGACGACGACCGGACAGTGAGCCTTCCTGGCCACCGTCGCCGCGGTGGATCCCAACACCCGTTGTGCGACCCAGCCGATTCCGACCGAACCGACACAGAGCATCGAGGCAGACTTGCTTTCAGCAATCAGTGCGTCTTCGATTGAACCCCAGAGAATCTCGGTTTCGACCTTGACCGTCTTCCCCGAGGCGGATACCTGTGATGACGCCGCGCGCAGCGAGGTTTCACCGTATTCGACCTCTGGGGCCGGGGCGCCGGTAGGCGCAAATTGTGGTCGCGGCATACCGGTTGCGTATATGAGGCGCAATGACACATCACGGCCGATGGCTTCATCGATCGCCCACATCGCGGCTTCGATCGCCGCCCTGGATCCATCGATGCCGACAACGACCGGCTGGTTGTTCACCGTGCGGGTCATCCGTGATCCTTATCTCTGCGCGGATTTCGAGCACTCCGACAAGGGGACGCCGCGGGGTCCCGGCGCCGCTAGAACTCAACGTACTGCCGACGGCGGGTGCACCGTAGGGCCGTTGGTTTCACCAGGGCGGGACGAAAGTCCCCGCGGCGTCCGTGCACCAGTCCGCGGTGACATGTGGCGACAGGTCTGGGTCTTTGGGCCCTAAAGGACCGCGTGTTCGACGTTCACGATCAATTCGTCACCACCATGCGGATTACTGGAGGACGGCATGGACACCTTCACGTTCGGTATGCAGCGCAATCGGTTGCTCCAGGCTCTGGGCTCCAACCCACTGGTGCGCCGGAGTGATCGCATCGAGGCCCTGTCATTCGTGGCTGCAGTACTGATTCTCGTGATTGCGACGCCCTTCGTGTGTGCTTTTGCCACGTCGGTGCATGACACCCGCAACCAGCTCTACATCCAAGAGGCGCAGCATCGGCACCCGGCGATGGCCACTGCGACCGAAGAGGGGGAACTGGTCGCGGCATCCAACGATGTCTGGTTCACCGCCCGGGCGCAGTGGAATGCCGCCGGTCAGGACCATGTCGGCGTCGTCAAATGGCCCGCACGCGCGGAAATCGGTGATCGGCAAGCCATCTGGGTCGATGACTTTGGTCAGTACGCACGGCCACCCAGCCCCCCCGGTCGGGCGACGACCGACGCATGGGCAATAGGGCTCGTTGTCTGGATTGCACTGTTGGACGCAGTTGCCGGCGCTTACTGCGCCATCCGGTGGCGGCTCGACGCTCGGCGGTTCGCGCAATGGGACCTGGAGATCAACGACCAGTATGGCTTGTTCAACAAAGGAAGGGAATAAAGCAAATGTCCGATCCCACAGGGCATAACGGCATCATTGTCGGTGTCGACGGGTCCGCGCCGTCGAAGGTCGCCGTCGACTGGGCGGCTCGAGAAGCGTCGCTGCGTGAACTCCCGCTCACCATCATCTACATCAGTCCCTCGCCCATAGTGACCGGTGACATCCCCATGCCGGTGAACCTCACCGAGCGACTGGAGAAGCACGGACAGAGCGTGCTGCGCGAAGCGCGAAGCACCGCAGGGGACGCCGTCGAGGGATCTCGTCCGATCCCGATTGACACCGAGATGGTGCGCGCCGCGATATTACCCACACTGATCGACCGGTCAAAGGACGCCGACATGATCGTGGTGGGCTGCCGCGGGCTCGGAGCCGTCGGGCGACGGTTGCTCGGCTCTGTCAGTTCGGGGCTGGTACACCACGCCCACTGCCCGGTCGCGGTCATCCACGATGAGGACCCGATGATGCCGCATCCGTACGAGGCTCCCGTGGTGGTCGGTATCGATGGTTCGCCGGCTTCCGAGCAGGCGACGGCGATCGCCTTCGAGGAGGCGTCACTCCGAGGCGTTGACCTTGTCGCGGTTCACGCCTGGAGCGACTTCGCGGCGTTCGAGTTGCCTGCCACGGGTTTCAGAGAGCTCGAGAAGGAAGCCGAGAAGACGTTGGAGGAGCGGCTCGCAGGGTGGCAAGCGCGCTACCCCGACGTCAGCGTGCGACGTGTCGTTTCACTCGACAAGCCCGCACACCAGCTTCTCGAGCAGTCGGAGTCAGCGCAATTGACGGTTCTCGGCAGCCACGGCCGCGGTGGATTCGCAGGGATGCTGCTGGGTTCGGTCAGTTCGGCCGTCGCGCAATCGGCCCGCATGCCCGTGATAATCGCGCGACAGTCGTAAAGGCCTCGTTGGCGGACGGGCGTCAGTCGTCCGAGCGGCGGTGGGACTGGTCGAGCTTTGACACGAACACCGCCGCCTGGGTGCGACGCTCCATGCCGAGCTTGGCCAGCAGGCGGGAGACGTAATTCTTGACCGTCTTCTCGGCAAGAAACATCCTGGCGGCGATCTGCTTGTTGGTCAGGCCCTCGCCGAGGAGATCGAGCAACGTCCGTTCCTGATCACTCAGAGCAGCCAGCGGGTCAGACTTTTCGACAGACCCGCGAAGCTTGGCCATCAGCGCCGCGGCCGCCCTGTTATCGAGCAGCGAACGGCCGGCACCGACCTCTTTGATCGCCTGCGCCAGTTCCATGCCCTTGATGTCCTTGACGACGTATCCGCTTGCGCCCGCCAATATCGCGTCCAGCATGGCTTCGTCCGACGTGAACGACGTGAGCATCAGACACCGCAGATCGGGCAACCGGGAGAGTAGATCTCGGCACAGTTCGATGCCGTTCCCGTCCGGTAGCCGGACATCGAGCACTGCGACGTCAGGCTGCAGGGCCGGGATACGCGCGAGCGCCTGCGATACCGATCCCGCCTCGCCGACGACCTCCAGTTCGGGGTCGGCGCTGAGGAGGTCGATCAACCCACGCCGGACGACCTCGTGGTCATCGACGAGGAAGACTTTCACCATGTGAGGCCCTCCGTTGCTGCCAGAACATGCCGGACTTAAAGCTCACAATACGTTCGGGTGTTCGCAGACCAACACCGAACAGCCAGCCTGGTGCAGCGTCGCATAGCCGGGAGGCCCGACCAACTCCCGGATGCCTTGAGCGCGCTCATGCCCTATCACCAGCAGTTTGATAGAGCCTGACTCCTTCGCGACGTAGTTCAAGGTGCTGCCGTGGACGGCGACCGCCTCCACATCGAGGTCGGGGTAGCGTTTCCGCCATTGATCCAGGCGGCGGTCAAGCCGGGCCCTCGCCAGCCGGTTGCCGTCGGCGACCGCGTTGTTCGCGTGAATGTCGGTGTACCGCGACTGCCACGTCGTCAGCACGCGCAGCGGCAACCCACGAAGTCGCGCCTCGTCCAGCGCGCACACCAAAACTCCGTCCAGTGTCGAGACTCCATCCAGTTCCGCGACGACCCAGCCCTGATCGGACCGGTGTGAGTCGAATCCGTGGACGACGGCAACCGGGCAATGTGCTGCGTTGGCCAATGCCGCAGCGGTGGAACCTATCCGGCCCTGGCTACTGTGCTTGAGACCGATGGAGCCGACGCACAGCAGCGCCGCCGAACGTGAGGCTTCGACCAAAGCGCGCGTTGGGTTCTTCTGCAGGATTTCGATTTCGATCTTGACAGGCTTTTCGGTCGACTCGACCGCAATGGAGGCCTGTCTGACAGCGGTTTCCGCGTTTGCGAGCTCGCGTGCCGCATCCTCGAGATCAGCGTCGGGGCTGTTGCTGTGATCGATGGCAGACACGAGTCGCAACGGGATATCACGACTGACAGCCTCATCGACTGCCCACAGCGCAGCGGCGATCGCGGATCGGGAGCCGTCGATGCCGACGACGACTGCGGGGGAGGATGCGTGGTGATCGTTCATTGCGGGCTCCTGCGTGTCGTAGGTGTCAGTGATCGCTTGATCGGGTCTGGAGAACCTCGTCGAGAGGTCGCCGGGGGGTGAGCGGTGGCAGATCTTCGACGTCTGGGCCAAGCCCTACGCGTATCAGCACCTGGGGCGTCGTGGCCTGGTCGATGAGGGCCGAGACGAGGTTTCTGCCTGCATGTTGTTCGGTGATGTGCGTCAGAGTGCACGTCGCCAAGCCGATCATCGTCGCTTCCAGCAACACCGCCGACAGCATCTCGCCGCACTGCAGCACGTCGCGTCGTTCGTTGTTGAAGGTCGACAACACGGCAACCTTGGAGTGGTCTTCCCCGAAGCCGACGCGCCTTTCAGATTGCGCGACGACGGGGAAGTCGCGCGCGACATCGACTCGTTCACTTTCCTCGGCCGACACCAAAGCGCTCGGCGGGATGCCCTGAGCCGCGTCGAATGGCTTTGTCCACCGGGAGAGTTCGGAGTGATACGACGAGTCGTACAGGCGCGACAGCTCGCTGAATTGAGACGCTTCTGCCAGCTCGGAACGAAATTCGTCGGGAATGACGTCCAGCCGTACCGAGTCAGCCGTTACGGAGCTTTTCAACTGCGCCTCAACTTGTTTCCAGTTCGGCGGCTCGGCGAATGGCAGTCGGTCGGTGCGCCGAACAAGGATCGCTTCCGCACGGCGACGATGGCCGTCGGTAACGAACTCCATCGGACTGAAGTCGACCGAGGCGAGTAGCAGCGGATTATTGGGATTGGGGAATCGATCGACGTTGGCTTTCCAGCCCGCCGCGGCCATCGCCACCCGGAAATGGTCCAGTATGGCGCCGCAACCAAGCAGCGCCTCCCTGCCGGAGTGGTCGGTCGCGTACAGGACGCGGTCCTTGTCTTCGAAAAGCGCGACGGCGTTGCCCTCGAGTACCCAACGCCAGGGCTGGCTGTTGTGCAGCGATGGCGCGCGGCAGGCGAGCGTCAGCGCTTGTTCGATTACCTCGGAATCGACCATGGTGTCACGCATATGGCCAGCTTGCAGGCCCGCGCCCGCGTCGTGGCAGGGTCAATGGTCCCCACGTCAGGGCCTTAGGACCCTGGTGTGACGGAGGGTGCGCGGCCGATCGTTGGCGCATGACGGTGATGCCGGATAACGCTCGCACGGTCCAGAGCGCTGGCGCGATGGCAGGAGACCTCGACGCCCGGCTGCACGAGACACACACAGGCGTGGTCATTCTCCTTGGCGAGAAGGCATACAAGGTCAAGAAACCAGTGACAACCGACTTTCTCGACTTCAGCACCCGCGAAAGCCGGAAACATGCCTGCGAGCGTGAGGTAGTTCTCAATCGCCGGCTCGCCCCGCACAGCTATTTCGGTGTGGCCGAGTACAGCGGCCCGACGGGTGAACTGTCCGAACCGGTAATCGAGATGCGCCGCTACCCCGATGCAGCCCGGCTGGCATCACTTGTTGAAGCCGGTGAGCCGGTGCTGCAGCACCTCTGCGTAATCGCCGAGATGCTCGCACAGTTCCATCGGGAAGCCGGGCGAGGGCCGGCTATCGACGCCGAAGGAAGGCCTGACGCAATCTCGGCACGATGGCACCAGAATCTCGCCGAGGTGGAGCAGCACGGAACGGGCATCATCGAACGAAGCTCAGTCGCCCAGGTGAGGAAACTGGTCGATCAGTACATCGCCGGCCATACCGCCCTCTTCGACAAGCGCGTGGATGAGGGACGCATCATCGACGGACATGGCGACCTGCTCGCCGACGACATCTTCTGTGTCCCAGAAGGACCTGCGCTCTTGGACTGCCTGGAATTCGACGACAAACTGCGCTACGTAGACGGCATCGACGACGCAGCGTTCCTCGCCATGGATCTGGATTTTCTCGGTCGCCCCGATCTTGGCGACGCCTTCGTCGATGAATACCGTCGTCGAGCCGACGATCCCGCACCGACTTCGCTGACACACTTCTACGTCGCCTACCGGGCGGTCGTGCGCGCGAAGGTCGACTGCATCAGAGTTGGTCAGGGTCATCAGGACGCCCGGACACATGCGCGCCGCCACATCGACATCGCGCTCAAGCGTCTCCGTCCGGCCACCATGCGCCTCATCCTTGTCGGCGGCGGTCCCGGCACCGGCAAGACAAGCCTCTCGAAGGGTTTGTCAGAAAAAGTTGACGCGCAAGTCATCTCGACCGACGACATACGTAGACAACTGCAGGAGGCCGGTTGTCTTTCGGGTGCCGCCGGTGAACTCGACAAGGGACTGTATTCCCGCGAGAACGTGACGAAGGTTTACGACGAAGTGCTTCGGCAAGCTGAACTGCTGTTGCGACGCGGTACGTCGGTCATTCTCGATGGAACCTGGCGTGATCAGCGGCAACGGGAACGAGCCGGGGAGCTGGCGGCCGATAACGCCGTCCCACTGGTCGAACTGACCTGCACATTGCCGCTTGAGGTCGCAGCCGCGCGGATAGAAGATCGGGCCGAATCATCCTCTGACGCAACACCGCAGATTGCAGCTGCGCTGGCGGCGAATCGATCGTTGGCGTCGGGCGAATATCACATCGACACCGGTCGGCCACTGGCTGACTCCGTCGCGGAGGCACAACGGATATGTTGTCTCGCCATCTAGGTGAGCTGGTCGAGGCGACTCAGGCGGGAAGCGCCGACGAATCGAAGAGCCAGACGTGACAAAGGATTTGGGTGTTGTCGTCGCCGTCGATGGCTCCCCATCGGCGAACAGCGCAATTCGCTGGGCGGCGCGGGACGCCGAGTGGCGCGGCACCACTCTCACTGTTGTGACGGCGTGCCGACCCGTAATCGGGGACTGGCTGTCAACTCCCGTCCCCGCAGGCGTGCCGGAATCGCAGAAGCAATCGGAACGCCAGATCGTTGACAACGCCGTTGAAATGGCCAAAGAAGTCACCAGCGGTGGTCTGCAGATGACAACGAAACTCATGTCGTCCCCACCGGTTCACGCGTTGACGGAGCTGTCGGAAAACGCCCAGATGATCGTTGTAGGAAGTCGCGGCAGAGGGAGGATCCCGCGAACCCTTCTGGGGTCGGTGAGTATGGGCCTGCTGCATCACGCCCACTGTCCGGTCGCGGTCATCCATAGCGACGGTATTTCGGTCGACGGCGAAGGCCCCGTCCTGGTTGGCCTCGACGGTTCGCCGCCATCGGAGTCGGCTGCCTGCCTGGCATTTGATGAAGCCTCCAGCCGCGGCGTCGATCTCGTCGCACTCCACGCCTGGTGGAGCCCTGGGGCCTTCGAGCTACCGGGACTGAACTGGGAGACTCTGCGGCCCGAAATCGAGCAGGCATTTGCCGAGCAGTTGGTCCCGTGGCGGGAGCGCTACCCGCAGGTGGCTGTACGCGCCCTGGTCGTTCCCGATCAACCTGCACGACGACTTCTTGATCATTCCCAAGCGTCCCAACTCGTTGTCGTCGGCAGCCGCGGTCGCGGAGGTACCGCGAGCACACTGCTGGGATCGGTGAGCACCGCGGTGGTCCAGGCCGCGCGCGTACCGGTGGTAGTCGCGCGATGACTTTTGGCCCTCATGGTCCCGATGACCGACGACGTAGGAATAAGACATGACCAACCGAACGCACCTACCCGACACCTTCGATGTGGCGGTAACCACGCACGGTCGACTGCCCAAAGATGCGGCCGAGTATGCGAAAAGCGCAGTCGCGGAACTCAGCAGGCGTACAGGCCGACCAGTTACGCACGCACGAGTGCGACTGACCCGACATGGCGATCTGGCGGTGGACAGGCCCGTCGTCGCACAGGCCAACGTGGACGTGGATGGTCGGATGGTCCGCGCCCAGGCTGATGGCACCACGGCCCGCGAAGCAATCGATCGTCTCCAGGCGCGGCTGCGGCGTAACCTGGGGCGCGTTGCCGATCATTGGGAAGCGCGACGCGGCGGAATACCTCAAGCACCGGAGTGGCGACATCAGTCCGCGCCCACTCATCGACAGAATCACTTGCCGCGACCAGCCGAAGAACGACAGATCGTGCGCCGCAAGTCGTACAGCATGGAGCCATGCACGGTCGATGTGGCGGCTATGGAGTTGGAGCTGCTCGACTACGACTTCCACCTTTTCACCGAAAAGAGCACCGGCATTGCCACCGTCCTCTACCGGGGTGGGCCAACGGGTTATCGCCTGGCTCAGGTGGCGCCGACGCCAGAGGATGAATTAGCCCCATTCGCTCTGCCGGCCACAATCAGCCCACAACGGGCGCCGTGTCTGACTGCCGGGGAAGCCGCAGAGCGCCTCGGCCTCCTCGGCCTGCCGTTCTTGTTCTACATAGATGCCGCCGAGGGTCGCGCCGGTGTGTTGTATCACCGCTACGACGGGCACTACGGACTGATCACTCCCGCAGGCGAGGAGACGGCCGTTCTCGCACCTTCCGAGACAGGCGAAAAGTCATGACCGGCAGCGAACTCTACAGGTCGGTAGTAGTCGGCATCGACGGTTCCCTATCTGCGATCCGGACAGCGGAGTGGGCCGTCGATGAAGCGGTCAGCCGAAACGTGCCGCTCCGTCTTGTCTACGTCACGGATGTCGCACACCCCTCCTTCGAGGAGTACGAGCAGGAGGTGAAGACGGCCGAAGCAGCGCTGCGCACGGCGCAATCGGCAGTCGAGGCCCTCGGGCAGCCGGTCAAGGTCGAAACCGTCATCGAGCCAGGACTTCCCGGCGTGACACCGTCACCGAGTCCAGGGACGCCGACCTGGTGGGTGTCGGCTCCGTCGGGATAGGCGGGTATGCGCGCAGTGCTGGGGTCGACCGCGACAGAAGTAGCCGAACGTTCGCTCTGTCCCGTCGCAATCATCCGGACGGCGCGCAATCATCCGCTGTCCGATATCAATTGGGTGGTCGTAAACCTGAATGACCTGCCGTGAGGCGTCGCTATCCCGATGTGCATGTCTATCCCGTTGCCACCCATGACGGCATCGCTCGGTTCTTCGAGGACAACGATGAACGCGTGCAGCTCGGCGTCATTGGTCCTCCGGATGTCGGAGAACTGGCGCGCATTGTGGGCCCGCACGGTCATCCGCTGTTTCGGCACGCCGAGTCTTCGGTTTCGGTGGTGCGGTAAAAGCCGTTGCGCGGCAGTGGCTTTTCGCCCTGCTCAGAGGCTAGAGAACTGACTTGTTGATGATCTTGAGCGCCGCGTCGAGATGCTTCTCACCCTGCTGGAGATCGGACGTGAACTCGCCCCCGTAGCTGTTCATCGACCCGGCGATGACCGACAGGCACATGTGTGCGGCGGCGTGGAGATCTTGAATGGCCGCGGCGAGTTCCGCGGTGAGTTCAGGGTCCGGGGAGGGCAGATGGGCCTGTAGCTTCACTTGTGCCACATCGTGCATCTGCTGACAAGCGTCCTTGATCAAGGTGGGGTCCAGTTGTTCGTCGACCGCACCGTTGGCGGTGTCCACCGCTTCTTTCAACTCGTCGAAGTATTCATCCACTGTCGACCACCACTGCCGCAGCGCAGCACTGTCGGCAATTGCTTGTCGGCGAGGCGTGTCGTGTTCGGAATCATTTTTGAGGACCAGGCCAACCGCGCCGGCAGCGATGACAAGGAGGATTCCTGCGATAGCGACGAACACGAGGACCGACGTTCTTCGGGTCGACCGAGCGCTGCGCATGCCGCGCTCTAACTGCGAGCCACTAAGACCGGACACTTCGCCGCTTCCGCGACTGCCGTGCTCACCGAGCCGAGAAGCATGCCGGGAAATCCCCCTCGGCCGCGGCTTCCGAGGACCACCAGCTGAGAATGCTCGGACTCCTCGACGAGCCAATGTGCCGGCCGGTCGCATACGATTCGTCGCCGAATGCGGACGTCCGGATATTGCTCCTGCCAGCCGGCCAGGCGCTCGGCGAGCACCTCGTGGCCCAGGTCCTCGTACTCGTGCCAATCCATGCCGAGCACAGGTGTAAGTCCGACATCACTCCACGCGTGCAACGCAACCAAATCAACGCCTCGCCGCGACGCTTCGTCGAACGCCAACGCGGTGGCCGCCTCGGACGCGGGTGAGCCGTCGATGCCGACCAGCACAGGTGAAGTGCGCATCGCCGCAGCGGCTTCGTCTGTGTGGACAATGGCTACCGGACAACGGGCATGATGCAGCAAGGTGCGACTGACCGAACCGAGCAACGGTCCACTGATCGCGCCGAGGCCTCGACTGCCGACAACGATCATTTCCGCCTGCCTGGACGCGCTCACAAGGGCTGGAGCAATGTAGTCGTGCAACACTTGAGACTTGACCGCGGGAAGTTTTGCGTCACCGACCTCAGCGTGAAAAATCTTCTGCGCCTGCTCGATCGAGTGCGCAGCGTTCTGCTCCTGCGACTCAGCAAAACCGGATCGAAGGTATCCGACGGGCCACGTAACGACGACCGGAGCGATGACATGGACGAGCGTGACATCCGCGTCCCGCATCACAGCTTCGCGCGCCGCCCACCGTACGGCGGCGTCCGACTCCGCCGACCCGTCAACAGCGATCAAAATTCCTCGTTTGGACACTTCCACTCCTTGCCCAGGCGTACATGGTCACAACCGCGCTTGTAACTGCGACGTTATGCGCGGCGGGGACTGGGGCAGGAGGGTCGTAAGTCCCCGAGTGCGATGTCAGTAGTCCTTGGGCTCGGTCGTGTCGAACGAGTGCTGATCGACGTAGCGAACAAGGTCGGTCAGGGTTCGTGGGGCGGAAGAACTCCGGCACGCAGCGCCGGGCCGATATTGGCCATCACGCGCTCCATCAACGCGTTGTACGCGGATCCGTCATTGAGGAGGTTGGTCTGTCCGCGGTGGACGAGGAAGGACTCGATCCGCCGATCGATCGGCCAGTCGGCATAGATCTGGCTGGTGAACTGGGATCGGAGGAACTGCCACGCGATGGTCTCGAGCTGGTCTCGCGTCACTTCGGTGTGGTCGGTCGACGTCATCCCATCCCTTTCGGCTGGTTCGATCGCACCTCATCGTTTTCGAACCGGGCGACCGGCACTAGAGACGAAGGTCACTGGCCGCAAGTCAGTCGTCCCCGATTCCCGCACAAGCAGTTCTGGTGCCGAAAGTCCCACCACGCTTGGTCCGGTCGGCCCTGCCTGAACGGGGGAGTACCGAGCAGCATCGACCTATGGCCCACGACACGAAGGCTCCGGTCGCCGACGGCTTCGTTGTTCCGCTCCCGTACGGCACGAGCGTACGGCGGGCCTCAGTTATCTGCGCGGCGCCGACGAGCCTTCCAGCGGTTCCACATCGACAACTACCTGAAAGTCAAACTTCAAAAGTGACGCGCTGCGTTGCTGCACAACGAGATTGGAAGATCATGGAATCTGGGTATCTTCGGCCGCTGGTCTCTGCGCAGGGGCCCTTCGTCTCGGTCTACATCGACGATTCACAGAACACCGCGGACGCGGTGGCGAAACGCGAGGCGATTTGGCGCGATCTGCGCAAGCACCTGGAGCACCAGGGCGCCGACGGCGCGGTCATCGGCAGGCTCGAAGACGCCGTGCTGCGCGGTCAACCAGCAGCTGGACGGCAGAGTCGAGGCATCATCGCCACGCATGAGGGAGTGCTCATCGACGAGCACCTGTCCAGCCCGCCTGCGGCGACGGAGCTTCGTATATCGGAATACCCCTACATCCTGCCGCTCGTGAGCGGCGGCAAGCGCCGCCCCGCGTATGTATTCGCCGCAGTCGACCACGAGGGCGCCGATGTCACGCTTCATCGGGGCCACTCCGTGACTTCGGACACCGTCGATGGCGGCGGTTATCCGGTGCACAAGCCCGCGTCCGCCGGGTGGAACGGCTACGGCGACGTCGGCCATTCAGCCGAGGAAGCCGTGCGGATGAATGTCCGCGCCGTCGCCGATCGCGTCACCGAGCTCGTCGACGAGACAGGCGCCGAGGTGGTGTTCGTGTGCGGCGAGGTGCGTTCGCGCACCGATGTCGTTTCGGCGTTGCCGCGGCGCGTGGCCCCCCGAGTTGTCCAGTTCCACGCCGGGTCTCAGGGGCACCGGGTAACCGAAGGCGAGGTCAAAGATCTTGTCGACGCGGAGTTCGACCGGCGCCGACGGTGCGCGACCGCCGATATCGCTGAGCGATTCCGTAGCGAGCACGGCCGCGGGTCGGGGCTGGCCGCAGAAGGTATCGACGCGGTGTGCGCGGCGTTACGGGAAGGCGACGTGGACACCCTGATCGTGACGGACCTTCGCGACGCCACAGTGGTGACGGGAGAGAACCGCACCACCGTCGCGCCCGATCCCGACACGCTTTCGGAACTGGGAGAGGCGGTGCACCAAGTGGCGCGCGCCGATGAAGCCCTGCCGTTCGTCGCAATCGCCACCGGTGCCTCGCTGGTACTGGTCGACACCACCGTTGCTCCCGCCGATGGAGTCGCCGCGCTGCTGCGTTACCCGCCGACAGACGTTTCGACACCGGCCAAGCGCTGAACCAGTCAGTCCCGCAGTAGGGCGATAACGTGCTCGGAAAGTCTCCGCCCGATGTCAGCATCGGCGCTGACGTGATACGCGTTGCCTTGCGCCAGTCGGTGATCATTGCAGGGTCGGCGGGCGCGCGATCGCTAGGGCGTTGCATGCCCTGCCTGGGGGAGTGTTCCGGTCGCCTGAAAGACGACCCGCCTGCCGACTTCGACGGCATGGTCGGCGAAGCGCTCGTAGAAGCGACCCAACAAAGCGATATCAACAGCCGCGGCGACCCCGTACGTCCACTCACGATCCAGCAACTCGCTGAACAACCGCCGGTGCAGCTCATCCATTGCGTCATCTTGTTCGCGAATCCGAGCGGCCTTACCTGAATCGCGGGTCAACAACACTTCCTGTGCGGTGTGCGCCAGATCAACTGCAATGCGGCCCATTTCAGCGAAGTGGCGCTCGATCATCGCGGGCAGAACATGATCTGGATATCGCTGTCGGACGATCTTTGCCACGTGGACGGCCAGTGCGCCCATCCGATCGAAATCGGCAACAATCTGAATCCAGCTGATGATGCTGCGGAGTTCACCCGCCACCGGCTGCTGCAACGCCAACAACGAAAGGGCTTCTTCCTCGGCGCGGGTGCCCATCGCCGCGATCGTGGCGTAGTCATTGATCACTTGCTCCGCTGAGACGAGGTCGGCTTCTAGCAGCGCCCGCGTTGCGCGTTCCATTGCAATTCCGGAGAGGCCGCACAGCTGGCTCAACTGCTCGGCGAGTTCCGATAGGTGTTCTCGGTAGACGGTTCGCATTCGCTTAGCCTTTCTGATCGGCGTGGGCAAATCTGTTCACGCAGCTGTCCCAATGATGTTGGGCTACCTAAGGTTGTGCGACCAATCGGCTCAAGTGGTCGACGAACCAGTCGCAGGCCAGCTTCGCCGCCTGTTCGAGGGTGCCCGGTTCCTCGAACAGATGCGTGGCGCCGGGAACAACGGTGAGTTGGCACTTCCCGGGCATGGCTGCTTGTGCTCGTCGGTTCAGCTCCAGAACCACGTCGTCGCGTCCGCCTACGACGAGCAAAGTCGGTGCAACGACGTTCGCCAGGGCCCGACCGGCGAGATCGGGCCTGCCGCCGCGGGAGACGACTGCCCCGACTTCTGTGCGGCTATCTGCGGCTGCCGCCAGGGCCGCGCCCGCCCCGGTGCTTGCGCCGAAGTAGCCGACGGGAAGTGGCGCGGTGTCTGGCCGGCCGGCCAGCCAACGGGTGACGTCGACGAGCCGTCCCGCCAGTAGGTCGATGTCGAAGACGTTGGCGCGGTTGCGTTCTTCGGCCGGCGTGAGCAAGTCGAACAACAAGGTGGCAAGACCGGCCTTGTTCAAGACCTCGGCGACATAGCGATTGCGCGGGCTATGCCTGCTGCTCCCGCTGCCGTGCGCGAAGACAACGATGCCGGTTGAGTGTTCGGGGATAGTCAGGTGCCCGGCCAACGTCACCGGTCCGGCCGCCATTGTGACCTCGTCGTCGCGCAGCGGCGGGTCAGCGGCGCCTGCGCTGGCTGCCTTCGCGAAACCGTCGCGGGCTCGGTCGAGGATCGCGATGACCTCGTCGTCGGAGGTTTGGGTGAAATGACGGTATCCCTGCCCGACGGCGAAGAACCACGCAGGCTTCCTCAGGCAGATCACCTTGTCGGCGTACTCGGCAAACCTTTCGACGACATCGTCGGGGCCGATCGGAACCGCCAACACCACACTGCTCGCGCCCTGGGCGCGGGCAACCTGGCATGCCGCCCGAGCGGTGGCACCGGTGGCGATGCCATCATCAACGACCACGGCGACCCGCCCGGTCAACGAGATTCGGTCACGCCCGCGGCGGAAGCGTTCCGCGCGGCGCCGCAATTCGATCCGCTGTTTGTGTTCGACGGCGTCCATGTCGTCGCCGTCCAAGTGCGCCCCGTATACGACGTCGTTGTTGAGGACCCGCACGCCGTCCTCGCCGATGGCGCCGAAGGCAAGTTCCGGCTGAAACGGCACACCGAGCTTGCGCACCACCAGTACGTCGAGGGGAGCTTCCAGTGCCTTGGCGACCTCGTAGGCCACCGGTACGCCGCCTCGCGGCAGCCCTAATACGACGATTTCCTGGCCACGGAATGGCTCGAGGCGCTTCGCCAACTGGCGTCCAGCGTCGACACGGTCGTCAAATGGTTTCATCTCCCGAGTGTCAAGGGGGTGACAGCGAACCGATACGGGATTAGGTCCTCGGTTGAGCGACTTGGGTCCCCAACAGCGCCGGTGAGACCGTCAGGACCGTAACCCACTCGCTGCTTCGAGCTCGGTCAGTGACCGTTCGGTCAGATGTATCAGGGTGTCGATATGAGGCACTACGTCGCGGCCGGCGACGTAGCCGAAGCCGATGCGATCGGCGTATGAGCACGTCGTGACATTCAGTGTCTGCCCGTCGTACACGGCCGACACCGGGTACATCTCCTCGACATGCGCGCCGTTCCAGTACATTTCGGCCGACGGCCCGGGCACATGCGATATCGGGAGGTTGTATCCCGTACGAATTTTCGGCGCGAACGGCAACATCGGCAGCAGCACCGTCGGCCCGATTGCTGCCGCGAGTAGCAACATGGATGCGGCCGCACCGCGAGTGGCAACTCGATGTTTGCCCTCCGACATCGACCGGTGGATGAGGTCCAGCCGTTCGAGAGGGTCAGGTAGGTCGGTGCCCAGTGGACACAGCCAGGCGCCGAACATGTTGTTGTGCCGATCGTTCGACGTCTGTTGGCGGCTGCGCACGGTAATCGGGCAAAGGGCGACCAGGGACTGCTCAGGGAGTTCTCCGCGATCCAGCAACCAGCTGCGCAGCACACCTGCGACAACCGCCGTCACCGCATCGTTCGCGGTCACCCCGGCTTTGTCCTGCAAGGCCCGGATGCGGGACTTGGGCCACGTGCCTGCGGCGACGGTGCGCTGATCCCCAACTCTTCCGTTGAACCGGGTGTGGGGAGCGGCCAACGGGGGCACGGTCGTATCGCCAGTCAGGCTGGCCACGAGGTCAGATACCTCGCCGATGACAACGCGCTCGCCGACCGCGAGGGCCGACGCCGCCCCGTCCACCAGTGACCGAGCCATCGGTAAGGGATTGGGCAATCGCAGAGGCTCATGGCTGTCCCGCCTGTTCTGCTCTCTATGCCGTACCGCATAGAACTGGGGCATCGACCGGCGTTCCGGATCCCGACTCAGCGCGTCGGCGATCATCCGGAAGCCGGCCACGCCGTCCACGACGGTGTGATGCACCTTCACGTAGAGGGCGAACCGGCCGTCGTCGAGACCATCGATCAAATACGACATCCAAAGCGGGCGGGATCTGTCGAGCGGCTCGGCGTGCAACCGACTGATCAGCAGCCACAGGTCTTCGCGTCGCCCAGCCGGGACCAGGGTGCTGCGTTGACAGTGGTGGCTCAAGTCGACAGTGTCGGCCTCTCGCCACACCCAGCCGCCACCGGTCTCCACGCCGCGGTGTGGATATCGGCGAAGCCGCGGCTCCAGAGGGTCGCGGGTGCAGAGGGCATCCCGATGAAGGTCTTCTACGTAGCCTGGGCCCGCGCCTGCCGGTGGCGAAAAGATCAGTACTGCGCCGATGTTCAGCGGACCGGACAGCACCTCCCCGGTCATCATGGCCGCATCGAGCGGGTCGAGCCAATCCATCCCGCGTTCCTTACTCAGGCGGGTCGGGTCTTGCGCACTACCGGACAGCCACCGACGAGTCCCGATTGCACCAGGGCGTCGTCGACGAATTGCTGCACTGGACGGGACTGGAAGAACCCGGTATGGCCGCCTCGGTACCAGACGATCTCGGGCCTGCCCCAATGCTCCCACAGCCGGACAACCTGCTCGCGCGGGTGAACTAGCCGTCGGCGATCCCGGCGTAGATGAAGCGACCGGACATCGGCACGCGGGGGTTCAGCGATAGCGGCGACACCATCCGCCCAATCGGTTCGGCGAGTGCCACCGTGTGTCGGCGCGGGTCGTCGGAACGGAGTCCCGCGTGGCGTCCAAGAAGCTGAATCAGATCGGCCACAGGTACACCGAGTACCGCGCACGTGAGGCCGTCCTCGAGGCTCGCGACGAGCGACGCCACGTAGCCACCGAGCGAAATGCCATTCAGGCCGATCGGCGACTCGGGTTCCTGCGTCCGTATCCAGGACAGCAGCCGCCGAACGTCCCACACCGCCTGGGCCGTACAGTGCACGTTGTCCATCACGTCCTCGCCGGGGAAGACCGTGCCCGTGGGCAGTTCACGCGCCCGCGGCCCATGCATCGGAAGGACGGGCAACACGACATTGAGGCCAAGATCCTTGTGCAGGTGCCACGCCCGGAACAACGTGAGGTCGAGCGCGGCGCGGCCCATCTCCGCGCCGTGAATGCACACCAGCCACGGCCGAGGTTCCCTGTGGCGCAGCATCAATGCGTACTCGCGGGCGGTGGCGGTGTACCCCGACCATCGCTGCGCGCCAGGCTCGCCTCGGTAGGGCGCGTAGCCGCTGTCGAAGACTATGCGCGCATGGGCGCGTCGGCGGCTCTTGGCTTGCCGGATGGTGACGTCGGTCAGCGGCGGGGTCGCGCGAAGAACCCTTCTGGGTTGTCCAGCCAGCCTTTTCGGTCGTAGAAGTCAAGCGCCGCAACGACTTCGCGGTTGATTCGGTCAAAAGCGTGCTCGTCGCTGACCGGTCGGCGCGCCCGCAACCCGAGAAGGACGATTTCGTCGCGTAGGGCGTGCACGGCGAGCGCGATTGTGGGCCGCGCAATAGGAAGCTCGCGCGGTTCGCGGTCAAGATAGTCCCGCCACGATTGCGCGTAGTAGCCACCGGTTTTGGTGAGCGGCCCGACCATCGCGCCCAATGCCCGCACGCCAAGAGGCTGACGGTGAGATGGGTTCGTCGGTGGTTCGCTCGTCTCTTCCCGGTCAGGTACCACCATGACAGGCGACGCTACGACCGCGTCGTGAGCGCGCAATAGGGGCTTCGCTCACGGAATTGGAGGCCGTTTGGCCACCTCGTTCGGACCAATCCCTCAAGCTTTTGAGCGCGCCGTCCGTAGCGTATCGACAGTCGTCGATCACTGAGGAGGAGGCGAAATGTCCAACCGCATCTCACATCACGGAGTCATCGTGGGCACCGACGGATCGTCGCGGTCACAGGTGGCGGTGAAGTGGGCTGCGCGGGAGGCGGTGATGCGGCATGTTCCGCTCACCGTCGTTCACGTCGTCGCCCCCCTGTCGATCGCGGCTTCGGCACTGGCGTGGCCCGCCGGCCGAGTTCCCGAGGAAGTTCTCGAGATTCAGGAGAACGATGGCCGCAGGGTCATCGCCGATGCCATCAAGCTCGTCAAGGAAAGCGCAACGGTGATAGGCCGGAGATCGACAGTGAATTGCTCTTCGGGAGATATGTTCCGGCCCTTGCCGATTTGTCCAAAGAGGCCCAGCTGATGGTGGTCGGATGCCGCGGCCGAACCGGACAGCATCGGCTACTCGGACCCGTCAGCACGGGGTTGATCCATCACGCACATTGCCCCGTCGCGGTCATTCACGACGAGGAAGCGTGCTCGCCTCAATCAATGCGACTGCCGGTAGTGGTGGGGATTGACGGATCGCGGGCGTCGGAGTTGGCGACAGAGATCGCGTTTGACGAAGCCTCCTGGCGAGGTGTGGATCTGGTGGCCTTACACGTATGGAGCGACGCCGACATATCCACCGCATACGGCATTGACCCTGCGGGCGTGCAATCGGCGGCCGACGAGACACTTGCCAAGAGCCTTGCCGGTTGGCAGGAACGCTATCCGGAGGTCGCGGTCCAGCGTGTGGTCGAGTTCGAGCGGCCCGCCCGCCATCTTCTGGAACAGGCTGAGAAGGCTCAGCTCGTCGTCGTCGGTAGCCACGGCCGCGGCGGGTTCGCCGGGATGGTGCTCGGTTCGGTCAGTACCGCCGTCGTGCAGGAGGCTCGTGTACCGGTCATCGTTGCGCGGCAGCACTAATGTTTAAATCGCGTTGGCAACTTTGTTACTCCTGAGGTGACTTGATGCCCTAGCGTCGCCGGACCCGCGGGTGTGGTGTGGGTGGCACGGCGAAAGGAGAGAAGACATGGTGCTCACCCTGGAATCGGAAGTGACCGTGAACGGCCTGACTGGCCAGGAGATCACCGACTTCCTGCTGGATTGCGGTGACGACCGCTACCAGGCATGGTGGCCGGGCACACATCTCGAACTGCACGTGCGTGAGCAAGGGCCGGGCGATGATCACGTTGGCGACGTTGTGCTGATGGATGAGTACGTCGGGTCTCGACGCATACGGATGGTCGGTGAGGTGATCGAGGCGGTGCCGGGGAAACGGATCGTATGGCGATTCCGGCCGGCCGGACTGCGCCTGCCAGTCCGGCTGACCGTGGCACTGAGGGATGAAAAGCGCGGTGTTCGCTTGCGCCACACCATCACCGCGGGATGGCCCGGGTGGGGTCGCATGCTCGATCCGCTATGGCGGCTGTACCTCACCAGGTCCTTCGCGGGTGCAATGGACCGACATGTGCACACTGAATTCCCGTTGATGAGGGATGTGTTGCATCGCCCACCCGACGATTCGTCGGACGGACCTGCAGCGGCCCATCGTTCGACCACCTGGTAGCCATCGTGGATCAATCGCGGGAACGGCTGCCCCTCGACGGGCTGCGTGACCAGCGTGGACGGCGGGTGTATTCGTGTCGCACGCTTGCTGAACAAAACACGCGGAACGCCGGTGCCGTTACCCGCTCCGGCTCGTTCGCCGAACTCGTCGACGAGCTGATCGGCGCCGGTTATGGGATCCATCAGCTGCCGTGCCCGGAGCGGCTGGCCTGGGGCGGAGTCCTCAAACGCCACAGCCTTCGGCTCTACCACTCCAAAGGGGGACCCCTGTATCCGCTGCGGAGTGCGCTGCTACGCGCATTCGTCTGGTGGACTCGCATCGTCTATTGGCGCCTGGCGCGGCATGTCGTCCGTGATGTGACCGACTACCAGCGCTCGGGTGTCGCAGTCGCGAGCATCATCGGCATCGGCGCCTCGCCGTCCTGCGGAGTGACCACGACGCTTGATCTTCGCGCCTCGCTGGAGGTTGTGGCCTCTTGCCCTGCGGCGGCATTGACTCGCGATGTCATGAATGAGCAGGCCGTCTTGGCTTGCCGCCGCCCCGGCGAGGGCTTATTCATCAAGGCGTTCGACCGCCAACTGAAACGTCGCGGAATAAGCCGTACCGGCGCTCGAGCATGACCTCGCCGCACGAATTGGCATGGGAAAGCGTCAAACTCTTGCTTGCGACAACGGCGCCGCTCACGCTCGGCAGCGGCACTCGACGCTCACTCACACCGGGATAATCCACGTAGACCTGGCGGAACTTTCCGCTTATCGGGTGCAGTTGCGGTGGTTCAGCAGCCTTTCTCGATGGTCACATCGCTCACTCCCTGTTCGGCCAGGTATGTGCCGAGGCGCTTTCGCAGTGCGTCCCATACCTTCGGCTCCTCGCCTGGGTCCGTCGCTGTGAAGCGCACCGTGAGACTTGATGAGCCCCGCTGAATGAGCTGGCAGGTCGTAACGGCGTGCGTCTCCTCTGCCGCCGTCGCAATCGCTAGGGGAAGAATACGGATCGATTGGCCTCGCAGGCCGCGGTAGAGCAGAACATCGTCGGTACGGCCGACAACCTCGATCGTCGGGAACGGGCTTCCGCAGGAACAGGATTCCGGCACCGATAGCGACCTGATCTCCCAGCGAGTAACGGATGATCGGTTGAATGCGATTGGCCAAGTTCGTGACCAGCACGTCGTGGGACAACTCGCCCGGCCGCACTGGCCGGTCGTGCTCATCGACGGGTTCGAGGATGTACCAGTCGCTGTTGACATGTAGCCGCCCGGCCGCGCATTCGTATGTCAATCCGACAGCCTCGGATGAACCGTAATAGTTGCCCACACGACAGCCGAAGGCCACTTCGATCTGCTGGCGTGCAGCAGCGGTGAGCGTTTCGCCTGCAGCATTGACCAGAACCCGGATGAATGCACAACCTGCCCGCCTCCTGTTCGTTCGCCAGCGACTGCAGTGCGCTGGGTAGCCCCCTAGCACTACAGGCTGGAAGGCGTTGAGGTCAGCGACCAACTGACTAAGGGGAGCGAGTGCGGAGTAGCAGCCGTTGCATCCTTGCGCGTGACGGCATGGTCCGCTGGCGTCGAGTCATCATGGTGTTGCCGAGGTAATGTCCCCCGGTGACAAATACGGCTGCGAGTCTGCCCCTTCCACGCAAAGTGCCCACAAGTTGTGCGCTGAGAGCATCGCCGCGGGTAATGCGCGAATGTAGCCAAGCACGTTGTAGATGACCAGTGCCTCGCGATCATGTAGAAGGATCGCCGGTGTCCCCGTCGAGCCGGAGTCGTGCACACCACGTAGCGATTCAAGTAGTCGTGCCCGATCCAGGCCGGATCAACGACGAATCCTCCACCTCTTCCCGTTCACCGATGGATCGGTCACCCACTGTCGAAGTGACGCATCATCTCCGTCTTGTCACCACCGGCAACTGTGTGACGTCTGTCAATGCCTCTGGCACGTCGCGATAGAGGTCGGCGAAATACGCAGAGTGGTGCGCGCGTACGCGACGAGATCACGCAAGCGCTTCTGCTGCGCCGGGCTATACGCGCTCTCCCTTGTCTACTGTTCTGTATGCTCCCACCCGGCCCAAGAAAGCTTCGAATGGTGTGAGCCGTGTGACAACAACACCTTTGATGGTCGGCTTCGGCCGCGCGGCCGGTGGCGTCGGAGTGCCTGCGTCATCGCCCCTCCTCGGTCAACGTGAAGTAGTTCTCTTCTTCCTGCAGGAAGTGCAGGTGCAGAAGCGTATAGAGCCCGTACAGACACGCCAGCAGATCAACGACCTGATCTGACTGGATTCCCTTGCCCGCCTTGGCGAGTGCGAGATGCGTACCGATCCGATCGGACAGCCTTTGGATTTCGGAGTGCGTTCGGCTCATCGTCGCGGTCGCTTCACCGCTGCCGAGTGGACCGGCCAGCGCCGGATACAACTTGGTCTCCTCGGCTCGCTCGTGGGGCAGCAGATCCTCGGTGAGGAATGCGTATGCGCGGGCCAGCGACGACAACGCGGCCGTGTCGGCACCTGCGACAAGGCGGTCGGCGGCTTCGCGCAGCAGTCCGATTGTGTCGCGGAGTTCGTCATGTTCGGCCGCAAAGCGGCGCAGCAGGTCTTCGGTGCCTGCGGCCAACTCGACTTCGTCGGCAGGGTTGCCCCTCAGAGCGCGCAACGCGTTCAGGATCACCGCGACGTCGATGCCCTCCTGCAGCAGCGCGCCAGCGGCAGGAGGCAGCCAACCCATTGCGGCAATCACCATCGCCAGCAAGGACAATGCCATGCCCACAACCGCACTCTGCACGGCGATGTGCCGTGACCAGCGCGCGATTTCCATCGCGTCGGCAAGGCGGTCCAGCCGATCGGTGGTGAGCACGACGTCGGCGGCTTCGGACGAGGCCGTCGCGCCACGCGCACCCATCGCGACACCCACCGTGGCCGCCGCCAGTGCCGGAGCGTCGTTTATCCCGTCGCCGACCATGACTGTCCCTGCGCGGTCGCGTTCGGCGCGAACGGCGGCGACCTTGTCGGCCGGGCTCTGCTGGGCATAAACGTCGTCGAGTCCGAGCACCGTGGCCACTTCGTGCGCCGGTTCGGCACGGTCACCGGTCAGCATGACGAGCCGGTTCAAACCGGCCGCTCGCAACCGCCGCACTGTTCGGGGTGCCTGGCGTCGCAACGGATCCCGCAACAACACCGCTCCGACGGGGTCGTCGTCGACGCACACCCATGCGATGGCGGCGGAGTCCAGCGTCGCGCGGTTCACGGCCGCGCGTGCCCATTCGGCGTCGACGGCGTCCGGTGGCAGCTTGCCGACCGCAACGACGTGGTCGTCGATCGTGGCGACCACTCCTCGGCCGGGCTCCTCGCTCACATCGGTCGGCAGTGACAACGTCAGACCTCGGGTGACGGCCTCGGTGACGATGGCTTCGGCCAGAACGTGCGGTGACATCTGATCCACCGATGCCGCCAGTCGCAGCAGCTCTGTTGCGTTGTGGCCGGGCGCGGCCAACACTTCGATGACAGCAGGGCGCCCCTTCGTGAGGGTGCCGGTCTTGTCCATCACCAGAGTTGTTGCATGTCCGAGACTTTCGAGCGCACCGCCGCTTCGGATCACGACGCCGTGACGGGACGCCCGCGACAGTCCGGATACGATTGCGACCGGCGCTGCGAGCAACAGTGGACAGGGCGTCGCGACCACCAGGACGGCGACTGCCCGGACAGCCGATCCGCTCACCAGCCAGGCGCAGGCAGCGACCGCGAGCGCCAATGGTACGAACCACGCGGCGTAGCGGTCGGCGAGCCGAATGATCGGCGCGCTTTCTGCGCCGGCTTGTTGGGCCAGCCGCACGATGCCCGCGTAGGTGCTGTCCTGCGCAGTCGCGGTTGCGCACAGCTCGAAGGCGGTGCCCGCGTTCAGCACGCCGCTGCGGACCGGTTCGCCGGCTTTTCGCTCCACCTGTAGCGGCTCACCGGTCAAAGCTGATTCGTCCAGTACGGCCGGTGAGTCGGTGATGCGACCATCAACGGGAACCACTTCACCGGGGCCGACGACGATGAGGTCGTCGACCGACACCTCGGCGAGCGGTATGACGCTGACCTCGGTGCCGACGCGGCGACGAGCCGATCGCGGCGCACGCTCGAGCAGCGCGCGCAGATCGTGGGAGGCTCTGCGCTCCGCCGCAGCTTCGAGCGCCCGTCCACCGGCAAGCATCACGGCGATCAGCGCACCGGCGAGATATTCGCCAACCAGCAGCGTCCCGACCAGCGACAGCACCGCGATCAGATCGACGCCGGCGCGACCGCGCCGCAGGGCGTCCAGCATCCAGGCCAGCGCGGGTATCACCGCGACCAATGTGCCCGCGATCCAGAAGCCGTCTGCGACCGTATGCCATCCCACCAGCCATGCGATTCCACCGACCGCAAGCATGCCGACGGTGGAGACGACGAGGATTGGCTCAACGCGCGACCGCCAACGGGGCACTGCTCGCCGAACCGCTGCTCCGTCGTGCGTCGCTGTCATGGGATCAACCCTGCTGCCTACCGTGCGCCACGGGTAGCGTCCGACGGCCACAGTCACCGCGCCGAAGGTCACGAAACGATAGGGACCAACGGACTCCTTAAAGAACGCCTTCGGCCCTACGCCTTCGGCACCCCGGTTGATGTGATGATCAGGTAGCACTCACGAGGGGGCACCAATGAAGTCACCGACCATGCTGGTACGGCGACAGCGCTTGGGGGCGAGGGCATATCAGCTCACCGATCGTCTTCACGACGGTCGCACGGCGCGGGTGGGTGCTGAGGGTATCGCAAGCACGGTGTCGGTCTGGCTGGCCGAGTTGGGCGCCCGCAGCCCCGTCGTCGACGACCTCGCGTTAGCGGTCCGCAGTGGTGACTGGGTGACCGCACACGCCATCGCGGAACGCCTGTCGGTGGACGTGGCCATAGCGGTATGAAGGCCGCCTAGTTTGATCGGCTATCGAGTCAGGCCAAGGCCAGGAACAACTTCTCCAGTTCGGCTTCGGTCATCGGCTGCTTGCCGTCGGCGGCCTCTCCGGTCAGGCATTCGCGCAGTCCGGTTGCGACGATCTTGAACCCGGCCTTGTCGAGGGCCCGTGACACCGCAGCCAGTTGCGTCACGACGTCCTTGCAATCGCGGCCCTGTTCGATCATCGAGATCACGCCGGCAAGTTGTCCCTGGGCCCTGCGCAGCCTGTTGAGCACTGCGGCGATTGCGTCTTCGTCACCAACCATGGGTGTCGCTCCTCTCTACGAACGGTATAGCCATGGTACCCACGGGGGTATTCCCTCGGCGGTTAAGCCGCGCCAAGGCCCGAGGCCTGCCTCACGGTGAGATGGCGCAGCGGGCAATGGGCGTACCTCGTGCAGATGAACGTCATCGCCGCCGCCATTGAAGTGAGGGCCGCCATCGCAATACCCACGCTCGGGTGGATCTCCTGGGCCAGGATGACCGACGACATTGCGAGCACGAACCAGCCGAATGCCTTTCGCAGAGCGTCGGGGTCGACCATGGCGGTCAGGCGGGCACCGACGATGGCGCCCATCACAGCCGCGGCGGTCACCGCCAGCGCCACCGTCCAGTCGATCTGGACGCTGGACAGGTAGCCGCCCAGGCCGGCGAACGACTTCATCGCGATCACGATCAGTGAAGTTCCGACTGCTATGGGCATCGGTAACCCGCCGAGCAGCGCGAGTGCAGGCACGACCAGGAATCCGCCGCCGGCGCCTACCAGGCCCGTCACCAGGCCGACGACGAGACCCTCCGCGATGATCTTCGGTACCGGCAAGGTCAGCCCGCCCTGGGGGCCATCAACCGTTCTACGTCCGCGCAGCATGGCGATTGCGGTGGCGATCATCATGACGGCGAATCCGATGAGAAGCACGGAGCCGGGTATGAATCGGGCCAACAACCCACCCGCGTAGGCGCCGGCCATTCCCGCTGCGCCGAAGATCAACCCGGTCCGCCACTGGACGCGGCCGGCCCGTGCGTGCGAGATGGCGCCGATCGCGCTGGTGACGCCGACAACCAGCAGCGACGTCGCGATGGCCTGTTTGGCGTCCATGCCTGCCACATATGCGAGTAGCGGCACGGTCAGGATCGAGCCACCGCCGCCGAGCAGACCCAGTGCGACGCCGACGAACACGGCCAGGGCAACGGTCAATGCGATCATGTCGGCTACCCGACCTTCTGGTCAGCGGGAGACCCGACGAGTTGCGCCACGACAGTCTGGGCGTCACAGGTGGCGCCGCGGTTGTAAGGCAGCTTCGACAGCAGCATGCCCATGGCGCAGGTATTGGACAGCGCCGCGAAGGTGAGCCCACCGCCGACGCCGGCGGCCAGCCACTTGAGCTTCGGCGCGGCGATGCTGCCCAGAATGCTCGTCAGCACGAGCGAGCCGGCGACGAGGCGGACCTGGCGCTCGAGGTCCCAGCGTTGCGCGCCACGGTTGACCGCGAAACCCTTGGTCTCCCATGCGGTGATGCCGCCGTCGAGGATGTGCACGTTGGCCAATCCGGCGTTGCGCAGAGTCTCCTCGGCCGTGGCAGCGCGCTGCCCGGAGCGGCAAACCAGGACGACGTCTTCGTCGAGATGCTTGATGATCTCGTCGCGGTGTTCCCGCAGCAGTTCCAGCGGCACGTTGTAGGCCCCCGCGATGTGCGCGGTCTCGAACTCGCCCGGGGTTCGGACATCGAGAACTCGTGGTGGCGCAGCCGAACTGAGGCGCTCACTGAGGTCCTGTGAATCAATCGTGGTGGGAGCGGTCATGGTGATCAGGGTCCTTCCGACTGGGCCGGCGGTGACCTAAGCCTCTAGGCCGCTGATACCACCGGGGGTATGTTTAATTGACATTGTAGATATACCCCCATGGGTATTGTCAAGCCGGGAATAAGATACCCCCTAGGGTACTTGACATACCCGTAGGGGTATAGGCACGATGGTCTTACCCACCGCCGAACGAAAGGACTGGCGAGATGAAATTCATCCAGTACTACTTGGACTGTCTGTCCCATGCTTCATATCTCATCGGTGACGAAACCACCGGCCGCGCAGTCGTTGTCGATCCGCAGCGCGATGTGGCCGAGTACGTTGCCGATGCCAAGGAGTATGGCTTGACGATCGAACTGGTCATCGAGACGCACTTCCACGCCGACTTTCTGTCCGGCCACCTGGAGCTGGCCAAGGCCACCGGCGCGAAGATCGTGTACTCCTCTGTCGCCGAGACAGAGTTCGAATCGACCGGCGTTGCCGACGGCGAACGCTATTCGCTGGGAGAGGTGACGCTGGAGTTCCGCCACACGCCGGGCCACACGCCCGAGTCGCTGAGCATCGTGGTGTATGAACGCCCAACCGACGAGGTTCCCTATGGCGTGCTGACCGGTGACGCGCTGTTCATCGGCGACGTCGGCCGACCCGACCTGCTGGCTTCGATCGGCTTCACCCGCGAAGAACTGGCCGACAAGCTCTATGACTCGCTGCACGACAAGCTGATGACGCTGCCCGACGCCACCCGGGTGTACCCGGCGCACGGCGCCGGCTCGGCCTGCGGCAAGAATCTGTCCACCGACCTGTGGTCGACGATGGGTGACCAGAAGGCGACGAACTACGCCCTGCGTGCCCCCGATAAGGCGACCTTCATGAACCTCGTCACCGAGGGGCAGCCGCCCGCGCCGAGCTACTTCGTCTACGACGCGATCCTCAACCGCAAGGACCGTGAGTTGCTCGACGAGACCAAGATGCCGACGGCGATGACCTATGAACACGTCCGCGAGGCGCTCGAGCGAGGCGCCGTCCTGGTGGACGGACGCAGCCCAGAGGAATTCGCTCAGGGTCACCTGCGCCATGCCATCAACATCGGACTGGAAGGCCGCTACGCCGAGTTCGCCGGCTCGGTTTTGCCGTCCGACGTCGACATCGTGCTCTTCACCGAGCCGGGCCACGAGTTGGAAGGCAAAAACCGGCTCGCCCGAATCGGTTTCGACCGCGTGGTCGGTTACCTCGACCGGCCGTTCGACGTGATGCTGTCCCATCGCGACCACGTTCAGATCGCATCCCGGCTGACCGCGAAGGCGTTCGACGAGCGCGCTACGGAGCTGGCGGATCTGCAGATCGTCGACGTGCGCAACCCGGGCGAGGTCGCGGCGGGAACCATCCCGGACGCGATTTCCATCCCGGTCGGTCAGCTACCGAACCGGTTGGGCGAACTGGATCCGGCCAAGCCGACGGTTGTGTACTGCGCCGGTGGCTACCGGTCCTCGGTCGCGGCAAGCCTGCTGCGGCAGAACGGTTTCACCGATGTGAGCGACATCTTGGGCGGCTATGGCGCCTGGGACGAAGCCCGCCAGAGCGCCTGACGATCCAAGGAGACCCAGACACTATGACCACTAGAGCCAAACACCAGATCCTGATCGTCGGCGGCGGGACGGCCGGAATCACGGTCGCCGCCCGCATGCTCCGCAAGGGCTACACCGACGTTGCGGTCATCGAACCGTCGAACAATCATTACTACCAACCGCTGTGGACCCTCGTCGGCGGCGGGCAAGTGAAGGCCTCGACGACCGAGCGCGCCGAATCTTCGGTGATGCCGAAAGGCGCGACGTGGATCAAGAACGCCGCCAGCGCATTTGACCCGGACAACAACACGGTCACCTGCGCCGACGGGGCCGCGTACGAGTACGACGTGCTCGTCGTCTGCCCTGGTATCCAACTGGACTGGAATCGGACCGAGGGGCTCGAGGACACCCTGGGCCGCGGTGGCGTGTCGTCGAACTATCGCTTCGACCTCGCACCGCGCACCTGGGATTTCATCCGCAACCTGCGCTCAGGCACCGCGGTGTTCACCGTTCCCTCCGGCGCGATCAAGTGCGCAGGAGCGCCGCAGAAGATCGCCTACCTGGCGTCCGACTACTGGCGAAAGCAAGGCGTGCTCAACGATATCGACGTCCACCTTGTCATGCCGGGCGCGCGTCCCTTCGGCATCCCCGCGATCGCTGACAGCCTCGACAAGGTCATCGCCGACTACGGCATCACCCTGCACACCAACTCAGAGGTGACCTCGGTTGACGCCGCGTCCCACAAGATCGGCATCACCAGTGTTGCTAACGGCGGGACCGACACCATGCTGCCCTACGACGTTTTGCACGCAGTGCCGCGCCAATCCGCTCCGGACTGGATCAAGTCCAGTCCGCTGTCGACAGGCGACGCAATGGGTTACGTCGACATCGACAAACACTCCATGCAGCACGTGCGGTACCCGAACGTGTTCAGCCTGGGAGACGCGGGTTCGTCGCCGAACTCCAAGACCGGCGCCGCGATCCGCAAACAAGCCCCCGTCGTCGTCGACAACATCGACGCCTTCCTGAAGAAGGCACCGCTGCGCGCGTCGTATGACGGCTACTCGTCGTGCCCGATCGTCACCTCGTCGCACGCAATGCTGTTGGCGGAGTTCGACTACGACCTGAACCTGGAACCCACCTTCCCGCTACTCGACCCGACCAAGCCGCACCGCGCCTACTGGTACCTCAAGAAGTACGGCCTGCCGTTCATGTACTGGAACCTGATGCTCAAGGGACTTGCTTAGCACCCCGCCTGCAATCGTTCAGCCGGTATGCCGGTGATCCTGCGCGTAGGCCCTGATGACAGCCGCAGTATCCCCATCGAAGCGCAAGAATTCTTGGTTGAGCAGTTCGGCGAGGCTGTCGACGGCAGCGGTGATGAGTGCGCCTGCCAGCCGTGTCTGCGGATGCGCGCTGTCAGTGGCCTCAACGGCAAGCGCGGTGGCGTATTCAAGCGAGGCTGCCAACGAAGCGTCGGCCTCGAGATCGCGAAAGTAGTACGTCGCGCCGTACTGAGTGAAGTCGTTGCGGGCTTCGACGACGGCGGCGGCAAGGCCGGTGAGAACGTCAGTGGGGACGCAGTCGATACCCAGGTCTGGGTTTGCTCGGCGCGCCTCTCGCAGTGTCGAGAGTTGAAGCGCCAGAACGCGTCTGCGGTGCAGAGCGGGGTAGATCTGGAGAACCCATGACACGGCGGCGGTGAGCAGCATGAAGCCGAACAACGCCTCCAGCGGGACGATCACGCGAAGAAGCGGCGATGTGGGCACGATATCGCCGAAACCGAGCGTCCCGATGGTCACCAACGACACATACAGCGAGTCCAACACGTCGTTGCGGTGAGCGGGATTCAGTTCGGAGCCGAAGGCGAAGCCATTGGGCATCTGCGCGAAGTACACCATGGCCCAGCCGAGTACCGCTATCGCCCCCCAGGTGAGCACGACCAGTGCGATTCCCAGCGGACCGGTCAACGATGCGATTCGGCGATCTGGCCGGAACAGCCGCAGCACCCACCACACGAACCTCATCACCTGCGGTGCAATGCTGCCGTGGCCGATCGGGTGAAACAGCGTGTGGAACACGTCGCGGACCACCACTGCCACGAGCAGAGCTCCGGCCACTCCGACCGCCCAGTCCATCAAGGACGAACTCTCGTGCCTGCTGTGCCGTCGACGATCTTCGTGATGTCGACAAGCGCCCCGATGACTGCTTCGTTTCCCGTGGTGCGCGTAAAGCCGCACGCGGCCTCGACTTTGGGGCCCATTGAACCTGCGGGCAGATCCAGCCGCTCGAGGTCGGTGGCAGTGACGAGATCGAGGCGGGCCGCCTCCGGCGTCCCCCAGTCGGTGTAGACGCCGTCGACGTCGGTGGCGATGACGAGCAGGTCGGCGTCGAGTTGCCTGGCCAGCAAGGCCGATGCGAGATCCTTGTCGATGACGGCTTCCACCCCGTGAAGCTTTCCGTACTCGTCGTACATCGTGGGGATACCGCCCCCGCCTGCGCAGATCACGATCGTGCCCCGCTCGACCAGACTACGAATCGGTCCGATCTCGAAGATGCGCTTGGGTTTTGGGCTGGCCACCACCCGGCGGTACATGTCTCCGTCCGCCGCGATCGTCCACCCGCTGGCGGCCTCGAGACGTTCGGCGGTCGCCCTGTCGTACACCGGACCGATCGGCTTGGTGGGGTGGTCGAAGGCGGGATCCTGACGATCCACCTCGATCATCGTCAGCACCGTCGCGAGTTGTTGTTCGGCTGGGAGCAGGTTGCCGAGTTCCTGCTCGATGACGTAGCCGATCATGGCCTCGGTCTGAGCGCCGAGTACGTCGAGGGGGTACGGCGCTACGTCGTGGTACGCCGCCGACTGCAGTGCCAGAAGGCCCACCTGCGGGCCGTTGCCGTGGGCGATGACGATCTCGTTACCGGGTGCCACCGCGGCGATGGCTTCGGCTGCCGTCCGGATGTTGGCCCGCTGGTTCTCCGCGGTCATGGGTTGCCCGCGCCGCAGCAGCGCGTTGCCGCCGAGCGCGATCACAATGCGCATGACGCCCCTCAGCCCAGGGCGGCCACCAGGACCGCCTTGATCGTGTGCATCCGATTCTCGGCCTGCTCGAAGGCGATGTTAGCCGGACTCTCGAAGACATCCTCGGTGACCTCGATACCGTTCGCGAGGTGCGGGTACTGCGCGGAGATCTGTGCACCGACCTTTGTCTCGCAGTTGTGAAACGCGGGCAGGCAGTGCATGAACTTCACCCTGGGATTGCCTGCCGCACGCATCAGTTCGGAGTTGACCTGGAACGGCAGCAGCATGTCGATTCGGTCGCCCCACGTCTCGACGGGCTCACCCATCGACACCCACACGTCGGTGTAGATGAAGTCGACGCCGCTCACCGCTTTGAGCGGATCATCGGTGACGGTGACCCTGGCCCCGGACGCGGTCGCGAAGTCCTGGCACATCGTCACATGCTCGTCGCTGGGAAACAGATCGTGCGGCGCGCCGATTCGCACGTCCATGCCGAGCTTGGCGCCCACCAGCAGAAGCGAGTTGGCCACGTTGTTGCGCCCGTCGCCGACGAAAGCGAAAGAGATGTCGGTCAACGGTTTAGGGCAGTGCTCCGTCATCGTGAGTACATCGGCAAGCATCTGGGTGGGATGGAACTCGTCGGTGAGACCGTTGAACACGGGCACCCCGGCGTAGTCGGCCAACTCCTCGACGATCTCCTGGCCTGCGCCGCGGTACTCGATCGCGTCGTACATCCTGCCCAGCACCCGCGCGGTGTCCTTCATCGACTCCTTGTGCCCGATCTGCGAGGAATTGGGATCGATATAGGTGACGTGGGCACCCTCGTCGTACGCTGCCACCTCGAACGCACAACGGGTACGCGTCGAGGACTTCTCGAAGATGAGCGCGATGTTCTTACCCGCCAGGGTGCGTCGAGCGAGGCCAGAGTACTTGGCCCGCTTGAGATCCCGGGACAGGTCGAGCAGATAGTGCAGGTCCCTTTCGGTGTGGTGGACCAAGCTGAGCAGACTGCGGTTGCGATTGTTGAACGCCATGGGTTGTTCCTTCGGTCGATGCGATCAGGTGTAGAGCGGATCGCGCAGGATGGGGCACGTCATACACCGGCCGCCCCCGCGGCCCCGGCCCAGCTCGCTGGCGTCGATGGTGACGACCTCCACACCCGCCTTGCGCAGCGCCGTGTTGGTCAGAGTGTTGCGGTCGTAGCCGATGACGACGCCCGGCTCGAGCGCGACCACGTTGTTGCCGTCATCCCACTGTTCACGCTGGATGCCGTAGACATCGCCTGCGGTCGTCACGACGCGGAAGTCCACGCCGACTGCGTCGCCGATCGTCTCGATCAGCCCCTTCGGTTCGCGTCGAACGTCGAGGCCCGACGGTGCACTGTCGTCGGGGCGCAGGCTGATCGGCACGATGCCATCGACGACCGGCGCGAACGCCGTGACCAGGTCGCGGTCACAGAACGTGAACACGGTGTCGAGGTGCATGGCGGAACGGGTCTTCGGGAGGCTCGCGATGATCACCCGCTCGGCCGCCCCGGCGGCGAAGAGGTTGCGCGCGACCTGCGTGATGGCCTGATGCGACGATCGTTCGCCCATGCCGATGACGACGAGCCCCTTGCCGATCGGCATCACGTCGCCGCCCTCGAGCGTGCCGAGCCCGTGGTCGGTCGGTGTTCCGTCGGGGTCGCCAAGCCATATGTCGTACTTCTCGTCCGCGAAGCCGGGGTGGAACTTGTACACGGCGGTGGTGAGCAGCGTCTCCTGACGTCGCGCGGGCCAGTACATCGGGTTCAGCGTCACGCCCCCGAAGATCCACGCGGAGTTGTCGCGCATGAACTGCGTGTTGGGCAGCGGTCGCAGGACGAACCCGGCAGGATCCAAATCGTTGAACAACGACAAGAACGCGCTGTCTACCTCATCGATGACGTCCTGATAGGCGACGCCGCCAATGAGGAACTCCGCCAACCGGTCTGGCGCCAATTCGGTCAGCCAGGCCCGGATCTCGCGGGTCAGTCCAGGGCCGACAAGATCATCGGTCACCTTGCGGTCCAGCAACCAGTTGCGGGCGTCGGGCTTCGCCACGACGTCGGCGAGGAGCTCTTGGAGTTCGAGCACCTCGACGCCGCGGTCGACCATCTTGGCGACGAAGTCGAAGTGGTCGCGGCGGGCCTGCTGAAGCCAGATGACATCGTCGAACAAGAGCTCGTGGCAGTTCTCCGGGGTGAGCCGCTGATGGGCCAGGCCCGGCGCGCAGACCATCACGCGCCGCAGCCGGCCCGCCTCCGACCACACGCCCAGCCGGGAATCGGTGCCGTTCACAGGACTGCGAGGTTGCCGGTGGCCATCATCACGACGGCGGCGACGGAGGACAGTGCGACCACCGCGACGACAACCCATTCGGGGGCCGTGAAGGTGGGTAGGCGACTTTCCCTGCGGGCCCACACGAACAGCGCAGTTCCGACGAGGTAGAACACCGCCGCGATGAGCAAGTACTCCAGACCGCCCGCGTAGACCAGCCACACGGCGTACGCGAGTCCGACCACCCCGATGACGAGGTCGCGGGTCCGGCCGTGGCCGGCCTCGTAGGTCTCGCCGCGCACGGCCAACAGCACCTGGTACGCCGCCGACCACAGATAGGGAAGCAGGATCAGGGATGTGGCGAGATAGACCAGATTTGTGTAAGTGCTCTCGTTGGCCAGCGTCCACAGCAGCAGGGCCTGCACGCACAGGTTGGTCACCCACAGCGCGGTCGCGGGAGCCCCGTGCGCGTTCTCCTTGGCCAGCGCCTTCGGCATCACACCTTCCATGGCCGGAAGCCGAAGGATCTCAACGCATAGCAGCACCCACGCGATCAGTGCGCCGAGCAGTGAGACCACAAGACCGATGGAGATGAACGCCGCGCCCCAGCTGCCGACCTCGTTCTCCAGCACGCCTGCCATCGACGGATCGGGCACGCCCGCGAGTTCGGCCTGGGCCATCAAGCCGTAGGACAACAGGTTGACCAGAAGCAGCAACGCCAACACCCCGGCGAAACCCATGATCGTGGCGCGACCGACATCCTTGCGTTTCCCGGCGCGCTGCGAGTAGACCGCAGCACCCTCGATGCCGATGAACACCCAGACGGTCACCAGCATCATGTTCTTGACCTGAGACATGGTGTCGCCGAGCGTCACCCCGTCGATTTCTGTTGCCTTGCCCCAGATGTCGGCAGTGAACAGCCCCGCCTTGAATCCGACCGCGGCGATGGCGATGAACACGACAATCGGCACCACCTTGGCGATGGTCACCACGACGTTGACGACCGCGGCCGTCTTCACACCGCGCAGCGTCATCGCATGGACGATCCACAAGACGACCGACGCGCCGATGATCGCGGGTACCGTTGTGCCGCCCTCGAACTGGGGAAAGAAGTAGCCCAGCGTCGAGAACAGCAGAACCAGATACGCCACGTTGCCCACCCAGGCCGACATCCAATAGCCGAAGGCCGACGTGAAGCCGATGTAGTTGCCGAATCCGGCTCGCGCATAGCCGTACACGCCGCCGTCGACGTCGGGCTTACGGGTGGCCAGTGTCTGGAATACGAACGCCAGCATCAACATGCCGACACCGGTGATCGCCCACCCGATGATGAGTGGACCTGGCGCAGCGCTGGCGGCCATCTGGGACGGCAACGCGAAGATGCCGCTGCCGATCATCGACCCGACGACGATGGCCGTCAGGGCGACCACGCCCAGACCTGCCCTCGGACCGACGGGGCGCGGTTCAGCGGGTTTGGCGATTGTGTTCTGTGACATCGTTGACTCCCAGTCGGACGGTGCGCGGTCGCAGGTGGCAAGCCGCATCACTGACGCTATGGATACGTCGAGTCATACTGAGGAGTCTTTAGTCCCTGACAGAGCGGCGTAGGTCCCCGGCTAATTCAGCCCATTGATTGGTGCCGAAGGTCCTTTTCGGGGTCGTTGGTTCGTCGTTTGAAGGACTTTGGACCACTCCACTTGCCAACCGTCGTCGGTAGCGTCGCCCTCATGACCAACGACACTCAACCGATCTCGATCATGCCCGAGTCCGAGTGCTGGAATTTGATGTCGAGCGAGGCGTTGGGGCGCCTCGTGACGGCTGTCGACGGCCAGCCCGAGATTTTTCCGGTCAACTTCGTGGTTCAGAACCGCACTATTCTTTTCCGTACCGCGGAGGGCACCAAGCTGATCAGCGCAGCGATCAACAACAACGTGCTGTTCGAAGTCGATGACCACAACGCGGTCGAAGGCTGGAGCGTGATCGTCAAGGGGATGGCGCGCACGCTGCGCACCAACGAGGACATCGACGAGGCAGAGCGGGCGCAGCTACTTCCCTGGACGGCTACCGTCAAGCAGCACTTCGTCCGCATTCGCCCCGTGAGCGTCACCGGTCGGCGGTTCGCCTTCGGCTCCGAGCCCGACCGGGAATTCAACGTCGTTTAGCCGACCCTCTGCGCGGCGCTTGATGCCGCGAAGCATTCCCCTCGTCACCAGCGCCTTCGCGGGGGCCGAGCACTCGATGGCCACCGCGTCGGCCCAGTGGCGCCGCCGTGTCCGGGATCGCACCAGAAGCCGGCAGCGATCCTCCCAGTACGGAATAACGTGAAACGACCAAACGGCGTCCAGGGGATGGCCTTTCGGGCCCGCGCACAGCATGACAGCCTGCTTTTCGATGACCTCGGCAACAGTGAGGGCAAAACCGTCTCGAAGACCCATCCAGCCCCGCGGTACCAGGCGGACCCGATCGCCCGGAACGAGCCGCTGCCATTCTGGATGTATCCGATCGGCGTTGTGGTAACCGAGGCCGACGAGATTCTCCAGCGCTTCATAGCTGTACAGGCCGCCACGGTCCTGGCCCATCTGGACCAGCCACGGCCACACCGCATTCGCCGACGCGTTGATCCACAGCGCCTCCGTTGTTCGGACCACCGGGTGATCGATGAGTTCGTCACCGGGCAGGTACTTGGCGCACTCTTCCTTGGTCGTGCCCCAGTTGCTGTAATACCGCCTCGCGGCGTAAAGGAGAGCCGCGGCTGCCGCGACGCGCATCAATTTCGTCGTCATGCGTCAACCATGCGCCGGGATACGCCCCGGCGCGACCGACGAATGGCCTCCCTGGCCGGGACTTCGGTCCCTATTCGCAATCGGCATCCCGTGGTCGGATTCATCACATGAGCAGCGATCGGCACGACCGAGCCAGTAAGCGCTGGACGGTGGCAATCGAGATCGACGAACACGATGGCCGTACCCGCGCCAAGGCGAGGTTGGCCTGGCGGGACCAGACAACGGTCGGCATCGGCGTGGCGAAGCTCGACCCGGACGACCGCAACGTCGCCGACATCGGTGACGAACTGGCCGCCGCACGTGCTCTGGCCGACCTCGCCAGGCGGCTGATGGCCGTCACGATCCACGACATCGAAGCGGTCACCAACGAACCGGTCACTTCGCTGAACTAGGCACGTCATCCAAGGAACGGAGCGCACGATGACTCGTTCGCAGCTGATCAGGCATGCGCCGAGGCGAGTCTTTCGAAATCGGCGGGAGGCCGGTCGCCTCCTGTCGGATCTACTCGGGGCGTATCGAGGGCGCGAGAACGTCGTTGTCCTCGGCTTGGCGCGAGGCGGAGTCCCGGTCGCGTGGGAAGTGGCTGCAGCTCTTGGCGTTCCGCTCGACGCCTTCATCGTGCGCAAACTCGGGGCGCCCAATCACGAAGAGTTCGCCATGGGCGCTTTGGCCAGCGGTGGGCGCGTCGTTGTCAACGACGATGTGGTACGGGCATTGCGGGTATCGCCGCAACAGCTTCGCGATGTGGCGGAACGCGAAGGACGAGAACTGATTCGGCGCGAGACCGCATATCGCGGCGGTAGACCACCCGTTGACGTGGCGGGAAAGACTGTGATTCTCGTCGACGACGGACTCGCCACCGGAGCCAGCATGCTCGCCGCGGTGCAGGCGCTGCGGGAGGCAGACCCCGCCGAGATCGTGATCGCGGTGCCAGCGGCTCCCGAGTCGACCTGCCGGGAATTCGCGGGCATCGTCGACGACGTGGTGTGCGCCACGATGCCGACCCCCTTTCTCGCAGTGGGGGAGTCGTTCTGGGACTTCCGCCAGGTAACCGACGCGGAGGTGCGGGAGATTCTCGCCACCCCGACTGTCGGCTTGATGACGGCGGCTACCCGCTTTGCGGAGACACCCGCGGACGTGATCGATCGCGTCGCCATCGACGCGCCTTCCGGTATGCCACCGCTGGAAGCGCTGGAAGAAATCGTCGGTGATGCTCGAATCGTGTTGATCGGGGAGAGCTCCCACGGCACCCACGAGTTCTACCAAGCACGTGCCGATATCACGAAATGGCTGATCGAAGAGAAGGGATTCGACGCCGTCGCGGCCGAGGCCGATTGGCCCGACGCGTACCGGGTGAACCGCTATGTCCGCGGTTGCGGCGACGACAGATCCGCAACTGCGGCATTGGCCGGGTTCGAGCGCTTTCCCGCGTGGATGTGGCGCAACGTCGTGGTCCGTGACTTCGTCGACTGGCTGCACGCGCACAACCAACGCCGTCGAGAACACGGTGGACAGCAGGCGGGCTTCTACGGCTTGGACCTCTACAGCCTGCATCGGTCGATGCAGGAGGTGATTGCGTATCTCGACAACGTCGATCCGCTTGCGGCGGCGCGGGCCCGTGAGCGCTACGCCTGCTTCGATCACGCATCAGCCGACGACGGCCAAGCGTACGGTTTCGCCGCGGCGTTCGGTGCCGGCCTGTCATGTGAGCGCCAGGCCATCGAGCAGTTGGTCGCGATACAACGCAGCGCCGTGGAATACGCGCGTCGCGACGGATTGCTCGCCGAGGACGAGTTGTTCTACGCGCAACAGAATGCGCAGACGGTCCGGAACGCGGAGGTGTACTACCGTGCGATGTTCGGTGGGCGCGTCACGTCGTGGAACCTCCGCGATCAACACATGGCCCAGACATTGCAGGCGCTCCAGACACATCTTGGCCGCCATCGGCAAGGGGAGCCCGCTCGAATAGTCGTGTGGGCCCACAATTCTCACGTCGGGGACGCGAGAGCGACAGAAGTGGGCTCTGACGGGCAGCTGACGTTGGGGCAGCTGGCGCGGGAGCGTTACGGCGAAGAATCCCGATTGATCGGACTTACGACGTACAAGGGCACGGTGACAGCCGCCAGTGAATGGGGCGGCATAGCCGAGCGGAAAATCGTCAGGCCCGCTCTCAACGGCAGCGTCGAAGAGATGTTCCATGAGACCGGCAGGCCGGCGTTCCTGGTCTCACCGATGATCAGTCGCGCCGCCGCAGAACCGTTGGATGCGGTCCGGCTTGGGCGGGCAATCGGCGTGATCTACCAACCGGCCACCGAACGCCAGAGTCACTACTACCACGTCCGTACGGGTGACCAGTTCGACGCTGTCATTCATATCGACAACACCAGGGCGCTGGAACCGCTGGAAACTACGAGTTCGTGGGTGGCCGGCGAAACTCCTGAGACCTATCCGACCGGGCTGTAGCCGCAAATGATGAAGAGCTGAGTGCGCATATGGGCAAACAAAAGGCATGGCTGGCCGCATTGATGGCCGCGGTTGGCGCCGCCGCGCTTTCTCGTGGCCCGCTGGAGCAATGGATATCCCGCTGGGGTGCAGACGACGACGAGATCACCGCCGTCCTTCCCGGCGACGAACTCGTCGTGACAGGCGCGCCAAGGACCACCCGGGCGCTCACCATCGACGCGCCGGTCGAGATGGTGTGGCCCTGGTTGGCGCAGATCGGCGAAGATCGCGGCGGCTTCTACAGCTACTCATGGCTGGAAAGGGCGGCGGGCGCACAAATTCACAACGTGAACAGAATCCACTCCGAGTGGCAGAACATCCGCGTCGGCGACACGATCTGGCTGGCGCGACGATACGGCGAACGGGCTCGACAGGTGGTCGCGGCGGTCAAGCCGAAGTCGCACTTGGTGCTGATGTCACCGGATGACTTCCGACGCGTGCAGCGAGGCGAAAAGGCTTCTGGAGCCTGGACCTTCTGCCTGCGTGGGCACATCGGATGGACACGGTTGGTCGTTCGTGGCAGCGGCGGGGCAGTCGGCCACAGCCTGTTCGACATACCTCACTTCGTCATGGAGCAGAAGATGATGCGGGGGATTCGTGATCGCGCCGAGCAGGCCAGACGAGAACAGACCACGGCGTTCATCCACGAGGAGTACCAGAGCATCCAACACGGGGAACTGCCCAAGCCGGTGCAAACGACCACCCTCGCCAAGTAATTGACCAATTCGTGGCCACCCAGGCTGCCCGCGTGGACAATGGGGGCTGTGGCCGACGAAGTCGAGCCAGGCGTTGAAACCAGCATGCGCCCGCTCCGCGATACGTTATCCCAACTGCGCCTCCGCGAATTGCTCATGGAGGTCCAGGACCGGGTCGAGCAGATCGTCGAAGGCCGCGATCGGCTGGACGGCCTGGTCGAGGCCATGCTGGTGGTCACGTCCGGGCTCGAGCTCGACGAAACCCTGCGAACCATCGTGCACACCGCGATCGAGCTCGTCGATGCCCAGTACGGGGCGCTGGGCGTCCGCGGGCACGACCATGAACTCGTCGAGTTCATCTACGAAGGCATCAACGAAGAGATGCACGCCCAGATCGGCCACCTACCCGAGGGGCTCGGCGTTCTCGGCGTGCTGATCGACGACCCGAAACCCATTCGGCTCGATAACATCTCGCACCACGACGCATCGGTCGGCTTCCCGGCCCACCACCCACCGATGCAGACATTCCTCGGCGTGCCCGTACGGATCCGCGACGAGGTGTTCGGCAACCTGTATCTGACCGAGAAGGCGGGGGGACAGCCCTTCAGCGAAGACGACGAGGTGCTGGTTCAGGCACTCGCCGCGGCTGCAGGCATCGCGATCGACAACGCCCGGCTCTACGAACAGTCCAAACTCCGGCAGTCCTGGATCGAAGCCACGCGGGACATCGCGACAGAGTTGCTGTCAGGAACCGATCCGGCGCGGGTGTTCCGACACATCGCCGACCAGTGCAGGCACCTCAGCGGTGCAGAAATGACGCTGGTGGCGGTGCCGGATGATCCCGAGCTGCCGACAGCCGAGGCGGAGCAGCTCATGGTCACGGCGACGTCGGGAGACGGCCCCGCCTCTGCGGTGCAGAGCTTTCCCCTCAACGGCACGCCCATCGGAGAGTCTTTCCTCCAGCGTGTGCCCGGACGTTTCGACAGCATCGAGATCTCTGACGAGATCGGCCAGACGGGTCCGGCGCTGGTCTTACCCCTTCGGGCAACAGACACCGTCGCAGGAGTCTTGGTCGCGCTTCGGCCCGCCGGGGCGCAGCCGTTCAGCGCCGACCAACTCGACATGATGGCCGCGTTCGCCGAGCAGGCTGCGCTGGCTTGGCAGCTGGCGAGCACGCAGCGCAGGATGCATGAGCTCGACGTGCTCACAGATCGGGACCGCATCGCCCGCGACCTGCACGATCACGTGATCCAGCGGCTGTTCGCCGTCGGTCTCGCCCTGCAGGGCACCATCCCACGGGCGCGGTCTCCCGAAGTACAGCAACGCCTGATGGATTCCGTCGACGATCTTCAGGGCGTCATTCAGGAGATTCGTACGGCGATCTTCGACCTGCATGGCGGGTCATCGGGAGTGACGCGACTGCGGCAGCGCCTCGACGAGGCCATCGCCCAATTCGCGGCCCCCGACCTGCGCACCTCTGCGCAGTACAGCGGTCCGCTCTCGGTCATCGACGCTGCGCTTGCCGATCACGCCGAGGCGGTGGTCCGTGAAGCCGTCAGCAATGCCGTGCGGCATGCCGACGCCACCACGCTGACCGTCACCGTCGCCGTCGGTGACGACCTGACCATCGAGGTGATCGACAACGGTAAGGGTATCGCCGAGGGCATCACCCCCAGTGGGCTGACAAATCTGCGGGATAGGGCCGAGGACGCGGGCGGCTCTTTCTCATTCGATGCGATTCCAGCCGGCGGTACGAAATTGAGATGGTGCGCGCCGCTGCCGTGACACCGTGGCGCGGATGCGTTCAATGATCGCAGGCTGGCTCTCGAGCGACTGGGTGCCGGGAGTCGAACAGTTCCGCAGGTATCAGCCCGGGTGGCTTCGAGGAGACGTCGTCGCGGGCCTGACGGTAACGGCTTACCTTGTGCCGCAGGTGATGGCCTACTCGACCTTGGCGGGGCTTCCCGCAGTCACCGGGTTGTGGGCGGCCATCGTCGCCCTGGCTGTGTATGTCTTGTTCGGCTCGTCCCGCCAGTTGTCGGTCGGACCGGAATCGACGACCGCGCTGATGACGGCTGCCGTGCTCGGGCCGATGGCGGCAGGCGACAGTGTGCGCTACGGCATGCTCGCCGCCACTCTGGCGGTGTTGGTAGGTGTGGTGTGCTTCGTCGGCGCGCTTGCACGGTTGGGGTTCTTGGCCAACATGCTTTCGCGGCCGGTGCTGGTGGGCTACATGACGGGCATCGCAATCCTGATGATTGCCAGCCAGCTCGGAAAGATCACCGGCGCGCCCGTGTCGGGCGACGAGTTCATCGGTCTGATGCGTTCGTTCGCCCACGGTATCGACCAATACCACTGGCCGACCGTGGTATTGGCGGCATCGGTTCTGCTTGTGCTGCTCGGGTTCGCGCGTTGGGCGCCAAGTGTACCCGGCCCTCTGATTGCGGTGCTCGCGGCGACCGTGGGGGTATTCGTGCTGTCGTTGCAGACCAAAGGAATCGAGGTCGTCGGCACCATCCCCGCCGAGTGGCCCGCGGCGGGTCTGCCGCGCGTGACGGCCAGCGATGTGGTGGCGCTGATTCTTCCTGCGGTCGGAATCGCGATCGTCGCCTTCTCCGACAACGTGCTGACTGCAAGGGCTTTCGCGACAGGGGACGGCGATGAGATCGACGCGAACGCAGAACTGCGCGCGCTCGGTGTCGCGAATGCGGGGGTAGGCCTCACTCACGGGTTTCCGGTCAGCTCCAGCGGATCTCGGACCGCACTCGGGGATGCCGTCGGGAGTCGCACGCAGTTGTACTCGATGGTGGTGGTTGCCTGTGTGTTAGCGGTCGTGCTGTGGGGGCGTGGCGTGCTGGCGCACTTTCCGATCGCGGCGCTGGGCGCGTTGGTCGTCTATGCGGCAATGAGATTGATCAACGTCGCCGACTACCGACGCCTTGCCCGGTTTCGCCGCAGCGAACTGATCCTGGCGTTGGCCACCGCCGCTGCCGTGCTGGGCCTCGGCGTGCTCTACGGAGTGTTGGCGGCGGTCGCCCTGTCGATCCTTGATCTGCTACGCCGCGTAGCGCACGCGCATGACAGCGTGCTCGGTTTCGTTCCTGGGCTCGCCGGAATGCACGACATCGAGGACTATCCGGATGCGACGTCGGTGCCGGGTCTGGTTGTCTACCGGTACGACGCGCCGCTGTGTTTCGCGAATGCGGAGGATTTTCGTCGCCGCGCGATGGCTGCCGTGGAATCCGACCATGTACCGGTGGAGTGGTTCGTTCTCAACGCCGAGGCGAACGTGGAAGTCGACCTGACCGCGTTGGACGCCCTCAATCAGCTTCGAGAGGATCTGTCGCACAAGGGAATCACGTTCGCGATGGCCAGAGTCAAACAGGACCTGCGAGATGCCCTCGCCGCGGCCGGACTGCTGACGAAGATAGGGGAGGACCGGATCTTCATGACCTTACCCACCGCGGTGGAAGCGTTCGAGAAGCGTCACGGTCCTTCCACATAGCGATCAGCCTGGCGCGCGGCCGATCCTGCAGCCGACTCCTGGCCCCACGTCGCTCTGGCTCCTGATTCCCCGATGCGGTACACCTGCACGGTCGTTGCGACGCTCGCAATGACGATGACAGTCGCGATAAGCCACCGCGCAATGGGTTTCACGGATACGCTGCGCGCCTCCCGGACGTGTAGCAACGCGAGCAGCGCCGCTGCTGCTACCAACGCGAGGGAGAAGTAGACCATTGTGTCGCCCAACTCCGTGTGCGCATGAAGTAGTGGCGACCGACCCTCACGACGCTCCAGCCATTCGCCTGCTTCTGTCGTGAATGGCGTAAGAACTGAGTTGGTCAAGGCCAGCCCGAGCACCAGCCAGACCAACCGCTGTCGAGCAGCCGGCCACACGGCACAGATGATCGCGAGCACGGCGGTGAGCGGAGACAGGATGACGATGAAATGCACGAGCAGGACGTGGGCCGGTAACCCATTGAATGTGGTCAACTTCTACTCCTCGAAATGCGATGGGTCGTCATACGGAGTCGGCGCGCAGCGAGAGCGCAAGTCGCGGGCACAAGGCCACCGCCCTTCGTGCCTCCGGCAGGTCGGAGGCAGGCACCTCTGGTTCGCGGGCCCCATCCCTGGCGATGGGGTAGCCCCAGTCGTCACGCCCGAAAAGTCGTGGCAGGAGTTCGGTGCACAGGCCGCGGCCATGACAGCGCGTCCAATCGACGTGCAGGCGGACGCATGGTGTCGGCGGCGTTGTCATCGTGTTCCCGAGGTCTGATGTCGTGAGTGGGCGGTGCACGGCATCGAGGCCAGAGCGGCCTCGCATCGGCCGTGACGATGGTGGGTGATGTCGACGGCGAAGGTGTCGAGTGCGCTGCGCGCCATGCGGGCCGTTCCGTCGGGGTGGCGGCACGAGCCCCTGCCATCGACGGCGCCGATCATCCGGTGCACCTCGTCGAGAAGCCCCTCGTCGACTCTGTGGTGAGCGAGAACATCGAACAGTCGTGCCAACCGGGGTAGACCGTTGAGGCACGGGCCGCATTGACGGGCGCCCTCGTCGGCAAGGTAGCCGAGGATGGCCGCGGTGCGCGCGAGCCCGCACCGATTCATCGGCAGTGCGTGGATGATGCCTGCTCCTGGACTTGCGCCGAGGTGGGCCAGGCCTGCTCGCGACAGTCGGGCTTCGGTGACCATCGCGCCCGGGATCCAACTGCCGTGATACCCGCCGAGCAAGACTGCGCGCGGCATGCCGGAGTCCGTGACGCCGGCGTGCCCGACGAGGTCGGCCAACTGCGTGCCGGTTGGCACTTCAAGCACGGAGCGCCTGTCTTGAGCCGCCAGAGTGACCAGCATGGTTCCCGGCTCGGACGGGTCGCCGACCGATCGGAACCACTGGGGACCGTATCGGGCGATCAGCGCGACGTGGGCCAGCGTTTCGACATTGTTGACCAGCGTGGGGCGTCCACGCATCCCGGACGTCGAGGCGAGCACAGTCCGGTCGCGCGGCAGGGCCGGACCGCCCTCGACCCGCCGGATGACGGCCGACTCTTCCCCGGCCACAAATCCGTCGGGCGCCTCGATGACGGTGACCCGGTGGCGATCCAACTTCGCCGATGTTCGTTCGCGCAGCGCTCTATTGATCGTCGGTACCGCACGCGCCGGAACGTACATGACGACTTTGTCAGCCGAAACTGCGGCGGCCGCTACTTGAAGACCGTCGAGTACGAGGTGTGGCGCGCGCGAAAGCAATTGCGCGTCTTTGTGACTCAGGGGCTCGCCCTCGGCTCCGTTTCCGATCACCACCGCTTTTCGCCCGGTGATCGAAGCGAGTTTGCGACCGGTGGGGAAGCCGGCGCCGCCGCGCCCGGTCAAGCCGGATTGATCGAGCCGGGTGACCAGATCTTCATCGGCTGATTCGGGCAGCGCGCCGAATCGCCGTAGATGTTCGGCGAGCCCTGGGCCGTCCGCCGCGAACAGACGTGACGTTGTCATGTGCGCGGTCATGTGCGCCCGGATGTTCGCGTTTCGGCGTACTCGGCGAAGTTGGCGTGCAGGCGCCACACCAGTGCGCCGCACACGGTCATCGCGCTGAACGCGGCGAACAACAGAAACCATTCGTGGCCCGCGTCGGTCCCGTTCCCGATCGCGTGTGCCATGGCGCCCGGCCACAGGACGTAACTGGCCCAGTGCACCGCGCGGAAGGCCCGCCCGCCGAGGCGGTGGCGCAGCAGACTCGTGACGACCACGACGACGAGCACATCGAAGGTGAGCGTCCCCAGGCCGAGCCACAGCGGCCGATAGGCGCCAAGGAACGGCACGATGAAGTCGATGAGGCGCAGTTGCGCGAAGGGGTCGAAGAACAACAGCCCCAGGTGGAGAACCACGAGAAGTGTCGCAGCCAGCGCGGCGAAGCGATGCACGCTCGCGACGGCGAACCTGGGCAGTATGAGCAGCGGACGTCCCGACCGTGTCGCGATGCCAAGGAACAGCGAGACGGTCATGAAGGCGAGCGCCGTGATACCGGTGCCTCGGCCCAGCGCCCACAGCGCCTCATCGGTCACCGCGTTCCTCCGTTGTCCGGCGGCCACTGGCCGATAGTGCGGACACTGCGGTCGCTATCCACCAGCCGCGCGGGAATGTCAAGTGCACGAATCCAATCCAGGGCGCGCCAGCCGCGGACGATGGCGGCTGTGCTGACCGTGTTGGCGGCCAAACAGGTTTCTGCAGCGACGCTCACCGTGCGCCAGACCGGATCCGCAGACCACCCGGTTCGTGGGTCGAGGATGTGGTGGACCATCTCCTCGCCGCACCGCCACCGACGGCGAATCGTGCTCGATGTCGCCAGCGCAAACCCGGACTGCAGCGCCACCGAACCTGCCGGATCGTCGGCGGCGTCGTGAACCAATACGTGCCAGCCACCGATGGGCGCGGTTCCAGCGGTGGCGATGTCGCCACCCAGGTTGATGAGTACGCCAGTTCCGGTGGCACGGTGAACACGGGCGGCGCAGTGGTCCGCGGCGATCGCCTTCGCCGTCGCTCCGAGGTCGAGCACGATCCCCGGCGGCACGGTCACGACGCGGTCCTCGAGGGTGACCATCGACCATCTCGCCGGAACCGTGACCGAGCTGGCGCGTGCGTCCACGCGGTTGAGGGTGGTGATGTCGCCGCCGTATCCGAGCGCGATGACCGCCGCGCCGACCGTGGGATCGACGTCGCCGTCGGTCCGACGCGCCGCGTCGAGCGCGGCGGCGAGCATTTTCGCAAGTAGCTCACTGACCTCTGTCGGCCGCCCGGATGATGCTGCGAGCGCGTTGATTTCGGAATCTGCACGAAATCGCGATGCGGCGGCTTCCACAGCGTCGAGTTCGTCGTCGACCTCACTGCGGGCAACTGGTAGCGAATCAGGGTCGGTGACCACGATCTGCATGTCGGTGCTCCAGCGCTGCCACTGTGTCGTCGCAATGTCCGCGCCGGACCCCACGATCCGTTCGGAAGTCAGAGTCATGAGCCGCGGGAGACCGTCACGTGCGGGGAGTAGTTCGGTGCCATCACGGTCGTCGGAGTGAGGTTGCGCCGCTTGGTCGTTGGTGGCGCCTTTGGCTGAGTTGTCGGCGCCTGTGTGACGACCGAGGGGGCCTGGTCGACGGTCGTTGGCGACGTGTAGTCGGGCGTGTAACGGGGGGTGTATTCCGGGACGGGTGGGGCGGTCGTCACCGGACTCGGAGGCGGGGGTGGCGCTTCTGTCGTCGTCACAAAATCAGGCGCCGGCGCCGGCGCAGGGGTTTCGACGAACGACGGAATCTGCGCGCCTGGTTCTGCAACCGAGGCGTCGGGGAGCTCATCTGCGACCGCAGGCTTGACGGTATCGGTGTAGGCCAGGGCCGAGGCACCGGCGACACCGGCGATTCCCATACCGATCATCGCCCAAGAGGTGACCCTGGCGCGACGCAACCCGAGACGAGGTGAGTCCATGCCAGAAACGCTGCCATTGGTTTCTTAGCGCCTTCGAAGAACTGGCGTGGCACGCTCGGTCTGTGGCCGACCGCTTGCTGATCATCGAGGATGACCGTGCCCTCGGCGCGATGCTCACCGGTCTGTTCACCGACGAGGGATACCTCGTCGATGTCGCTTACGACGGTCAGCAGGGCCTGCACAGTGGCCTCACCGGCGACTATGACGCCATGATCGTCGACAGAGGAGTGCCAGTGATGGACGGCTCCGAACTGGTCGCAGTACTTCGATCGCGGGGAATCGCCACGCCGGCGTTGCTCCTCACAGCACGTGGCTCGGTCGCGGATCGGGTCGAGGGACTCGACGCCGGAGCCCAGGACTACCTGGTCAAGCCGTTCGAAATACCTGAGCTTCTTGCCCGGGTGCGGGCATTGCTGCGCCGCCCCGACGGTCGCTCGACGCTCAGCGTCGGTGGGCTGTTCCTGGATCGGGTCACACGCATCGTCAGCGGGAGCGCCCTCGGCGGCGATGCGGTCGAACTGTCCGAGCGCGAGGCCGCGCTGCTCGCCGTTCTGATGAGCGCCCCTCGGCAGGTTTTCAGTCGCCGCCAGTTGCTCGCCGCGGTATTCGACGGTGTCGACTCGTCGGGCGCCGTCGACACGTATGTCCATTACCTGCGACGCAAGCTCGGCAGGGGAGTCGTCCACACGGTGCACGGCACTGGCTATCGCCTTGGAGTCGAATGACTCCCGAGAGTGATCTGAGCTTCGTTCGCCGCGCAGGCCGGATCGCCGCGGTGCAAGCATCCATTGCGCTGGCCGCGGTCTTGTTGGTGGTCGGGGCGGTGGTGTATTTCGTCGATGTCCGAGTACAGGAGCAGCAGATCAGGTCCCAGCTGTCGTCGGTGGCGCTGGCCGCCGACGATGCGACGGATCCTCCACCGGGGATGATCCTGGTGTTGCGCGACTCCGCAGGGACGGTGGCGGCAAGCTCAGACGGAGTTCCGACAACGGAGCTGCTGGCGCACCCGGCCGGGTTCTTCGACAGCGAGATCGATGGTGTCGATTACCGAGCGGTGGTCGTCGACAAGCCCGAGGGCAGAGTTGTCGCGCTTCTCGATCTAGGGCCATACACAGCGGGCCGGAGCCGCTTGTTGCTGTCGCTGGCCATCGCCGAACTGGCGGGCATTGTGGCCTCCGTTGCCGTAGTCGTTCTGCTCACCAGGCGGTCGATCCGCCCTCTTGCCGACGCATTGGCCCTGCAGCGGCGTTTCGTGGCCGACGCTTCGCATGAGCTTCGTGCGCCGCTGACGGTGCTGCACACCCGAATTCAGCTGCTTGGCCGCCGGTTCGACGACGGTGATGCCCAACAGACCAAGGAGCAAATCGACGCGCTGGCGGCCGACACGCGAGTGCTCGGCGAGGTAATCGAGGACCTGCTTGCCTCCGCGTCGATGACGTCGGACAACGCTCCGCAAGATCGCGTCGATCTGGTGGTCGTCGTGCAGGCGGTCTGCGAGAGTATGGCCGAGCACGCCCAGTCGGCCGGCGTGACACTGGTCGTCGAACCGCACGGTGTTCTGCCCGAAGGTGACTTCGTGGTGCTCGGGTCGGCGTCCGCGCTTCGCCGGGCGCTCACCTCCCTGATCGACAATGCTCTTGCACACGAGCATCGCGGCGGGACGATTGCGGTCGTGCTCAGACGGCACCACGGCGACGTCGTGATCGATGTACGTGACGACGGTGTGGGAATCGAGCCGGGCGCCACCGGGACACTTTTCAACCGCTTCTCGCATGGAGACGCACACACGGCTGCCGGTGATCGCCCGCGCTACGGGATCGGACTTTCACTCGTGCGGGAGATCGCGCACGCACACGGTGGGCAGATCAGCGTGGCACAAACACCCGGCGGGGGCGCCACTTTCACGCTCGCCATCCCCGCTGCACCCTGAAGCCGAGGCCATGAAGAGTGTCTTCGGCGCTCCTCGACGCTCGACTCGGGCATGATCCGGGAGTGCTCTCCCTTACTCAGGTCACCGGCCGGGAAGTCCGAGGGTCCAACGGGCAGGTGCTCGGCAGCCTCGCCGATCTCACGACTCGCCTTGACGGGCGCTCCGACGGAGTCGGCCCGCACTTTGTCGAGCGGATCCTTGTGTCATGCCGTCGACGTCCGGACCTGCTGGTGCCGTGGGCCGCGGTGGAAAGCTTCGAGGACATCGGTGTACTAATCCGTGACGAGGAAGACGCGGCGACGTTCGCGATCACCTCGACGGTAGAAGCGCTTGCAAAGGACGAGATTCTGCTCGTGCGCGACGTCCTCGACACCCAGATCGTGGACATAGTGGGGCAGCGGATGGCACGGGTCGCCGATGTCGTCTTCACTCGGTGCGCAGACGACCGCCTCGAATTGCTCGGCGTCGAGGTCGGTTTCGCCGCTGTACTGCGCCGACTTGGCTTGCGGCGACTTGCCGCGCACGCCAACCAGGATGTCGTCGCATGGACTGATCTGCACCTGACCTCCGAGCGCGGCCACGCAGTCCAGTTGGCCACCCCGCGATCCGCGGTCCATCGTCTCGACGCTGCCGGACTGGCCGCTCTGGTGAGCCAACTCGACGTCGAGTCGGCGACCGAGATCCTCACCGCTACCGGACCCCGCGTCGCCGAGAAGGTGATTCGCACTGCGCATCCAGTCGTCGGCGAGCGGGTTCTCCGGGCGTTGCCCGGCGCAGTGATCGAGCAGATCGTGGCCGCCATGCCGCTCGAGCACGCACGTCGTTGGCGGGCCCGCATCGCGCACACGCCGGTGCTGCGGGGACGACGATTCATTCGGTCCCGAGTATGGCCCCGTCGCCGTCACGCCCCAGCCGCAGGCAGGTTTAACGGAGGGGCAGGGACGTCGTGAATCGTCCAGGGCGCAAAGGGTTTACCCTCGGCGCTCTGCTGGCGGTGGCCGGTCCTGGGCTGCTTGCCGGGCTGTCCGATGACGATCCTGCGGGCATCACGACCTATTCGGTGCTCGGCGCTGACCATGGCTACCAGCTGTTGTGGGTTCTCGTGCTGTCCACGGTGGCCCTTGTGCTTTTCCATGGCTTGGCCGCTCGCATGGGTGTGGTCACCGGACAGGGCCTCATCGGTCTGGTGCGACAGCGGTACGGCGTGCGTCTGGGCGGCGCCGTGCTGATCGCGTTGGTGGTCGCCAACATCGGCACGACCTGTGCAGAGTTCGCCGGAATCGCCGCCGGCTTCGAACTATTCGGAATCAGTCGCTACGTCAGCGTGCCCGCGGCTGCGGTATTGGTGTCTGTGTTGGTTCTGCGCGGCAGCTTCCGCCGCGTCGAGCAATTCCTGTTGGTCCTGTCGACGGTGTTCCTCGCCTACATCGTTTCCGGTGTGTTGGCCCGTCCGGACTGGGGTGCGGCGGCTCACGGCATGCTGATACCGACCATGCCCACCGACGGCGCGGCCATTGCGATCGTCACGGCCACCGTCGGCACGACCCTGGCGCCGTGGGGCCTGTCCTTCATCCAGTCCTACGCCGTCGACAAGAAGCTTCGAACCGAGGATCTGGCTTTGGAGCGGGTCGACGTCGTCACTGGCGCAGTTCTGACCGGCGTCATCGGGTTCTTTGTGGTTGTGGCATGCGCGGCGACGCTGCACCGCGACGGGCGGTCGATTCGGGACGCAGCCGACGCTGCCGTGGCGCTCGAACCCCTCGCGGGCGGTGCCGCCTCGACTCTGTTCGCGGTCGGCCTCATCGGCGCTGCGTTCTTGGCGGCCTCGGTGCTACCGCTCTCGACTGCTTACTCGGTGTGCGAGTACGCCGGGGTCGAAGCAGCAGTCGATGATCCCTTCAGCGAAGCGCGGCTGTTTTACCTGACCTTCGGGTCCGTGACGATCATCGGCGCGGTCGCGGTGCTCATTCCGAATGCGCCGTTGGTGACAATCCTGGTGGCGACCCAGGTCCTCAACGCCGTCCTGTTGGTGCCACTGCTGGTCGTGATGATCGGCATCGGACGCGACCGTGATCTGATGGGCCGCTTCACCATCGGCCAGGGCGCGACAATCGCCTACGCCATCACAACCACCGTGGTCGTGCTCTGCGTGGCCGCGTTGGCGGTCACGACCCTGTCTGGCTGACCCGAACTCGGCTGACGAGGTATTTGTGCCCCCGGCAGGATTCGAACCTGCGACACCAGCTTTAGGAGAGCTGTGCTCTATCCCCTGAGCTACGAGGGCGGGGACGCGCCGAGCTTACCGTGGCGCCATGTTTCCACTCGCTGCGCAGGGGAAACACTGCATCCATGAGTGCAACGCGCAAGGCCAAGGCTGAGTTCGACCGCGTCGTCGGCCGGGCCAAGGAAGAGATCGGCGATGCGACCGGAAACGCGCGCCTACGCAACGAAGGCCGGACCGATCAGGTGCGGGCGAAAGTGCGCAAGACAGGCGAACGGGTCAAGGACGCGCTGCGCGGTCGCAGGTACTAGACGCCCCGCAGGTCATCGCAGTTCGGCGATGACCTTCGAGAACTCCTCGGCGTGCTTGTCCTGGACGATCACGTAGCTCACGCCGTAGGTGTCGCGGTAGCCGCGGATGGTGTCGGCGATGTCGTGCGTCGACCCCGACAGCACGGCGGGTGTCGCCAAAAGCTCTTCATCGGACATATGCGGCAGTGCGCGCCGGGTGATGGACAGATCGGGCTCTCCTGACCCGTCCCGCGGCAGCGCGGTGATCGCGATGTTCAGCTCGAGGTCGTCGAAGCGGTCGCCTGCCGCGCGGCGGACGAATTCGATCCGCTCGGCCAATGGATCGGCGGTCCCGGTGATCGGCTGCCCGCCGGTGAGCCCGATGATGTTCGCCTGCCGCGCCGCAACCGTGAGCAGCTTGTCACCGTTGCCCGCGATCAGCACCGCCACGTCCGGCAGATGCTCACCCATGTACTCCGTGACGTGCGCCAGGTATTCGACTCGCTCGCGGGCGCTCGGGTAGCGCAGTTCGGCGGCCTTGAACTCGTGCTCGGCATAGCCCGCGCCCATCCCCAATTCAAAGCGTCCGCCGGAGAGGTCGCGCAGCGCCTGCACATCGCGCGCCAGCAGGGCGGGCTTGTAAAAGCAGGCATTGAGTACGAAGGTGCCCATCCGCAACGTGGTGGTGGCCGCCGCGGCCGCCATCAAGGTCGGGAATGGTGCAGGCGCGCCGATGTGGTCGGGAAGGTGCAGCACGTCGAATCCGAGCGCCTCGGCCCGCTGCGCCTCATCCTGTACCGACGCCAGCGATTTGGCGGCGCGCAGGCCCACACCGAACCGGAATTCCTTGGTCACCCCGCGATCGTATGCCTGCGAAATCGAGCGGCCGAATTCGATGTTTGGCGGCGAGCGGTTCGGGCAATTCACTGCCGCCAGACTTGTCGGCCCGGCGGATCAGTGCCGCCAAAGGAACGACTGCGTGATCCGGCCCGTCGTGAATCAATCCGACGGGTCGGATCTACTTTTTGGAGGCAGAGTGGCCAGCCACCCCACAGTCGGTGTCGAGGAGGAGTTCCTGCTCGTCGACCCGGACACCGGCGAACCGGTGGCCCGCAACAAGGCCGTCGCCGCGCACGCCAAGGCACGTGGCGTGGAGCTGCAACTCGAGTTGACCAGCTGCCAGGTCGAGACCACGACTGAGGTATCCGACACGAGCGACCAACTCCGTACCGAACTGGGTCAGCTTCGCCACATCGTCGCCGACGCCGCCGAGGCTGGCGGTGCGCGACTGCTCGCCGTCGGGCTGCCGCCGACGGTGCCGCACGAGTTCCCGATCACCGACAACCCGCGCTATCGCCGGATCGCCGAGCGGTTCGGGATGATCGCCCACGAGCAGGGCATCTGTGGCTGCCACGTGCACGTCGCCGTCCCCGACCGCGGCACCGCGATCCGGGTGGGCAATCGGATGCGGCCGTGGCTGCCGCTGCTGTTGGCGGTGACCGCCAACTCGGCGATCTACCGCAACACCGACACCGGCTACGCGAGCTGGCGCACCATCCTCTGGCAGCGTTGGCCGAGCGCGGGCCCGCCGCCACAGTTCGACTCGGCGGATGACTACGACTCCGTCGTCAAGATGCTGCTCGACAGCGGCGCGATGGTCGACGACGGGATGGTCTATTGGGACGTGCGCCCGTCGGCAAACTTCCCGACGATCGAGGTGAGAGTCGCCGACGTCCCCGCCACGGTCGCCGAGACGGTCCTGCTTGCGGCCCTGGTCAGGGGCTGCGTGATGACGGCGCTGGACGCCGAGCGGCGTGGTGAGCCCATTGCGCGGCTGGGGCCGCAGGCGTTGCAGGCGGCGTATTGGAAGTCGGCGCGCTACGGCCTCGACGGCGACGCGATCGACCTGATGGGAAGCCACGCATCGGTGCCCGCCGTTGACCTTCTCGACGGCCTCGTCGATCACGTGCGACCCGCGCTGGAGGCGGTCGGCGACTACGAGATGGTGCGTTCGGAGCTCGCCCGCATCGCCGATCGCGGGAACGGGGCGATGCGGCAACGACGGGCGTGGCAGCGCGGGCACGACATCGGCGACGTGCTCACCGAGGCCGCAGCCGCGACGCTCGAGTGAACCTCAGACCAGCGGCAGTTCTGCGAAGGCGGGGGTGGTCGGTCGCTCGGAGCCGCCGCCGGGTTCGACGGTGAAAGCCAGGGCCTGCGAATCGCCCAAGTCCGGCAGCACGGCTGTGGTCGACGGGGCGACGGCCTTGGCGTCCATCGTTCCCGCAGAATGCGGACCCCCGTCGCCGACCAGCCACATCTGGTAGACCGTCCCGGACTTCGGCGGCGGGACGTTGTTCATCACCAGCACTGCTGCATCCTTCTCGTGGGAGTACACCAGCGTCGCCTTTCCGCCGCCTGGGATGTCTCCCGAAACCGTCCGCACATCGGGAGCCGCGAAGATCTGTTCCGCGGTCGACGTGGTGGGGGCAGGCCGCGTCGCATAACCGACGCCGAGTGCGGCGAGCCCGACGGCCAGCACCGCCGCTGCCGCCAAAACTGTTGTGCGCCAGCGATTCGTGCGTTGTGTCGGCAGCTGACGCACTGTCGGCAGTTCGCGTACCGGCGGCTGCTCGGGTACCGGCGACTCGTTGACGACCGTCGCCAGCAGTCTCTCGCGCATGCTCGGGGGCGGCTCGATAGCCGTTGCGGCGGAGATGACCGCCATCGTCTCGTGGACGGCGCGGACCTCTGCGAAGAACGCCTCGGCCACCTCGGGCGGCGCCGCGGCGACCTGGCGCTCGATCTCGGCGCGTTCGGCGTCTGTCGTCGCGTGCAGCGCGTAGGGCGTTGCCAACGCGACCACGTCGGGAGTCATCGGGTCAGTCATGTGAGAGCCCCAGGCATCTGCGCAGGCCGCGGATGGCGTCGCGCATCCGCGACTTGATGGTGGCGAGGTTGGCCGACAGCCTTTCCGACACCTGCACGTAGGTCAACCCGTCGTAATAGGCGAGTTGGATGGCTTCCCTCTGTACGTCTGTGAGCGAGCCAAGACAGGCGGTGACCTGCTGACGTTCGTCCCGCAGGATGACTGCCTCGGCGACGTGGTCGGCAGGCGGATCGACGTTGGCCGCCCCGTACCGGGACTCGCGCTGGCTTGCCGCCTGCTCGGCGCGCACCCGGTCCACCGCACGCCGGTGGGCCACGGTGAGCAGCCACGCCAACGGCGAGCCCGCGTTCGGGTCGTAATTGGCCGCTGAACGCCATACCTGCAGGTAGATGTCCTGCGTGGTCTCCTCGCTGTATCCGGGATCGCGCAGCACGCGCGTCACCAGACCGAACACCCGAGCCCGGGTGAGGTCATAGAAGGTGGCAAACGCGTCGACATCCCGCTGGGCCACCTGCCGCAACAGCGCGGTCAGATCGGTGGTCACGAGCGGTAGCCTAGCCACCCCCGCCATGATCGTCACGATATTCGCAATCTAGGCGGTTTCGGGATGAAAAATGATGTACGAGAACAATATTCACTGAAGCCCGGCCGGTCCTTCATATGTCTCTCCAGCAGGCGTGCTCCAGTCGCGTAAACGAGGAAGTACGTCATCAGGGCTGGCGAGAGCACCGTAAGCAGCGAAACCCAGCCCGCGATCGACGCCAGCCAGAGTCCCCACCATACGGCCGAGTCGCCGAAGTAGTTAGGATGGCGCGTCCATGCCCACAGGCCGCGGTCCATCACCACGCCCTTATTGGCCGGATCGGCCTTGAACCGCCGTAACTGGTAGTCGCCGACCGCCTCGAAGAACACTCCGACACACCAAAGCGCCACGCCCGCAATCAAAATCGGAAGCAACGCCGTCGACGTCGGCCCGAGAACGGCCGAGACCTGAAGTGGCAGTGACACGAACCATGTTGCGGCACCCTGGATGAGGAAGACCTTGCGCACCACTGTGCCTGCGGAGAAGTCGCCGCGCAGCAGTGCCTCGTATCGTGGATCTTCGCCCTTGCCCGCCGATTTTTCGACCATGTGCCAAGCCAGTCGGAGACCCCAGACTCCGACCATGACGAGCAACAGGATGCGTCGGAAGAGGTCCCCCGACCCCAGCACTGCGGCGACCACGGCGACGCCGACGAAACCAAGGCCCCACGTCACGTCGACGACGTTGTAGCGGCCGATGCTGCGACCGACGGCGAACGTGATGCCGTGCATGACAAGCAGCACAGCAAGTGATGCGGCGGCGACGAGCACGAAGTTCATCTGATCACTCGGCTCTCCGTGCAAGCGCTCATCGCGCACCTCCCGCAGAAGCGAAGGTCCACTGGTACACGTCGAGATAGCCCGACCGGAACCCTGCTTCCGAGTATGCCAGGTACAGCTCCCACATACGATGGAAGACCTCGTCGAAGCCCAACGCGGACACCGTCTCTCGCTGCTGCAAAAAGCGTTCCCGCCACAGCCGCAGCGTCTCGGCGTAATGCGGGCCGATGGACGTCATGTCGACGGTGCGAAGCTGTGTGTGCCGTTCTGTGATGCCAAGGATCGCCTCGACGGACGGCAACAGGCCGCCGGGAAAGATGTACTTCTGGATCCAGGTATAGGTGTTGCGCGACGCCAGCATTCGGCTGTTGGGCATCGTGATCGCCTGAATGGCGACTCGGCCACCCGGCGACACCAGACGGTCGAGGGCCTTGAAGTATGTCGGCCAGAAGTGGTAGCCGACCGCCTCGATCATCTCAATGGATACGACGGCGTCGTAGCAGCCGTCGACATCGCGGTAGTCGAGCAGATCGATCTGCACCCGATCCGACAGCCCTGCGTCGGCGACCCGCTCGCGGGCCAACTGCTGCTGCTCGGCCGACAGTGTCACCGATCGGACCTGCGCACCGCGCGCGGCGGCACGGATACACAATTCTCCCCAGCCGGTGCCGATCTCGAGCACGCGACTGCCGGGTCCGACCTGCGCGGTGTCGAGTAGGCGGTCGATCTTGCGGTGCTGGGCCTCGGCCAATTGCGAATGGCTGCCAGGCAAGGTGTCGAACAGGCCGCTCGAGTAGGTCAACGTCTGGTCGAGGAACTGCCCGAACAACTCATTGGAAAGGTCGTAATGCTCGGAGACGTTCTGACGGGCCTGTTCGCGACTGTTGAACTGCGAACGCGGTTGGCGGACAACGGCGATCGGCCGGAACCACTGAAGCGAACGCGGAATGAGATTGTCCATCGACCGCGCGAACTCGGTGAGGACGCCGGCGAGGTCGTCGGAGCTCCACTCGCCTGCCATATACGACTCGCCGAATCCGATCAGGCCGTAGCGGCCGATGCGTCGGGCCAGGCGTCGGGGGCGATGAATCGTCATCGTTGGCAGCGTTCGGTCGGCGGCTCCGACCACCGTTCCGTCGGGATAGACCATCCGCAGCGGGAGTCGGGCGGCGGCATTACGGAACAGGCGCTCTGCTATCGGAGCCGCCAGCACACTGAGCGGTCCCGACGGAACGTGTGCGACATCCGGCCACCGTTCGGGGGAGATCGTCGTGCCGGACAGTCGGGCGACATCGAGATTCACAGCTGTTCGACCCTCTCCTTGTCGGCGACCTTCGGCCGCGGCATCACCGGGACCCTGCGCAGCCACAGGGTGATGCCCTGGGCCCGAATCGCCGCCGACCCCATCAGCGGTGCCAGCGGTGCCACCAGTTGTAATCGCAGTATCTGACCAATGCCGACCCGCAGCCTTTCGCCACGCATGGTCACGACGAACGCGGGCTGGTTCTCGCGGTGAAGCGAGACCGTCACGTCGAGTTCGGAATCCGGTCGCGGTGCGCGCACCAGGTAATACCCGCTGACGTCGTTGAACGGCGAGACGTAGAGCTTCTTCGTCACCATCGCGGGCTGACCGGAGTCCGGCGGAAGCAGATACGCGTGCCTTCCGCCGTAGGTGTTGTGCACCTCGGCGATCACATGCCGCAGTTCCCCTTCGGCGTCGTGGCACCAGTACAGCGTCAGCGGGTTGAACACGTAGCCCAGCACGCGTGCCTGGAGCAGAGCGGTGATCTTGCCGCCGCCGAGATCGATGTCGCGTTCGGCGAGATAGCTCTCGACGCGTTGGCGCAGTGTGGCGTTCGGCTCGCCGTCGAGGTGGTCGCTCGCCTCGAAGCGGGCGAAGGGCCGCAACCACCGCGGCAGTTCCGGCAGCGCATCGATGTCGACGTACCAGCTGTAGCTTCGGTGTTCGAAGTAGTGATGCACCGGGGCGCGGCGCAGATGTGTGATGCGTGTGCGATACAGAGCGGGTGTCAGCACGGGACGGCCTCCTTTCGTCGATCGCCACTAGGCCATGTCGCGCCGAGGCGCTGCGCAGCGGCGAGGCCCGACGCCGCACCGTCTTCGTGGAAACCCCACCCGTGGTAGGCGCCCGCGAAGACGATCTTGTCGTCATCGATTTCGGATAGACGACCCTGAGCGGCAACGGATTCCGGTGTGTAGAGCGGATGTGTGTACGTCATCTCGGTGAGCACGGTCGATTGGTCGACCCGGTCCCGGCCACCGAGTGTCACCAGGAACCGATGCTTGCCTTTTAGCCGCATCAGCCGTGTCACGTCGTAGGTGACCAGAACATCGTCGCGCTCGGGTGCCATCAGGTAGTTCCATGACGCCCGCGCCCGGTGGTGTCGCGGCAGCACCGATTCGTCGGTGTGTAACTGGGCCCGGTTAGTGGTGTACGGGATCGCGCCGAGCACCGCACGTTCGGTGGCGGTCGGATCGGCGAGCATCGTCAGCGCCTGATCGGGATGGGTGGCGATGACGGCGGCGTCGAACAGCCGCGGACGGTCGCCGCCCACCGAGACCGCCACGCCATCGGGTGTTCGTTGCACTGAGGTGACGGGCCGTCCTGCGGCGACCTCGTTGATCCGCATCATGATCGCCTCGACGTACGTCGCGGAGCCTCCGCGGACGGTGCGCCACGTCGGCGAGCCGAACACCGACAGCATCCCGTGGTGATCGAGGAAGACGAACAGATAGCGGGCCGGGTAGCGCATCGCATCGCCCGGCCGCGAGGACCATACGGCGGCGACGAGAGGCGTCATGAAGTAATCGATGAAGTACTGCGAGAAGCCGTGCCGGTCGAGAAACGAGGCAAGCGTTTCGCCATCATCGCCGGTGGGGACGTCGGACTCCTCGCCGAGCAGCCGAGTCGCGGCCCTGTGGAACCGCTTGACCTCTGCCAGCATCGCCAGATACCGCGGCCGAGTCAGGGCCGACCAGGACGGGAGCAGCCCGCCTATACCGCGGGCGCCCGCGTACTCGAGTCCGCTGCTGTCGTCGCGCACCGACATCGACATGTCGGTCTCCTGGGTCGCTACCCCGAGATCGTCGAAAAGCCGACACAACGTGGGGTAGGTGCGGTCGTTGTGGACCAGGAAAGCGCTGTCGACGCCGACCACGATGCCGTCACCGCGGTCGAGGTAATGGGTATGGGCATGTCCGCCGATCCGGTTGTCCGCCTCGAACAGGCTGACCCGGTCCCTGGCCGACAGCACATAGGCCGCCGTCAGCCCGGCGACCCCGCTGCCGATCACGGCGATGGAGCGTCTGCTTTGCTCAACTGGTTCCACATCGAGGTATTCGGAGCGACCGCCGGTGTGGATGGGGTCTCACGGCACGCTGCTAAGCCGAGGTCAGGTCCCAGCTGTGTGCAGCCGCCACCAGCCCCCTGATCAGGGCGGACGTCGGTGGCGACAGCCCGTCCTCGGCGGCAGGGGCGCTGCGCGGGCTGATGCCTCGTAGTCGCGGCGACAACTCGAGCTGGGTGCCGCCGCCGCGCACGCGGTTGACCGGGTTGTCCGGATGCAGGCCGCGCAGTTCGCGGGGCATCGCATCGAGATCGGTGATGATGTGGTAGCCCGGCACGTCGAAGTGCCCGGCGACGTGCTCGGCGAGTGCCCGGTTGCCGCCGCCTGCGAGCAGCTGGGTGCTGCGACCCAACCGGCCGTACCCGTGCAGCGAGACGACGACCTCGACATGGGTGAGAAACTCGGCGAGCCGCTCCGACTCCGCTGCCCGGTAGAGCGCGGACGGCAGATGATGCGGGTAGTCCTCGGGATGACGCACGAGATACACCGAGGCGCCAGAGGCATCTGCTGCGCGTTCGGCGATGACGTCGGTCACCTGCTCGAGTCCGCCGCCGTGGATCGCCATGAAACCGAACGGCGATCGCAGAGTGCTCTCCTCTCGCACCGCGGGATCGCCGAGCAACTCGGAAAGCGATTGCGGTGCATCGGCACTCGAATTGTCCCTGGGCACCGGCCACTGCGACGGATCCCACCGGCGGAGGAACTCGACCCAGCGGTGCGGGAGGCCGTGGTGCAACGCGCCGTCAATGATGCGCTCCAGATAGCCCGGCCGCGGCGGCCCAGGGTCGACGCGATGGTCGATGTAGACCCACGCGTCGGCTGGCCCGGCGTCGGTGTGCACGGTCATCCGGTCGCGGCGGTAGCGCACCGGAACTCCCTCGGCGCTGTCGAGCGTCGCGAGGTCGTGGTCGCCGAGTTGCCACACCACGCCGTGGACCTGCGATCCGTCGAACGGTTCGACGGTGGCGACGCCACGCTCGTTGATCAGCCAGTCATGGTCGGCAAGCGTCGCGGGCCGGGGGTCCGTCGCGTTGGGGCAGCGCCGCGCCATCTGCTCCGCGCACAGGTTCGACCCGTACGCGAAGTAGCTGTGGCTCCCGTCAAGCATTCCGTCCAGTTTATATGCCGGTCGTTGGTCCATTCGTCACCGCGACCAGGGCCTGAGGCGTAGTCTCAACACACCTTTCACAGCTGTCCCACAGAGTGGCGAAAGCGATGCGAAGGATTTGCGCTTTACCGGTGGCAATCGCATGGCTATCAACCTCGTTGCTAACTGCTGCCGCGGCGTCCGCCGATGAAGTCACCGACATTCACTACGGCAGCTTCTTCGCCCACTGGTGTGAGTACGACGCTTGGCTGAATCTCGAGCACAGGGACGGCGACAGCTGGGTCTTCCACGGCCACATCCGGATCGAAAAAACCGGTCAGTTCGACGAACTGTTCGTCGAGCAGTACGACGACAACAGCCTGCGAATCATCCGGTATCTCAGTGGCCCGGACGCAGGTCAGATTCAGACAATCCAGACGTATCCGCCTCAGGTGAAAATGATCGGCGGTAAGCAGACAGCGGTTTTCGACGCGAAGAGCAGCGACGGCCCCGGCTGTGCGTACACCAGGTACACAACGATATTTGTGTAGTTCGCGCGTCAGCCCGAGACGATCAGATAGATCAGCACCACGTTGAGCCCGACAATTATTGCCGCGACGAGCCAGCCGAGCAGGGTCGTGACCCGGTGGTTGGCGTCGTCGCCCATCAGGGCGCGATTGCTGGTCAGCCGTATCAGCGGGATCAGGGCGAACGGTATCCCGAACGACAGCACGACCTGCGAGATCACCAGCGCGCGGCTGGGGTCGACGCCGATCGCCAGGATCGCTAGCGCGGGGATGAGGGTGACGAGGCGACGCACGAGCAGCGGGTAGGTCCGGCGCAGCAGGCCCTGCATGATCATGGCCCCCGCGTAGGCGCCGACGGATGTCGACGCCAGCCCCGATGCGAGTAGCCCGATGGCGAAGAACAGTGCGACGGTGGGCCCGAGGGTGTCCCGGACGGCCGCGTGCGCGCCTTCGATGGAGTCGGTGTCGTCGCGGCCCTGCAGGTTGGTCGCGGCGACGAGCACCATCGACAGGTTCACCGCTCCCGCGACAAGCATCGCCAACCCAACGTCGACGCGCGTGACCTTCAACAGCCACTTGCGCTGCGGGCCTGCTTCGGGGTGGCCGTGGCGGTCGCGGGCCAGGCCGGAATGCAGGTAAACGGCGTGCGGCATCACGGTGGCGCCGAGCATCGCGGTGGCAAGCAGTACGCTCTCGGCGCCCTCGAAGCGCGGAATCAGCCCCTCGGCGGCGTCAGCCAGCGGAGGCGGTTCGACGAACAGGCTGGTAAGAAATCCGATCGCGATGACGAGCAGCAGGCCGCTGATCACCCGTTCGAACGTCCGCTGCCCGCGCCGGTTCTGCACCGCCAGCAGTAGCAGCGACACCACGCCGGTGATGATGCCGCCCACCACAAGCGGAAGGTCGAACAACAGGTGCAGCGCGATGGCGCCGCCGACCACTTCGGCGAGATCGGTTGCCATGGCAACCAATTCGGCTTGCAGCCAGTAGGCGATCCTGGTCGGTGTTCGAGCATGCTCTGCGACGGCCTCAGGCAGGGTGCGCCCGCTGACCAGTCCGAGCTTGGCCGACAGATACTGCACGAGGCCTGCCATCGAGTTGGCCAGGAAGATGACCCACACCAACAGGAAGCCGAACTGTGCGCCCGCACTGATGTTGGCCGCGACGTTGCCCGGGTCGACGTAGGCGATGGCGGCCACGAACGCCGGACCGAGCAACAGCCAACTCGGACGCATCCGCGTCTCGGAATCGCGCAGCAACTGACCACCTTCTATCCGGGTTGTCGAATAGAAAAGTTAGGGTAGCCGAAACGGTGTGGCAGTCGCTACACCGGTGTCACCAGCCGAAGCCCCAGCCGCCGAATCCGATGATCGGGTAGCCCCAGTACCCGTAGTTGTTGTTCGCGGGGGGCGATGTGACGATCTGCGCGCTGCCGTTGGTCTCACACTGGGTGGTGTTCGGTCCGGTGTTCGTGCATTGCGGCGCGGCAGCCGCGACGGGGGCGACGGCGATCGCCGCGGAAGCGGCCGTCGTCGCCAAAAGGGTTGTCAGATAACGAGTTTTAATACTCATGTTGGCCTCCTCGATCGGCCAAGAACAAACGAAAAATGCGGGCTAACGGTGACCGCCGCCGCCACCCATGCCGTGGTATCCCCAGGCGCCGCCGCCCATGATCAGAGCGGGGCCGTAGAACTCGTCGTCCCACGGGTAGGCGTAGGTGGGCACATCGGGTGCGGTGGCATTGAGCTGGACGTTGCCCGGCGTCGCGCACTCGGTCGTGGCGGTGCCGACGGCCTGGTCGCCGCCGACGCTCGTGCACTGGGGCAGGGTCGAATCATCCGGATCGGCTGCTGCGATGGGCGCGGCAGCCACAGCTGCAGCGGCGCCGGCCGCGGCCAGAACGGGTATCAGGTAACGCAGGGGCGTCCGCATAGGCATTTCCTTTGACGTACTTCGATCGTTTTCAGCCCGACTCATGGCCAGCGTACAACCCATTCCCAGTAATCAGGGGCAAGTCGAGCGTCGTCCTGACCCCCGGCGGAGCGGCGATGACGGCGGGGATGGCGTTCACGACTCGCGCCGCGGTCGCGACGAGTCCGGCGTGGTTGTGGTCGCCGTTGGGGCTGCTGAGACACAGGTCAAGAGCGTAGGTCGGCTCGCCGGTGATCTCGATGCGATACGACCCGCCCTCCTGGGCAGGCTGCGGCCAATCGGGACACAGGTCGTTGCGCAGCCGGGTGACGTGTTCGAGGACGACGGCTGCCTTGCCGTCGACCATTCCTCGCACCTCGAATCGCAGCGCCGCGGCGCTGCCCTTCGGGATATGGCCGGACGCGATGTCGAAGTCCTCGGGCGCCGGTTCGCGAATGTAGGTCTCGTTCACCTCGTCGAGCGAGACGCCGAGGCCTGCTGCGAGTTGGCGCACCACCGAACCCCACGCCAAGCTCAGCACGCCTGGTTGCAATAGCATCGGGATCTCGTCGAGCGGCCTGCCGAAGCCCATCACGCCGAACATCACGTCCGCGCTGTCGTAGGTGTCGTAGTTGATGATCTCCATGCAGCGGATCGCCTCGATGCTCTGGCATGTGCCCGCAAGCGCAAGGGGCAGAAGATCGTTGGCGAAACCGGGATCGATTCCGTTGACGAACACGCTGGACTTGCCCGCCTCTGCGGCGTCCTCGATCGGCTTGAGCAGTTCGTCGGGGATGACCTTCCACGGGTACTGCAGGAACACCGCGCTGCTGCCGACGACGTTGACTCCTGCGGCCAGGATGCGCCGGTAGTCCTCGAGCGCCTCGGGCAGCCGGTTGTCGGCAAGGGCGGTGTAGACCGCGCACTCGGGATCGGTCGCCAGGACCGCATCGAGGTCGTTGGTCGCCGTGATGCCGGTCGAACCGTCGAGTCCGGCGAGCTCGGCCGCGTCCTTGCCTGCCTTTGCCTCCGAGGAGACCCAGACGCCGGTCAGCTCGAACCGCGAATCGTTGATCAGATGCACCAGTGCGGGTTTGCCGACATTGCCGGTGCCGATCAGCGCAACGCGAATTGCCACGAAGGTCTCCTCACAGATCCGGGATGGGCAGGTCGAGGTTGGGATAGGTGAGGCCGCCGTCGACCTCGAGTGTCTTGCCGGTCAGGAAGCTGCCCGCTGGTGAGGCGAGATAGACCGCGGCGGCGGCGATGTCGAGCGGATCCCCCAGTCGGCGCATCGGGGTCGCCGTCTCCATCGGCTCGCGCAGTTCGTCGTTGGACGCGACGACGTCGAGGGCCGAGGTGAGGATCGAACCGGGCGCGATCGCGTTGACTCGGATCTTCGGGCACAGGTCGAGGGCGGACAAGCGCGTGTAGTGGGCGAGTGCGGCCTTTGCGGTGCCGTAGGCGGCGAATCCACGGGCCGAGAGCCGACCCATGGTCGACGTGATGTTGATGATGCTGCCGCCGCCGGAGTGTTCGAGCATCAACGGCACCGCCGCAGTGGTCAGAGCGTGCGCGGTCGCGACGTTGAAGGTGAACGCGTCACGCAGATCCTTGGTGGACGTGGTCAGCAGCGTGTTCGGCATCGTCCCGCCGACGTTGTTCACGACGATGTCTAGTTTGCCGAACGCCTCGATCGCGGTGCCTGCGAGCTTGGCGGTGTCCTCCGGGTGTGCGAGGTCGGCGGTGACGATGTGCGCACGCCGTCCGACGCCTTTGATTTGTTCGGCGACCTCTTCGAGTTGCGACTGCGTCCGGGACGCTATGACCACGTCCGCACCGGCTTCCGCGAATGCCAGCGCCATCGCCGCACCCAGCCCGCGGCCAGCTCCCGTCACCACCGCGACTTGGTCGTCAAGCCGAAATCTATCGAGAATCACGTCAGCCTCTCTTCCCTTGCCGGGCGACACCGTAACAAGGCCGCGCTCACGACATGCCGGGTTTCTGAAACACGTTCTAGTTGATATCGGCCCAAACCGCCTACGCGCTGGGACGCAGATGTCGAGTTCGAAAGCTGTGAGCTACAGATCACACTCCGTAGCAAAGTAATTTCGGTCACAGACCGACGGAAAAGCCCAGTTGAGGGCAAATCCCCTACGTAATTAGTGTTAACGTTAAATAACGGCGACGGAATCCGTACCGTTCGCTGACTGGATAGGAGCAATTCGCGTGGCCGACCAAGCTAAAACCGCATCCGCTTCGAGGTGGGTCACCGGGGCCTTCGCCCTCGGTGCTCTGTCAGCGGCCGCGGCCATTGGCCTTGCGGCGCCCGCGTCTGCCGACACCAGCAGCTTTCTCAAGAGCGTTCACACCCGCTACGCGTACCTGAGCGAGTCGCAGCTGTTGGACGCAGGCAACCAGGCCTGTGCCACCGCGCGCAGCGGCGTGCCTGCGTCGGACAACACCATCCAGGTAAGCAAGGAACTCGGTATCTCGACGTCCGCGGCATACGAGATCGTGGTCGCCAGCATCAATCACCTCGGCTGCTGACACCTGCTGATCACTTCTTGGCGGCAGCCTTCTTGGCCGTCTTTTTGGCGGGCGCTTTCTTGGCTGCCGTCTTTTTGGCGGGCGCTTTCTTGGCAGAGGCTTTCTTGGCGGGTGCCTTTTTGGCCTGACCGTCGTCCGATGAGCTGCCGCTGCCGCGGCGCGCCTTCACGCTGGCTTCGAGTTTGGCCAGCAGGTCCGAGACGTCCTCGGTCTCGTCGAGTTCCTTCGGCTCTGCCTCTTCGGTGGTAAAGGCCTCGCCGCCTTCGAGTTTCGCCTCGACCAGTTCCTTGAGCTGCTCCTGATAGGTGTCCTCGAACCGCTCGGGGTGGAAGTCGTCGGTCATCGACTCGACGACCTGTCCGGCCATCTTCAGTTCGGCAGGCTTGATCTCGATTTCCTTGTCCAGCACCGGGAAATCGGGGTCGCGAATCTCGTCGGGCCACAGCAGCGTGTGGATGACCATCACGTCGCGCTTGCTGAAGTCCTTGACCCGCAACGCCGCAAGTCGGGTCTTGTTGCGCAGGGCGAAGTGCACGATGGCGACCCGGTCGGTCTCGGCCAGCGTCTTGGCCAGCAGAACATAGGACTTCGACGACTTGCCTTCGGGCTCCAGGAAGTAACTTTTGTCGTACATCAGCGGATCGATGTCGCTCGCAGGCACGAACTCGACGACCTCGATCTCGCGGCTGCGCTCCTCGGGCAGGGTGGAGATGTCTTCGTCGGTGATCACCACCATCTGGCCGTCATCGGATTCGAAGGCGCGGGCGATGTCGCGGTACTCGACGACCTCGCCGCAAACCTCGCACACCCGCTTGTAGCGGATGCGTCCGTTGTCCTTCGCGTGGACCTGATGGAACTTGATGTCGTGGTCTTCGGTTGCGCTGTAGACCTTGACCGGGACGTTCACCAGTCCGAACGAAATCGAGCCCTTCCAAATGGACCGCATTTGCCCAGTATTCCCCAAACGGTCAGCCGCGACGCGTCTGCAGGTTCGTAGTGTCGGCCGCCGCCGCATCTCGCGTCGCCCGATCCGGCAGGTCAGCGCCGGCCCGCGCGACCGTCAGCGCCGAAGACAGCGCAGCGGTCTGCAACACGCCGGTCAGGGTGTCGACGCTGATGTGGCGAAGTTCAGAACGCCGGTCGGCGCCGAGCAGACCCAACGTCCACAGCGCATCGATCAAGCCCGTCATGAACGCGTCGCCCGCACCGACGGTGTCCACCACGTCGACCGGCCTTGCCTGCACCCGAGCGACCCCGGCCTCGCACACCGCGAACGCGCCGTTCTCACCCATCGTCACCGCGACGATCGCCGGACCGAGCGACTGCCATGTCTTCGCCACCTGCTCGGGCGTGCGTTTGGGGTCGATCCACTCAACATCTTCGTCGCTGGCCTTGACCACGTCGCACTTCTCGACGAGCCGGTCGATGCGGTTACGCGCCTGCTCGTCGTCCTCGATGAGCCCCGGACGTACATTGGGGTCGAAACTGATGGTGGCCGACAGGTGGTAGGCGTCGAGCAGCGCAACGACTGCCCGGCAGCCGGGCTCGAGCACCGTCGCGATGGATCCGGTATGCGCGACCAATGGGGGCCCTACCTCCGGCGTGCCCGACAGCTGCCACTCGATATCGAAGGCGTATTCCGCTTTTCCGCTCTCGTCCAGGGTCGCAAGGGCGGTGGGTGTGCGATCCGCTGTGACGCTTCCCGGAACCAGTTTTGCGCCAGAGCTCCTGACGTATTCGCTGATGCGCCTGCCGCGTTCGTCGTCGCCGATATGGGTGAGGAAGTCGACACTCCTGCCGAGCCGCGCAAGCCCGACCGCCACGTTCAGCGGGCTCCCGCCGACATGCTCGCCGAGGATGTTGCCGTCACGTTCGACGATGTCGATCAACGCTTCCCCGATGACAAGCGCACGTTGCTCTTCGGTGTTCATGTCTCGACTCCCGCTCGCTCGGTCCTCGCTCGTGCCTCGCTGCGATCCTCACTCGCGCTCGTCTTCGGGGAAGTCATCGCGAATCCTTTCCCATCAGAGCCTCCAGCGTCGCCCTTGCTCCGTCGCGGTGCAAGGAGTCCAGGGCCCACGTGTACGCCTCGACGAACCGGTCGGACGAGGCGAGATCCCCGAACACCGCGGTGTTTTCGATGAACGCGGTCGGCTTGTCCCGTTGCGAGCGGGCCAGCGGAACGAGGGTGTCCGCCAGTTGATCCTGAACGTCGATCGGCTCGCCGTTCTCGTCCTCGCCCTCGGCGTAGCGTGCCCAACTCGCCACCGTCGCCGCCGACAGCGCAATCGGCCCGCCGGAGGCCAGGTTCGCGCGGATGACGGGCAGCAACCATTTGGGGATGCGGTCCGACGAGCCGAAGCACAGCCGGACGATGGTGTCGCGCACGCCGGGGTTCGCGAACCGCTCGATCAACGTCTTCTTGTAGTCGGGCAGGTCGATCCCGGGGACCGGCAGCAGTGTCGGGGTGCCTTCGTCATCCATGTACCGCATCAGGAACTCGGCGAACAGCGGGTCGCCCGCGGCGTCGTGCACCAGTCGGTAGCCGGCGAGATAAGCGAAGTAGCAAAGGCTTTGGTGGCTGGCGTTGAGCAGCCGCAGCTTCATCAGCTCATACGGCCGTACATCGTCGACCATCAGAACGTCGACGTCCTCTAGCGGTGGTCTGCCGTCGGAGAAGTCGTCTTCGAGCACCCACGAGGTGAACGGCTCGGCCACCACGGGCCACTGATCCTCGATGCCGAACTCGCTCGCCAGGTTCTCGATCACCGCGGGCGTGGTGGCAGGCGTGATGCGGTCCACCATCGAATTCGGGAATCGGGTATTGGTCGAGATCCATTCCGCCAGCCCGGGATGGGCGCGTTCGGCGAAGTTCGTGAACGCCTCCCGCGCGACCTCGCCGTTGCCCTCGATGTTGTCGCAGGAAACGATCGTGGGGGAGGCGATCCCGCGATCGCGGCGCCGCGCGAGCGCCTCGGCCACCAGTCCGAACACACTCACATCGCCGGGCTTGATGTTCTCGACGTTGTAGCCGCCCTCGGTGATGGTCAGCGAGATGATCCTGGTGGCCGGCGCGGCGAGCAGCTCGATCACCGACTCGGGATCGTCGGGTGCGTACCGGTAGTCGACGATCGACCCGATCACTCGCGCCTCGCGGGTGCCGTCGGGCTTCTCGAGCACCAGCGTGTACAGACCGTCCTGAGCGTCGAGGGCGTCTTTCATCTTGCGATCGGACGGCATGACGCCGACACCGCAGATACCCCAGTCGCTGGCGCTGCCGTTCTCCAGCAGCCGGTCGATGTACATCGCCTGATGAGCCCGATGAAAGCCGCCGACCCCGAAATGCACTATCCCGATTCCGATTTCATCGCGATCGTAGGACGGCTTGCTGATCGGTATCTGCGCCAGGGTCGAACTGCTCAGTTTCATGACACGGCCACCACCGTCTTGACGCTACCCGGCGTGCGGTCGGAGTCCAGGGCTTCTGCGGTCCTCTCGAGCGGGAATCGCGCAGTGACCATGGAATCCAGATCGACCCGGCGGGACTCGACGAGCGCGATGGCCTCCGGCCACGTGTTGGCATAGCGGAAAACGCCGGTCAGCGTGAGTTCGCGGTTCTGGATCAACTGCGTCGGCAGTTCCATCGACTCGGCCCCCGAGCCGACCAGCACAGCGGTTCCGCCGGGCCGCAGCGCATTGATGCCAGCGGTCACGGCGGCTGGCGCGCCGGAGGCGTCGATGAATGCGTCGAAACCGTCGCCGAGCTCGTCCGCCGTGGGATCGAGCGCGGCGGTGGCGCCGCTGGTCCGCGCCTGGTCACGGCGCGATTGGTCAAGATCGGACACGGCGATTTCGGATGCGCCGTAGGCGCGGGCGAGCTGGACCACCACGATGCCGATGGGCCCGGCGCCGGCGATGAGCACCCTCGCGCCTTCGCCGATACCTGCCTTGCGAAGGGCGGCGATGCCGACCGACAACGGTTCGCACAGCGCGGCCGCGTCATCGGAAACGGTGTCCGGTACCGCGTGCGCGAACTGTGCGCCGATTGTCACGTAGTCGCAGAGGGCCCCGTCGATCGGCGGCGTGCCGAAGAACCGCATGTGCGGACACAGGTTGTAGTCGCCGCGGCGGGTCTCCGCGCTATCGGGATCGGGGCGCTGGGGTTCGATTGACACCCGCTGGCCGATGCGGGATTGATCGACCGATTCACCGACGCCGACGATCGTCCCGGCCGCTTCGTGTCCGAGCACCAGCGGACCGTCGACGACGAAACTCCCGATTCGGCCATGGCGGTAGTAGTGCGTGTCGGACCCGCAGACGCCGACCGACGACACCCGGACCAACACGTCCCCTGGCGCCGGTGTCGGCACGGTGCGCTGCTCCATCTCGATCCGACCTGGTTCGACGAGTACGGCGACCCGCATCTGGGTATCACCCGGAAAGTGTTGTGTACGTCACACTGACCATGCTAGCGTGATGAACATCTAATCGCACCCCTGAGCAAATGCTCACGGCCAGAGATTGGCGGACCAACACGTGTCGACGTCGACCGAGAGCGTGGCAGCACCGGCCGCTGCGCCTGAGGACCTTCGACTGGCACTGCGCGCGGCGACCCTCTACTACCTCGACGGCCTCACCCAGGCCGAGATCGCCAGCCGACTCGGGGTCTCGCGGCCGACTGCCGGGCGACTGATCGCTCGGGCCAAGGCCAAGGGCCTGGTTCGCATCGAGGTCGTCGTGCCGCCCTACCTCCGTGACAACCTGCACGCCGATGAGGAACGCGAACTCGAACTGCGCTTTGGATTGACCGAAGCCGTCGTCGCCGGAAGTGGTGTCGACGTCGGCGCACCGGGACGGCCCGCCGCCTACGCCAGTGTCGGACGCGCCGCGGCCGCGCTGCTCATGCGCCGCCTGACGGCGACCGATGTCATGGGCTTCACCTGGGGCCCGGAACAAGTAGCGGTGGCCACGGCGCTGACACCGGGCGTGGCGAGCTGCCGCCTCGTCGTTCAGCTCGACGGTGCCATGTCGACCGCCGCATACCAGACCGGCACCGAGTTCATCCTCGGCCGCTGCGCTGATGTCCTTCGCGCGGAAACCATCCGGCTGCCCGCGCCGTTGTACGCCGATCCGTCGACGGTGGCGTCGATGCAGAGCGACTCGGTGATATCCCGGACATTGGAGGCGGGTCGGCGCGCCGACGTCATGCTGTTCGGAGTGGGTGCCGCCACGACCGCGGGCACCTTGTTCGAGGGCAGTTACCTCGATACCCGGATGCTCGACGACCTGGTTTCGCGGGGTGCGGTCGGCGAGATCGGCGGTCGGTTCTTCGACGCAGACGGTGAGCCCGTCAACAGCGAACTGCAGCATCGCGCGGTGTCGGTTCCGCTCGAGGACATCAAGGCCTGCCTGAAGACGATCCTGATCTCCAGCGGTGCGGCCAAACACTACGCAACGCTCGGCGCGCTGAAAGGAAAGCTCGCCCGACTATTGGTTTGTGACATCGATTGTGCTCGTTGGCTGTTGGCACAGTGAAAGGTGAGGTAAAGGTGAAAGCTTTACGGAGAACACTGCACCGATTGGCGCTGTGTGCGGCCGCGACGGGGCTCGTCCTCACCGCCGGTTGTGCAGGCGCGGGCAGTCTGGGCGCGTCGGAGAACGAGGTGACGATCGCCCTGGTGTCCAACTCGCAGATGACGGACGCGCAGCAGTTGTCGTCGGAGTTCGAGAAGGACAACCCCGGCATCAAGCTGAAGTTCATCTCGCTATCGGAGAACCAGGCTCGCGCGAAGATCACGATGTCGACGGCCATGGGCGGCAGTCAGTTCGACGTCGTGATGATCAGCAACTTCGAGACCCCGCAGTGGGCGAGAGACGGCTGGCTGCTGAACCTTTCGGACTACGCGAAGAATACGCCCGGCTACGACGAGGCCGACTTCATCCCGTCGCTGCGGGAGTCACTGTCCTACGAGGGCAACATGTACTCGGTGCCGTTCTACGGTGAGTCGTCATTCCTGATGTACCGCAAGGATATGTTCGAAGAGGCCGGCATCAAGGTCAATCCGGATCCGAAGTACCAGCCCACCTGGCCCGAAGTCGCCGAGTGGGCCAAGACGATCAAGGCCAAGCAGGTCTCGGATGCGGGAATCTGCCTGCGTGGCAAGCCCGGCTGGGGCGAGGTGCTCGCACCGCTGGACACGGTCATCAACACCTTCGGCGGCCGCTGGTTCGACGACCAGTGGAACGCGCAACTCAACAGTCCCGAGGTGAAGAAAGCCGTCAACTTCTACGTCAACACGATCAAGGAATCCGGCGAGTTGGGCGCGTCCTCAACCGGTTTCCAGGAGTGCGCCAACCTTTTCGGTCAGGGCCAGACGGCGATGTGGTACGACGCGACGTCGGCGGTCTCGGTCCTCGAGGATCCGAAGACTTACCCGGACCTGGTCGGCAAGATCGGCTACCTGCCTGCCCCGATCGTCGAGAAGCCCAACTCGGGCTGGCTCTACACCTGGGCTCTCGGCATCCCCAAGGCCGCCAAGAACCCCGACGGCGCGTGGAAGTTCATTTCGTGGATGACCAGCAAGGACTACATGAAACTGGTCGGCGAGAAGCTGGGCTGGGCCCGCGTGCCACCCGGTAGCCGCACCTCCACCTACACCGAACTGCCCGAGTACGAGGCGATTTCGAAGTCCTACGGTCCGTTGACGTTGCAGTCGATCACCAACGCGACCCCGGAAAAGCCCACCGTGCAGCCGGTCCCGTACACCGGTGTGCAGTTCGTCGGTATCCCCGAGTTCCAGGATCTGGGGACGCGGGTGAGCCAGCAGATCAGTGCTGCGATCGCCGGGCAGAAGTCCGTCGACGCCGCGCTGGAGCAAGCACAGTTGTATGCCGAGGTCGTCGGCAAGAGCTACCAGGAGAAGTGATGACTTCAACTTCGCTAACCGCCGGTACCACGACCGAAAGCGACGAGAAAGCCGTCGCCGAACGGGTTCGCAAGATCAAGGAGTCGCAAGACGTCGGCGTGAGTCGCGCCGAGGGGTGGCGACGGCGCGGGCCGCTTCTGCCCGCATTGATCTTCATGATCGCGGTGACGCAGGTGCCATTCCTGTTCACCCTTTACTACTCGACGTTGTCGTGGAACCTGGTGCGTCCCGGCTCGCGGCAGTTCATCGGCTTGAACAACTATGTCGCAGTCATTCAGGACAGTCAGTTCTGGTCAGTGGCGGGCAACACCGTCATCCTGATCGTCGGGGTGGTGCTGATCTCGGCGCTGCTCGGCCTGTTGATCGCCCTGCTACTGGATCGCGCATTCCTCGGCCGAGGTGTGGTGCGAACGCTGCTGATCACACCGTTCCTCATCACACCCGTTGCGGGAGCGCTGATCTGGAAGACGACGATCCTCGACCCGAACAACGGCATCCTCAACTGGTTGCTGTCGCTGGTCGGGATCGGCCCTGTCGACTGGATCGGTCAGTTCCCACTGACCATGGTGATGGTCGAATTGATCTGGCAGTGGACACCGTTCATGATGCTGCTGATCCTCGCCGGCCTGACGTCCATGCCCCGTGACCAACTCGAGGCGGGCCAGGTGGACGGGGCGACCGCGTTCCAACTCTTCCGCGAGTTGACGCTGCCGCACCTACGTCGCTTCATCGAACTGGGCGTCGTGCTCGGCGCGGTCTACCTGGTCAACACCTTCGACGCGATCTTCATGATGACGCAGGGCGGACCCGGTGTCGCCAGTGCGAACCTGCCGTTCTACATCTATCAGCGCGCGTTCCTCGGATTCGACATGGGCCAGGCCGCGGCGATGGGCGTGGTGGTCGTCATCTTCACGATCATCATCGCCAGCTTCGCGCTTCGATTGATCTTCAAATCATTCTCCGGCAAGGAAGAGGCGGCATAGGATGACTACTCCGAACGTAGTGGGAAGCACCGAAAGAACAACGGCAGCAGATGATGTCAGCCCGGTGCACAAGAAGAAGTCCAAGAAGTTCAGCCCGTGGGGCGTGGTGGCCTGGCTCGTCGGCCTCGGCTTCTTCTTCCCCGTGCTCTGGATGGTGCTGACGGCGTTCAAGCGGGAGAGCGACGCGGCGACCAACCCGCCGACGTTCTTCTTCAAGCCGACGCTCGATCAGTTCGGGGCGGTGTTCGACCAGGGCATCGGGCCTGCGATGTTGAACTCGGTGTTCGCCACCGCCATGTCGACGATCCTGGTGTTGCTGCTCGGCGTGCCCGCGGCGTTCGCGCTGTCGCTGCGGCCGGTCCGCAAGACCTCGGATGCGTTGTTCTTCTTCATGAGCACCAAGATGCTGCCCGTGGTGGCCGCGATCCTGCCGCTCTACGTGATCGTGTCCAATCTGGGTCTACTGGACAACATTTGGGCTCTGGTGGTGCTCTACACCTCGATGAACCTGCCGATCGCCGTCTGGATGATGCGCTCGTTCTTCCTCGAGGTGCCCGGCGAACTCCTCGAGGCAGCCAGCCTCGACGGCGCCAGCCTGTGGCGCTCGGTGCGGGAGGTGATTCTGCCGTTGGTCTCGCCAGGCATCGCAGCCACCGCGCTGATCTGCGTCATCTTCGCCTGGAACGAGTTCTTCCTCGCGGTGAACCTCACCGCGGTGAACGCTCAGACCATGCCCGTGTATCTCGTCGGCTTCATCGCCGGTGAGGGTCAGTACTGGGCCGTGTTGTCGGCGGCCGCAACCATGGCGGCGCTGCCCGTGATCCTCTGCGGGTGGCTCGCTCAGAACAAGCTAGTGCGCGGACTTTCGTTCGGCGCGATCAAGTAACCCCTCACTTCAGAAGAGAACGGAAAAACCATGGCTGCAATCACTTACAAGAACGCCACCTGCATCTACGAGGGGTCGGACAAGCTCGCGGTCGACTCACTGAACCTCGACATCGCCGACGGTGAGTTCATCGTGCTTGTCGGTCCGTCCGGTTCGGGCAAGAGCACCGCGCTTCGCATGCTGGCCGGCCTCGAGGACATCGACGAGGGCGCCATCGAGATCGGCGGGAAGGACATGACGGGCGTGCCGTCGAAGGACCGTGACATCGCGATGGTCTTCCAGAACTATGCGCTGTACCCCAACAAGACGGTCGCCGAGAACATGGGCTTCGCACTGAAGTTGCGTGGTGTGTCGGCCGCCGAGCGGCGCAAGAAGGTCGAGGACGCTGCCAAGATCCTCGACCTGACCGAGCACCTGGATCGCAAGCCCGCCAAGCTGTCCGGCGGCCAGCGGCAGCGCGTGGCGATGGGCCGTGCCATCGTGCGTGAACCGCAGGTGTTCTGCATGGACGAGCCGCTGTCCAACCTCGACGCCAAGCTGCGCGTGCAGACCCGTACCCAGATCGCCGCGCTGCAAAGGCGACTCGGTACCACCACCGTGTACGTCACCCACGACCAGGTCGAGGCCATGACGATGGGCGACCGGGTGGCCGTGCTGCGCTTCGGGAAGCTGCAGCAGTTCGCCTCGCCCAACGAGCTTTACGACCGCCCGGCCAACGCATTCGTCGCGGGCTTCATCGGCTCGCCGGCCATGAACCTGGTGGACCTACCCGTCACCGACGGCGGCGTGAAGATCGGTGACTCCGTGCTGGAACTGGAGCGCGACGACGTCGCCAAGGTCAGCGAGGCGGGTCTGTCGGAGGTCACCTTCGGCATTCGGCCCGAGCAACTCGAGATCTCCGACGACGGCGGTGTTGAGGTCGTCGTCGACCTGGTCGAGGATCTCGGCAGCGAGGCATACGTGTACACCCACGCCGGTTCGGGAGTCGAACTCGTCGCTCGGTGCAACCCGCGTAACGCGCCGAAGCTGGCCGATACTGTGCGGCTGCGCAAGAACCCCGAAGGCGCAGTGCATCTGTTCAACCCGAAAAACGGCGAACGCCTGAATTGACCTGATCATGTTTGCACCGGAGTTTCGGCTCCGGGCGCCGACGCCAGGGTTGCTCGCGCTCCCGTGGGACCGGCCGTTGTCGCAGTGGAACGTGCCCGATGTTCCACTGCGCGACATCGCCGTCGGACCCAGCCGTCACCTCGTGAAGTTCGTCGAGGCCGACGATGCGCTGTGGGCGGTGAAAGACATGCCAGGGCGGCTCGCGGCCAAGGAGTACGACGTTCTGCGCACGCTCGAGGAGATGGAGCTGCCAGCTGTGCGGCCTGCAGGCTTGGTGCTGCAGCCGGAGTTCGACACCGCGATCCTGGTCACCCGTTACCTCGAGGGGTCCTGGCAGTACCGCAGACTGTTCATGCGGCTGACGCCGGACCAGCCGAAGCATCGGGCGCGGCTGCTGGACGGGATGGCGGGCCTGCTGGTGGAACTGCACCGGCACGGCGTGTTCTGGGGTGACTGCTCACTGGCGAACACGCTGTTCTCGCGCGACGGTCAAACCCTGCAGGCGTGGCTCGTCGACGCCGAGACCTCCGAGGTGCACCCGACGCTGAGTCGAGGGCAGCGGCAGCACGACATCGACATCATGGTGGAGAACGTCGCGATGGGGCTCGTCGACCTCGCCGAGCGACTGGGGCGACCGGAGGAGTTGCAGGACACGCTCATTGCCGAGGCCGAGCATCTGCGCGATCGGTACACCGCGCTGTGGGATGTGCTGACCGCCGAACCGGTCTTCGGCTTCGCGGACCGCTACCGCGTCGAGGGCACCGTCCGCCGCCTCAACGAGTTGGGCTTCGCGGTCGACGAGGTTTCGCTTCAGCCGGTCCCCGACGACCCGAGTCAACTCAAAATCCATGTTGCCGTTGGTGATCGGCGCTATCACGCGCAACGCCTGCGGGAGCTCACCGGTCTGGACGTCGGTGAGGGGCAGGCCCAGATACTGCTCGGTGATCTGCGGGCGTACCAGGCGCAGCTGGCTCGCGAGGTCGGCCACGACGTCGACGAGTCATCGGCCGCCCGGCTGTGGGTGATCGAGGTGGTGACGCCGTACGAACGGCTGGCGCACGACGTGGTGGGGCAGAAGGGCAGCGCGATCCAGGCCTACTGCGACCTGCTCGAAGTGCGATGGCTGCTCAGCGAGCAAGCCGGCCACGACGTCGGCACCAACAAGGCCCTTGCGGCGCTGGCCCGCGACGTCATCCCGACCGACTCGGCCGCCAAGATGGCGATCGCCGAGGTGCCGACGGCGCCGCTGCCCGTCATCGAACTCGAGGATTAGGTGGCCGGTTCGCCGAATTCTGCACTAGGGCTGTAACTCCGGCGGATTCACGACCGTTACGCAGATTTCGGTGGCGTCCAGCCGCGTTTGGCGAATGCTTCACGCACCCGGTGCACGTTGTACCGCCTGCTGTGTTCTTTGACCACGCGGATATCGAGCCAGCCCTGGCTGTCGATCAGCTCCGCGCGGCCAATATCGTAAACGTACTGACCACGATTCTCGCTATGGTGCGAACCTTCGTAGTCGAGTCCGACCTTCGGCTCGTCGTACCCCATGTCGATAAACGCTTCATTGAAGCCATCGCTGACCCGGATCTGTGTGCGCGGCGCAGGCAAACCGGCGTCGATCAGCTCGAGGCGTAGACGCGTTTCCCCCGGCGACTGCGCACCGGCGTCCATCAGCGCAAGTGCTACCCGCGCACGTCGGACACCGCGGGCGCCGCGGTATCGCTGAGACAGAGCGATCACATCACCCGCGTTCACGCCGGTCGCGGCGGCCAAAGCGTCCAGATGCTGTACCGCGACATCCCGGGGCAGATGTCGGGCGAGGTCGAGCGCTGTTCGCACAGCAGTTGTCACGGGCAGCTCTCCGACGTAGGCGATCTCGTCGGCCGCGATCCGCTCTTCGTGGACGATCACGCCTTCCCGCCGTCGTGTGTGTTCGGCGATGATCTCGATAGGGGTCGACGCGTCGACCCACTTGGCGCCGTGGAGGGCGGCGGCGGCTCGTCCAGCGATGACTCCTCTGCGGCCCGTGCACAGGTATGCGGCGAGGGTATTTACGTGGAGAGTCCGCTCCGCGTCATTTGCGATGTAGACACCGCGTTGGACTGACGTGTGGCGCCACCGCAATTGCCCTCGCGTGAGACTGCCCGCGCTCACGGCCTCAGCGCCGATGAATGGATCCTGCATGTCGAGATCGTCGTATAGCGCGCCGACGAAACAGGTCGAGAAGCAGCGGTTCTGCGCGAGGGTTGTGGATACGTGGAATCGCGACCCTTTTGCAGAAATCGCGAGTTGACCGATCAGGTGGCGGGTTCGACGCCGGGGTTGGTGCCGAGGCCGACCTGCGGGTTCGCGCCCTCGGCGTCGTGGGTGAACACCTGGCTCGCCGACGGCCTGCAGTTGTTGTCCATGGGGGTCTGGTCGCCCGAGCAATAGGGCACAAGGTCGGCGGGGTCCGCGGATGCGATCGGAGTGCCAAGTGCCGCCGCGGCGGCTGCCATCAGGCACGCAGCGAGAATTCGCCTCATCACCCAACGGTACAGCGGGTACTACCTTGACGTGGTGGATCGAATCGGCCGGGTGACGCTGACCAACCCGGACAAGGTGCTGTACCCGGCGACGGGTACGACGAAAGCCGAGGTGTTCGACTACTACGTCAACATCGCCGAGGCGATGATCCCCCATATCGCAGGCCGCGCGGTCACCCGCAAGCGCTGGCCCAACGGCGTCGACGAGCCGTCCTTCTTCGAGAAGCAGCTGGCCAGCTCCGCGCCCGACTGGTTGGACCGCGAGAGCGTCACGCATCGTTCCGGCACGACGACCTATCCGATCATCGACACCGTCGACGGCTTGGCGTGGATCGCGCAGCAGGCCGCACTCGAGGTGCACGTGCCGCAGTGGCGGTTCGTCGACTCGTGGAGTCGCGAAGGGGGAGCCGGGAAGATACCGGGGCCGGCCACCCGCATCGTCTTCGACCTAGACCCCGGTGACGACGTGACCTTCCGTCAGCTGTGCGAAGTGGCCCACGAGGTTCGCGATTTCATCACCGACATCGGGCTGACGACCTACCCGCTGACCAGCGGCAGCAAGGGGCTGCATCTCTACGTGCCGCTTGCCGAGCCGGTGAGTTCCCGCGGCGCTTCGGTGCTGGCGAAGCGCATCGCCCAGCAGCTCGAGAAAACCATGCCCAAACAAGTCACCGCGACGATGACCAAGAGCCTGCGCGCGGGCAAGGTGTTCCTCGACTGGAGCCAGAACAGCTCGGCGAAGACGACGATCGCGCCGTATTCGATGCGCGGACGCGAGGAACCCACGGTCGCTGCGCCGCGCACCTGGGAGGAAATCGAAGACCCGGATCTCCGGCACCTTCGCTTCGACGAAGTGCTCGAGCGGTTCGAACGGGACGGCGATCTGCTGGCGGGCCTCGACGAAGCCGTGCCCGAGTCGGACAGGCTGACGACATACCGGAGCATGCGCGACGCGGCGAAAACCCCTGAGCCGGTGCCGAAGAAGGCGCCCAAGACGGGTAACGACGATACGTTCGTCATCCAGGAGCACCATGCCCGGCGCCTGCACTACGACTTCCGGCTGGAACGCAACGGTGTGCTGGTGTCGTGGGCGGTGCCGAAGAACCTGCCTGACACCCCGGCGGTCAACCACCTGGCCGTGCACACCGAGGACCATCCGCTCGAATACGGGACGTTCGAAGGGTCGATTCCCAAGGGCGAGTACGGCGGCGGCAAGGTCATCATCTGGGACTCCGGCACGTACGAGACCGAGAAGTTCAACGACAACGGCCCCGACGGGCCGGAAAAGGGTGGCGAGGTGATCGTCACCCTGCACGGCGACAGGATCGACGGGCGCTACGCGTTGATCCAGACCGACGGCAAGAACTGGCTTGCCCATCGGATGAAGGAGCAGAAGCGGCCCACCGCAGGGGATCTCGCGCCGATGCTGTCGAGCGAGGGATCGGTCGAGAAGCTGAAGAAGACGCAGTGGGCGTTCGAAGGCAAATGGGACGGCTATCGCGTTCTTGTGGACGCCGACCACGGCAAGCTCACCGTGCGGTCACGGCGCGGCCGCGATGTCACCGACGAGTACCCGCAATTCAAGGCGCTCGCAGCCGATCTCGCCGACCATCACGTCATCCTCGACGGTGAGGCGGTGGCACTCGACGCGACGGGTGTGCCCAGTTTCGGCGAGATGCAGAACCGCGCGCGCTCGACGCGCGTCGAGTTCTGGGCGTTCGACATTCTGCATCTGGACGGCCGATCGCTGCTGCGGGCCAAATACTCCGACCGCAGACGTCTTCTGGAGGCGTTGGGAGACGGCGGGGGAGTAATCGTGCCGCCCGCACTGTCCGGCGACGGGCCCGAAGCGCTCGAGCATGCGCGCGAGAAGCGCTGGGAAGGCGTCATCGCGAAGAAGCGCGACTCCACATACCAGCCGGGTCGACGGTCATCGTCGTGGATCAAGGACAAGATCTGGAACACCCAGGAAGTCGTCATCGGTGGCTGGCGCCAGGGTGACGGCGGCCGGTCGAGTGGTATCGGCGCGCTGATGCTCGGCATACCCGACCCAGGTGATCCGGCCGGCGGCCTGCAGTTCGTCGGCCGGGTCGGCACGGGGTTCACCGAGAAGGAGTTGACCAAGCTCAAGGGCGTCCTGAAGTCGTTGGCGGCCGACGAATCACCTTTCAGCGCAAGGCTGTCCACGCAGGACGCCAAGGGTGTGACGTTCGTCCGGCCGGAGTTGGTCGGCGAGGTCCGGTACAGCGAGCGCACGTCCGACGACCGTCTGCGTCAGCCGAGCTGGCGGGGGCTGCGGCCCGACAAGACGCCGGACGAGGTCGTGTGGGAGTAGGAATGGCCGACGTCACCGTCGTCGACGGTCAGAGCCCGGCCCGGTTCGGCGCGGAGACCGTGAAGGACGTCGCCGGATACGACGCCAAAAGGCTCTACATCAGCGCACACGGCGCGTTCGGTGCGCTGACGACACTCATCTTCAAGATCGGCGTGAAGGTCTGACGAGCGCGAGGCTGTTCGTGAACAGGTCGAGCATGCGCTCAAACGTGCCGGCGGGGTCGGGTGTGCGGCCTCTGCGTGCCTGTTCGATGGTCACGGCGCCATGAAGTGCGCTCCAGACAATCTGAGCGTCCTCGATCGAATCCCGTTCGGGCGTCGTCCTTCTCATCGCGTCGATCAGCTCGACCAGCACGGCGAACACTGCTTGACCCGAGCGGGCCACCTCTGACGACTGATCTTCGAGTGGACTGCCCGCCCCGAAGATCAACGAATACCGAGCGGGATGGGCGAAGGGCGAAGTCCCGATAGCTTCGGCATGCCCGGCGAAAGCGCTCGACCGGTTCGATGTCTGCGGGTTCGTCGATGGCCTCGGCCAGTTGCTCCAACGTTCGCATGGCCAGCGCGACGACCATGCCCTTCTTTGTTGTCGAATCGGTTGTAGACGCTCATGGGGGAGACCGAGGCCTCGTGCGCGACGTTGCGCACGGTCACACCGTCGATTCCATCGCGGTCCAGCACGGTCTCGGCCGCGTTGAGCAACGCGGCCGAGACCTGTTGGCTGGCAGTGCGACGGCGAACGGTCATGCCCGGATATCAGCCTGTCGCTGGGCCAGCCACGTGAGAGTGGTGTCAGCGACGTCGCGCCATCCGTTGTCGATGGTGAGCGAGTGTCCGCGTCCCTCGAACTCATGAAAATCGGTCACGGCATCCGACTTCTTGTACAGCCCGTAGGTGGCCCTCGCGGAGACGAAGGGCACGGTGTGATCGGCGGTGCCACCGGTAATGAGCAGCGGTCCTCTCGTTGCGTTGGCGGTGTCGACCTTGGCGGGCGACTTCGGGGCGAAGTTCGCAGTCGCGGCTTCGAACAGCGGCTTGCCGGGTGACGGAATGGACCACTGCTCCCACAGAGCGTCGGATTCTTCGACGGCCAACGCATTGCCGAAGCCGTATCGCCATTGCGCCTGGGTCAGCGCCTTGGCGCGTCCTCGATTGAGGGGGTTGCTCAGGACGGGAAAGGCGGAGCGCAGCTGCGCGAGGGGGAGTGGCTTGACGCCCTTGATCGGGGCGGGGTCGATTGCGACCGCAGCGGCCACCTTGTTCTGCCCCAACAGCTTCTGCGCGATCAGGCCACCGAAGGAGTGTCCGATCACCACCGGCGGAGTGTCGAACTGTTCGAGGACTTCGGCGAAGTAGTCGGTCAGGTCGTTGATGCCGAACCCCGCTTGATCCGCGGCGTGAAGACGCGATTCTTCCGCGGTGGCGTGTTCGCCCGGCCATGCGGGGGCGATGGCGTGATGGCCCTGTGCGGCGAAGTGTTCGATCCACGGCTGCCATGCGGTGTGGGAGATCCACAGCCCGTGGATGAAAACGACGTTGGTCATAGCGATTCCTGTCTGTCAGGCGATGACATGTCTTATGGAACGACGTTACATAAGCATCGCAATGCCAGGAACGGTATGGGGGTGGAGAATATTTCCGAGGTAGCCCCGCCTACCAGGAAGTGAGTCCTTCTCATGAGAAGGCAAATGCCTGACCTCCCCTACTTCGACCTGCTCATCGACGAGCGCCAGAATGGCGGCGAAATCGGCCAGTTGTGGGAAGACCAGGTGCACTGGGGCTATTGGGAGGATCCCAAGGCTGCCGAGGGCACCCGGGCCGACTACCTCGCCGCCATGGAACAGATGAACGGCGTGCTGATCGAGGCCGGAAAGGTCGCCGACGGGCAGAAGCTCCTGGATGTCGGCTGCGGATTCGGCGGAACCATCCGACAGATCAACGCCACCCATTTCGGTATGGGCCTGACCGGCCTGAATATCGACCCGCGCCAGCTCGCAGCCGCCGAGGCCGAGACAGAGCCCGCCAACGGCAACATGATCGACTGGATCGAAGCCGACGCGTGTCAGCTGCCGTTCGAGGACAACTCCTTCGATCGCCTGCTGGCCGTCGAATGTATCTTCCACTTCCCGTCACGCGAGAAGTTCTTCGCCGAGGCCGCGCGGGTGCTGAAGCCGGGCGGCTACCTGGCGGTGTCCGACTTCGCCCCGACCATGTCGTTCCTCGGTAAGAACCCGATATGGTGGGCGGTCCGCAGCCGGATCGCGAAGTCCTACGGAACGCTCGGGAACGTGCCTCTTCGGTCCTACAGGTCCATCGGCAAACGTGCGGGTCTCCAACTCGACGCCAAGCGGAATATCCGGAAGAACACGTTGCCGACGTATACATTTCTGATCAAGTTCTTTCGCGAGCAAGGGTCAGCGGACGCTCAGAAGACAATGATCGTGGGTACGCGATGGATGAAATGGCTGACGAAACTTGGCCTTCTTCAGTACAAGGTTTATACGTTCCATAAACCTGCCTGACCTCAGCGGGCCGAGGATCAGCAGGCTGCGGCGACCGCCTCAAGTAGACCGCGCGTCGCCAGTTCGTCGGCCAACTCGTTGTCCGCGACCCCCGAATGACCCTTCACCCAGAACCACTCGACCTGGTGTCGCGCGCACGCCGCTTGGAGCCGCTGCCAGAGGTCGACGTTCTTCACCGGCTGCTTCGCGGATGTCTTCCATCCGTTGCGCTCCCAGCCGAGCACCCACTTGGTGATGCCGTTACGGACATAGGTGCTGTCTGTATAGAGGTGCACCACCACCGGCCGGGTGAGCGCTTCGAGCGCCATGATCGGCGCGGTCAATTCCATCCGGTTGTTGCTTGTCTCGCCGGAGTCGCCGCCGCACATCTCGCGGACGTGTTCACGCAGGCGCAGTACCGCGCCCCAGCCGCCGGGACCGGGGTTGGGGCGGCATCCGCCATCGGTGTGGATGACCACGACATCCTCGGTGACGGACTCGGTCATGCGGAGAGAATAGGCGGCGAGATCATCGCCGTCCGGACCGACATGCCGAGCTCGTGATGCCGAAGCGTGGTGATCCGGCGCCCGGGCTGCACGGCGTCCTTGACCCGGGTCGTGCGGTCACCGAAGTAGGCCGCAGTCGCATCGATATCCGCCACCACATAGGTCAGTCCCCACAGCGTGGACGGACCTTCGCCCGCCGTCTCCGGCGAACCGACGACCTCGACGATCACCTCCCCGAGCCGGAAGAAGATCTGGCGGATCGGTCGTCCGCCGATCTCGGCGTCCCGTTCCCGCCGCGGGGCCGCACCGATTGCGGCAAGCGATTCGACCGTCCGACCGAGGTCGGGCGACAGCAGCACGACGTGGTCGATCGCGGTGACACCGTTCGCATGCTCGGCAGGCGTGATTGCGACCGCATCCGATCTCTTCGTCGGCACGCCGTCGACATCACCGATCACGTTGTCCGATGGCAGGCCGCGCAGCGACCAGCCGACGATGCCCGTGCCGGTGTCTGATGTCGCCGCCGGCGCGGCTCCAGTGTCACGGCCGACCAACCGGATGCGAACGCCGCCGACCCGGCAGACGGCGTCGGAGTCGACGCTGAACCCCGCCTGCGTCCAGGCGTCCGCCGGATCGGCGACCTCGAATGCGTCGACGGCGACGCTCACGGTTGCGGCCTCCCTGGCTCTCCACACTCAGCGGGCGAAGTCGGCGGGCCGGAACTTCCCCTCGCTCAGCTTGCCTTCGATCTCCTCGAGGCTCCTGCCGGTGAGGTCAGGCATCCTAATGTAGACGAATATCCAAGCGGCAACGTTGAATAGCCCGTATAGCCACATCGCCGGTCCCACCCCTATCCCGTTGATCAGGGTGAGCAGTGTGAGCGTGATGAGCAGGTTCGTTCCCCACAGCGCCGCGGACTGTGCGGCCGTGCCCGCGGGACGCACCGCCAGCGGATAGGTCTCTGAGCCGGTCAGCCATCCCATGAGTTGCAGTCCGCCCGCGTTGAAGAGCATGAACACCACGAGGCACGCGATGATGAACGGCACGGAGTCCTTGCCACTGTTGCCGGTGACGAACAGCGTGCCAAGCACGAAAAGGCTAATGGCCGCACCCGGAATCATGATCAGTGTGAGTCGCCGTCGGCCCACCTTGTCGATGATGGACAGCCCCACGAGTTGGGCGACCAGATAGCTGACCCCAAGCGCGACCGAAACCTGCAGCGCGACGGACTCGTCGAACCCGTTGTCGGTCAGGATGGTCGGCGAATAGTAGATGATCATCTCAATGCCGCTGAGTTGGGTGAAGATCGCTATGCCGCAACCGAGTATGAGTGCGGGACGCACCCAGGCCGCACGCAAGCCGGGCCAACCGCGCGTCTTCGCGGTCTTCTCTTTACGGACCAGTTCGGCCATCTCATCGAGCTCGCCGTCCACGTCGTAGCCCGACGGGCGCACTCGATCCAGGACTTCGCGGGCCTTGTCGTGGTCGTCGTCCTTGATCAGCCACCGCGGGCTCTCGGGCAACCGCAGAAGCAAACCGAGCATGATCGCGGCGGGCACGGCGGCGGCGCCGATCGACCACCGCCACGGAATGGATTCCGAGGCACCGACAATGGTCGCGATCACGATGCCTACTCCGATGGCGATCTGGAAGCAGAGCACGAGCCGCCCGCGGTACTTCGGCGGAGACAGTTCCGCGACGTACATGGGTGCGGTCTGCGTCGCCCCGCCCACTGCGAACCCGAGAACCAACCTGCCGATGGACAGCACGACTGGATTGGGAGAGATCGCGCACCAGATTGCTCCCACGACGAACACGACGGCGAGCATCAACAGCGTTCCTTTGCGGCCGCGCTTCTCCGACAGGTAGCTGCAGAACAGTGCGCCAATGACGGCACCGAGCAAGATGCTGGCCGCTATCACCTGTTTCCAGGTCTCGACGATGCCGAAATCCTTGGTGATCTGCAGCAGAGCTCCCGAGATGATTCCCGTGTCGTAGCCGTACAGCATTCCCGACACCGCCGACACCAAGGCGACGATGACCACCGCGCCGGTCAACTGGCCGGGCGTGTTGGCCCGAGCCTCATCCGAAGTCGTTAGATCAGCCTCGTTGGAACTCATCCGACCGTGCTCCTCAGCGTGACGTGTGTGTGTGCGGCGTCACGGTGTACCCGGCTCGCGGGGGGTCAAACGCCTGGCAGCAAGCTCACCTTGACTGATTGGTCCCCGCGCCCGACGAGATCGATGCCGTCACGAAACTCGGTCAGCGGCAGCTGGTGAGTGCAAATACGATCCAGTGGAAGCGCTTTCGCCTCGATCATCGATATCGCGGTCGGCCAGCAGTACGGCCCGAGGTGCGCGCCGAGCACGTCGAGCTCCTTGACGTCGCTGATGATCGTCCAGTCGACGGTCACCGGCGAACCGAAGACACCGTATTCGACGTAGCGGCCCAGCTTGCGCAACAGGTTCAGGCCATGCAGAACCGCCGACGGGTGACCGGTGGCGTCGAGATACACGTCGGCGCCGTAGCCTTCGGTCAGGTCACGCACCACCGAGTCGACGTCGTCGGTGCCGACGTTGAGGGTGACGTCGGCCCCGCACGCGGCAGCCAGTTCGAGCTTCGCGGGAATTTGATCGAGCGCGATGACATGGGCCGGGCTCTTGGCGCGGGCACCGGCGATCATGCCCAGTCCGATCGGGCCGCAGCCGGCGACCACGACGACGTCGCCGAAGGTGATCGCCGCACGCTCGATCGCGTGCAACGCGCAGGACAGCGGTTCGGCGAACGCCGCGTGCGCGGCTGGCACATCGGGCGACACCTTGTGCACGATCGCGTCGGCCGGGTAGATCATGTACTCGGCCATTGCGCCGTTGACCTTCCGGCGGAACCCGAAGATGCTGTGCGGCGCGCACATCCAGTACTGGCCGCGACGGCAGAACCGGCACTTCCAGCACGGCACGATCTGCTCGGCCACCACCCGGTCGCCGGTGTCGACGCCCCACCGCTGCCGGCCGAGATCGTCGATCGCGACGATCTCGCCGACGAATTCGTGGCCAGGGGTCACCAACAGGTCGACATTCGGCGGGACGGGCCCGTCACCCCAGTACATCGGCGCCCCGTGAAAGCACTTCAGGTCACTCGCGCAGATTCCAACGGCCTGTACCTTCACCAGCGCCTCGCCGGGTCCAGGTGTCGGCACGGGTATCTGCTCGAGGCGGTAGTCCTCGCGACCGTGGATCACCACAGCCCGCATGGTCGAACTCATCCCAAGCTCCTCGTCAGCGGTCGGCCGCGATCGATGGTGGCGCTCATGGTCACTTTCGTATTGGTTGTGTTGGGCGAGAACAAGGTTCCTTCGTTCTGTACAGCGGCGGCACCCCATTGCAGGGCGGTCGCCAACGCCTCACTGCCGCCGTGCGGACAGCTCAGATAACCGGCCAGCATGGCGTCTCCTGCGCCGACGGTGCTCACCACGTTATCGACCGGCGCATGACCCCACACAGCGCCGGCGTCGTCGACGAGAACCGCGCCGTCGCGGCCAAGGCTGGCCAGCACGGTGCGGGCGCCGCGCCGGCGTACCTCCTGCGCCGCGTCGATGACGTCGCCGAGTGTCTGCGGTACCCGCCCCGTCAGCTCGGCCAGCTCGTGCACGTTGGGTTTCACCAGATCCGGCGCTGCAGAGAGGGTTTCGGCCAGCGCCTGCCCGGAGGTGTCGACGGCGACGGAAACCCCGCTGCAGTGCCCGACCTCGACGATCTCGCGGTACCAGCCCACCGGCACGCCCGCGGGCAGGCTGCCCGCGCAGACGAGCCAGCCTGCACCACGGACCTGCGCGGTGACAGCGGCGAGCAGTCGGTCGCCTTCGTCGGGGCTCAGCCGCGGACCCGCCTCGTTGATCTTGGTGACGGAGCCGTTCGGCTGGGTGAGGCTGATGTTGCTTCTGATCTCGCCGGAGATGGGTACGACGACGGTGTCCAACCCCGCCGAGCTGAGCATCTGCTGCAGCTGCGCGCCGACCGATCCGCCTGCGGTGACGACGGCCCGTACGGGGATGTCGTGTGCGTGCAGCGCGAGGGCGACGTTGACGCCCTTACCGCTCGGTTCAGTCTTACTGCGCCGACTGCGGTTGACCGAGCCGAGTAAGACCTCGTCGACGAACACCGTGCGGTCCACGCTTGGGTTGGGCGTGAGGGTGACGATCATGCTCGCTCCACTTCGATTCCGGCAGTGCGTAATTGCGCGCACTGGTCATCGGACAGGCCGGTATCGCTGATCAGCTTGTCGATGTCGTCGAGCTCGCCGTGCTTGGTGCCTTTGACGACACCGAACTTGCTGTGGTCGGCCAACAGGATTCGCTTGGCGGCACAGTCGAGCATCAGTCGCTTGACGGCGGCCTCGGCGGGGTCGGGTGTCGTCAGCCCGCGTTCGATCGAGATGCCGTTGGTGCCGAGGAAGGCGACGTCGACGTTGATATCGGCGAGTGCCCGCGCCGCCCAGTCGCCGACTTCGGCGAAGGTGACGTTGCGCAGCCGTCCGCCCAGCGTGAAGACCGTGAGCCGCGGCCGGGTCAACAGCGACATCGCCAGGGGCACAGTGTTGGTGTAGACCGTCAGATCGCGATCGCCCGGAAACAGCTCGACCAGCTTGGCCGTCGTCGACCCGGCGTCGATGAGCACCGAGCCCTCTGCGGGCAGATGCATCAGCGCGGCCTGGGCGATGCGGGTCTTCTCCGCCGCGAACTGCGTTCGCGTCTCCACCGCAGGCTCGAACGCGAGGGACTGCACGGGCACGGCGCCGCCGTGCACCCGGCGCAACAGGCCCTGGCGCTCGAGCGCGATGAGGTCCTTGCGGATCGTTTCACCGGTCACGCCAAGGGATTCGGCGATCTCCATGGCGTCGACGCGTCCGGCGCTGAGAAGCCGGTCGAGGATGTGGTTCTTGCGTTGGTCGGCGTAGGGGGTCATGACATCACCGCCTGCGCCTTGGCTGCGAACAGCGCCGCACCGCGGGCGCCTGCCTCGCTGACATCGGCCTGCGTCAGATCTCCGAAGCGGCGGCGCTTCACCGCGATTAGTCCTTCGCTGCGCGACCACCCACCGGTGACGACGAGCTTGCGGTGCGGCCCCGCGACGGCGCTCATGGCGTCGTGGATGTCGGCGGCCTGCCCGGTCACCTCTTCGAGCGCGGCCCGCCACAGATGGGCCGGACTGTCGCCGTTGGCGGGGATCGGCAGGGCAATGGCTTCGGCGTCGAGTGCGGGCAGGTCGGACCTGTCCTTACCGAGGAGAGCGAGGGTGCGTTGCAGCGCGAGCCCGCCCTGGGTGGCGCCGAGCAGACACCAGTGATCGGCTACGGCATGCCAGCCGGTGGTGATACCCGCTTTGGCGAGGCCGGCGACGACATCGGGGGAGAGGCCCGGCGCGACGGTTCGTACGAGCGCTTCGGCGGTGCCGCACGAGTCGAGCTCGTCGCCGGGCCCGTCTGCGCCTGCACCGACCACGGCCGCCTGATGGTCGTGGCCCGCGACGGTGAGCACCGCGCCCGCCAACCGCGGCAGCCCGGTGTCGGCGGCGACCCGTCCCAGCGGCGTTCCCGCGGTCACCAACGGCGGCATCAGCGACAGGTCGGCACCCGACCACGCCAGGGCGTCCTCCCACCAGTCGCGCTCGGCAAGGCGCAGCCACCCGGTGCGGGATGCGAGCGACTGCTCTCCTGCCTCGTCGCCGCCGAGCCCGCGAACGATCCACTCCGCGACGTTGAGTCGACGCACTGCGCTGCCCGTCGACGGGACGTTGTCGACAAGCCATCGGTGCTTGGTCAGCGACCACTGCTGCCGCAGAGGCAGGCCGGTCGTCGCCGAGAAGGCCTGTGCGCCAACGGCAGCACGTAGGCTGTCCAATTCGGCCGAGTCGCGGGTGTCATGCCATGCGATGACGGGGGCCACCGGTTCGCCGCGGCCGTCGAGCAGCACCCCGGACTCAGCGAGGCTCGCAACGCCGAGACCGCCGATCGGACCGGGAGGGCAGTCGGCCAACGCATGGGCGACTGCCGCCTTGGTGGCGTCGAGCAGAGCGTTCGCATCCAGTTCGGCGCCCGAATCCGTCATGGTCCACGGGGTGGCGGCGCGTCCGGAGGCAACCGGTTTGCCGTCGCGCGTGAACACCACGGCCTTGCTGGAGGTGGTCCCGACGTCGAGGCCGACGAACAGCGTGCCGCGCATGTCGCTCCTTGACGATCGAGCCTTGTCGAATTGGAATCTGATGGATATAGTTGCGTTTCGTTGGAGGTTTGTCAAGATACTCAGAAGGACGCCGAATGCCGCTCGCCCGAACCGCCGACCTGGTTTCAGCCGCTTATCAAGCCGGCTCGGGACTTGTGGCCTTCAACGTGATCACCATCGAGTCCGCCGAGGCGATCGTCGCGGGCGCCGAGAAGGCGGGCAGGCCCGTCATCCTGCAGATCAGCGAGAACGCGGTGAAGTTCCACCATGGCCGGTTGGCGCCGATAGCTGCTGCGACAAGCGCGATCGCGGCGCAGGCCGGTGTGCCGGTTTCGGTTCACCTCGACCACATCGAGGACGAGCAGCTCCTGCACGCAGGGGCCGAATGTGGTGTCAGCTCAGCGATGTTCGATGCATCCAAGCTGGACTACGACGCCAACGTCGCGGCGACGAAGGCCGCCGCGGACTGGGCTCGTGACCGTGGCATCTTTCTCGAAGCCGAACTCGGCGAGGTCGGCGGGAAGGACGGCGCGCACGCGCCGGGGGTGCGCACCGACCCCGCGGAAGCGGCCGCGTTCGTATCCGCAACGGGCGTCGACGCATTGGCGGTCGCGGTCGGCAGCTCCCATGCGATGTCGGAGCGCACCGCATCGTTGGACTTCGACCTGATCCACCGACTGCGCGCGGCGGTTCCCGTTCCACTGGTGTTGCACGGCTCGTCCGGCGTGGCCGACGACGACCTACGCAAGGCCGTCAGTGCGGGCATCACCAAGATCAACGTGGGGACGCTGCTCAACGTCCACTTCACCGCAGCGGTGCGCACGTTCCTGGCGGCCGACGACTCGGTGACAGATCCGCGCAAGTACCTCGTGCCCGCACGGAATGCGGTGGCCGACGCGGTCGCAGGCGTGCTCGGCGCAATCGGCTGACCCGACCCGCTGGGCAGTCGCCTAGCATCAGCTCATGACAAGAGTTTCGGTGATCACCGGTGGTGCGGGCGGAATGGGTCTTGCGACGGCGAAGGTCGTCGGGGCCGACCACACGCTGCTGCTCGCAGACGTTCGCCAGGACCGCCTCGACGACGCGGTGAGCCAACTCGACGGTCTCGGTATCACGGTCAAGGCCGTCAACTGCGATGTCACCGACCGGCAGGCAGTGGACACGCTCTTGGAGACTGCCGCCGAACTCGGCACGCTGGCATCGGTCATCCACACCGCCGGTGTGAGCCCCAGCATGGGCGCCGCGGACTACATCATGCGGACCAACGCAGTCGGCACCGTCAACGTCAACGAGAGCTTCTTCGCAGTCGCAGCGGAGGGTGCTGCGATCGTCAACGTCGCCTCGATGGCCGCGCACATGTTGCCCGAGACCATGGTTCCGACAAAGCAATTCCCACAGGCGATGACGGACGAGTCCGCGTTCATGAAAGACATGTTGGCGGCGTGCGCGATCGTGCCCGAGGAAATGCAGTCCGGCATCGCCTACGCGGTGAGTAAGAGCTTCGTGCGGTGGTACTCCGTCGCGCAGTGCGAGCGGTTCAATGGCAAGGGCCTTCGCATCCTCTCTGTCTCACCCGGCTCGTTCGAGACCGAGATGGGCCTGCTGGAGGCGGAAGCCGGGGCAGGCGCGATGGTTGCCGACGCCGCGGTCCCGCGCTGGGGTAGGCCCGAGGAGATGGCCGACCTGCTGGCGTTCTGTGCCAGCGCCAAGGCCGGATACCTCACCGGCATCGACATTCTCAATGACGGCGGCGTGATCGCGTCGATGACGGAGCGCGCCAGGCTCGCCGCCGACAACGGCTAGCGCTCAGACCAGATCGACCCAGATGGTGAACGCGAGCGTGAAGCCGGCGAGCGCCGCAAGAAGTATCGAGTCGACGTTGCGCAACTCTGTCGCGTCCGACTTCTCCAGGCGCAGTTCGCGGGCGAGCAGGAACAAGGGAAACGTCACGCTGATCGCGATCGCGAAGCCGCCGAGGATGTAGGCCCACACGAACCTCACGCCGAGCCTGCGCGCCTCGATCACCATCAGGATCGATACCGCGAGGAGCAGAAGCGCGATATCGGCGGTGATCGATCGGGACGCGGGGTTGGCCTTGGTGGCCTCCCAGAACCCCATCAAGCTTCCGCCGTCGCGGAAGAACAGGATGTTCTGACTCCAGGTGGCGACGAGCGCTACCAGCGCGATCGCGGCGTAGACGGCGCAGAGCAGTTTCCGGGACATGAGCATTCGCTCACGGTAGTGCGCTTGTCCTCCGCTGCAACGCCAATGAGCAGGTGAGTACCAGGATTCCAGCGGCGGCAAGCAGCGCGCCTGCGGCCGCGGGTGCCGTGTAGCCGTATCCGGCTGCGATGACGAGCCCGCCGACCATGGCGCCGATCGCGTTGGCCATGTTCAGCGCCGAGTGGTTGAGACAGGCCGCCAACGTCCGTGCGTCGCGCGCGACGTCCATCAGCCGGATCTGCAGTGCAGGCCCCATCGCCGAGCCGGCAGCGCCGATGGTGAACAACACCAGCAGCGCCGTCCACGGATTGTGGGAGGCCAGCACGAACACGGTCAGTGCGACGCCGAGGGCGCTCATCGTCACGTACAGGCTTCGAACCACCGAGACGTCGGCCATCTTTCCGCCGACCAGGTTGCCCACCACCATGCCGAGGCCAAAGACCATGAGCGCCAACGGGACCAGCGCGCGGGGCATCCCCGCGACGTCCGTCATCGTCGTGCTGATGTAGGTGTACACGGCGAACATGCCGCCGAATCCGATCGTGCCGACCAGCATCGCCAGCCAGACCTGCACGCGTTTGAGCGCGCCGAGTTCGGTCAGCGGGCTGGTCACATGCATCGACCGCAGCGGCGGAATCCAGTAGGTGATCGCCGTGAGCGTCACGACTCCGACTGCGACGACAAGACCGAATGCGCTGCGCCAGCCAAGGGCCTGCCCGAGCCAGGAGGCCATCGGAACACCGACGACGGTCGCGACGGTCAGCCCGGTCATCACGTGCGCGACGGCTTTGGCCCGGTTGCGCGGTCCCATCAGGAATGAGGCCACCATCGCGGCGACGCCGAAGAACGCCCCGTGTGGCAGACCGGCTACGAAGCGCGCGACGATCAGCATCCCGTACGACGAGGCGAACATGCTGGCGAGGTTGCTGAGCGTGAAGACCGCCATCAGCCCCAACAGGACCGTCTTTCTGGGCATCCGAGCCGTGAGGGCGGCGATCATCGGTGCCCCGACGACCACGCCGAGGGCGTACGCCGAGATGACATGGCCGGCGGCGGGCTCGGAGATGGCGAAGCTGGACGCGATATCCGGAAGCAGGCCCATCGCGACGAACTCGGTGGTACCGATGCCGAACCCGCCCAAAGCAAGCGCCAACACCGCCAGCCAGCGCACCGAGGGTGCGGGGGCGACAACGGAGACCGGGGTCGTCAAGGGACGTTCAAGCGAGATGGTCACAAAGGTTGGACCTTCCTATTTGTTGGACCCTGCTGTTGGACCCTGGCCACGCTAACGAGACTTCCGACGTTTCACAAACCGACTTAAGCATTTTGACGGCAAAAGTGGTGAAGGTTACGATTGGCTATGGCCTTTTTCCGTACTTCGGCGGCCACCTCGGCCGGCGAGGTCTACGGCCTGATCCGCGCCGCGGGCGCCATGACGCGTGCTGAGCTGGGCGAACTGACCGAGTTGTCGCGCACCGCGGTCGCCGCCCGTGTGACCGCCCTCGCGGACCGGGGGCTGGTCACCGAGCGCAAGCAGGCGCCGTCCACCGGCGGCCGCCCCGCCGCACTGCTGACGTTCAACGCCGACGCAGGTGTTGTGCTCGCCGCCGCGATCGGGCGCAGCCGGACCCGGCTCGCGGTGTGCAATCTCGCAGGCGAGATCCTCGCCGCAAGTGACATCGACCAGGAGACCGGCATCGGTCCTGATGAGCTGATGCCCGACGTGGTCAAGAGGCTCGACGTGCTACTCGACGCGCACCGCGATGCCCGCATTCACGGCGTCGGGCTGTGCTTGCCAGGGACTGTCGACCAACAACGCGGCTGCAGCCTCGACTCGCCGATCATGAGCGGTTGGGACGGGGTTCCGCTGTCGCCCTTTTTCGCTGAATTGACCGATGCGCCCGTCATCCTCGACAACGACGTCAACGTCATTGCGCTGGCAGAGCGTCGCGGAGAGCGCCACGCCGTCGACGACGTTCTCGTCATCAAGGCCTCGACAGGTCTGGGCGCAGGCATCATCGCGGGCGGCTCGCTACAGCGCGGCGCGGTGCAGGCGGCGGGGGAGTTCGGTCACAACAAGACGCCTGCCGCCGACGGGCTGCCGTGCCGATGCGGCGACATCGGCTGCCTGGAAGCGGTCGCGGGCGGTTGGGCCCTGGTGAAGGCGCTGACGCAACAAGGCCGTGCCGTCGGACACATTCGCGACGTCGTGGAGTTGGCCAACGGCGGTGACGAAGAAGCGCGCAGGCTGATCAGGGACAGCGGGCGACACGTCGGCGAGGTGATCGCAGGCGCGGTGAACCTGCTCAACCCGGCCTTGCTGGTGGTCGCGGGCGATATGGCAAGGGCGTACGACATCTTCGTCGCCGGACTGCGGGAAACGTTGTACGGCAACGCGACTGCACTCGCGACTCGGGTGCTCCAAGTCGTGCCGACCACCTACGCGGACCAATCCGGCGTCATCGGCAGCGCAACGATGGTGCTCGACAACGTGCTGAGTCCTCGCCGGATCGACGAGACACTCGGCGCGAGCAGTCAAAAATGAGAGGTCATACCCGCGTCCATTGTTGCGTCAGCCGGAAGAGGTAAGTCAACGCCGGCAACACGACGACGCCGGCGATGCCCACCACGATCAACAGGCCGACCAAGGTGGCATCGGCGCCCGCCGCGTCGTCGATGGTGACCTGATCCACCAGTAGCCACGGATACTGGCCTACACCCCAGCCGGTCACCACCGATCCGACGGCCGCGACGGCGGGAATGCGCGCCACCGAATAACGCCTGCGATACAGAAGGACGAGCGTCGCCACCCCGGCGACGGCGGCGATCGCCAACAACGGCGCCGCGGCCGTCCGCAGTCCATGGCTCAAGGTCGGAGCGTCATGGGCGACGGGATAGAGCCCCGCGAAAACCACCACGCCCGCGGTGATTCCGACCGCGAGGGTCCGTGCGCGGAGCCGGTCGGCCAGCACCGCATCACCGGCGCGGGCAGCGTCGGCGGTCAGGAAAACGCCTGCGAGGAAGATGCACGTCACGACGGCCAGGCACCCTCCCACCAATGACGTCGGGGTGACCCAGGACCCGATGAGGTCTCCGTAACCGTTAGCGGGCACGCGTCCCGATGCGATCGCACCTGCCGTCGCGCCAAGGAAGAACGGAGTGATGACCGATGACATCGCGAAGATGGCGCCGAACAATCGGGCTTGGGCGAAGGTCTCGGAGTACTTGCGAAACGCAAAACTGGCACCGCGCAACACGATTCCAGCCAGCGCGAGGCTCAGTGGAATGAACAACGTTGTCGTCGCCGCCGCGAATGTGCTGGGGAAACCCGTCCACCACATGACGAGGATGTAGATCAGCCACACGTGATTTGCTTCCCACACCGGTCCGATGCTGGTGTCGACGAGCGTACGAAGCTCGCTGCCTTTCTCATCGAACCCTGCGGTGAGATCGTAGAAGCCGGATCCGAAGTCGGCGCCGGCGAACAGCGCGTACACGACGACGCCGAGGAACAGCGCCATCGCCACCACCGTCGCAAGCGTCACGGCACCGGCTCCTCACGGGGCGGTCCGTACGGGCTCGGCAAGTCCGCCTCACCAGCGCGCCATCGCTTCGCCATGGACCGCAACACAATCCACGCCCCTGCGGTCATACCGGCGTACACAACGAGCACGATGCCGTAACTCCACCACAGCCCGGTTGCCATGCTGGCGGCATCGCTGGTGCGAAGAACCTGCCAGACCGTCCACGGTTGACGGCCCACCTCGGTGGCGACCCAACCGAGTTCGACAGCAAGAATCGCCAGCGGACCCGCGATCACCGAGAACCGCAGGAACCAGCGGTTTTCCAGTAGATCCCTGCGGCGCCACCGAAATAGCCAGAAGAGGACGGCGGCCCCCGCGAGGAGGGTGCCGATGACAACCATCGACTGGAAGGACAGGTGCGTGATGTTGACCGGCGGCCAGTCCGACTTGGGCACTGTATCCAGTCCTGGCACAGGCGCATCCAGCGAATTGCGGGAGATGATCGAACCTAGCCGGGGAATCTCGAGTGCCCCGTGCACCTCTCCGTCGATGAGAACTCCACCGAGCCGGAACGGGGCCGGTGACTCGGTGGTCTCTGCGAGTTCGAATGCGGCCAGTTTCGCCGGTTGCGTGTCGTGGATGCGCATGCCGAGAATGTGGCCGACGATCGGCTGCGCGACGGCGGCCACTGTCGCGAAGACGAACGGAACGGTGAAGCCCAGCCGGTGATGTGCGTCGGTACGGCCTCGGAGCAGCCCGGCGGCGTACACACCCGAGACGACGAACCCGACGACCATGAACGCGGCGATCCACATGTGCAGGAACTGCATCCAGACGCCGTCGTTGAACATCGCCCGCCACGGGTTCACGTCGGTGACGGCACCGTCTCGAATCGCGAACCCGGTGGGGTTGTTCATCCACGCGTTGACCGACACCACACAGAAGGTGCCGACGATGCCCGCGATGCCCATCGGGATGAGCATCAGCAGATGGCGCCGCGGCGGCATGCGGCCCCACCCGTACAGGTAGATGCCCAGGAAGATCGCCTCGACGAAGAACGACAGGCCCTCGAATGCGAACGGCAAGCCGAGGACGTCACCGAACCGCCCCATCAGCCCCGGCCACAGCAGGCCCATTTCGAAACTGAGGACCGTGCCGGACACGGCGCCGATGGCGAAGAGCACAGCCGAGACCTTCGCCCAGCGCTTCGCAAGGCCGAGCGCCACCGGGTCGTCACGGACGATGCCGCGCCGGTGCATTACGAAGATGATCGTCGGGAACGCCACGCCGAAACACGCAAGGACGATGTGCCACCCCAGCGACACCGCCATCTGCTGCCGCGCCGGCATCAGTCCGGGTGGCTCCATGGCCAAGAGCAGCGTCGCGTCGCTGAAACCCATCGCCATCAGCCTAGCGGCAGCCCGCGATCACACCTTCGCGATGACCTGCTCGGCGAACGTCTCGAGGTTGCGGATCTTGGTGTCGAGCGGCTCATCGTCCGTACCCATGATGTAGGGGTTGCGGAAGCCGACGATCGCGTCGGTGACGCCCTTGTCCTCGAGTCGTTTGATGCCGTCGGGAGTGTAGGCGTCGACGGACATCACGTGAATCTCGAACGGCCCGGTGCGGCCCTCTTCCTTGCGGATCTCGTCGAGCCGGTTGATGAGCCGATCGAGTTCCTTGCGGCCACTGCCACCGTGCATCCAGCCGTCGCACCTGGCGGCGCGGCGCAGCGCAGCTTCGGCGTGTCCGCCGATCAGGATCGGGATCGGCTCGGTAGGGGCGGGCGTCATCTTGGTCTTCGGGATGTCGTAGAACTCGCCGTGATACTCGAAGTAGTCACCGGACGTCAGGCCCTTGATGATGTCGATGCATTCATCCATTCGCTTGCCCCGCTTGGCGAACGGAACACCCAGCAGTTCGTAGTCCTCCGGCCACGGGCTTGTGCCGACCCCGAGGCCGAGTCGGTTGCCGAAGATCGCCGCCAGCGAGCCTGCCTGCTTGGCCACCAGCGCGGGTGGACGGATCGGCAGCTTGAGCACGAAGAAGTTGAACTTCAGCCTTGTGGTCACCGCGCACAGCGCGCCCGCGAGGACGAACGCCTCGACGAACGCCTTGCCGTCGAGAAACTCCCGGTTGCCGTCGGGGGTGTAGGGATACTTCGAGTCCGACTCGAAGGGGTAGGCGATGCTGTCGGCGACCGTCATCGCGTGGTAGCCGGCGTCCTCGGCGGCCTTGGCCAGGGGCAGGTAGTACGCAGGGTCTGTCATCGCCTCCGCATAGGTGAACCGCATTCCCAGATACTAGAACGCGTTCTATTTCGCCCCGCGATGGCGTTTCGGTGTCGCACGGTCGGGTACGCGATGGCCATGAGTGCGTCGAATGCCATCTTCAAGCCCCTCTCGATCGCTACGAGCGTCGCGGGCGGCGTCATCGCGGGCAAGATCTTCACCGAGATCTGGCAGCGGGTCAACCCCGACGACCAGGAGCCGCCCGAGCCGCATGACCTCTCGCGATCCACCCGGGAGATGTTCATCGCCGCGGCTATCCAAGGACTGATCGTGGGGCTGGTACGCGCGGGTCTCGCGCGAAGTCAGGCGCGCGGGTACCGCGCTCTGACCAACCACGACCCGTCGTAGCGCGCATCATGTAGCACGTGCCCAGCTGGCTGACTCGCAATGTGCGGGTGCTGTCGGCCGTCTCTTTCCTCCAGGACACTGCAAGCGAGCTGCTCTACCCGCTGCTACCGATCTACTTGACCACGGTCCTCGGCGCGCCCGCAGCCGTCGTCGGCGCCGTCGAGGGGGTAGCCGAAGGGGCCGCGTCGCTGACGAAACTCGCGGCGGGCCCGCTGGGCGACCGCTATTCGCGACGGCCGCTGATCGCGACCGGCTACGGCATGGCGGCCCTCGGCAAGGTGATCGTCGCGGCCGCGACCGGATGGCCCGGAGTTATGGCCGGACGCGTGGTGGACCGCCTCGGGAAGGGCGTTCGCGGGGCGCCGCGCGACGCTCTTCTCGTCGACGGCATCGACGCCGCCGCCCGCGGCAGGGTGTTCGGATTCCACCGGGCGATGGACACCTTCGGTGCCGTGGTCGGCCCGCTGCTCGGACTGGCCGGCTACGAACTGCTGGACCATCAGATCGCGCCGCTGCTGTGGGTGGCCGTCGTCCCTGCGGTGCTGAGTGTCGCCTTGGTCTTCCTGTCGCGGGAGGTACGGCGGGTGGCGCCCGTACAGCGCAGAGCGGTCTTCGCCCGGGTGAAGGATCTGCCGCGCCGGTACTGGCGGGTGACGACGATGCTCGTCGCATTCGGCATCGTCAACTTTCCCGACGCCCTGCTGTTGTTGCGGCTCAACGAGATCGGCTTCTCCGTCGTCGAGGTGATCCTGGCCTACGTCTGCTACAACCTGGTGTACGCGTTGTCGAGCTATCCGGCCGGTCTGCTCGCCGACCGCATCCCCCGGCCCGCGGTGTTCGGCATCGGGCTCGTGTTCTTCGCGGTCGGCTACATCGGCCTCGGGCTGACCACCGACACCGCCACCGCCTGGCTCCTCATCGCGGTCTACGGCCTGTTCACCGGATGCACCGATGGTGTTGGCAAGGCGTGGATCTCATCGCTTGTCGGATCTGATCTTCAGGGCAGCGCGCAGGGTGTCTTCCAGGGCGCAAGCGGGTTCGCGATCCTGATTGCGGGTGTGTGGGCCGGACTGTTGTGGGGGGCGGACGGCAGCCTGCCGCTGCTGGTGTCTGGGATCGCCGGCGGAGCATTCGCAACCATAATGATCGCGATTTCGCTCCGCCGGCGGTAACCGGTTGTCTCAGAACGACATATCGCCTGTCACCCGAACGGCCGTCACCTGTTGGCCGCCCATGTCGGTCTTCATGGTGTTCGTGTCGAGCTGCGGGGCCTGCTGCATCTGCCGGCCCAGCCGCATCTCGCGAACGCTGTCTTTGAACGCCTGTTGGTTCCGCATGATCTCGTCCGTCACCTTGTGGTCACCCGGCGCGCTGTTGTCCATGACGCCCGCCGCCGTGCCATTCGAACGCACCACATAAGTTGCACGGGCCGTCCCAACGTTCGCCGTGTACATGCCCGCCGGTGCCTCAACACGTAACGCCGCGAACTTGAGCGGCTTGGCATCGGGCTCGTTCATGGTGAACTCACCGTCGATCTCCTTGCCGTCGAAGGACGCCGTCAACTCGTCGCCGTACATCGACATCAGGCGCATCTGACCGTCACTCTGCGTGCCGAAGAAGTAGGCATCGTCGTCGATGCCGTTAGTCGCATAGGCCACGATCTTCTCATTCTCAGCGGTGATGGCCATCGTCATTGTTTCACCGGCCTGGGCAGGCACATCGGCGATGAAGGTCGCCGAGGCGGGCATTGCGGGTGCCGTGTCGGTCGGCGTGGCCGACGCCTCCGACGGGCCACTCGAACACGCGGTGATCACTGCGGTGGCGGCGACCACGGCTGCGGCCGCCGTACGTCCGCGGGTGAATTTCATCATGTTGATTTCCTGCCTCCTTGACGACCGGGCGGCCACGGTGACAGCCCTTCTGGTCTGGACTTTGGTGTCCGCGGGGCACGGAGGCGTTACCGGGAAAGTCTTAACGGAATGTGACAGCGGGGGTTTCGTCGAGCGCATAGGGCGGCATCCCGACACCGGCCACCGAGTAGCCGCCCTGCTGCGTGCGTTCGGTGATCCGGGCCTCTGCGGTCTGCTCGCCGATCGTCAAGGTCACCGGGCGCGGCCCTGTCCCGTCGGGCAGCGCGTCGAGAATCGTTCCCTGCCAGTGGTATCGGCCGTCGATGGGGTCGAGGCGTCCGGAGAGCCGCACTCGAACCAGGTGCTCGTCATCGCCGAGGCCGATGGTGGCGGGCCCGTCGTACACCTCGTCGACGACACCGATGTGCGAGCTGAGATCGAATGCCGTCCGCGCCGCCTTCGCCATCCGCTGCCAGTAGGACGCGTCGGTGCGGTCCGGCTTGTCGGCTCCGCGCATGTGAAACGTCCGCTGCGAGCTGTACAGCACCTCGATGCGGGTGCTGCGGGACCGGCGCATCAAGGCGAGACACTCCCCGATGTAGCCCAGCCGCGCGGCGGCGACCGATTCGTCGCCGGTGACCATGAAGTAGTTGGGCGCACCGTGCACCGCCACGCCGAGGTACGGCGCGAGATCACTCTCGGCCGGAACGGGTTTGGTCGGTGACGACAATCCGGGCGTGACACGTCGGCAGTGCCCAGGTGTGGGTGCTCTCGTCGAACACGGACCCGCTGAGATCGACACCGTCGAGTACCGCGATGCCGGTGATCCCTGCCTTGGCGAGAAGTTCGTCGGCGCCGTCGACCCCGACAATGACAACGTCGTGGAGGCCTCCGCTCATTGCGGCAGGAAGCCGGTGCGACGCCACATCCGGCGCGACACCCGCCCCATCAGACCGACCTCTTCGAGGAATGCCGCCAGCGGGGCGAAGCCGGTGATCTGGACCTCGCGGCGGTGTTCGCTTGTGCGCGCGAGCCTGCGCGCACGGTCGGCGTCCAGGCCGACGCGGTAGTAAGGCACCCGGTTGGTGAACAGGAACCGGAAGAAGTACCCGCCGAGGCCGTTGATGGTGCGCACGTAGAGCCTGGGGATGCGGCCCATCGTCGGTGTCCGCTTCCGAAGCCCGTCGCGCGCGAACTGAATGTGCCGCGCCTCCTCGGTCACGTGAATTCGCATGAGCCGCTGCACCATTGGCTGCAGATCGTCGTCGTCCATCATCTGCCGCTGCAGCGAGTCGAAGATCTCCTCGCCGATCAGCGCCGCCACCCAGAGCACGGAGCCGACGAAGGCGAACGGCAGCGTGTTGATGATCATCCGGTGCCACCGGCGCGGCTGCACAGGCTTGGCGCCGACGTGTTCGATCGCCTTGCCGAACATCACCATGTGCCGGGTCTCGTCGCCGAGTTCGGTGAGCTCATAGTGCGTCGACCGGGCCGTCGGGTCCTGATGCATCATCTTGCGCAGCAGCGCCTGGTTCAGGATGTTCTCGAACCAGATACCGGCCGACAAGGTGTTGACGAGTTCCTGTCGCGACAGCTCGACCTGCTGTTCGCGCGTCATCTCGTCCCACATCGGGGTGCCGTAAAGCGACACGCACCGCGGCGGCAGGAAGAACTTGTCCGGGTCCAGTGGCGCATCCCAGTCGATGTCGACCACAGGCGCGTAGGACTTCTTCACCGACCCCTTGAGCAATCGCTCTGCGAACTCCTGGCGGGTGGGTGCTGGCTGCTGCCTCGTTGAGGCGGTCATCCGCGACTCCCTCTGCGTAGACGCTGTGTCTCAAAGTAAAGGAGGCCGACGCAAAGATGTCAATACCCGCGGTACCGGATACTTTCAGTCA
>CAVWPQ010000030.1:0-200479 GCA_963756865.1 uncultured Actinomycetota bacterium | reverse complement strand
CACGTTCCGACGGCGCTTACGCCAACGCCTCCAACCAGGACATGTTCACCGCCGCGTTGAGCGGACTGATCGACCGGTTCGACCTGGCAGGCGAGAGGCTCGGCGCGGTTATCGGGGGCGCCGTGCTCAAGCACAGCCGCGACTTCAACCTGATGCGTGAGTGTGTTCTCGGCAGCGCGCTGTCGTCGTACACGCCCGCCTTCGACATTCAGCAGGCCTGCGGCACCGGCCTGCAGGCCGCCATCGCCGCGGCCGACGGGGTCGCAGCGGGGCGGTACGAGGCGGCCGCCGCAGGCGGGGTCGACACAGCGTCGGACGCCCCCATCGCGTTCGGCGACGATCTGCGCCGGGTTCTGCTCGGGTTGCGCCGGTCCAAGTCCAACGTCGACCGGCTCAAACTGGTCGGCAAGCTGCCTGCCGCACTCGGTGTCGAGATCCCGGTGAACAGCGAGCCGCGCACCGGAAAGTCGATGGGCGAGCACGCCGCCATCACGGCCAAGGAAATGGGCATCAAGCGGGTCGACCAGGATGAGCTGGCAGCGGCCAGCCACCAGAACATGGCGGCCGCATACGACCGCGGCTTCTTCGACGATCTGGTCAGCCCGTTCCTCGGGCTGTACAGGGACAACAACCTGCGGGCCGATTCGTCGGCCGAGAAGCTGGCCAAGCTCAAGCCGGTGTTCGGGGTCAAATCAGGTGACGCGACGATGACGGCGGGCAACTCGACCCCGCTGACCGATGGTGCCTCGGTTGCGCTGCTGGCCTCCGACGAGTGGGCCAAAGCGCACGGCCATCCGGTGCTTGCGTACTTCGTCGACGGCGAGACCGCGGCAGTGGATTATGTCAACGGCCGCGACGGCCTGCTGATGGCGCCGACCTATGCCGTCCCGCGACTGCTCGCCCGAAACAGCCTGAGCCTGCAGGACTTTGACTTCTACGAGATCCACGAGGCGTTCGCCTCCGTCGTGCTGGCGACGCTGACGGCCTGGGAGTCCGAGGAGTACTGCAAGGAGCGCCTCGGCCTCGACAAGGCGCTCGGCTCCATCGACCGGTCGAAACTCAACGTGAACGGGTCCTCGCTCGCGGCGGGCCATCCGTTCGCCGCGACCGGCGGACGTATCGTCGCGCAGCTTGCCAAGCAGCTCGCGGAGAAAAAGGCCGAAACCGGTAAGCCGGTCCGCGGGCTGATCTCGGTCTGCGCGGCAGGCGGGCAGGGCGTCGCGGCGATCCTCGAGGCCTGAGGAAGAAATTTCTGCCGGGGTGTAACGGCCCCGCGGGGCGCGTCGATACATGGGATAGCTCCGTGTTGTCGTCTGACCCCCCGACCCGACGGCAACACGGGGCGACTACTTGGGCGGGTCTTTCACCGCCTTGATCGGCCCCGCCGTCGGCGGCGGCACGAACAGATTCCCGCGCAGGCTGCCGCGCACGGTCTGCGCCGCGACCAGCCCCCACGTCCCCAGAAGCGCGAAGTAAGCGACGGCTGCGGCGATCCGGAACGCGGGCAGCCCGGTGTGGTTGGCCAGCTGCGTGGTGCCGGTGACGAAGGTCCCGACCGGGAAGGTCAGGCTCCACCACGTCAGGGCGAACGGCATGCCGCGCCGCAGCGTGCGGACGGTCAGCTGGGTGGCCAGCGTGATCCACAGCACCGCGAATCCCCAAACCGGCACGCCGAACAGAACCGCGAAGACGCTCATCGCATCTGCGATCTCCTTCGGGGCGGCCAGCGCGGCGGTCGCGCCGAGCAGACCCGCGGCCGTGATGCCCTGCCCGAGCGGGCCGAGCACGATCCACAGTGTCGGCACCCGCGTCGTTCCTGACGTTCCGTAGAGCGCGAGCCTGCTCCAGATCATCGAGATGATGATCAGCGCGGCGACCAGGGACAGGCCGAACATCGCGTAGCAGCCGTAGAGCATCGTGGTTCGCCCCGTGCCAGGCGCCATGTGGGGGATCAGCAGGGCGCCACCCGCCGCCGACACCATCGGTGGCACCACCGGCATCAGCCAGCCGCCGAACGCCGCGTCCGGCTCGACGTTGAGCTGGGTGAACATCACGAACGGGATCGTTGCAGCAGTGAAAAGACCGCCGAGGGTGCCTGCGGTCCACAACACCCAGGCCAGGTCGACGGCGACCCGCCCGCCGATCAGGTCTTTGCCGGTCAGCAGAGCGCCCGCGCCCACCGTCATCAGCGCCATCGGCGCGGCCCCATAGAAGTGCGACATCTGGGGGTTGCGCACGTGGCTGCGCGCCACCGTCGGATGTCGAGCCCACTGGATCGTCACCGCGACGACGAGCACCACCAAGAGCGCGGTGGCCACCACCCACACGATCTGGGAGAACCCGCGCAGCCCCGGCACGTGCACGGGCAGCGTGACGCCCGCCGTTGCGACGATGCCGGTTCCCATCACGGAGGCGAACCAATTGGGCCCGAAGTTCTTCAGCCGAGCCAGTTCGGTGGTCATGGCTGATCATCGTTTCACGCGCGTGCTTCGATGGAGCTCATGCGGATCAGCCTCAACCTCGTCAGCACGGTCGGTGCATCGTCGATCGATTCCACGGTGAACGCTCTTGCGAAGATGCGCGACGAGGGTGTCCGCAGGGTCTGGATGGCGCAGATGCCGTCCGACGGTGACCTGCTGACGGTCCTGGCGGTGGCGCTTCGCGAAGTCGACACCATCGAGGTGGGCTCCGCCGTGCTGCCGATCCAGAACCAGCACCCGGTGCTGATGGCGCAGCGGGCGTTGACGCTGAACAAGATTGCAGGCGGCCGGTTCATCCTCGGTCTCGGCATGACCCATCAAGTGGTCACCGAGGGGATGTGGGGAATCCCGTACGACAAGCCGGTGCGGCGGATGCGCGAATATCTCGACGCCCTGCAGCCGCTCCTCGCAGGCGAGTCGGTCGAAGCGGTCGGTGAGACCGTGACCGCGCGCGGGTCGCTGCAGATCGCCGACGCGCCGACGCCGGACGTCTACCTGGCCGCGTTGGGGCCGCAGATGCTGAAACTGTGCGGCCGCCGTACGGCGGGCACGCTGACGTGGATGTGCGGGCCCAAGACGCTGAGCGAGCACGTCGGCCCGACGCTGCGGGATGCGGCGGCGGAGGCCGGAAGGCCCGACGGTGCGGTCCGGGTGGTGGCCGGTCTGCCGATCAGCGTCACCGACGACGTCGCGGGCGCCCGGGCGCAGGCCGCCGAGCAGTTCGGCGCCTACGGATACCTGCCGTCGTACCGCGCGATGCTGGACCGCGAGGGGTACGCCAACCCCGAAGACGCCGCAATCATCGGCGACGAGCAGACAGTCTCCGAGCGCCTCGACGAACTGGCCGCAGCCGGTGTCGACGAGTTCTCCGCGGTGGTCTTCGATGCGTCCCCTGACGTGCGCGAACGCACCCGTGCGCTGCTGCTGTCCAAGGACTCCTGACAGCCGAAAACTAGCCCTGGTATGACCGTCGTCACAGGCGTACAGTCGATCGCACGACGGGTTCGGGAGTGACTAATCCAAAGAGTCGGCATGAGGTGAAAGTCGACCGCGCGAGACAAACGTGACGCGCCTCGAATGTCCTCCCGAACCCGCCCTTATTGTTTCTGGGTCAAGTACGCGACGATGCCCGACGTGATGGCATCCGCATAGCGCTGCTGCCCCTGCGCCGTCGCCATCTCGGCCGCTTCGTCGGCATTTCGCATGTTGCCCGTCTCCACCAGTACGGCCGGATATTCGGCGAGGTTGAGGCCCGCGAGGTCGGCGCGGCCGTACAAACCGTTCGTGCCGAGATACGTCGACGGTGCCAACCCTGCGGCGATCAACGCGTCGCGCATGTCGGTGGCCAACACGACGGCCTGCCCGCTTTGCACATCATTGAGCGGGGGCGCCGAGTAGTTGACGTGAAAGCCGTGTCCGGAGCTCGGGCCTCCGTCGGCGTGGATGCTGACGTCGGCGTCGGGGTGCATCGCGTTGGCTGCCGCCGCGCGCGCATCGACGCACGGCCCTACCGAGGAGTCGTCGGCTCGCGACATCTGGGTGTGGACGCCCATCTGTTCGAGCGCCGCACTAACGCGCATCGCGACATCCCAGTTGAAGCTGTGCTCGGGATACCCGTCGGCCGTCGAGGTTCCCGTCGTCTGACATTCCTTGCTGCCGCCGCGACCGTCGGGCACCTGCCTGCTGATCGACGTGTCGTTGGCGCCGTTGTGGCCGGGGTCGAGGAAGACCGACATCCCCTCGATCGACGCGCGAGCGGTCGCCGGGTGCAGAAGTGCCGCCAGCACCATGACAACGGCTGCGACGGCCGCGCTTCGGGGTGTCACCACAAGAAGACTCTCGCGCTCTGCCCGCCGGTGCAGGTGATCCAGTTTTCGCCGGTGTACTGCTGGCAGTGCATGAGGAAGTCGGAGCCGTCACATTCGGCGCCGAGCACCATGGCGCAGTCGACGGCGCCAGGCGCGGACACGGCTCGTGGCAACGGGCTCGCGTTGCCGTACTGATCCCAATAGGCCCGCAGCACACTGTCGGTGAAGAAGCATGATGTCTCGGGCGTACCGCGGCCCGCACGGGTTCCGAACCCGTCCCTGGCAGGCAGGGCGAACCCCTTGTCGCATGACTGGTGCAGCTTGGTCTGGTCGGCTCCCGTCACGACGGGGGGGCCGTTGCTCGACGCAGTGGCTGCGTTGCTTCCCGAATCAGGCTGCACCAGAAGCCATGTCAACCAACCGATGCCGCCGAGGACAAGCGCCGACGCGACTGTGATGACGGCAGGCCGCACCCAGCCCCTGCTGTGCGTCGAAGTCTGCTGGTCGCGACGCATCGAATCGGTCAGCTCGGTGGTCATGGCGGGAACGGTGGTGATGGCGGTCGGCTGGCCGCCGCCCAGTGCCCGCAGCGCCGCGCGGCCGAGGCCACCTGCCGTGCCGTACCTGTCGTCGGGCTCCTTGGCCATGCCCCGTGTGACGACCTCGTCGAATGTCGCGGGAACCCGCGGGTTCGCCTGGCTCGGCCGTGGCGGCGGCATAGTCACCCGTGCTGCGATGAGATGCTCGAGACTGTCACCGGCGAAAGGCATCTCGCCGGTCAGCGCCTCGTACAGCACGCCGGCGAGCGAGTAGACGTCGACGGCAGGGGTGGCAGTCCTGTCGGTGAACCGCTCGGGCGCCATGTAGTTCAAGGTGCCGACCTTGGTACCCGGCGAGGTGAGCCTGCTGTCATCCCTGGTCTCGGCGATCCCGAAGTCGACCAGGTAGGCGAAGTCGGTCGGTGTGACGATGATGTTCTGCGGCTTGATATCTCGATGGATCAGACCTTCGGCATGTGCCGCATCGAGCGCGTCCCCGATCTGACCGACGATGTTCGCCGCGCGCGACGGCGTCAGCGGGCCCGCCTCGAGCAGGTCGGCCAGCGTCTGCCCCTGCACGAGGCGCATGTCGATGTAGAGGTGGCCCTCGATCTCGCCCCAGTCGTGGATCGGGATAACGTGCGGTTCCTGCAGCACCGCCGCCGCGCGCGATTCACGCTGAAACCGTGTCCGGAAGGTCTCGTCATGGGAGTACTGGTCGGCAAGGATCTTCAGGGCGACAGTGCGTCCCTTGTCGGTGTCGTAGGCCTGGTAGACCTCGCCCATCCCGCCCCTGCCGATCAAGCGCGTGATGGCGTACTTGCCGAACGTCGTACCGACGCGCGAATCCACCAAGGCAGTATCGCGCCCCTACCCGATGAACGGTGCCAGTTCGGGTTGCAGCCCGCCGAGAGACCAGATCGTCAGATATGCCAGCCCGAAAAATGCGGCGACCGCGACGGCTACCCCGGTTGATTGAGTGTCGGCGAATGGGGAACGCATCCACGCCAGTGTCGACTCCATCACCGCATCGGGCTGCCTGACCAAATCCCACGAGTTCCAGCGCTGGAAGCGTCCGATCACGATCCCGATGGAGCACAGGCCGACCGAGACGACGACTGCTGTCCACCCGGCGGCCGCGCCGACCTCGCGCTCGATGCGGCCGTGCACCAGCCGCAGTGAGACCACTCCAAGCAGGATGCCCGTCCACGCCGCGAATCCGTACTGCAGCACGTGACGCCAGAGTTCGACACCCGACCCGAGGTGGACGAGGTCGGTGACCAGGTACGGCGCATTCGGCAGGAACGCCAGCCAGGCCATCCCCAGCGGTAGAAGCCAGATCCGCCGCCCGACCGCGACGAACGCCACCGCGAGTACGACCGGGATCCATGCCAGGACGAGATTCCAGACCAGGAACGTCGTCGGGTAAGACGGGGTGCCGACGGGATCGGTGATGCCGAGCACGAACGTGAGAGCGCTCGTCGCCACCAGCGAGACGAACAGGACGGTGAATCGGACGGTGATCACCACTTCAGTCTGCCCAAGCAACGCAAAAGACCCCCGGGGAAGAGTCCCGGGGGTCTTTTGGCCGAAGCGGCCTCAGAAGGCTTAGAAGGCCGCCTCGTCCAGTTCCATGATGTCGTTGTCGACGTTCTCGACGACCTGACGCGTGCTGGTGAGCAGCGGAAGCATGTTCTTGGCGAAGAACGACGCCACCGCGACCTTGCCCTCGTAGAAGGCGCGGTCGTCGGCCCCGATGCTCTGGCTGGCACCCGCGTCGAGCGCTTCGATCGCGACCGCGGCCTGCTTGGCAAGCAGCCAGCCGATGACGAGGTCGCCGACGCTCATCAGGAAGCGCACCGAACCGAGGCCGACCTTGTAGAGGTTGGCGGGGTTCTCCTGTGCCGCCATCAGGTAGCCGGTCAGCGAGGCGGCCATCGCCTGCACATCCTCCAGCGCGGTCGCCAGCAGGGCCCGCTCGGCCTTCAGGCGGCCGTTGCCGGACTCGTTGCGGACGAACTGCTCGATCTGGCCTGCCACGTGGGCGAGCGCCACACCCTTGTCGCGGACGATCTTGCGGAAGAAGAAGTCCTGCGCCTGGATGGCCGTGGTGCCCTCGTACAGCGAGTCGATCTTCGCGTCACGGATGTACTGCTCGATCGGGTAGTCCTGCAGGAAGCCGGATCCACCGAAGGTCTGCAGGCTCTCGGTCAGCTTGGCGTACGCCTGCTCCGAGCCAACGCCCTTGACGATCGGCAGCATCAGGTCGTTGACCTTGACCGCCAGCTCGGGATCGACATCGTGCAGCGCCTTGGCCACCGCGGCGTCCTGGTAGGTGCTGGTGAACAGGTACAGCGCACGCAGACCCTCGGCGTAGGCCTTCTGGGTCATCAGGCTGCGACGCACGTCGGGGTGATGGGTGATGGTCACGCGCGGCGCGGACTTGTCGGTCATCTGGGTCATGTCGGCGCCCTGCACGCGGTTCTTCGCGTAGTCGAGCGCGTTCAGGTAGCCGGTCGACAGGGTGGCGATGGCCTTGGTGCCCACCATCATTCGCGCTTGCTCGATGACATCGAACATCTGCGCAATACCCTCGTGCGTCTCGCCGACGAGCCAGCCGACGGCGGGCTTGTCGTGCTGGCCGAGCGACAGCTCGCAGGTCGCGGAGACCTTGAGGCCCATCTTGTGCTCGACGTTGGTGACGTACACACCGTTGCGCTCGCCGATCTCACCGGTCTCGAAGTCGAAGTGGAACTTCGGCACGAAGAACAGCGACAGACCTTTGGTGCCGGGACCTGCGCCCTCGGGGCGGGCCAGCACCAGGTGGAAGATGTTCTCGAAGAGGTCGCCGGAGTCACCGGAGGTGATGAAGCGCTTCACACCGTCGATGTGCCACGAGCCGTCGTCCTGCTTGACGGCCTTGGTGCGGCCTGCGCCGACGTCGGAGCCGGCATCCGGCTCGGTCAGCACCATGGTGGAGCCCCAGCCGCGCTCAGCGGCGATGACGGCCCACTTCTTCTGCTCTTCGGTGCCGAGTCGGTAGACGATGTTGGCGAAGCCTGCACCGCCGCCGTACATCCAGACCGCCGGGTTGGCGCCGAGGATGTGCTCGTGCAGTGCCCACATGAGCGCCTTTGGCGCGGGCACACCGCCGAGTTCCTCGTCGAGGCCGACGCGGTCCCAGCCGCCGTCGAGCATGGCGCGCACCGACTTCTTGAACGGCTCGGGCAACGTCACCGTGTGCGTTTTGGGATCAAAGGTCGGGGGGTTGCGGTCGCTGTCGACGAACGACTCGGCAACCGGTCCCTCGGAAAGCCTGGCGATCTCGCCGAGCATCTCCTTGGCGGTGTCGACGTCGAGGTCGGAATACTCACCCTCGCCGAGCGCCTTGTCGAGACCGAACACCTCGAACAGGTTGAATACCTGGTCACGAACATTGCTCTTGTAGTGGCTCACTGTTCCTCCTCGTCGAGAACGCCACCTGCGGTTGGGTACTAGGGCTAAGTTACCCACCAGTAACTGCGGCTGACTATACCGTCCGGTAACTTCAACGCAAAGCTCCGACGAGCAATTTCCACCAGCGAAGCAACCAGATGGTTGGTTGGGCGCCGTTTTACCGGCTGAAATGCTGGCTGACGTGCCGTTTCGCCTAGTTGTGATACCTGCCACAGGCTTGTCACACGCACCACTAAGGTAAACGCATGCAACACCGTGTAGCGGTCTGGGGAACGGGCAATATGGGGTCGACGGCCATCCGGTCGGCGTTGGCGTTTCCAGGGCTGGAGCTGTCCGGAATCATCACGTCCTCGGACTCGAAAGCGGGCCGTGACGCGGCAGAGTTCGTCGGCATCGACAGCACGACCGGAGTCACCGCGACGACGGACGTCGACGCCGCGCTTGCCGCCTGCGAAGCCGTCGCATACATGGCGTCAGGCGACATCAGGCCCGAGGAGGCCGTCAACGACATCGAACGCTGCCTGCGGGCGGGCAAGCATGTCGTCACGCCGTCGCTGTACTCGCTCTACGACCCGCGCTCGGCGCCGCAGGAGTGGGTGGACCGGCTGACCGCCGCCGCCGAAGAAGGCGGTTCGACCCTTCTGGTCAGCGGGGTCGACCCCGGTTGGGGCAACGACGCGCTCGCGGTGACGGCGGCGAGCCTGTGCACCCGCATCCGAACCATCACCTGTCAGGAGATCTTCGACTACTCGACCTACAACCAGCCGTTCGCGGTCAAGGTGTCCTGCGGGTTCGGCGGCTCGATGGACGAGCTGCCGATGATGCTGCTTCCGACGATTCCCACGATGGTGTGGGGCGGCAACATCCGGCTCATCGGCCGCGGCCTCGGCATCGACATCGACGAGATCACCGAGGAGGTCGAGCGCGTCGCGCTCGAAACCGACGTCGACACCGTGATGGGCACCTTCGAGAAGGGCACCCAGGGCGCCTTCTGGCTCAAGGTGATCGGGTGGTCCGGCGGCAAGCGACGGGTCGTCATCGACCACATCACCCGCATCCATTCCTCGTGCGCCCCGCACTGGCCCTATCCCGACGAGGGAGTCGGCGACCACCGCGTCATCGTCGACGGTGACCCGCAGCTCACGATCACGACGCGCGCCGACGTGCCAGGTGGCACCCGCGCCGACGGCGGCAACACGACCGCCGCCAACCGGCTGCTCGGCGCCATCAACTGGCTGGCCGAGCAGAAGCCCGGCGTCTACGACGGCCTGCAGGTGCCGCTGCGTTCAGCGCTGCCCCCCGATGCGGAAACCGCGCGCTGGTGGACTGACTAGCCGTCGGTGCCAACGTGTGAGGATGGACGGGATATGAGCACGACTGGTCTGGATCCGACATCGCTCCGCGAGGCGTTCGGTCACTTCCCGTCCGGCGTGATCGCCATCGCCGCGGAGGTCGACGGCATGCGCATCGGGTTGGCCGCCAGCACCTTCGTCCCGGTGTCGCTGGAGCCGCCGCTGGTGTCGTTCGCCGTGCAGAACAGCTCGGAGACCTGGCCGAAACTCAAGGACCTGCCGCGGCTCGGCATCAGCGTGCTCGGTGAATCGCACGATGCGGCGGCCCGCACGCTGGCGGCCAAGACAGGTGACCGGTTCGCCGGTCTGTCGACGGTGTCACGCGAGAGCGGCGCGGTGTTCATCGAGGGCACAAGCGTCTGGCTGGAGAGTGCCGTCGAGCAACTCGTCCCAGCGGGAGATCACACGATCGTGATTCTGCGGGTCGCCGACATCACCGTGCACCCGGCCGTGCCGCCGATCGTCTTCCACCGCAGTACGTTTCGCCGGCTGGGCGGTTAAGGACCTTCAGGACATTCAGGGCCGCGCGGCAAGCTCTTCGCGGTAGCCCTGGACGCGCTGATCCAGTTCGGTCGCATCTTCCGGCCTGCCTTCTTTGCGGGCGAGATCGGCGCGAGCGGAAAGCTCACGGATTGCTGTGCGAATGTCGTTGATGCTGTGCGTGTCTGACATGCTGGGCTGCCTTTCGTCGGTGATTGGCCGCTGAACGAAAGGCTACCCGCGATTACAGGCGGCTAACTTCTTCTGAAGAGTTTGTTTCCGAGCCACACCACCGGGTCGTACTTGCGGTCGGCGGCGCGCTCCTTCATCGGGATCAGCGCGTTGTCGGTGATCTTGATGTGCTCGGGGCACACCTCGGTGCAGCACTTGGTGATGTTGCAGTAGCCGAGACCGTTCTCGTCCTGCGCCTGCTCCGGCCGCCGTTCCAGCGTGTCGAGGGGATGCATGTCGAGCTCGGCCTGACGCATCAGATAGCGCGGGCCGGAGAACGCCGCCTTGTTCTCCTCGTGGTCTCGCACGACGTGGCAGGTGTTCTGGCACAGGAAGCACTCGATGCACTTGCGGAACTCCTGGCTGCGGTTCACGTCCTCCTGCATCATCCGGTACTCGCCCGGCTGCAGATCCTTGGGAGGCGCGAAAGAGGGTATCTCCCTGGCCTTTTCGTAGTTGAAAGAGACATCGGTGACCAGGTCGCGGATGATCGGGAACGCTCGAAGCGGCGTCACCGTGATCGTCTCGCTCTCGTCGAAAACCGACATCCGGGTCATGCAGAGCAGCCGTGGCCTGCCGTTGATCTCGGCAGAGCACGACCCGCATTTACCTGCCTTGCAGTTCCACCGCACGGCGAGATCCCCGCTCTGGGTCTGTTGCAGCCGGTGGATGATGTCGAGCACCACCTCGCCCTCGTTGACCTCGACGGAGTAGTCCTGCAGGGCGCCGCCGTCTTGATCGCCGCGCCATACCCGCATATTTGCTTGGTAGCTCATCAGGCTCTCCTTGCCGAATGGTTGGCGAGTTCCTCGGGCGTGAAGTACTTCTCCAGCTCGTCGACCTCGATGAGCTCGAGCAGGTCCTCCCGCATCGGGATCTGATCCTCCCGCGTGATGCTGACCTCGGGCACCACCGTCTCGCCTTCGGCGCGGCACACCAGCAGCGTCTTGCGCCACGACGCGTCCATCGAGGGGTGGTCGTCGCGGGTGTGCCCGCCCCGGCTCTCGGTGCGCTGCAGAGCGGCCATCGCCACGCACTCGCTGACCAGCAGCATGTTGCGCAGGTCTACGGCCAGATGCCAACCGGGATTGAAGTGCCTGCCACCCTCGACCCGCACGCGCTTGTAGCGCTCGCGGAGTTCCTTGAGTTTGTCGATCGCCTCGGCCACTTCGTCGGCCTTGCGGATGATTCCGACCAGGCTGTTCATCGAATCCTGCAGATCAAGCTGAAGGGTGTAGGGGTTCTCCGCCGCGTCACCGTTGGACGGTCCCTCAAAGGGCGCGAGCGCCAGCTTGGCGGCCTCGTCAACGGCCTCTGCGGATATCGTCGGCCGGTCGGAAAGAGCGCGCACGTAATCGGCGGCGCCCATCCCTGCGCGCCTGCCGAACACAAGCAGGTCCGACAGCGAGTTGCCGCCGAGGCGGTTGGAGCCGTGCATGCCACCAGAGCACTCACCCGCGGCGAAGAGCCCTGGCGTCTTGGCCGCGCCGGTGTCGGGATCGACCTCGATGCCGCCCATCACGTAGTGACAGGTCGGGCCGACCTCCATCGGCTCCTTGGTGATGTCGACCTCGGCCAGCTCCATGAACTGGTGATACATCGACGGCAGTCGCCGCTTGATCTCCTCGGCGGGCAGCCGCGACGCGATGTCGAGGTAGACGCCGCCGTGCGGTGTGCCGCGGCCTTCCTTGACCTCGGAGTTGATGGCGCGGGCCACCTCGTCGCGGGGTAGCAGATCCGGGGTGCGGCGTGCCGAGTCGTTGTCCTTGAGCCACTGGTCGGCCTCGTCGATCGACTCGGCGTACTGGCCCTTGAACACCGCCGGGATGTAGTCGAACATGAACCGCTTGTCTTCGGAGTTCTTCAGCACACCGCCGTCGCCGCGCACGCCCTCGGTGACGAGGATGCCCTTGACGCTCGGCGGCCAGACCATCCCGGTCGGGTGGAACTGGACGAACTCCATGTTGATCAGGGTGGCGCCGGCCCGCAGCGCCAGCGCATGCCCGTCGCCGGTGTACTCCCACGAGTTCGACGTCACCTTGTAGGACTTGCCGATGCCGCCGGTGGCCAGCACCACCGCGGGCGCCTCGAAGAGCACGAAGTTGCCGCTCTCGCGCCAATAGCCGAAGGCACCCGCGATCCGGTCGCCGTCCTTGACCAGGTCGGTGATGGTGCACTCGTGGAAGACCTTGATCCGGGCCTCGTAGTCGCCGAACTCGGCCTTGTCCTCCTGCTGCAGGGAGACGATCTTCTGCTGCAGGGTGCGGATGATCTCCAGGCCCGTGCGGTCGCCGACGTGGGCCAGTCGCGGATAGGTGTGGCCGCCGAAGTTGCGCTGGCTGATCCGGCCGTCCTTGGTCCGGTCGAACAAGGCGCCGTACGTCTCCAGCTCCCACACCCGGTCGGGCGCCTCCTTGGCGTGCAATTCGGCCATCCGCCAGTTGTTGAGGAACTTTCCACCGCGCATGGTGTCGCGGAAGTGGACCTGCCAGTTGTCCTTCGGGTTGGTGTTCCCCATCGCCGCGGCGCAGCCGCCCTCGGCCATCACCGTGTGTGCCTTGCCGAACAACGACTTGGTGATCACGGCGACCTTGAGTCCGCGTTCGCGCGCCTCGATCACCGCGCGCAATCCAGCGCCGCCGGCACCGATGACGATGACGTCGTACTGATGCCTTTCGACTTCAGTCATGAAACCTCACTTGCTTGGGCTGTTGAAAAAGGCTGTCAGCCAATAAATCTGAGATCGGATATGGTGCCGCTGGCCACCAGCATGATGTAGAAGTCGGTCAGCATCAGCGTGCCGAGCGTGATCCACGCGTACAGCTTGTGACGGGTGTTCAAGCGGCTCACCTGTGTCCACATCCAGTACCGGACAGGGTGTTTCGAGAAGTGCTTCAGGCGGCCGCCGACGACGTGGCGGCAGGAGTGGCATGACACCGTGTAGACCCAGAGCATCACCACGTTGACGACGAGAATGATGTTGCCAAGACCGAACCCGAAGCCCGACGGCGAGTGGAACGCCACGATCGCGTCGTAGGTGTTGATCAGCGAGATGATGCCCGCGATGTAGAAGAAGTACCGGTGCGTGTTCTGGATGATCAGCGGAAAACGGGTCTCCCCGGTGTATTTCGCGTGCGGTTCGGCGACCGCGCACGCGGTGGGGGACTGCCACACCGAACGGTAGTAGGCACCGCGGTAGTAGTAGCAGGTCAGCCGGAACAGCAGCAGGAACGGCAACGACAGCGCCGCATAGGGCAGCCACCACACGTCGGGCATGATCTGCGGCCAGAAATGGCTCGCCTCGGGTACGCAACCCTTGCTGACGCAGGGTGAGTAGAAGGGCGTCAGATAGTTGTACGCCTCGACGTAATAATTGTTCTGCAGGAACGCGCGCACGGTGGCATAGATGACGAATGCGGCGAACCCGAGGTCGACGATGAGCGGCGACTGCCACCACCGGTCGGTACGGAGGGTGCGCTGGGGGATCTCGGCGCGGGTGGGCGAGAAGACGCCGGTGGCATCGCGATCGGCGGTGGGTGCGCTCACAGTGTGTTCTCCAAGCCTCTCCGGTTGCGGGGACCCCCAAGTGCGGCAAGTGCGTCAGAGCCTAATTCAGCCCCTACTGTGACCCCCGACACCCTCGTCATCGACGTCCCGCCAGAAGTCGGAGTCGTACTGGGTGTCCGGGATCGCGATCTTCTCAGCCGAGTGCCGAGAACGGGTTACCCCGCGGGTGAGTTCTAACTCCTCGGCGTCGATATCGAGGCGGTCGATGTCGTTGACCATGCGCCGCGTTGCGGGGCTGTCCCCGTATTGCGACGCCAGCGACGTCACGCACCGGCGTAGGCCGCCGATCAACTCGTGCAGTTCGGCAAATTCTCTGGTGCTCGACATGTGACCTCCTTTGGGCTGAAGGGTGTCCTTAATCACAGTACGACAACCGATAGTAGCTACATCATGTTGAGTAGGGCGTGACGCCGGTCGCGTCGGAGACGAAAGGGCGCCATGGCCGACCAACAGGTACTCCAGCAGCGAGCCACCGCTCTGCTCGCATTGCATCGACCCGGTGATCCCGTGGTGTTGCCGACGGTGTGGGACGCGTGGTCGGCGAAGCTCGCCGTCGACGCAGGCTTCGCGGCACTGACGGTGGGCAGCCACCCGCTCGCGGACTCCATCGGTAAGGCCGACGGCGAGGGGATGTCGTTCGACGACGTCTGTACCCGCGTCGGGCAGATCACCGACGCGGTCGACGTCCCGGTGTCCGTCGATATCGAGTCCGGCTACGGGGAGACGCCTGCACGGCTCATCGATGGGCTGCTCGGTGCGGGTGCGGTCGGCCTCAACATCGAGGACACCGTGCACGCCGACGGCGGCCGGCTGAGGTCGTCGGCCGAGCACGCCGAGTTGGTCGGTGCGCTGCGGGCGGCCGCCGACGCTGCGGGCGTGCACGTGGTGGTCAACGCGCGCACCGATCTGTTCATGCGCCAGGACGGTGACGAGTCCGACCGTGTCGACCGGGCGGTGGCGCGACTGAAGGAAGCCGCCGACGCGGGTGCCGACGTGTTGTACCCCATCGGCTTTCATGAGCCGGATACGTTGCGGCGGTTGACCTCCGAACTACCGCTTCCGGTCAACGCCGTCGTCTTCCCCGACAAATCGGATCCGGCTTCGTTCGGTCCACTCGGAGTCGCGCGGATCAGTTTCGGTCCGTTCCTGCAGTGGGCCCTCGCCGAACGTGCCAAGGAGATCCTCGCTCGCTGGGGATAGAGGCGGCAGCTAGCATTCCCCGGTGCCCGCTCACGACCACGACCCAGAACACTGGTTCAACCGGCCCGGCACGATATTCGCCGCAGGCGCCGCGGCGCTGCTCCTGCTCGGGTTGCTGATCGTCGCGGTGATGCGCACGTCGGAGGACTCGTCGGAACCACCCGGCACCCTCGTCACGCCGTCGAGCAGCACGCCGTCGAGCACCTACACGACGGCATCCACGACGACGACCACCTATACGACGCCGAGCGCCCAGACCAGCGACCAGAACCTCCCGCCTGCCGTTCCGCCGACCTCCGCCGACGACGGGCCGCCGACGCCAACGACCGAGGACACCCCCGATCCTGGAACCGTCACCGAAACGGCCACATTGCTACCGCCTCCGCCGTAAACGCCCCGCAAAACTGCGGAATCGTCACATAGGGTGACGTAATGATTACTTCGACGCGCTTCGTAACGCTTGTTATGACCGTCGTCGGGCTGATCGGGTTGGGGTTAGGTTCGGGAACGGCGTCAGCCGAGTCCGCCAACGGTGGGATGGTCCCGCTGGTCGCGAATTTCCGGTCCTGCGATTTCACCAAGCTCAACTACGTCAGCGCGAACGGCTTCGGTTCCGGCACATCCACCATCACCGCCAACGGCACGAACGTCAGCGCCGCTGTCTTCCTCATGATCGGCACGCCGAATACGCCCTATCAGGTGCGGCTGATCCAGGGGCCCCGGTCGGGCGCTGCGAAGTGCAATGCCGGTGACCCCGGCGTCGCAAGCGCAGTGCTGAACACCGACGGCAACGGGACCGGCACGCTGACAATGAGCGCCGCACGGCAATCGGGTGCCACGAACGCGTGGGTGTTCATCGACGGGCCGCCGGACGTCGGCCAGATCCGGGGCCAGTTCTACTCCTCGGAACTTCTCACCAGCCTGGGCTAGTACCCGTGAGAACACCGTGATGGGCGTGTCACACGTGGCGACATCGCGGCAATATCGGCTGCTTAGCCTCGCGGTATGGCGTCGCAAACCTCACCTGCCCGACATGTGGTGGTGGTCGGACACGGAATGGTCGGCCACCGGTTCGTCGAGGCGATGCGCGCGCGTGACACCGCGGCGTCGTGGCGGATCACCGTGCTCGGTGAAGAGGCCGACGCCGCCTACGACCGCGTCGGTCTGACCGGATACACCGAACACTGGGATCGCGTCCGGCTCGCGCTGCCGGGAAACGAGTATGCGGGCGACGGTGGGGTGGACCTGAGGCTCGGTGTTCGAGTGACCGGGATCGACCGTCTCGCCAAGGCCGTCGTCACCGCCGACGGTGACCGCATCGACTACGACGCCCTTGTGCTCGCCACGGGTTCCTACGCCTTCGTGCCTCCGGTGCCGGGTCGCGACCTGCCGTGCTGCCACGTCTACCGGACCCTCGATGACCTCGACGCGATCCGCGCCGACGCCGACCGTGCGCGGCGTGCCACTGACGCGCCGGTGGGCGTGGTGATCGGGGGTGGCCTTCTGGGTCTCGAGGCGGCCAATGCGCTTCGCTCCTTCGGCCTCGAGGCACACGTCGTCGAGATGGCGCCGCGGCTGATGGCTGCGCAGCTCGACGATGCGGGCGGGGCGCTTCTGAGCCGGCTGATCACCGACCTCGGCATCACGGTGCACACCGGTGTCGGCACCGACGCCATCCGGACCGCGCAACGCAACCGGCCTGTCAGGCGGTCGGCTGAAACCGAGGCGGTGCAGGCGGTGCTGAGCGACGGCAGCGTCATCGACGCGGGACTGGTGGTCTTCGCCGCGGGTGTGCGCCCGCGTGACGAGCTGGCCCGCGATGCCGGCCTCACGATCGCCGAACGAGGTGGCGGCGTGCAAACCGACCTGTCCTGTGCCACAACGGATTGCAGCATTTATGCCGTCGGCGAGGTGGCCGCGATCGATGGTCGTTGCTACGGGCTGGTCGGACCGGGGTATACCAGCGCGGAAGTCGTCGCGGACCGACTGCTCGGTGGTGCCGCGGAGTTCCCCGAGGCCGACATGTCGACCAAGCTCAAGCTACTCGGAGTCGACGTCGCGAGTTTCGGCGACGCGATGGGTGCGACGCCGAACTGCCTCGAGGTGGCCGTCAACGACGCCGTCAAGCAGACGTACGCCAAGCTGGTGCTCTCCGACGACGCGAAGACGCTGCTCGGGGGAATCCTGGTCGGCGATGCGTCGGCCTACGGGATCCTGCGGCCGATGGTCGGCGAACAACTGCCCGGCGACCCGATGGCACTGATAGCGCCGGCCGGATCCGAAAGTGACAGCGGGACTTTGGGGGTGGGTGCGCTTCCTACGGGGGCCCAGATCTGCTCGTGCAACAGTGTGACGAAGGGTGATCTCACCGACGCCATCGCCACCGGTTGCTGCGACGTGCCCGCATTGAAGGCGTGCACCAAGGCGGGCACCTCCTGCGGGTCGTGTGTACCGCTGCTCAAGCAGTTGTTGGAGGCTGAGGGCGTCGAGCAGTCCAAGGCGCTGTGCGAGCATTTCAGCCAGTCCAGAGCCGAACTGTACGAGATCATCACCGCGACCTCGATCCGGACGTTCTCCGGCCTCATCGATCGTTTCGGCAACGGAAGGGGTTGCGACATATGCAAACCCGTCGTCGCATCGATACTGGCATCGACGAGCTCCGAGCACATCCTCGACGGTGAGCAGGCGTCGCTGCAGGACAGCAACGACCACTTCCTTGCCAACATCCAGCGCAACGGCAGTTACTCGATCGTGCCGCGGGTACCTGGCGGTGACATCACACCCGAGCAGCTGATTCTGATCGGCGAGATAGCAAGGGATTTCGAGCTCTACACCAAGATCACCGGCGGGCAGCGCATCGACATGTTCGGCGCCAGGGTGGATCAGCTGCCGGAGATCTGGCGTCGGCTGGTCGACGGCGGGATGGAGTCCGGCCACGCCTACGGCAAGGCGCTGCGCACGGTGAAGAGCTGCGTCGGTAGCGACTGGTGCCGCTACGGACAACAGGATTCGGTTCAGATGGCGATCGAGCTCGAACTCCGCTATCGCGGGCTGCGGGCCCCACACAAGATCAAGATGGGCGTCTCCGGATGTGCGCGCGAGTGCGCCGAGGCGCGCAGCAAGGACGTCGGCGTCATCGCCACCGAGAACGGATGGAACCTCTACGTCGGCGGCAACGGCGGTATGACCCCGAGGCATGCGCAGTTGCTTGCGGGGGATCTCGACGACCAGACGCTGGTGCGCTACATCGACCGCTTCCTGATGTTCTACATCCGCACCGCCGACCGGTTGCAGCGCACCGCGCCGTGGGTTGAGCAGCTCCAAGGTGGGCTCGACCATTTGCGCGATGTGGTGTGCGACGACTCGCTTGGGTTGGCAGCGGACTTCGAAGAGGCGATGGCGCGCCACGTCGCAGGCTATGCGTGTGAATGGAAGGGCGTGCTGGAGGACCCCGACAAACTGTCTCGGTTCGTCTCGTTCGTCAACGCACCCGATGCGCCCGATCCCACCGTCACCTTCACAAGGCGTGACGGCCGCATCGTTCCCATGGGCATCCCGGCGTTTCCGAAGACAGTTGAAACATGAGCCTGGTCAACGATGTTCAGGTGTGGACGGCGGCATGTACCTATGACCGTCTGATGCCGTGCCGGGGGGTCGGTGTACTCCTGCCTGGCGGTGAACAGGCGGCGCTCTTCCGGCTCGACGACGGAACCGTGTGGGCCATCGGCAACATCGATCCGTTCTCGGGCGCCGCGGTGATGTCGAGGGGAATCGTCGGTGACCGCGGCGGCCGCGCCACGGTTGCGTCGCCGATCAAGAAGCAGGCGTTCGCGCTCGACGACGGCGCGTGTCTCGACGACGCCGACGTCGCGGTGCCCGTCTATCAAACCCGCGTCACCGCAGATGGCACGGTGGAGATCTGCGCCTAGCGGATCGGCGACGAGATCGGCGCCGCTGTCGCGCAGTCGATCGTGAAACAGGCCGTGCGCCACCAGGAGGTAGCTCATCGTGCCTGCGGCTCGTCGACGGGGAGCCGATAGCCGCGTTTGACCACTGTCGAGACGATGTTCTTGTCGCCCAGCGCCGTTCGCAGTCGCAGCACAGCCGTCTCGACCGCGTGGGTGTCGGTACCGGACCCGGGCAGTGCCCGCAGCAGGTCGGCCCTGCACACGACGGTGCCAGGACGGTGGGCGAGTGCGCGGATCGTCGCCATCCCCGCAGGCGACAGCTCCTTGACCGCATCGTCGACGACCACACAGGTGCCGCGGATCTCCAGCCGGTGACCGGCAACCTGCATGGTGCGCGACTGCAACAGCGGTAGCTCGTCGGTGATGTGCCGGGCCAGCGCGCCCAGCCGCATCCGTTCCGGTGCCGATGTCGGCACGCCCAGCCGCACCAGCGGCCGTGCGGTGACGGGTCCGACACACATCGCATGCACCGTCGTGCGTAGCGCGGTGAGGACGCGGTCCTCGATGCCCATCTCAACGGCGCGCATCAGCATCGCGGCGACCGCAGGCGCCGATGTGAAGCTCACCGCGTCGAACTTCTGCTCGGCGATCCCCGCGACCAGCTGATCGAAGTCGCCGTTGCGCGGCACGGCATGCCAGCGGTACACGCGGATCGGAACCACGTCGGCGCCCGCGGCGCGCAACTCGTCGAGAAATTCAGGGAAGGGGTCCCACTCCGCGGTGGCCCCGTGTAGCTGAACAGCGATGCGCTGGCCGGAGATGCCGCCCTCGACCAGGTAGTGCAGCAGCTCTCGGGATGACTCGGACTCCGGCGACCATTCCTCGGGCAGACCTGCCGCGCGTAACGCGCCTGTCGCCTTCGGGCCGCGCGAGACGATGCGGGCCTTGCCGAGCGCCGTGGTCAGCTCGCCGGCCAAGCCCCAGCCGTCGGCGGCGGCGATCCAGCCGCGAAAGCCGATGCCCGTGGTGGCGATGACGATGTCGGGTGGCGTGTCGATGAGCGCTTCTGTGTGCACCCGCAGCTCGTGATCATCGGGCAGCGGCACCATTTCGATCGCCGCTGCGCTGGTGACCGCCGCTCCGCGCTTGCGCAGAAGGGCACTGAGCTCGTCGGCACGGCGGGCGGACGTCACCGCCACCCGGAACCCGGTGAGCGGTGCCCAGTCGGGGTCACTCATGGGTCCAGTGTTTGCACACCGTGTTTCCGGGCGATTAACCGGCGATTGCCCTGGCATGTCACCGCCCGTCGGGCCGTGAATTTCCTTTCACCGCCGCGGATGGGCAGCTGTGAGGTCTAATCCACGCGGTGCGCATGCACGACGGTGAACGGCAGGTGCACCTGGTCACCGTCGAGCAGGTCTGCGACGGCCGAAACCCCGGCCCTCATCTTCTGCATCCGCGAGAACTCATCCGGTGGCATCTGGTCCACCATTTCCTGTGGAAACTCGTCGCCGACGCTGCCGAGGCCGGTTGCGCTCGCCAGATACGTTGTCGGGCCGAGGAAATCGATACGCCAGCCGTTCGAGGTCAACGTGTCGCGGATGCTGGATTCGGACACCGATCCGATGGGAGCGATGATGCCGTTGACGTTGGCGTCGGAGAAGCAGTACAGGTGCCATTTCGCGCCGGGTCGCGTCGCGCGGTACAGCCCCGCGGCATACGCTTGACGGCCGTCGTCTTCCAGGCAGTGGTACAGCGCGCTGTCGACGACCGTGTCGAACCGGCCGTCGTAGCCGGTCAGATTGGTGGCGTCGGCGACGTTGAAGGTCACCGAGACGCCCGCCTGTGCGGCGCGGTTGCGGGCCTGTTCGATCGCCGTTGGCGACCCGTCGAGCGCTGTCACGGTATGTCCGCGGGACGCCAGGAAGATCGCGTTGTCACCGAGGCCGCAGCCGATGTCGAGCACCTCGCCGGTGATCCCGCCGAGCGCCTCGAGTTCCATCAGCCGCGGCTGTGCAGCCCGGATGTCCCATGGCACCCCGGTGGGTGCGGGAGCCCCTTCGACGGCGGGTTCGCCGCGGTAGAGCTTGTCGAAGGATTCCGTCGAATGCTGGAAGGGTTTCGGGGCAGTCACTCCATCCAACGTACCGGTGTCACCAGACGTCCCCGTTGCGCCAACCGCAGGTGATGGCCTCGCTGGGGTCAACGTCGACCGAGATCGGGAACACGAATATCGACCCGTCGTCGTCGGGGGTGAGCGCAACGCCGGTCGGAGCCAGCACCGATGTCGGGCCCTGCCAAGGCAGCCAGCCGCGTGCGGTGTAGAGATGCCGCCCTGCCTCCGATGCGCTCAGTGCGCCGAGTTCGTAGGCGCCGCGCAGCACCTGTTCGACGGCGTCCATCAGCGCACCCGCAAGACCTTGGCCGCGCCAGTCCTCGCGGACCGCGACGCCTTCGACATAGCCGCACCGCAACGCGGAGTTCCGGTACAGCAGGTGACGCTGCACGACTGCGGCGTGCCCGATCAGCGCGCCGTGATGTGAGATCAGTGCGTGCATCCCGCCGAGGGCGTGCTCCCAGTCGGCGTCGGTGAAGTCGAACTCGCCACCGCCGAAGGCGTCGATGACCATGCGGCGGGCTTCGTCGCGGGTGTCGTTGTCGAGGTCGGCGGTGTGGACCAGGCGGGCCGTCATCACCTGACTAGTCACACCACGTGTCTACCCGTTCAGGAACCGTTGGGCAACGGCCTGCGCGGACGCGACCAGTGCAGGCGAACGGTCTGTCCCGGCCGGATCTGCGCGATCCTGTCGATGTCCTCGTCGACCACGACCCCGATGACCGGATAGCCGCCGGTGACGGGGTGATCAGGTCCGAGGATGACGGGAAAACCGTTCGGCGGCACCTGGATCGCGCCCCTGGTCGCGCCTTCGCTGGGCAGCTGTCGATCGCCGTAGCGGTACTCCAGCGGCATGCCGACGAGGCGCATGCCGACGCGGTCGCTGCGGTTGGTCACCTGCCAGTTGGTGTGGACCAGCACATCGGGGTCGGTGAACCAGTCGTCGCGCGGCCCCGGCACCACCGACAGCTCGACGATGTCGTCGGAGATCGCGGCGACCGGCGCCTGGTCGAGTTCGGGGTACTCCTCGGTGTGGTCGCCGATCGGCAGCACATCGCCGGGTTTCAGTGGCAGCGGCCCGATGGCAGACATCACGTCGAAGCTGCGGGAGCCGAGCACGGGTGCCACGTCGATGCCACCGCGGACCCCGAGGTAGGACCTCAGTCCGGAATGCGGCGCACCGAGCGAGATCACCTGGCCGTCGTGGGCGTAGTGGATGCTGTTGGTGCCGAACGGGACCCCGTTGACCGCGGGATCGGCATCGGCACCGGTAACGGCGATGGCCACGTCCCCTCCGCGGACCCTCGCGCTGAACCCGCCGAACGTCACCTCGATGGTGGCGCGGTCCCCAGGGTTGGCGACCAGCCGGTTGGCCAGTTTGTGCGCCGAACGGTCCGCAGCACCCGACCGCGTGACGCCGAGGTGTGCCATCCCTTTGCGACCGAGATCCTCGACGATTGCCAGCGGACCGGTGCGCAGAATCTCCAGGGTTGTCGCGGTCATGACGACACCTCTCTGAACTGCACCCACAGACCCGGCATCAGCAGCGCTGGTGGGTCGCGGTCGACATCCCACAGCGGCGTCTCGGTGCGGCCGATCAGCTGCCATCCGCCGGGCGACTCGCGAGGGTAGACACCACTGAACTCGCCTGCCAGCCCGACCGAACCCGTGGGGACCTTGGTGCGCGGCTCCGATCGCCTCGGCACGTTGAGCCGCTCGTCACCCCCGACGAGGTAGCCGAAACCCGGTGCAAAGCCCGCGAATCCGACTCGCCACGGGGTTCCGGTGTGGGCGGCGACGACGTCGCGCGGCGTCATCCCGGTCAGCGAGGCAACCTCGTCGAGGTCCTCGCCGTCGTAGACCACGTCGATCACCACATCGGCGCGGCCGTCGATCGGCGCTCCTGCATCCGTCAGGGCCTCCGGCGCCAATCGCAGCTTGCTGAGGTGCTGGCGGGCGCTGCCCGCATACCGCGGGCCATCGAGCTTGACGAGCACAGTCCTCGAGGCGGGAACGATGTCGACGACGCCGATCAGCTCAGCGTCCCTGAGATGATCGTTCCAAGCCAATACCTCCGCCGTGCTGTCGAACTCGAGCAGCAGCGCCTGATCCCCATAGTCGGTGATCGTGCCGATCACCATCCCCTCCGCCATCACGGTCATACCTCAAAGCTACCGCTCAGTAGGGTGTAAATCCGCTGCTCTGTGAGGGTTGCCAGAGCTGCCTTAACGAAGCCTCAGACGGCGGGCGCGTACGTGGGTTCCCGCCGCTTGATGTAGGCGATCACCCGATACGTCACGGGCAGCATGACGACCTCGACGGCCGTCTTGTACAGCCACCCGAGCGCCGTGTACACCGCGAAGTCCCTGAAGCTGGTGATGCCGATCGCGCTCGCCGCGATGCTGCAGAACACGAGTGTGTCGCCCAGTTGACCCGCGAACGTCGATCCGACCAGGCGCGCCCACAGGTGCTTCTCCTTGGTGTGCTCCTTGATCCTCACGACCACCCATGCGTTGATCGTCTGGCCGACGATGAAGCCCGCCAACCCCGCGATGATCAGCTGGGTATAGGCACCCACGACGTTCTCGAAGTGTTCCTGATTGGTGTAGAAGTCGGCGGCGGGAAGATAAACCGTCACCCAGAAGGCAAGGGCAGCAAGAATGTTCATCGCAAATCCGATGAAGATGACGCGCCGGGCCGCCTTGAATCCGTAGACCTCGGACAATACGTCACCGATGACATAGGTCAGCGGGAAGACGATGAACCCGCCGTCTGTGATGATCGGGCCGAAGGCGACGCCCTTGGTCGCGGTCACGTTCGAGATGATCACCAGCGCGGTGAACACCGCGGCAAGTGTCGGGTAATAGGCCGCGCCCACCTGCGCGAAGGCTGCGCGCTGCCCGGTGGCGGTCTGGTCGCTCACCCGGCTATCAAACCCCTCAGCCGATCACCTTCGCCAATGCGGGTGGCAGTTGGTCGGCGACGACCGGATACGACAGCGGCGATGCGAAGGCGATGGCACCGGCGAGGTCCTTGCCGGTGAAGACGTTGCGCCCGCCGGTTGTGGCGGTCAGCTTGGCGATGGTCGGGTCGGCCAGCAGCGCCGCCTGTTGATCGTCGCTCTCGGTGGTCCAGATCAGGACGTCGGCCGAGTCGAGCATCGGACTCCATCTTGTCGCGCGGTGATCACGCTGCCACCGGTATCGGGCACCGACCAATCCCATCTGTGTCAGGAATTCGCTGCGCCAGTCCGGCGTCAGCGTGTGAACGGCGTCGTCGGCCAGAGTGCCCTGCAGTAGAAGCACCTTCTTACCCGCGAACTGCGGGTTGCTCGTGCCCACCTCGGTGAATTTGTCCTCGATGCCTTTGACGAGTCCGGCCATCTCGTCGAACTTGAACACCGCCTGGCTGATTGCCGCGGCCTGGTTCTTCCACGGCTCGAAGAAGGCGTCCTGACCCGACTGCGCGATGGTCGGCGCAATCTCCGACAGCTTCTTGTAGGTGTCCTCGTCGACCCCCGCGTTCGTCGCGACGATGAGGTCGGGCCGCAGCGCGCCGATTCTGTCGATCTGGATGCCGTTGGACAGATCGAGGACCTCGGGCTGCGCGCCGCCCAGTTTCGGCGTCGCCCATGGCCACACGCCGAACGGCTGATCGCCCCACCAGTTGGTGACCGCCACCGGGACGACGCCGACGGCGAGCAGGTCGTCCTGCTCGGTGTAGCCGGCGCTCACCACGCGCTTCGGTGGCGCGGGGACCTTGGTCTCGCCGAACATGTGCTTGACCGTGACGGAACCGTCGCCTGCCACCGCACCAGGTTTCTCCGAGCTGCACGCGGCGGCAGCGGCGACGGTCGCCGTCATCGCCAGGAAACTTCGCCGCGACCAAACCTTGCGCACACCGCGAGCGTAGCCCGAGAGTCAGCTAACTCGCCCAAAGCTGCGCTGACCGCGCCGGTCGTTACGGCCGTCATCAAATGACCCCGTTGAGAATGCCTCTCGGCGTAGGGTGCCGCTGGTGACCGCGACGATCTTCACCGGCGGGCGTGATCTGGACCGCCTCGGGTTCGGAGACCGATGCCCTCCTCGTGACCGATGGTGTGGTGCGCGCGACCGGAGACGAGGCCAGGTCGTCGGCGGCGGGCGCCGAAGAAGTCGACCTCGACGGCGGCTTCCTGATGCCCTCGTTCGGCGACGGGCACGCCCATCCGCTGTACGGCGGCCTCGAGTCGGCAGGGCCACCAGTCCGACCCTGTAAGACGGTCGATGAAATCGTCTCCGCCGTAAAGAATTTCGCCGCAGAACACCCGGACGACGAATGGATCGTCGGCGCATCCTACGAGAGCAGCATGGCGCAAGACGGATTATTCGACGCTCGCTGGCTCGACGCCGCGGTGCCCGACCGGCCGGTGGTGCTGCGGGCTTGGGACTACCACACGATGTGGTGCAACTCCGTTGCACTGGAGCGGGCGGGTATCACAGCGGATACCAAGGATCCGGTGCTCGGCGAGATCCCGCACCGCGAGGACGGTTCGGTTCTCGGCACACTGCGCGAGTGGGGCGCGATGGACTTGATGAACGCGGTGATGCCCGCGCACGACGAGGATGTCCGGGTGGCGGCGCTGAACACCGCCGCCGACTACTACTTGGCCCGTGGCGTGACCTGGGTCCAGGACGCGTGGGTGGAACCTGCCGACGTCGACACCTACATCGCCGCCGCGAAGCGTGATCTGCTGCGGATGAGGTTCAACCTCGCCCTTTACGCTGATCCCCGCCATTTCGACTCGCAGGTAACGGCTTACGCCGATGCCCGACGTCGTGTCGACGAGGTGGGCTCGCCGCTGCTGACCGCCAACACGGTCAAGTTCTTCGCCGACGGCGTCGTGGAGAACGAAACCGGTGCCCTGCTCGCGCCGTACTGCAACGCATTGCACAATCACGGGCAGCAGAACTGGGAGGGCGACTCGCTGGCCGAGGCGGCGGCGCGAGTCGACGATCTTGGTCTGCAGATCCACATCCACGCGATCGGCGACGCGGCGGTGCGACAGGCGCTGGATGCAATCGAACATGTGGTGCGGCACAACGGTCCTCGCGACCGCAGGCCGGTGATAGCTCACGCACAGCTCGTCGACGATGCCGACATCGCCCGATTCGCCGAACTCTCGGTGATACCGAATATGCAGCCGCTGTGGGCGCAGTTGGACGCGCTGATGATGGTGCTGACGGTGCCGCGCCTTGGCGCCGAACGCGCGGACAAGCAGTACCGAATCCGCAGCATCTCCGAGTCCGGGGCGCCGCTGGCATTCGGCTCCGACTGGCCGGTGTCGTCGGGCGCACCGCTGAAGGGCATCTCGATCGCCGTATCGCGGCAGACCGCCGACGGCGAGCCTGCGGGCGGGTGGACTCCCGACGAGATCCTTCCGATCGAACGGGCCCTGTCGTCCTACACGGCGGGAGTGGCGCACCAGGCCTTCGCCGAGGACAGCTGGGGTCGGCTCGCCCCAGGCGCCAGCGCTGATCTGCTCTGGCTGAGTCGCGACCCGAGAACCACTGCGGCGCAGGATCTTCCCGCGCTCGACATTCGTGCCACGTATCTGCGCGGCAGGCCCGTCCACTCGGCCACGAATTAGAGGAGAGAACCATGTCCACTGCGCCAGCGGACTCGACCGCCCCGTCGCCGTCAACGGAGGATGAGGGTCACCTCAAGCGGGTTCTCGGTGTCCCTGCTCTTGTGCTGTTCGGCCTGGTGTACATGGTGCCGCTCACGGTGTTCACCACCTACGGCGCCGTCACGGTCCTCACCGGGGGCCGGGTACCGGTCGCGTACCTGCTGACGCTGGTCGCCATGGTCTTCACCGCTCGGTCGTACGCGCGGATGGTCGTGGCGTATCCCGTCGCCGGGTCTGCGTACACGTACACGCAGAAGTCGTTCGGCGCGCCGGTCGGCTTCCTGGTCGGCTGGTCGCTGCTGCTCGACTACCTGTTCCTGCCCATGCTCAACTACCTCGTCATCGGGCTCTACATGGGTGACGCGTTGCCCGCGGTGCCGCAGTGGGTGTGGATCATCGTGTCGATCGCGATCGTGACGATCCTCAACATCGTCGGCATCGTGTCGGTGTCGTGGGCCAACGTCGTCATCATCGGCATGCAGACCGTCTTCATCGTCGTCTTCGTCGCGATGTCCATCTCGACGATCTCCGGTGCGGGCGACGTCAACTTCCTGGCCCCGCTGTCCGGCGACGGCTCCGTCGACGCGACCGCAGTGCTGTTCACCGGTGCCGCGATCCTGTGTCTGTCGTTCCTCGGCTTCGATGCGGTCTCCACCCTGTCCGAGGAGGCCAAGGACGCCAGACGCACTGTGCCGAAGGCGATCATGATTGCCACGATCGCGTCCGGCCTCATCTACTTCCTGCTGTCGTACGTGTCGCAGCTGGTGTTTCCGTCGAACGCCTTCGACGATCCCGACATCGGCTCGGTCGACGTGATGCTGGCCGCCGGGGGAAGCTTCCTGAACATCTTCTTCACGGCGGCGTACGTGGCGGGCTGCATCGGGTCGGCGCTGACGTCGCAGGCGTCGGTTTCGCGGATCCTGTTCGCGATGGGCCGCGACGGGGTGCTGCCGCGCAAGGTGTTCGGGCACGTCTCGGTGAAGTTCGCGACCCCGACGTTCGCGATTCTGGTGGTGTCGGTGATCTCGCTCGCCGCGATCTGGATCGACCTGACATTCCTCATCACACTGGTGAGCTTCGGTGCGCTGGTGGCGTTCTCGGCAGTCAACCTGTCGGTGATCAAGCACTACTTCTGGGATAAGGGCGAACGAGGCGTCGTGGGACTGCTCAACAACCTCGCGCTGCCGCTGATCGGCTTCATCTTGACGATCGGATTGTGGCGGAGCCTCGAGGGCCGGGCGTTCACCATCGGATTGATCTGGCTGGCAATCGGATTCGTGTGGCTGCTCGGCGTCACACGTGGTTTCCAGCGCCCGACGCCGGTGCTCGACCTCAAGGAGTAGCGGCGGCTCAGACGATGAACGGGGCGGCGTCCCCACCGCTGGCGGTGAGAACCGTGCCGCGGTCGATCTGACTCTTGTCGATCTTCTTGAACAGCACGCCGATGTTGTCACCGGTGTTGGCCTCGTCGATCGACTTGCGGAAGATCTCGATCGCGTCGACCGTGGCGCTCGCACCACCGTCGATGTGCACGGTGTCTCCGACGCGCAGCGTGCCGCTTTCCACTCGGCCGGTCCCGACGACGCCCCGGTTCTTGATGACGAAGACGTCCTCGACGGTCATCCTGAATGACATCCGGCGAGGATAGCGCGCTCACCGCGACTTCAAAGCGTCACATACCCGCGACCCGTTTGTTGATCAGGCGCTGCAGCCAGAGTGGCAGACGGCCGGTAAGTGCGGACGCCTTGGTCTGCGTACCGACGGGGAAGTGCACCTGATGAATGACACGACGCAGAGGTGACGGTTCGACTGCCGCCACGATCGCGTCGGCGACGTCCTGCGCCGTCAGGTTGATGCCGAGGGACTCTGTTGTTCCCGTCTTGATGTTGTCGGTCATCGCGGTCTGGACATACAGCGGCCACATGGCGATGACCCGGATGTCGTATCGGCTCCACTCGATGTCGAGCGCCTCGGTGATGCCGCGGACGAAGAACTTGGTCGCGCTGTAGGTGGCGAGTTCCGCCTGTCCGTAGATCGCCGATGCGGACGCGAGGTTGACGACGACGGGGTTCGGCGTCGCCCGCAGATAGGGGAACGCGGCGTGCAGCCCGTTGACCACACCCTTGGTGTTGATGTCAATCTCGTTGAGCTGCTCGGAGATGTCGATGTTTTCGAAGCGACCGGTCCGCAAGATTCCCGCGTTGTTGATCATCACGTTGAGGCGGCCGTCCGTAGCGGCGGTGAACTCGCCGAGTCGTTGCGCCATCTCGTCGGGATCGGTGACGTCGAGGTGTCCGGTGAGGGCACGGCCCCCGGCCGCATCGATCTCGCCGGACAGTGACTTCAACCCCACTTCGTCGATGTCGTAGCCGCCGACGGTGTAGCCCTTGCCGGCGAAGGCCAGCGCGGTGGCGCGGCCGATCCCGGCGGCAGCACCGGTGATGAAGACGGATTTGGTGACGGGCATACGTCAGGATCTCATTGTGGCCAGGTTGTGCCACAGGCTCTTCAGGCTGTCGGTCCCGCCGAACAGGGTGGTGAAGTGCGTCGAGTCGATCAGCACGATGTCGCCGGAGCGCTGCCCGCCCGGCGGCATCCAGATCAGAGCGTTGAACTCGGTGTTGCCCTCGGCCGTGAAGGGGTGCGGCCGATTCGGGTCGACGCGCTGTTTCCCGAGGACCCGAAGAGCGTCGCTTTCCGGAGCGGTGAGTTCGTAGTGCGGGAGGTGCGGGTGGAAGTTGAAGGTGGTGACGTTGTCGAGTAGCCGAGGGTTGTCGAGGTCGCGGATCGCGGTGAGCGGCGCGATCTCCGTGGTGCCTTCGACAACGGCGGGGCGCAACCCCCAGATGTTGTGCACGGGGACGTCGAGTGCCCGCATCAGCGAACGGGTGTACTGGCTGAACCGTTGCTGACGCGGCACGAGTCGATCACCATGGTGGGTGTATTCGACCTGGCGCTGGTCATAGTCGTCGGTGAAGCCGACATCGTGGTGGGGTGCCAGCAGCAGACAGGTACCTTCCCGCTTCAGCCACTCGGTGATCGCCGCGATCTCCTCTGGGGCGGCTTCCTGTTCGGAGAGCAGATGGTCAAGACCGAACACCATCAGCGTGTCGGTGTCGGCCAGGATCCGTTCGTCGATCAGCAGCTTGTAGCCGGCCTGGTCGATGCGCTGGTAGACGGCGACCGGGTGGCCCGTCGCCTCTCCGGCGAGCTCCTGGAATGCCAGCGCGGAGCGGTGGAAGAGTTCCAGCGTGCCCGCGACGCCCTGCAGGAAGTTGGCCGCGTCGTACTCCGGCGTCTCGTAGGCGGGCCACAGAACGTTGCGCACCTCGGTCATCGTGGAGAACCGGTTCTCGATGATCGACGGATCGCGTTGGGCTTCCCACGGGTAGCTCCACGTCCAGTAGATGCTGATGCGTCGCCCTCCGGTGTGGGCGCGGGGGATGTGGTTCTGGTTGTAGGTGCGTGGCGGCGGCAGGGTACTCATCGTCGATCCTTTTAGTTGCCGAGCGAGGTCAGATAGCGCATCGCGTTCATCCCGGGCAGGAAGAAGTACGCACCGCCCGACAGAGTCGTGAACGCAGGAATCCCCTTGTGCACCTTACGGATCGGCCGCTTCGGTACGGAGAAATCCAGTGTGCCGTCCTGGGTGCCGCAGATCGGGTCATGCTCATTGCCGAGTTCATGGAACCTCTTGTCGTTGATCCAGACGTTCTGTGCGAACTCGAACTGACGAATCAGGTCGGCGCAGATGATGAACGCGGCGATGCCGCGGTCCACCCCGTCGTCGGGCGCACCTTCCGGTAGCGCGGGTCCGTATGTCGCGCCCCTGCGGATCATGCGCCGACGGTTCATGTAGTGCGCGGTGTCCCGGGGGTTCAACCGGCGGGCATGGGAGCCGAGCGGGCACGCATACCCGAACGGATCCATCTCCTTGTAATTGAAGTCGTTGTTGCGCATAGGGTCCGCACCGAGTTCGGGGTCGTCATGCTCCGGCGCCAACACCAGCGGTGCACCGCTGCGCCAGCGCCCCATGAACTTCGCCGCGAGCAGCTCCTGCGCTTCGAGCGTCTCCGCATTGTCGAGCAGGTAGTCGCGGAACTCCGCGACGTGCTCCTGCAGCCTGCGGTACGCCATATAGCTGCCGTTGCGTGACAACACTTCGGGCGCAGGCAGATTCGCTACCGGCCCGTTCTCGTCGGGATACCCGAGGATGAACTCGCCGGGTTCCAGCGCATCGCCGGAGCCGGGTGTGGGCTCCTCGCCGGAGCCCTTCATCACCGGCTGGGACAGCCGGTCGCGGAAGCCGAAATGGTCGTGGGCGTAGTTGAACGGCGGCGACGCGTTGAGGTCGAGATAGGAGAGACTGCGAACCCCGTCGGTGCGGGCGAGCAGCTTGTCGTGTTCCTCGATGGAACGTCGGCACTGTTCGTCGGTGCGCGAGAACAAGATCGCAATGGCATGCAGGTCGTCGCCTGCCAGACCGCCGAGCCAGTGCTCGGGTGCGTTGCCGCCGGTATCGCCCAGGATGTCTGCCCTGGCCGCCATGCCCGTGCGGAACTCCTCGGGGAAGGTTTGCAGGGATTCGTCCGGCACGCCGAGCGCGCGCAAGCCGGTCCACGTGAAGGCCAGAGTGACCCAGCGGTCGGAGCTGTCCATCGTGGCCGTGGCATCGGCAGCGGATTGCGTCTTGTCCAACAGCTCGGAAAGCCAGGCCCGCCCGCCATTCGGCGTGTCGAACGACAGGAACTCGTAGCGACCCGTGATGGCAGGCGTGCGGGTCAGCAGGATGTGCTGGATATCGGAAAATTCAAGCACCGGCACGCTTCACTGCATCTGGTCGAGCATTTCCGAGAAGGCCGCCTTCAACCGCAGCGCCTTCTTGATCTCGTCGGCCGTCACGTAGGGGTATTCGCCGTACTCGAGAAAGCTGGGCACTTGGTGGTCCCTGACGAATTTGATGAACGCGTCGGGATTCTCCTTCCAATCTTCGGGAAACCCCTCGAGGTTGGTGAACACGGTGGTGATGCCGGTTGCACTGAACAGCTGCACCGCGTCCTCGGTGTACTTGTCGAAGTCGGTGTCGAAGATGCCCATGTACTGGAAGTGCAAGCCGGAACCGACGTCGAATAGATTCCAGCGCAGGTAGTGCAACTTCAACGGCGCCAAGGCCTCCGGACTGGCTGCGATGGTCTCCTCGATGGTCTTCCCATACGCGCGGACCACGTCCTCGCGGCCCTCCTTCACCTTGGCGATGATGGAGAATCCGTGGCAGGCGGGCGTCCTCGGGTAGACGGGGCCGTAGCGGCCGCGTTCCTCTGTGAAGTAGCCCTCCGGGGGAATCGCCATCGCCGATGGCTTCGTCCAGTCCTGATCCGTCGTCGTCATGTCCGCCCCTGTCGCTTGAGACCCGATGAAGCGGACCGTACTCCGGAGCCTCGCCCGTCACGGCCGTTTCGCACGCAAGTCAACGTGTCCAGATCGCGAAAACAACAAGCGGTTCGATTGAGTACCTAGCGGGGCGAAGACATTCGCAGAATACCTCTCGGAATTGTCAATTCGCGATTCTTAGGTATTCGGCAGAACATACTCCGGTGTACGGGCCACCTGGTCCTATCGAATTGCAGAAAGGGAGCAGCCGTGAGATCAACACAGCGCTACCTGATAGTGGGGCTCGCCCTGGCGGCGATCCCCGTCGGCGTGATCGGCGCCTCGCCGGCCTCGGCGGACTGCACCAACGCCGGAGCAGCCACCGTGTGCGCCCAGGGGACCGTCCGCGGCGGTGGTCCGGACGCCCCGATCGCGGGTCCTGCCTACCCCAGCTATTGCGCCGACCCCTGGTATTGCGACGACGGCTGGGACATGGACGTGATCGTCAATCCGCGTCCTCCTGGCGGTGGCATCGGAGGGCCCGGTCGTCCCGGCGGCGGAGGCGGAATCGGTCCTCGCTGAGCATTGCCACCATGTCTCGTAAACCACTTAGTCAAAGGAGCCACCATGTTCTTCCGTAACGTGATCAGCGTCGGCATGATCGCCGGCTCGATGCTCGTCGGTACCGCCGCAACTGCGGCCGCCGATCCGCCGAACTGCACCGCCGCCGACCTCGCAGGCGTCATGTCCGGCGTCAACGCGGCGACGCAGGCGTACCTGTTCAGCCATCCGGACGTAAACACCTTCTTCACCGGTCTCAAGGGCAAGTCCAGAGACCAGATGGCCACGGAGATCGCCGCGTACGCCGACGCAAACCCGCAGGTGCGAGACGAGCTGCGGGCGGTAAGGCAGCCCGCCGCCGACTTCCGCGACCGCTGCGACGCGCCTGTCCCCGACGGGCCGATGGGCTAGACCTCAGGTCAGGGCCATCGCGACGCCGAGTCCGATCATCGTCGCGGCGATCAGTGCGTCGAGGATTCGCCATGTGACCGGTTTGGCGAACAGGCCTGCCAGCCGCCGCGCGCCGAGGCCGAGGCTGACGAACCATACCGCGCTCGCGGTGACGGCGCCGACGCCGAACAGCCAGCGGCCGTCCTGATGTTCGTTGGCCAGCGCGCCCAACAACACGACGGTGTCGAGGTAGACGTGCGGGTTGAGGAAGGTCAACGCCGCGGCCGTCACCAGGACTTCGGCCAGCCGGGCCGGCGCGGCGTCCGACGGCGTGAGAGCCGACGGCCGCCAGGCGCGCCGCGCTGCCAACAGTCCGTAGCAGAACAGGAACAGCGCGCCGCCGAACTTGGCGACGTTCACTGCGGCGGGGTGCGCGTTGATCAGAGCGCCGACTCCCGCGATACCCGCGGCGATCAACGCGATGTCGGAGACCGTGCACAGCGCCACCACGGGCAGCACGTGCTCGCGTCGAATGCCCTGTCGCAGTACAAAGGCGTTCTGCGCCCCGATCGCGGCGATCAGGGTGAACGAGGCCAGGAAGCCGACGATCAGGGGCGAGGTCACATCGTCAACGCTAGGCAGCCTCGGCGAATCAGTACAGCTAATGTTTCTTCACTAGCATTAGAATCACTAATGTGCAGATCGATGGTCAGCAGCTGGCCGCGCTAGCCGCGGTCATCGAGCACGGCAGCTTCGAGGCTGCAGCGAATCGGCTGCACATCACACCATCGGCCGTGAGCCAGCGGATCAAGGCGCTCGAGCAGCGCGTCGGCCAGGTTCTGGTGCGTCGCGAGAAGCCATGTGTGGCAACGCCTGCCGGCGGTCCGCTGCTGAGGCTCGCCGCGCAGACAGCATTGCTCGAGGCGGAAGCCCTCGCCGACATGGGCGGTGGCTCCGCAGAACGCACCCGCATCGCAATCGCAGTCAACGCCGATTCGATGGCCACCTGGTTCACCGATGTGCTCGGTCGATTACCCGAGGTCCTGTTCGACATCCGGATCGAGGACCAGGATCACTCGGCCCGACTGCTTCGAGAAGGCGCCGTGATGGGCGCGGTCACCACCGAGCGCACTGCGGTACCGGGCTGCCGGGTGCTGCCACTCGGGGTGATGCGCTACGTGCCGGTGGCCGGTCCGTCCTACGTGGCGCGCCACCTATCGGACGGTTTCACCGCCGACGGCGTGGCCTCTGCGCCGTCGCTGGCGTGGAACCGTGATGACGCGCTTCAGGACTTGTTGCTACGCAATGTGTTCCGCCGCGTGGTCAAGCGCCAGGTGCACTACGTGCCCACCGCCGAGGGCTTCGCGTCCGCTGTTCGGGCCGGTTTGGGCTGGGGCATGTTCCCCGAGAGCCTGGCCGACATCGGTGAGGCCGACGGTTCCTTCGTCCGGGTATCCGACGTGCACCTCGATGTGCCGCTGTTCTGGCAGTGCTGGAAGCTCGACAGCTCGCTCGTGGAAACGATCACAGAGGCGGTGCGATCAGCGGCAACGGTTATGCTGACCGGGGCTTTGTGACGGAATCGAGACGCCGCGCCGGGGAAGTGGGACGATCGTCGCGGCACACCATTGCTGGGGGCTGTCCCCGCGGGCGGCAGGAGATCGACATAGCGAGACATGGGCGCCTGGCCGCGTGCCTCTGCGTGCTCTCCGTCGTGCTTGTGTTTGGGGGGGTTGGGGCTCCGGTCGCAGCGGCCGACACCGAAACAGAAGGATCGCTCAGCGATACCCATGACGTCGGCGGACCGGACGGTGAGGCCGACACCACCGACACCGAGACCGCAGGCCCGAGTGAGCCTGGAATCGTGGGTACCCTCCCCTCTCTCCTCGGAGGGCTAAACGGCGGAACTCTGTTCGGCTCCCAACATGAGGAAGCCGCAAACGAGGGAACCGAAACCGAGGAGACGGCGCGGCAGGGCTCCGGTGAGGAATCCCCCGGCCCCGCCGGGCCGATGTCCATCGGTGTGACGGCTGTAAACGATCCGCCCGCGGCCCCGACCGTCACGCAGGAGAACAAGGGTTCCGATACCGTCGCCGCGACCTCGGCGGAGTTGGTGAACGAGCCGCAGGTCCCCGCGGCGGTGGTCTCATCTTCACCCGCGTCTTCACCCGCGGCGGACCCGACGCCCGCGCCGGAAACACCTGCCGCAGAAGCACTTCCGCCTGCTGTCGATCCTCCCGCCGAGGAGCCGGCGGCCGTCCAGCCGGTCGCTGCGGAGATCACGCAGGGCGAGAATCCGCCAGCGCCGGTTCAGGCGGAAAATGTGGCGCTGATCGGTAGTGCAGCGCCTGCGAACGACGTCGTCACGGCGCTCGCGTACCTCATCATCGCGCTGACCGACAACAGTGTCCCGTTCATCTCCATACCCGAGGGCCTTCTCTCGTTGCTCGGGTTCTCTGGAATGGGCGAAGGGACCGCGAAGGCGGTGAGTGCGGGCGGGATCGGCGGGAGCCTTCTTGCCGGCGGTGTGTACAGCGCTGTCCGCAACCGGCTCACCTCATCCGGGGCGCTGCAGGCAGGGTGGCCCGAGATGCTCGTCGCGCTGCGCGAGTCGGGCAGGCTGTCGGCTTCTGGTGTCGTGCATCCGACCCCGGGTGGCGTCGGCGCCTCCGGCATGGCGGAACAGCGCTCGGTAGGACTCAAGGCGGTGCTGGCGGACGGTCTGGTTCCGGAGAACGTGCGATCGGTGATCCAGCACACCGTGGATGGGTTCCTGGCTCCGCTGTCCTTCGTCGTTCTCGCGGCGTTGGCCTCCCCTGGCCTTGCCGGGCTGGTGCTGCTCAGCGTCGCCGGAATGTTCTTCGGATACCGCCAGGCCAGGGCGGCCTCGATGCTTCGAGCGGTGAATATCACCCGCTTCGTCAAGTCGGGACCGTTGGGAGTGGTTCGGTCGGGCAGTCTTGTCGCGCTGCATCCCCGCCCGTCGGATGTCGCAGACGAACAGCCGCGCCGGACGAAACGGCATCTCGAGTCCGTCGCCTGATTGATTAAACAGCCTGTGTAAATTAGGTTCGCTTAGTTGGAGAATCACGTTTACACACCGGCGGAGGACACATGGCTGGACGGCTCGAGGGCAAGGTCGCTTTCATCACGGGTGGTGCCCGCGGTCAGGGGCGCGCACATGCGCTCGCCATGGCCAAGGAAGGCGCCGACATCATCGTCATCGACATCTGCCGCAACATCGACTCCAACCCTTATCCGCTGGCCACCCCCGACGACCTGTCCGACGTCGAGCGCGAAGTCAAGGAACTCGGCCGCCGGGTATTCGCCAGGATTGCCGATGTCCGAGAACGGCATGAGTTGCGCGACGCGCTCGAGGCCGGCGTCGCTGACCTGGGCAGGCTCGACATCGTGGTGGCCAACGCGGGCATTCTGCCGATGGCGTTCGGTAAGGAGTTCGACCCGATGCACTTCGTCGACGCCACGGACGTCGATCTATTGGGCGTGATGAACACCGTCGCGGTCGCTCTTCCGCATCTGCCGAACGGCGCATCGATCATCATCACCGGGTCGACCGCGGGCATGATCAAGGGCACCAGTGACAATCCGATGATGGGCCCAGGCGGCGCCGGTTACGGCTGGAGCAAGCGGACGCTGATCGACTATGTCGACCATCTCTGTCTGCAGGTGGCGCCGAAGATGATTCGGGTGAACGCCATGCACCCCACCAACGTCAACACCCACCTGCTGCAGAACGACGGCATCTACAGCGTGTTCCGTCCCGACATGATGGCCGAAGGAAAGAAGCCGACCCGCGAGGACGCTGAACCCGCCTTCACCTACTTCAACGCCATGCCGATTCCCTACGTTGAGCCGGAGGACATCGCCAACCTCGGGGTGTTTCTCGCCAGCGAGGAGAGCCGCTACATCACCGGACAGCACATCCGGGTCGACGCGGGCTCGATGCTGAAGTGGCCCAACGGGCCTGGCAAGTAGTCGTCAGGAATTGCGGATCTTGCTGATCAGCTTGTCCTTGTTGAGATTCGAATAACCGGACAGGCCGAGCTCCTTGGCGCGCTTCTTCAGGTCGGTCACGGTCCAGTCGTCGAACGAGCGGGACTTGCCGCCCTTCCTGCCGACCGCCGACTTGCCCCTCGCCGCAGCGGCGTTGGCGATCCGGGCGGACTTCTGCTTGGAGTTGCCTTCCTTGCGCAGGTCCTCGTAGAGCTTCTCGTTCTTGATCGTTGGATTGGGCATACCGGCGCCTCCTTCTTCAGATAGAAGAGAAGTGCCCGCTCACCCCGGCGGACAAACGGGTTGCGCGCGCTTGATCATTGCTTCGCCGCGTTCGTAGTCGTCGTCCGCGTTCAGGGTCAGCACGCCGACGGTGACGCCGTCACGCCCGTACCACGCGGTGAAGCCGTCCTCGTGGTCGATCAGCTGAGTGTGGTCGTAGCCGTCGCCCCACGCGTGATACTTGACCGTGGCGTCGCCGATCGTCGTCCAGAATCCAGGTACGCCATCCCATTCCGCGCCTCCACCCGCCGCCGCGTCCCCTGCGATCTCGCCCTGGTCAACGGCGTCCTGCCAGTGCTCGACGGTGATGTGGCGGCCGGCGGTGGTGTTGAACGCCGAAGCGACATCACCAGCGGCGAACACGTCGGGCGCCGAGGTGCGCATATCGGCGCCGACCACGATGCGCGAGTCGGCGACGTTCAATCCCGCTTCTACGGCCAGCGCACTCTGCGGTCGCACTCCGGTGGCGGCGACCACCAGGTCACAGTCGATGGTGACGCCGTTGTCGAGTTGCACCGCTCCGTCGTGCACCGCCTCGACAGAGACGCCGCCGACGTAGCGCGCACCGGCGGAGGTGACCAACGCGCGGAGCCGCTTTCCGGCTTCGACGCCCAACCGCTGGTCTTGGGGAACGTCGTTGGGAGCCACCAGTATCACCGAGATGCCCCGGCGGGCCAGAGACGCTGCGGCCTCACACCCGATGAAACCGGCGCCGACCACAACGGCGGAGTCCGCGTCGACGCTCCCGGCCCGCAGCCGCTTCGCGTCAGCCAGCGACCTGAGTAGATACGCGCGCTCACCGCCAGGCACCGGGAGAGGAGTGGGTGCCGAACCGCACGCCAAGATCAGCGCGGAGTACGGATGTCGCTCCTCGTCGACGACGACGGACCTGGCGGCAAGATCGATGTGTGCGACGCGTGCGCACACCAGCTCGATGCGATGCTCGGCGTACCAGTCCTTCGGATGCAGCGCGACGTCGTCTGTCTCCCCGCGGAGGAACTCCTTGCTCAGTGGCGGTCGGGCATACGGCGAATCGGTGTCGGCGGTCAGAACCCGAACGGGCGTCTGCGCATCACGTCGCCGGAACGCCTCAGCGGCGCTCACGCCTGCCGGTCCGCTTCCGACGACGACGAGCGGGGGATTGCTGACCATGCCGGGCGGCATACCCACGCCGCAAGCCGGTCACACCGGGCGCGGACTCCGCGCGAGCCGAGCTCAGAGCGGTCTCGAGCAGCTAACCTGAACCCGTGATGCGCACGGCGATGGTGATGGCAGCGGTATCGGCGATGTTCGTCATCGCGCTGCCGTCGGCAGGCGCCGCTCCCGAGACCGACGACGCCGGCTACCTGAACTCGACGGCGCGCTGCGATGCGCCTGCAACCGCCGTGCTCTTCGGCAGCACGGCCGACTCGCGCATCGCCATCTGCAAGTTGGCCGATGGCACGTTCTCCTATCGCGGTGTGCGAACCAGCGACGGCGCCAAGCTCATCGCGCCCGCCACGGAGTCGACGAACGGATACATCGCCGCCAACGACGGCATCGAGTACCTGGTGACGGCGAAGTCCCTCGTCGTCAGCGAGGGCAACGACGTCGTGCGTGAGGAGCCGATGGTGGACTTCCACGGCGCAGGGGCATCGGCCGCAGGACCCGCGACGCCGACATCGACGACGCCGTTGCCGCCACCGCTGCCTGCCGAGCAGGGTCACGGCGACCCGGTCGCCTAGGTCAGAACGTCTAGGTCGCGAACCATCCGTCCGGCGGTCGGCCGGACAGCGCCCACGTCAACTGCTGGGCAGCTGAGCGAACCGCGCGCACCAATTCGGTTGCTGGCGTACGGGATCCCTCCACGCGGTGCGTCACACTGAACGCCGCGCACGGATGACCCGTGTGATCGAACGCGCACGCGGCGACCGACTGCAAACCAGGAGTGATGAGGCCGACCTCTTCGGCCCAGCCATGCCTGCGCTCGGCCTGCAACAATCGCCGCAGTGCCGGCAGCGACGTCGGCCCTTCGCCCGTTCGGTTGACGAAGGCGCGGGTCGACGGAAACAGCCCGCGCACCTGCGCGGCGGGCAGATGGGCGAGGATCGCGCGGCCGCTCGCGGTCAGGTGTGCGGGCATCCGGACACCGATCCCGGTGAGCGTGACGGCCATGTGCACCGCCGCCGGTTGCTCTCGAAGCAGGTAAAGGGTCTCCGCGCCGTGCAGGATCCCCAGGTGCGATGTCTCGTGCACCTGGGCGACGAGCTTCTTGAGCACCGGCCGGGCTCGCAGCTCGAGGGGTCCGTGCCGCAGGTACGCCGAGCCCACCTCGAACGCCGACACCCCGAGGCCGTAGGCGCGCTGGTCGGGCGCGTACACCACGAAACCGCGCTCGGTGAGCACCTCGAGAAGGTGATAGCCCGACGAGCGCGGTATGCCGAGATCGCGCATGATCGCCGCACCGGAGACCGGGCCGGACCGCCCGGCCAGGTACAACAGCACGTCGAGCGCCCGTCCGACGGCCGGTGAGGTGCTGGACATGACGACCCTTCCTGCAGAAGTCTCGGATACGAGACGATACCCGGTTCTAGGGTCTGGTTGTGCCGCCTGCTGATCGGGTGTGCTGAACCCATGACATCGACGACCGGGCCGCGCACCGTCCGCTCCCCGCGCGGAAACACGATCACCTGCAAGGGCTGGCAGCAGGAAGCGGCGCTGCGCATGCTGATGAACAACCTCGATCCAGAGGTCGCCGAGCACCCCGAGGATCTCGTGGTCTACGGCGGCACCGGTCGCGCCGCCCGCAGCTGGCCCGCCTTCGACGCGATCGTCTCGACCCTGCGGGGACTCGAGGACGACGAGACGCTACTGGTCCAGTCCGGCAAGCCGGTCGGCGTATTCCGGACGCACGTCTGGTCGCCCCGCGTGCTGATCGCCAACTCCAACCTCGTCGGCGACTGGGCGAACTGGGAGAAGTTCCGCGAGCTGGAGGCGGCAGGCCTGACGATGTACGGCCAGATGACCGCGGGCTCGTGGATCTACATCGGCACCCAGGGAATCCTGCAGGGCACCTACGAGACGTTCGGCGCCGTCGCGAAGAAGAAGTTCGACGGAACCCTCGCCGGGACGATCACACTCACCGCAGGTGTCGGCGGTATGGGCGGTGCCCAGCCGCTCGCTGTGACCATGAACGAGGGTGTGGCGATCTGCGTGGACTGCGACGAGAGCCGCATCGACCGGCGGATCGAGCATCGCTACCTCGACACCAAGGCCGGCAGTGTCGACGAAGCCCTCGCGCTGGCGATCGAGGCGAGAGACGCAAGACGACCGCTGTCCATCGGCATCGTCGGCAACGCTGCGGAGGTCTTTCCCGAGCTGCTCGAGCGCGATGCGCCCATCGACATCGTCACCGACCAGACATCCGCGCACGATCCGCTGTCCTACCTGCCGACCGGTGTGCTGTTCGAGGACATGAAGAAGATGGCGGACAAGGACCCGGTGTACTTCACCGAGCAGTCGCGCGAATCGATGGCCAAGCACGTGGCCGCGATGGTCGGCTTCATGGACAAAGGCGCCGAGGTGTTCGACTACGGCAACTCGATTCGTGACGAGGCGCGAAAAGCCGGCTACGACAGAGCTTTCGACTTCCCAGGCTTCGTTCCCGCCTACATCCGACCTCAGTTCGAGGAGGGGTTGGGGCCGTTTCGGTGGGCGGCGCTCTCGGGTGACCCGAAGGACATCGAAGCGACCGACCAGGCAATCCTGGATTTGTTTCCGGACAACGACCACCTTCGACGCTGGATCACCATGGCCCAGGAGCGAGTCGCCTACCAGGGCCTGCCTGCCCGGATCTGCTGGCTCGGCTACGGCGAACGGCACAGGGCCGGACTGAAATTCAACGAGATGGTGGCATCCGGCGAGCTGTCGGCCCCGATCGTCATCGGCCGCGACCACCTCGACTCGGGCTCGGTCGCGTCGCCATATCGGGAGACCGAGGCGATGGCCGACGGTTCCGATGCCATCGCGGACTGGCCGCTGTTGAACGCCCTGGTGAACACGGCGTCGGGGGCATCGTGGGTGTCGATCCATCACGGCGGCGGCGTCGGTATGGGTCGCTCGATCCACGCGGGCCAGGTGTGTGTGGCCGACGGGTCAGAGCTCGCGGCGCAGAAGCTCGAACGGGTGCTGACCAACGACCCCGGCATGGGCGTCATCCGCCACGCCGACGCGGGCTACGAGCACGCCACCGCGGTGGCCGCCGAGCGAGGCGTCCGTATCCCCATGCAAGAGCAGTGACAGATGGAACTCGATGCTGGATTCAGTTCCCTGTGGGACTCGATTCTCGACGTCGGTCGCGAACCGTCCACCGGTGGATACCGCCGATTCGCGTGGAACACCGCCGATCTGACGCTGCGGGAATGGTTCACCGGCGAGGCCGAGCGCCGCGCCATGACCGTGGAAGAGGACCGTAACGGCAACACATGGGCCTGGTGGATGCCCAGCGGGTGGAGCGGAGACCCGAAGGGCGCGTTCGTCACCGGGTCGCATCTGGACTCCGTGCCCGACGGCGGGGCCTTCGACGGGCCCCTCGGCGTGGTCTCGGCGTTCCATGCGGTGGATCTTCTGCGCGCGCGTGGTGTCGACCCGGTCGTGCCGATCGCCGTCGTCGCCTTCGCCGACGAGGAGGGCGCGCGGTTCGGCGTCGCCTGTGTTGGATCACAGCTGAGCACCGGTGCGCTGACGCCCGAACGCGCACTGCGGTTGCGGGACAACGACGGTGTCACGCTCGCCGATGCACTGCTTGACGCGGGCCGTCGGCCCGAGCACCTCGGCGTCGACGACACCCTGGCCGATCGTGTCGGCGTCTACGTCGAGCTCCATGTCGAGCAGGGCAGGGCGCTGGTCGATCTGGGACAGCCGGTGGCCGTCGCATCGTCGATCTGGCCGCACGGCAGATGGCACCTCACCTTCGGCGGTGAAGCCAACCACGCGGGAACCACCAGGCTGATCGATCGCCGGGATCCCATGTTGCCGTTCGCTTCTGCGGTGCACGCGGCGCGCACCGAGGCCGCGCGTCACGACAGCGTTGCGACGTTCGGCAAGGTCAGGGTCACCCCCAACGGTGCGAACGCCATTCCGTCGCGCGTCGATGCATGGCTGGACGCGCGGGCGGCCGACGAGGCGACCTTGTCCGCCGTCGTCGACGCGATCCGGCACGCCGCCGCCCAATACGCCAGGGACGGCCACGTCTCGCTGGACTTCGAGGCCGAGTCGATCACGCCCGTCGTCGTGTTCCCCGACGCACCGCGCAAGAGGCTGCAGGCGGCGCTGTCGCGGTTCGGCGACGTGCCGGTGCTGCCGACCGCAGCGGGCCACGACGCCGGAATCCTTTCGGCCAAGGTGCCGACGGCGATGTTGTTCGTGCGCAATCCCACCGGCGTCTCTCATTCACCCGACGAGTACGCCGAGATCTCCGACTGCCGCACCGGCGCCGAGGCATTGGCAGACGTGATGGCCGACTGGGTGTCAACGTGAGCGGGCCGACCTTTTGGTGCGAACACGCATGGCTGGACGACGAGGTGTCGGACTCGGTTCTGGTCAGTGTCACCGACGGACGGATCACCGCGATCGAGGCAGGCGCGCGGCCTGCGGATTCGTCGGAAGTGCTTGGCGGCCTGATTATCCCGGGAATGGCGAACGCCCACTCACATGCCTTCCACCGCGCCCTGCGGGCGAGAACACAGCGAGACCGCGGCAGCTTCTGGACCTGGCGGAAGCTGATGTATGAGGCCGCGGGACAACTGACTCCTGATTCGTACCGCGTGCTTGCGACAGCGGTCTACGCAGAGATGGTGCTCGCCGGAATCACCGCGGTCGGTGAGTTCCACTACCTGCACCACGACGCGGGCGGTCGCCCATACGCGGATCCCAACGAGATGGGCAAGGCGCTGATCGCCGCGGCATCGGACGCCGGGCTGCGCCTGACCCTGCTTGACACCTGCTATCTGCGCTCCGGCATCGACGGCGCGCCGCTGGCGAAGGGTCCGCAGCAGCGGTTCGGCGACGGCACGGCCGCGCAGTGGGCCGAACGCGTCGACCGGCTGCGCTCCGACGTCCAGTCCGACGCAGGCGTGATCGTCGGTGCGGCAATACATTCCGTGCGCGCTGTACCACCGTCGGAGATGGCCGCGGTCGTCGAATGGGCGGACACCAACGGCGCACCGCTGCACGTGCACTCCTCCGAACAGACCGCAGAGGTCGACGAATGCCTCGCGGTGCACGGCCGCACCCCGACCGCGCTCATGCGCGACAACGGGGTCCTCGGCCCGCGCACGACGGCGGTGCACGCAACCCACCTGTCCGATCAGGACATCACCGATATGGACTCCACGGCGACGGGCACCTGCTTCTGCCCGACCACCGAGCGTGATCTCGGTGACGGAATCGGCCCGGCGAGTGCGCTGCTGGCCGGTCGAGGGCTCTTCAGCCTCGGCTCCGACAGCCACGCGGTGATCGACCTCTTCGAGGAGGCGCGCGCCGTCGAACTCGACGAGCGGCTGGCCCGCCGCGAACGCGGGATCATCTCTGCGACAACATTGCTCGATGCGGCCACCAGCGCCGGGCAGCGTGCCCTCGGCTGGACCGAGGCAGGCGTGCTGCGCGTGGGCGCCCCCGCGGACCTGGTTGCCGTCGATACCCGGTCGATACGAACGGCAGGAGGTGGTGCCACGGTGGAGAACGTGGTGTTCGCGGCGTCGGCGGCCGACGTGACTGACGTGATCATCGGCGGACGACGGGTGGTGGCCGAGGGGCGACACGTCTCCGTGCCCGATGTCGGGAAAGCCCTCGCCCAGGCGATCGAGGCGTACCGATGACCGTTCTGTACGACAACATCGGCGAACTGGTGACCAACGACCCGTCTCAAGGTGACGGGTCCCCCCTCGGCATCGTCGACGGCGCGGCGATGGTCGTCGACGGCGATCGCATCGCCTGGGTGGGCCGCAACGGCCGCGCCCCCGCCGCCGAAAGCCGGGTGGACTGCGCAAAGGCAAGCGTGATACCGGGATTCGTGGACAGCCACGCCCATCTGATCTTCGCGGGCGACCGATCCGCCGAGTTCGCCGCGCGGATGAGCGGAACACCGTACGACGGCGGCGGCATCGCGACGACGGTATCGGCGACCCGTGCAGCAGGTGATGGCGAACTGCGAGACAACCTCGCCCGGTTGGCAGCCGAGCTGTCGCGAAGCGGTGTCACGACGTTCGAGACCAAGAGCGGTTACGGCCTGACCGTCGCCGACGAACGACGCGCGCTGGAGATCGCGGGCCGGTTCACCGACGAGACGACATTTCTCGGCGCGCACGTCGTGCCCGCCGAGTACCGCGACCGCAGGGACGACTACGTCAGGCTGGTGGCGGGCGAGATGCTCACGGCGTGCGCGCCGACGGCGAGGTGGATCGACGTGTTCTGCGACCGCGGCGCGTTCGACGTGGACGAGGCGAGAACGATCCTGCAGGCGGGCGCGGACGCAGGCCTCGGCCTGCGCCTGCACGCGTCCCAACTCGCTGCGGGGCAGGGAATCAAGCTCGCCGTCGAGTTGGGCGCGGCGTCGGTCGACCACTGCACGTTCGCCGAGGACAGCGACCTCGAGGCGTTGGCATCGAGCACGACTGTCGCCACACTGCTTCCCGGCGCCGAATTCTCCACCCGCGCAAAGTGGCCGGACGGAAGGCGATTCGTTGCGGCGGGCGCGGCGATCGCCCTGGCGACGGACTGCAATCCCGGTTCGTCCTATACGACCAGCATGCCGTTCTGCATCGCGCTCGCCGTACGCGATATGCATCTGACGCCTGCAGAGGCGTTGAGGGCTGCCACCGCGGGCGGAGCGGCCGCCCTGCGGCGCGACGACGTCGGCATCCTCGCGCCGGGGATGCGCGCGGACTTCGTCACGCTGAACGCGCCCTCCTACATCCATCTCGCCTACCGGCCCGGAGTACCGATCATCGACGACGTCGTGACTGGTGGCATCCCTACGAAGGAAAGCAGTCGTCATGAATGACTCGAAAGTGGTTGTCGGCGTCGGCCCCGTGAGCTTCGGAGACGTTGTCGCGGTCGCGCGTCAGGATGCCGAGGTGGTCGTTTCCACCGACGCTCTTGACGCCGTCGCGGCGAGCCGGGTACACATCGAGGCGCTCGCCGAGCAGCCGACGCCCGTCTATGGGGTGTCCACCGGGTTCGGCGCACTGGCTACCCGCCACATCCCCCACGAGAGGCGAACACAGCTGCAGCGCAGCCTCATTCGCTCGCATGCCGCAGGGACCGGGGCCGAGGTCGAGCGCGAGGTGATCCGCGCGATGATGCTGCTGCGGCTGTCCACGCTCACCACCGGCCGCACCGGCGTACGCACCGAGACAGCGCAGGCCTACGCCGATCTCCTGTCGGCCGGGCTGACGCCGGTTGTCTACGAGTACGGCAGCCTCGGTTGTTCCGGCGACCTCGCGCCGCTGGCCCACGTCGCGCTGGCCGTCATGGGTGAAGGCGACGTCCGCACGCCCGACGGCGCACTGAAGCCGTCCGGTGAAGCGCTCGCCGAGTGCGGGCTCGCGCCGGTGACCTTCGCTGAGAAGGAGGGGCTTGCGCTGATCAACGGCACCGACGGCATGCTCGGTCAGCTCGTGCTGGCGCTGACCGACCTGGACAACCTGTTCAGGCTCGCCGATATCGCCGCGGCGATGAGCGTCGAGGGTCAGCTTGGCACCGACCGCGTGTTCGCCGACGATCTGCAACGGCTGCGTCCGCAGCCGGGGCAGGCGGTTTCCGCCGCCAATATCACCCGCATGCTGGCCGGGTCGCCGATCGTGGCCAGCCACCGCGGGGACGACTGCACGCGGGTGCAGGACGCCTACTCGCTGCGGTGCTCACCGCAGGTCGCGGGCGCCGCGCGAGATACCGCCGAACACGCACGAATGGTCGCCGAACGTGAATTGGCAAGCGTCATCGACAACCCCGTGATCACCCTCGACGGACGCGTCGAGTCCAACGGCAACTTCCACGGCGCGCCGGTGGCCTACGTGCTCGACTTCCTTGCGATCGTGGTCGCCGACCTGGCCAGCATCAGCGAACGCCGGACCGATCGGTTCCTTGACGTGTCCCGCAACCACGGGCTCAATCCGTTTCTCGCCGACGATCCCGGCGTCGACAGCGGCCACATGATCACCCAGTACACCCAGGCCGCGATCGTGTCCGAACTCAAACGGCTGGCCGCCCCGGCCAGCGTCGACTCCATCCCGTCGTCGGCGATGCAGGAGGACCACGTGTCGATGGGCTGGTCGGCGGCCCGCAAGCTGCGCCGCGGCATCGACGGTCTGACGCGGGTGCTGGCGATCGAGGTCCTCAACGCGTCGCGCGGCATCGAGATGAGGGCACCGCTGACGCCGGGACCGGGCACCGCGGCCGTCATCGCGGCGGTCAGGGAACACACCGAAGGTCCCGGCGCGGATCGCTATCTGTCCCCGGAGATCGCCGCCGTCGTCGAACTCGCACGGTCGGGTGCGTTGGTTCGCGCCGCGGAAGGCGCCGTCGGCGCCCTGTCCTGACAGCCACCCGCTGACTCTGGCATGTTCGAGGTATGACAGCAGCAGCCCGAGAACGCGCCGCACTGGTCGACACGATGCGTGCCGTCGGACCCGACGCACCGACTCTGTGCGGTGACTGGAACACCCGCGATCTCGCGGCGCATCTGGTCCTGCGCGAACGGCGCCCCGATGCGGCCGCGGGCATCCTGATCCCGAAGCTGGCCGGATACACCGCCCGCAAGCAACGCGAACTCACCGAGCGCACCGAATGGCCCGAACTCCTCGAACTCGTATCCTCCGGCCCGCCGCTGTACTCGCCGCTGAAGCTTCTCGACCCTCTGGTGAACCCCACCGAGATGTTCATCCACCACGAAGACGTTCGCCGCGCCAAGCCCGGCTGGCAGGCTCGGCAACTCGACGAAGCCCTGGCATCCGCGCTGCGAAGGCAGATCCGCATCGCCATCCGGATGTCGCTCGGCCGTGCCCCCGTGGCGGTGACCCTGCAGGAACCCGGCGGCGCGACGCTCGCGTCCATCGGTAAGGGGCCGCGGTGCGTGATCACCGGATCGCCGCCTGAACTGCTGCTCTTCCTGTCGGGCCGCGATGAAGCAGAGGTGGAGTTCAGCGGGGACGACGGCACCGTCGCCGCGGTCCGTTCGGCCCGCCGCGGGCTCTAGCGTCAATTACACGATTTCGAATCACACAGCTGCGCTCGGTATCGTGGTCGCACCGTCGTGATCAGGAGCAACGCTGTGACCCTCAACACTATTGCGCTCGAGCTCGTGCCTCCCAATGTGGAGCGCGGGCAGGAGTATGCGGTGGAGGAGGCGCGCAAGGTAGCGCGGATCTCCGCGGAATCGGGCCTCGCGGGCCGGATCAAGCACGTGATGATCCCCGGAATGATCCCCGAGGACGACGACCGTCCCGTCCCGATGCTGCCGAAGCTCGACGTGCTCGACTACTGGTCGCTCATCCAGCCGGAACTGCCCGGGCTGCACGGGCTGTGCACACAGGTCACCCCGTTCATGGACGAGGCGGCGCTCGGGGAGCGGCTGACCACCCTCGGCGGCGCAGGCTTCGAGGGCATCGTCTTCGTCGGGGTGCCCCGCACCATGAACGACGGCGAGGGTTCGGGTGTCCCGCCGACTGACGCGCTGTCGATCTACGACAAGACGGTGCACAACCGTGGCGTGATCCTGATCCCCACCCGCGAGGGTGAAGCGGGTCGGTTCGACTTCAAGTGCAATCAGGGCGCCAACTTCGGCCTGACCCAGCTGCTGTACTCCGACGCGATAGTCGGCTTCCTGAAGGATTTCGCCCGCAACACCGACCATCGACCCGAGATCCTGCTGTCCTTCGGCTTCGTGCCCAAGGTCGAAACCAGGGTCGGTCTGATCGACTGGCTGATCCAGGATGCGGGCAATGCGGCAGTCGCCGATGAGCAGGACTTCGTGCGGTCGCTGGCCAGCCGCGACCCCGCCGACAAGCGGCAGCTGATGGTGGACCTCTACAAGAGGGTCATCGACGGTGTCGTCGACCTCGGGTTCCCGCTGAGCGTTCACTTCGAGGCGACGTACGGCGTGTCAGGTGCAGCCTTCGAGACGTTCTCGGAGATGTTGGCCTACTGGTCTCCAGACCGCTAGAGCGCGCGAATCCCGGTGTAGGTCAACAGAACACCGACGACAAGCAGAATCACCGCCGTAACGGTGGCATGTTCACGCTGCATCCAGTTCTTCGTTCGTTCGAGTTGGTTGTCGATGCGCTCGCCCGCAACGGCGTACGCGACTATCGGCGCGATCACCGTCGAACCGGCAAGCGCGGTGTAGATGGCGACGGCGATCCAGAGCATCGCACCGGCCGTGGCCGTGCCGATGATCAAACCCGCAGCCGCATTCATGACGAGCACCTTGGGATTGGCGATGACCAGCCCGAATCCGACGATCGCCGCCCCCGCGGGGGTGACCTTTCCGAGCCGGTCGAGGAAGGCGGGCGGCGTGGTCGTGCGCTTCCGCGTCAGCCATCGCCCGACGGCCGCGACGATGAGTAGGACGCCGATCCCGATTCGGAGCCAGGCAGCCCACGGTGGAGATTCACCGAGTCCGTCGACCAGATTGGGCACCTGCACGAAGACCGCCGTCGACACGGCAATTGCGATGAGCCAGCCGGCCATGAAGGCCAGCCCGGTGGGCCTCGGATTGTCGGTGTGCAGCACGAGCAACACCGCGGGAATTATCGATACCGGTGAAAGTGCGACAACGAGCGCGAGCGGTATCAGCTCGCCGAGCAACGACGCGGCGGGCTAGCGCGCAGGAGTGTGTGCCGGGGTGGAATGCCTGCCGTGAAGCAGATAGGACAACCAGCGGAGGTCGATGAGCACGTGAGCGCCCTTTCTTTAAGCGGTCTTGGTGAGTAGCGGGAGCAGACGGCGGCGTTCGCTGATGCTCGTGGCGAATTCATGAAGAGCTTCGGCGACAGCGCCCACGGTGGGGAACGTCTCGCCTTCGCCGAACAGCCGCAGAGTGCGATTGACCGGTTGACTGGGGATGACTGCCCATTCGACACCGGCGAGCTCACAGTTCTCGTCGATGGTGTGCAGCAGTGAAATGCCCTCTGGCGAGAAGGAACTCACGCCAGTCAGGTCCAACACGAAAGGCTTCTCCGTCAGGACGAAGCGCCGTGCGTAGGCGCCGATGCGATCGATGTTCGACTCGTCGATCTCACCAGTCACCGTCACCACGGTCGCCAGCTGACGACACAGCGCGCGCATCTGCGCGCCGTTGCAATCGACTGCTTGGTTTCCGTACATGACTTAAAACTAGGCCGCTGATCTAAGGCATTGGGGAGCGTCCGGTAATACTTTGCTAAGAACCGTTTTTCGAGGTCTCAGCCCTGCGGTCGGCGGAACTGCGCGCCGGAGTAGTTGTCCCACGGGTTGTAGTCCGCGAGCAGCGCTTCCTGTGGTGGACGCTGGTCTTCTGGCACGTGTTGAAGGTTGATTCGAATGCGGTACCAGATCGAACTCGGGCCGCGCATACCGTCGAGTAACACGTCGGCGGGCTTAAGTTTCTTAGCCGCTTCCTCATTTTTCTCACGCCAGGTGGCCAGTGCCGCCATCGCCTCGTCTTTGGTCTTGGTTCTGGCGATCTCGATGAGCGGCTTCGACGAAACGCGACCTCCCCCGCCGGCCGTACCTTTCTTCGCGCCCTTCGGTGCCTTCTCCGCCGGGCCGAGCCGGTCGGCCAGGTCGAGCAACGCCTCGAGGCTGCCGGTGGCGTCATCCATGCCCTCCCATGGGTCGCCGTGGTCGGCGAACCGCTTGGGCACCGTCGCGATGGTGAAATTCTCGGGTCTACAGCCGGTCACCTCGTCCCACAACAACGGCGTCGACACCCTGGCGTCGGGCAGGGCCCGCACCGAGTAGGCCGACGCCACCGTGCGGTCGAACGCATTCTGGTTGAAGTCGACGAACACGCCCTCGCCGCGTTCCTCCTTCCACCACCGCGCGGTGGCGTGGTCGGGCGCCCGGCGCTCGACCTCGCGAGCCACCGCCTGGGCGGCGAGCCTGACCAATTTGAACGGCCACCGCCGCTCGATACGCGCATAGATGTGGAAGCCGCGCGAACCCGACGTCTTCGGCCACGCGGTCAGGCCGTGGTCGGTGAGCACCTCGCGGGCGACGAGCGCGACGTGAATGATCTGGCGCCAGTCCACCCCCGGCATCGGATCGAGGTCGACCCGCAACTCGTCGGGGTGGGCGAGATCGTCGGCGCGCACCGGATGCGGGTTGAGGTCGACGCATCCGAGGTTGACCGCCCACACCAGGCCCGCGGCGTTGTGAAGCACCGCCTCCTTCGCCGACGTCCCCGATGCGTACTTCAACTCGGCGACGTCGACGTAGTCGGGCCGGTTCTTCTCGGGCGCGCGCTTCTGGAAGACGGCCTCTTCGGTGATGCCCTTGACGAAACGTTTGAGGATCATCGGCCGGTCGGCGACGCCGCGCAGCGCTCCGGGAGCCACCGCGAGGTAGTAATGGATCAGGTCGAGCTTGGTGACCCCGATCTCCGGGAAGATGACCTTGTCGGGGTGGGTGATCGGCACCTGCTCGCCGTCCACCTCCACGTGTTCGGCCTTGGCGGAGGATGCGGCCATGTGGCCATGGTAGTTACGCAGCACGTTCTGGCCGCACTGCGACGGTCGTCACATATTGTGGTGCCATGCCCAACCTCGCTGAACTTCCATTCCAGGCAGCGGCCAAAATCCAGCAGTCCATTGGTAAATATGTGGAGCGCGGCGCCGCCGAGCTGCACTACGCGCGCAAAATGTTCGAAGCGGGCGCGCTGAAGCTGGAACCGCCGCAGAACATCGTCGCGTTCCTGGCCGACATCCGCCGGTGGGGTGAGTTCGGCATGATCCCCGCGTTGAACGCGCGCCGCACCCCGAACGGGACGGCGGTCATCGACGACGACGGTGAGCTCACCTTCAAGGAACTCGACGACGCCGCGCACTCCGTAGCCAACGGCCTGCTCGCGATGGGAGTCAAAGGCGGCGACGGGGTGGCGATCCTGGCCCGCAACCATCGCTGGTTCCTGATCTCGATCTACGGCGCGGCGCGTACAGGCGCCCGGATCATCCTGCTGAACAGCGAATTCTCGGGCCCGCAGATCAAAGAGGTGTCCGAACGCGAGGGTGCCAAGGTCATCATCTACGACGACGAGTACACCAAGGCCGTGTCACAGGCCGAACCTCCGCAGGGCAAGCTGCGCGCGCTCGGCACCAACCCGGACACCGACGAGCCGTCGGGCAGCACCGACGAGACGCTGGCCGATCTCATCAAGCGCAGCAGCAACACCCCGGCGCCGAAGGTGACCAAGCACAGCTCGATCATCATCCTGACGAGCGGCACGACCGGTACGCCCAAGGGCGCCAACCGGAGCACCCCGCCGTCGCTGGCACCGATCGGTGGCGTGCTGTCCCATGTGCCGTTCAAGGCCGGCGAGGTGACGTCACTGCCCGCGCCGATGTTCCACGCGCTCGGCTTCCTGCACGCCACCATCGCGATGATGTTGGGAACCACGCTGGTGCTGCGGCGACGGTTCAAGCCCGCGACTGTGCTCGCCGATATCGAGAAGAACAAGGCGACCGCGATGGTCGTCGTCCCGGTGATGCTGTCGAGGATCCTCGACGAGTTCGACAAGATGGACTCCAAGCCCGACCTGTCGTCGCTGCGGATCGTGTTCGTATCCGGGTCGCAGCTCGGCGCCGAGCTGGCCACCAAGGCGCTCAAGGATCTCGGCCCGGTGATCTACAACCTGTACGGGTCGACGGAGATCGCGTTCGCGACCATCGCGCGGCCGAAGGACCTTTCGATCAACCCGGCGACTGTCGGGCCGGTGGTCAAGGGTGTGAAGGTCAGGATCCTCGACGACAACGGCAAGGACGTGCCTCAGGGTGACGTCGGCCGGATCTTCGTGGGCAACACCTTCCCGTTCGAGGGCTACACCGGCGGCGGCCACAAGCAGATCATCGACGGGTTGATGTCGTCGGGCGACGTCGGCTACTTCGACGAGCACAAGCTGCTCTACGTCAGCGGTCGCGACGACGAGATGATCGTGTCCGGCGGCGAGAACGTCTTCCCCGCCGAGGTCGAAGACCTCATCAGCGGTCATCCTGAGGTCGTCGAGGCCACCGCACTCGGGGTCGAGGACAAGGACTGGGGCCACCGGCTTCGCGCGTTCGTGGTGAAGACCGACGGCGCCAGCATCGACGAGGACACCATCAAGAACTACGTCAAGGAGAACCTCGCCCGCTACAAGGTTCCTCGCGAAGTCGTCTTCCTCGACGAACTGCCGCGCAACCCGACGGGCAAGATCCTCAAGCGCGAGCTGCGCGAAATCGAAGTGGAGTAACGCTTTTCGCGTCTACTGGACTGGCGGGGGAGGCTGTTGCTGGTCCTGCGGCGGTGTTGCGGCGCCGAGGATTCCTTGAGCGGCGTCAGAACCCTGTTGGACGGCGTCGACGCCCACGAACGTGTCCTCGGCGGTGCAGTTGCCCGCATGGACAGGACCGGAGGGAATGCCAGACGAGGCCATCTCCGATGGGATGCCGCCCGGTGGAATGTAGATCGGGAAACCGTTCATCCTCATGCACACGCCTCCCGGCGCACCTGATGTCGGATAGGGGCTAGCGGCAGGTGCCTGGTTGAGAGCCTGGTTCGCCTGATCGGTGGCGGAACCGACGATGGCGGCCGGATCGGGCTGCTTCTGCTCCTGTTGGCACTGCGTATCGTCCGGATTGCAGGGCGGCGGGTCATCGGCGCTCGCGATCGGCGCAAAGGCGAGGATGGCGCCCGCGGCGATTCCGAACAGGAGAGTCTTGACGGTGGACGTGGAGTAGGGCATGCGTGATCCTTCGGGCCAAAAAGTGAAGGCGCCCGCAGTGGGCGCTTGCTGACAACACTGGCAGCCCAGCAAGATCACCACAATCTGGTTTGCCGAAGTTGAATTTATATAGTTGCGAAAGCAACTAAGTCACACCATGTACATCGCCGCTGACCAGGGAATCGACAGACACACCAGCATGAAGGTCAACAGGAACCATCCCGCGCCCTGCCAGATCGGCCATATGCCGCCCGCGCGCCAGACGCGGTAAGCCTTGACGAGCGCGCCGACTCCGCCGAAGAAGAGGACGGCGGGCACGGTGGACGCCAGCACGATCGAGCCTTTGTCGAGGACGGCGAACACCGTGAACGCGACGGCTGCCACCGCGATGACGCCGACGCTGTATTGGACGGCGCGGCGCAGCTCTGCAGGGTCACGCCAACGCTTTTCGACGTCTCTGGCGTCGCTCACTACCAGGGACCGTTGACGTACCAGGACAGGCATCCCGGATGGTCGCGGCAGGCGATGATGGCCCCCGCGTCCGGTGCCGCGCCACGGATCCTCGGCCCACGCGGCGGAAGGTTGCAGTTGACCACGTAGGGGTTCCACGGGATGACGCCGTTGACACACGGCTCAGCACTGGCCCGCGGTGTCGTCTGACTGAGGAGCGCCGGGGCGACGGTGAGGAATGCGGCCGCGGCCGCGCCGCCAATCAACAAGTGAAGTATTCGTTGCCGGATGCTTTTCATCTCATCACCACCAACACCGTGGAAAAGCCCGCTATTTCGAGGATAGACCCGATCACACAGCCAGCGGAGGGATCGCGCTGCGCGGCACGTACACGGTGTGTGCGCCTGCCGCGCCTGCCATCAACTCGCCCCGGTCGAAGAAGAACACCACATCCGTTGGTGTGATCACGAAGTTGCGATAGTGGGACGGATCCATTCCGTCACTGTCGGACACCGGCGCCGGCATTCCCATCTCGGCTTCGAGCTTGCGCTGGACGATCGGAAATATCGCGTTCAACGGGTCGGCGCCGGGTGCGAACAGGTCGCCGAAGGTGATCGATCTGCTCTCGGAGGTGTCGTAGTTGAAGGTCTGGTACCAGGTGTTCGGGTGCGCGCCGCCGAGGTTCTCGTAGATCTCCAACGACACCGACTTCGTCGAATCGGAAGCCCACAACATCCCCTGCATCTCCAGTGAGTAGGGCACGTTGGCGAAGTTGGCTGTCTTCGTCTCGTTGAGGAAGCCGGTGCGGGTCTTGGTGACGAAGTCGTCGACGGCACCCTGATCAGGGAAGTCGACGGGGAACGACATCGCGAGGGTGTAGTTCGGCCTCTCCTCGCGCAGCCTGCACAACCCATCCCCCTCGACCGTGCCGCCGAAGTCGGAGCAGACATCGGCGGCACTGGCGGTCGCAGGAATCACGGTGGGACCGATCAACAGTCCCGCAGCCAGCACGGCCGCCGACACGGTACGCATCATGGATCGGAGCGTAGCTGCAGCAAAAAAGCTTCAGTACTCGATCGCTTCGATCAGCTCAGACGGCTCGTCCATCAACGCCCAGAACCGGTCGCGAATCTTCACCGTCAGCGGACCGGGTTCACCGTTGCCGATTGCCTCACCGTCGAGAGTGTTGATCGGCGTGACACCGCCCGCCGTCGTGACAGCCATCAGCTCGTCGGCGTCATAGAGCTCGTGGCTGGTGACGTCGCGCAGCGTGGCTTCGATCCCCATCGCGTCGGCGAGCTCGAATACGGTCTTGCGGGTGATGCCGGGCAGCGCGTTGCGTGACGGCGACGCGAGCTTGCCGTCTTTGACGACGACCACGTTGAAACCGGGTCCTTCGGCGACGCAGCTGTCGGAATCCAGCAGGATCGCGGTGCGGGCACCACGGTCTTTTGCTTCGAAGCTGGCCGCGGTCAGGTCGCCCCACTGGTAGTTCTTGATCGTCGGGTCGACGGTGTTGCGGCCGGCCCGACGCACATGCCGCGGCACCACCGCCGTGGTGCCGAAGATCTGCTCGGCAGGTGGGAACGCCCACAGGTACGGGATCGCGTAGATGTATACCTGATGGGTGAGTTTGGACAAGTCCTTCTCGCCCTTCTTCTTCCCATAACCCCGCGTGACGGTCAGGTTGACGAACGATTCCCGCAGCTGCGACATCGAGATGCAGCGCTTGGTGATCTCGGCGAGTTCGTCCTTGGACATGCCTGCGTCCAGGCGCAGCTTTCGCGCGCCGTCGAGCAGCCGGTCCAGGTGGTCGCCGAGTCGAAACACGTTGCCGTGCCATACGTGCGCCACCGTGTAGGTGAGATCGGAGTGGCCGAAGCCGGTGTCGAAGATCGATATCTTGGCGTCCTCGGCGGGGATGTATTCGCCTTCGATCCACGCCACGCCACCCGCGAACGGGCTCGACGTGTCGAGTTCGTAGTCGCTGTACTGGATCACCGAGCCGGGCGGGGTGTCCTCCCGGATGGCGCCGGGTTCGACGGCGACGAGGTTGGAGGAACCGAGGGTCGGGGTGATGGTCATGAGAAGTTTGTCCTTTCCGGTGTTTCAGTTCAGGTGGGTCTTGGCGTAGTCGGCCCCGGCGTCGCCGCGGCTGAGCCGCGACCGCAGACCGGTTGCCCACCATCCGGCGGCGACCGCGAGGACACCAAGGAACACCCACTTGTTGCTGGTGAATTGCGGCAGGAAGAGCAGGGCCACGGCGACGGCGAGGAACACCACGAGCGAGGTCACATAGAGCGGGAGTCGCCAGCGGCCGAGATCGAAGGTGCCAGGCTCACCCTCGGGAATGGTGCCCCTGCGATAGCCGATGAGTAGGCCGATGGTCTGCAAGATGTAGACGAAGAAGAACAGCAGCGACGCGATGCCGATGATGAAGTTGAACGCCTTTTCGTTGACCAGTGCCGAGAGCAGCAGGATGGTCGAAAGGCAGCCGAGTCCGAGCACTGCGAAGGTCGGTGTCTTCGTCTTCGCCGAGACGTGCCGCCACACGTGCGAGAACGGCAGCATGTTGTCGCGGGCCATCGAGTACGTCAGTCGGGTGGCGACCAGGATGTTGGCCAACAGGCAGGCCAGGATATTCGTCAAAGCAACGGCGACAACGATTTTCGTCACGACTGAACCCGCCTGCTGGTTGATGATCTCCTCGATCGGCGCGGCGGCGTTGGCCTCGACGGCTGCGGGATCCTTGATCGCCAGAACGTAGACGATGTACATCAGGAGCTCGATCACGATGGATGTCGCCAGTGCGTAGAACATGGTCTTAGGCACCACATGGCGGGCGTTCTTGGTCTCCTCGGCCACGTCGGCACCCGATTCGACACCGATCAGCCCGAAGAATGGTCCGAGCGCGGCGGCCAGCCAGGCCAGCATGTAGGAGTTCTTGTCACCGGACTCGCCGCCGGTGAACAGCACCGAGATCGGCTGATGATTCTCGGGCGCCGAGAACGCGATGATCGCCACCAGCGCTGTTGCCCCCACTGTGATGACCAATTCGAGGCTCACTCCGATGTTGTTGACCATGGTGGCGAAGCGGACGCCGTAGATGTTGATCAGCACGCACAGGAGCACCACGCCGATGGCGAGAAGGATCTGCGCGGACTGGCTCATACTCCAGCCGAAGAGGCCGCCGAGATATCCCGACAGGATGAACCCGACGCCGGTCATCCCGCACACCCAGCCCATCAGGGCGATGAAGCCGGTGAAGAAGCCGAGGTCCGGCCCGTTGATGCGGCTGATCCACTGGTAGGAGTAACCGGCCAACGGAAGCTTGGCGGTCAGGTCGGCTGCGATGAAGGCCCAGAGCGCGAACACTGCGCCCGCGAGAAGCAACGTCCACACGAACGGCGCGCCTGCGGTGAAATAGCCGGCGCCGAATCCGGTGAAAACGGCGGTGGTGGCGCTGATCGTGGCGAAGCCGATCGCGAACGAGGCCAGTGTGCCGACCGATCGGTCGAGTCTTTGTGTGTAGCCGAGCTCGGCGAGTTTGGCGTCCTCGGCGTTGGTCGGGGACGGTAGCTTCGCGTCAGTTGTGGGTGCGACGTCGGTCATGGTTTCTCCTATCGGTGCTGATAGGAAACCGCGCTTCGGCAGGCCGCGGAAGTTCCAATAACTGATCTACTAATAACTTGCGTTTATCAGTGGCGTCAGTAATAACTCGCAGGCCGCTCCACCGGCTTACCCTCCCCGAAGCTCCACTCCTCGCGCACGTGCTGCACCAGTTCCGCTGCCTCGCGAGTGAGGCCGGCCGGATGCCACGCGAGTGCGGTGTAGTTACGCGGTCGATCGGTGATCGGCACATAGGCGATGCCCTGCCTGTTGTAGAGGCGCGCGCTCGCCTCGCTGGTGAAGCTGATGCCGAGGCCGCGCGCGATGGTCGTCGTCTCCTCCTCGTAGGTGGCCGCGACGGCGGCGATCTTCGGCGGGGTGCCATCGCGAGCGTCCATCGCCATCCAGTAGTCCCGCCATGTGCCTGCAGTCTCGGGCGCCACCACGATCGGCTCGTCGAGCAGTTCGGCGATCTTCAGCTCCGATCGCTGCGCAAGCCGGTGGTCGCGTGGCAGGCAGGCGACCCAGTTCTCGGAGTCGAGGATGAACATCCGGTGTTCCGGCAGGTCGACGGGCGGGCGGATGATCGCGACCTCTGTGCTTCCGTCGGCGAGTCCGGCCGTGGGATCGGAGAAGTCGAATTCCCTTGGCTCCACGGTGATTTCGGGATGCTCCACCTCGAAATGGCGGACCAGCCGGAACAGCAGGTCCGCACCCGTTCCGATCAGGTAGCCCAGCCGGATGCGGCGGTAGTGCGCCGAGATCGCGATGAGGTCGTCGACGGCCGAGTCGATGCCGGCCAGCGCGTCGCGGACCTTGGGCAGCCACGCGGCAGCGAGCTCGGTCAATGCGACTTCACGGGTGCTGCGGGTGAACAACATGACGCCGAGCTGATGCTCGAGCTGTTTGATCGCCGTCGACAGCGCGGGCTGGGTGATGAACAACCGCTCGGCGGCGCGCCGATAGTTGAGTTCCTCGCCGAGCACGGCGAAGTAACGCAACTGTCGAAGCGTGACGCCTGGATCTTTGCTGGCCGTCGGCCCCAACCTCCTTAGGGATCGCGGGGCAGCCCCAAGAGCCGTTCGGCGATGATGTTGAGCTGCACCTCGGTCGTGCCACCGTAAATGGTGGTGGCACGGCTGTACAGCAGATGCTCGGCCCACTTGCCCTGCGGTGATCCCGGGTCGCCGATCGCGCCGTCGGTCCCGAACGAGGACACCGCGAACTCGGCGTAGCCCTGACCGGTGCGCATCGACAGCAGCTTCGAGATCGCCGCGGCGGGCATGGCGTCGCCACCGGCGAGCGTCAGCAGCGTCGATCGCATGTTCAGGATCTTGGCGGCGTGGCCCTCCGCGATCAGGCGCCCGACCCGGTTCTGCGCGATCTGGTCGAACTGGCCGTCACGGACGAACTCGACCAGTCCGTCCAGGCTTGCCATCCCCGGCGTCTCGCTGCTGCCGATGGACACCCGCTCGGCGGTGAGGGTGTTACGGCTGACCTCCCAGCCGCGGTCCACCTCGCCGAGCACGTACTCGTCGGGGACGAAGACGTCGTCGATGAAGACGGTGTTGAACATCGCGTTGCCGGTGAGCTCGCGCAGCGGCTTCACCTCGACACCCTCGCTGCGCATATCGAGCAGGAAGTACGTGATGCCGTTGTGCTTCGGGGCGCTTGGATCCGTCCGCGCCAGCAGCGCACCCCACTGCGAGTACTGCGCCGCGGTGGTCCAGATCTTCTGCCCGGTGATGCGCCATCCGCCGTCGACCTTGGTGGCCTTGGTCGAAAGGCCTGCGAGATCGGATCCGGCGCCGGGTTCGGAAAACAGCTGGCACCAGATCATTTCGCCGCGGAACGTCGGCGGAAGGAACCTCTGCTGCTGCTCGTCGGTGCCGAACGCCACGATCGAAGGAATGATCCACGCCGCGATGCCCATCTGCGGGCGCTTCACCAGGCCGGTGGCGAACTCCTGGGCGATGATGATCTGTTCGACGGGATCAGACGCCCGGCCCCACGGCTTGGGCAGGTGCGGTTGTACCCAACCACCCTCGGCGATCGCGGTGTTGCGCTCGCTGCCCTTGGGGAGCGCCTTGAGCGCGGCGACCTCGGCGCGGATCTCTTCGCGCAGTTTCTCGGTGTCCGGGTCCAGATCGATGTCGAGCTTGCGCATTCCGGTCGTGGTAGCGACGTCGACGACCTGCTGGGGGTAGTCGGCGGCACGGCCGAAGCAAGCAGCAAGCACAAGGGCGCGCCGATAGTAGACGTTGGTGTCGTGCTCCCATGTGAAGCCGATACCACCGTGCACCTGAATGCAGTCCTGCGTGCAGCGTTGCGCCGCGACGGGTGCGAGTGTCGCCGCCACCGCAGCTGCGAACTCGAAAGCGCTCTCTTGCGAACCGGTTTCACGCGACTCGTCGATGGCTCGCGCGGCATCCCAGACCGCCGCGGTGGCGCGTTCGGTGTCGGCGATCATCTCAGCGCACTTGTGCTTGATGGCCTGGAACTGGCCGATCGGCCTGCCGAACTGCTCGCGGATCTTGGCGTAGGCCGTTGCGGTGTCGGTCGCCCAACGGGACACCCCGATGGCTTCTGCTGACAGCAGTGTCGACATCAGCGCACGGGCAAGGGTGCGGCTGAGGTTGCTCAGCACCCGCTCGTCGCCGACCTCGACGGCGTTGGCGCGGACGTGCGCGAGCGGCCGCAACGGGTCGATGCTCTTGACGGGCTCGATCTCCAGCGCAGCGGCGTCGAGGACCACCCACTCCTCGCCACTGTCGATCGACACCGGAAGCACGAGCACCGAGGCCTGGGCAGCCGCGGGGACCGCCCGCACCTCACCGCGGATGACAAGGCCGTCGGCCGCACGGGTGGCGGTCAATCCGGAGTCGATGGCGTACGCGGCGATCACCTCGCCGGAGGCCAGCTCGTTCAGCAGCGCGGCTTTTGGGTCGTGTGCCGCGATCAGCGCGCTGGCGATGGCAGAAGGGACGAACGGACCCGGCACCGCTCCGTAACCGAACTCGGCGAGCACGATCGCGAGTTCGAGGATGCCGAAGCCCTGTCCGCCGACGGCTTCGGAGAGGTGCACGCCCTGCAGACCCTGCTCGGCGGCCGCCTTCCAGTACGGCGGCGGATTCGGGATCGGCGTCTCGAGGGCCTCGTGCAGAACGTCCGACGGCGCCACCCGCGCCACAAAGGACCGAACCGAATCGGCCAGGTCGTTGTGCTCAGAGATCACTGCGATGGGCATGCCGAGTTGCCTTCCCTAATAACCGGTGGGTTGGGAACGACATTACCCGTGCGAGTTGACGACGACTCGAAGGGCCGTTCGCGGGGTTAACGCCACCGCTTGGCGATCCACTTCGCGATGGTGTCGGCCTTCTCGCTGCGGGCGCCGGGGGTGGTGAAGTAGTGGTCGGTGTCGATGGCGTACTGCTTCTTGTCCTTGCTCGCAAGCGCGTCGAAGATGCGCTTGGCGTCGGACGGGTACACACCGGTGTCCTGTTCGGCGTTGATGACGAGGGCCGGGCAGTCGATGCGCGCCAGATGCGGCTCAGCACGCGTCTGCGCGTACCGCAGGCTCCACATCCCGAGCCAGCTCCGCAGCGTCGACGCCGCAGCGATCCCGTGTGCCGACCGATTGGCCTTCACCGGCTCACCGACGTAGCACATGTTCGCGGGCCGCTTGGTGGGTTCCAGTGTGGGGTCGACCATGCGGGGATCGGCCCATGTGCGCAGCACCGTGAACGGGCGGTCGGAGAAACCGGCTGCCCGGACGCGCTTGAGCTCCCGTTCGGCCCAATCGGTGATCGCATTGTTGCGCGCGACCTGAGCCGGCCGGTACCGGGTGAGGAATTCCTCACTGTAGGGGGGGCCGTTCTTCGAGTCGAACAGGTCGAGATCGGAATCTGTGGCAAGAGGGTCGTTTTCGTCGGTCACCGACGCATCCATCCAGGCGGTGAGGACATCAGGCCGCCCCGGGTGCGCTGCGCTCGCCACGTACCCGTCGGCGGCGGGCAGTTCGCCGAGACCCGCCGCGGGACGCATTCCCTCCAGGGGTGTCACGTGCGGGTCGACCGCTTGTGCCTGGTATGCGGCCATCAATGAGCCGCCCCCTGAATTGCCAAGCAGAACAACGGTTTCCACGCCCTGGACCTCGCGCAACCAGCGAACCCCGACGCCGATGTCCACCAGGGCGTGATCGAGCATGAAGCTGCTCTCGTACCCCCGGAACCGGGTGTTCCAGCCGAGAAAGCCGACGCCGCGGGTGGCCATGTAGTCGGCGAGGTAGTGCTCGGAGAAGTCGATCTGATAGTGGACGGCGATCATCGCCACCTTCGGCTTTCGACCCACCCCACGGTGATACAGCCCCTGACAGGGATGTCCGCCCGAGCCTGCGCGTCTCGCGGTCGGGGAGTCCAACCCGATGAACTCGCGCGTCACTCCCGGTGTGCCGGATGACGGTGTCCTTGTCATGTCGGTCCGGTCTCCTTGTGGTAGATCGTCCGGTAGAAGACGTTGGCCAGCGTGGTGATGCAGGCCTCGTCATCGACGGCGTCCGCCCTGCCGTCTCCGGAAAACTGGTAGTAGCAGAATTGGCTGAGCATCGAAACAAGCGCGAGCGCAGTGAGTTTCGGGTCGTCGCCCGCGCAGTATCCGTCCTGCTGGGCGCGCCTGACCATGTCTGCGATCAGCGCGGTCGGCAGCGCGGACAGGTCGGTCCAATACGTCGCGAAGTCCTCGTTGACCATGGCCAGCTGCGACACGCTGATGATCTCCGGCAGCTTCTGCCGGTAGGTGTACCAGTACGTGGCGGCTGCCAGGTGGGCACGCTCGCGGTTTGTCAGGTCGGGTTTGTCCGCCGCCCGCACGCTGGCCTTTGCGTCGGCGAGGAACCGTTGCACCCACTCGCGCACCATCGACTCCTTGGAGTCGTAATAGTTGTAGAACGACGCCGCCGATCTGCCTGCCTCTGCAGCGATGTCGGACACGGTAGTCGCCAGAAAACCCTTGCGCGCGATGACCGCTCGCGCCGCAGCATCGATTGCCGCTTGCGTCTGCCGCCCCCGTACGGTCGGCAGCTGTTCACGCGGTTTGATCGTCACAGTTCTCCTCCGCCCAGGACACTGCGATCATTGCTCCCACCTGAACCTGATGTTAGATTCAGTTTTCGCTTCTGACAGGAGATTCGCGTAGTCGGTTCGAGGGGACGCGCATGATCAGGCCCGACAATCAGAATTCCGAGTTCCAGCTCGGCGGCATCAACCATGTGGCGCTGGTGTGCTCGGACATGGCCAAGACCGTCGACTTTTATTCGGGCGTGCTCGGCATGCCGCTGATCAAATCGCTCGACCTGCCCGGCGGCATCGGGCAGCACTTCTTCTTCGATGCGGGCAACGGCGATTGTGTGGCCTTCTTCTGGTTCACCGAGGCGGCCGATCGCGTCCCTGGTATTTCGTCGCCTGCCGCGATTCCCGGGATCGGCGAGATCACCAGCTCGGTCAGCTCGATGAACCATCTCGCGTTTCACGTTCCCGCCGAGGAATTCGACTCCTACCGGCAGCGGCTGAAGGACAAAGGGGTGCGGGTCGGACCCGTGCTCAACCACGACGAGAGCCCGGCGCAGGTGTCCGCGACCGTGCACCCCGGCGTCTACGTGCGGTCCTTCTACTTCAACGACCCGGATGGCGTCACCCTGGAGTTCGCCTGCTGGGTCAAGGAATTCACCGAGGCCGACGCGCAGACCGAGCCGAAGACAGCGGCCGACCGCCGCCCGGCGGTGCCTGCGGGCTAGTCGGTGTACAGCCGGGGATCGGCGAGTTGATCGATCATCGAGGCCAACTGGTCGACCAACCGATCGGGCTCGAGTTCGACCCCGCCTGACAGCCAGGCGCCGATGGTCTGCACGACCCCGCCGACCACGAAATAGGCCGCGGCCTTCACCTTCTCGTTCTCAGACACCTGGAACGTGCCGACCGCCTGTTGGCGGGTCAGCATCGCCATCAGCTCGCCTGCCTGCACCCGCTTGCGGGCCAGTACGGGGTAGGCGAGGTCGGAGCCGAAGAGCAGCCTGCCGATCCGGGGTTCTTCGACGATCGTCGCGACGATGTTCGTCATCGCGGCACGGGCGTGATCCCTCGGCCGTGCCGCGGCGACCGCCGCCTGGGTGCTTGCCGCGATATCGGCGATCACCCAGTCGTACACCGCGGCGACGAAGTCGTCCTTGTCGGTGAAGCTCTCATAGAAGTAGCGCGCCGTCACCCCGGCCTGCCTGCAGATACCTCGCACGGTCAACGCCGAAAGGTCGGAGTTCGAGCCGAGGATGTCCAGTCCCGCCTGCAGCAGACGGTCGCGACGCTTGGCAAGGCGGTCGGCAGCCTCGACGCCCCCGTACGGCCGCGCACTCTCCACCTTGACAGCGTGCCCGACGCGCGGGCAACATATCTGGAAACATGCGTTATCAGATTTAGCTTCGGGCAGGCGGGCAGATCAATGGCGATCCTCCAGAGTCGACGCGGGCTTTCGAGGCCCCGCGTGGAAGCAGTCGGCGGAATGATGGGTGTCGGCCTGCTGGGCGGCCCTGCGAACGTGATCATGCAACTGGCCCGGCCTGGCGTCGGTTACGGCGTGATGGAAAGCCGGGTCGAGAGCGGCCGTATCGACCGCCACCCGATCAAGCGGACGCGCACCACCTTCACCTACCTTGCGGTCGCTGCGCAGGGCACGCCCGAGCAGCAGGCGGCATACCGCCGAGCAGTCAATGGCGCGCACGCGCAGGTGTATTCGACCGACGAGAGCCCGGTGTCGTACAACGCATTCGACCCTGACCTTCAAATGTGGGTGGGCGCGTGCATGTACAAGGGCGTCGTCGACGTCTACAAGCTCTTCGTCGGTGAGATCGACGACGCCGCTTCGGCGCAGTTGTTCGAAGAGGGAATCAGGCTCGGGACGATGCTGCAGGTGCCGCGCGAGAAGTGGCCTGCCGACCAGGCGGCGTTCGAACGCTACTGGGATGAGTCCGTCGAGAAGGTGCACATCGACGACGCGATACGCGAATACCTCTGGCCGATCGCCGCGGGTCGTGTGCGCGGGGTGAAATTGCCCGTGGGAGTGCAGCGCAGGCTGGACGACTTCAACCTGTTGATCACGGGCGGCTTCCTGCCGCAGCGGTTCCGCGACGAGATGCGACTGGACTGGGACGACGACAAGCAGCGCCGCTTCGACCGGCTGATCAAGCGCATTCGGGCCGTGAACAACGTGCTGCCCCGGGTCCTTGCGGAGTTCCCCTTCAACTGGATGCTGAAAGATCTCGACTGGCGGATCAGGACGGGTCGCCCGCTCGTATAGCCCGCCCACCGCAGCTCAGCGCGTTGTCAGAATTTGCGGGTACAACCGGATGTATGCGTAGCGACAACGACACCTGGGACATCACCACCAGCGTCGGCGCGACAGCTCTGTTCGTCGCGGCCGCACGAGCGCTGGAGGCCAACAAGACAGAGCCCCTTGTCGTCGACCCCTACGCCGAGGTGTTCTGTCGGGCGGTCGGGGGCGAGTGGGCCGATGTGCTCGACGGCAGATCGCCGGAGAACAAACTGATGTCGGACTTCGGCGGGCACTTCGTCAACTACCAGGCCGCCCGCACCAAGTTCTTCGACGACTACTTCTACGGCGCCGCTGACGCGGGCGTTCGGCAGATCGTCATCCTGGCGGCGGGACTGGATTCCCGCGCCTACCGGCTGGCGTGGCCCGAGGAGACGATCGTCTTCGAGCTAGATCAGCCGCAGGTGCTGGAGTTCAAGCGCGAGGTCCTCGCCCGCAGCGGGGAGGTGCCGACGGCCGAACGCCGCGAGATCGCCGTCGACCTGCGCGACGACTGGTCCAGCGCTCTTCTGCAGAGCGGATTCGACCCGTCGACGCCGTCGGCCTGGCTGGTCGAGGGATTGCTCGTGTATCTACCGGCGGCAGCACAGGGCGAGCTCTTCGCGGGCATCGAACGCCTGGCAGCCGGTGGGAGCCACGTCGCCGTGGACGACGGCAAGCCGTTCAGTGAGGAACTCTATCGAGCGGCGCGCGACCAGGAGCAGACGTCGCAGGAGGGGGCGAGGTTCTTCACGCTGATCTACAACGAGCAGCACGCGCCGGCAATTGACTGGTTCACCAAACACGGATGGCAGGGCACCGAAGTCGAGCTTCTGGATTACTTCCGGCAAATCGCGCGACCACTGCCTGCGCCCGAGTCAGAGGCGGGGCCCATGTTCGCAAGCATTTCCCTGTTCAGCGCCATCAAGGACTGTCCTAAATGAACATGAAGTCGCGCATGAAGCGCGTCATCCTTCGCAGGTAGTCGGGCTGACTGACGTGCAGGATGTGGTTGCCGGGGAACCAGTGGAACGCGCAGCGGTCCCAGTGTTCCCACAGCGCTTCCGCCTGCTGCGGCGGTGCGAGGCGATCGCCAAGGCCCGCGATGATCAACCGGCGGTCCTTCGGCACCAGCGCCGGATAGTTCAACGGCGAGTGGAACATCGCTGCGGCCGTTTGCAATTCATCGCTGGAGTCACTGAGGAAATCACCGGCTGAGACCAGCATGTTCGCGGGCCACCACTCGTCGATCAGCTTCTCGGGCATGACGACGGGGACGTTGGGAATGACGGCCTGGATGCGGTCGTCGGCGCATGCGATCAACGCCGACGTGTACCCGCCGAGCGACATTCCCGTCAGTGCGATCCGGTCGACGCCGGTGAATTCCAGATAGTCCATCAGCGAACGGAAGTCGTACACCGCCTGCGCCATCGCTTCCGCGAATCCAGCGAAGCCGTTGGCGAACAGCCCGTAACCGCTGTAGGGAGAGTGCTTTTCGGCACGCCGGCCATGGAACGGCAGCGTGTACAGCATGATGTCGTAGCCCGAGCGGTAGAACCACGGCAGCGAGAAGAACAGCCCGTTGAACAGGTAGGCAGAACCCATGAAGCCGTGGATCACACACAGAGTGGGATGAGGCCCGTCGTCATGACGCCAGTGCTGGGCATGCACGACGTTGTTGCGCTCGTGGGACCCGCACCGGTCACGCATCGCGGGGTTGATCGCCCGGAAACTGCTGTTGAAGCGGATGTTGTGGACGCGGCCGTTGGCCATCCACTCCGCGATGGGGTTTGCCGGACGTGACGAGATCCGCGGCACCTCGGTCGGCGTGGGGAAGGCGAGGTCCCGGTTCTTCGCGGCACCCAGTTCGGCGTAGAACTCAAGGGCGTCGCGCTGCTCCCTGGCCCCCGGCCTGTTCAGCGCCGACAGCGCTACCTGCGGCAGCATCGCCGCGCCGACCACCGTGGCCAGCGCGGTACGCAGACCGAGGTCGGCCATCGCCGAGGAGTCGACGATCAGTCGTTGGCGCAGCGTCAGATCGACGCGCCGCGGCAGACCGCGTGCGGTCGCGTCGGCACCCGCGACGTCGGGCACGGGGATGGGCGGGTCAACCGGCTCGACACTGGGCGGCTGGGAAGAGGACACGCCCGATGTTAACCAGCGGGGTGGCTACGTCAGGCGGTAGACGGTCGATTCGCCGATGACGGTTCCGCGATAGTGGTTGGCCACCCATTCGGCGATCTCTCGGGTGTGGGCGGCATTGCGGCTGCGGCCGAAGATGACCTCGCCGTGTCCGTTGTCCGGGGACAGGCCGCCCCGCCCGGCCTCGACGTAGTAGGTGATCTTTCCCGCGTTGACGTCATCGATGAACGCCTGCAGTGTCGGCACCGGGTCCCCGCTCCATCCGCCGATCGCCATCACCGACGTACCCGATGAGACCTCAAGCGCCGCAGCCGACTGCGAGCCGTTGGTCGCCGCCGACCATTCCGTATGCGTATCGGCCAACACCCCCGCAAGGGCGGCGTTGGTCGCCTCGTCGCCCGTCCAGTTCGCCCATCTGGGCGGCGCCCTTCTTCAGCGCGGTCGGGATCGAGCCCTGATGGGGCGTCGCGATGGTGGCGATCGAGAAGGCGGCTGCGCCACCGACCGCGGCGAGTACGCCGATGACGATGGCGGGAGCCACGATTCGGCGTGTCCCGAGCCCGAGCACCGCGACGCCGGCGACGATCGATACGGCCGCGAGCGCCCACGGTACCCATGCGGGACCGAAAGCGTTGCGGTGCAGAAGTATTGCCGACCATACCGCCGTCATGACGGTCATCGCCGCGAGAGCGATCCGACCGTTCCAGCGGGCCCGGTCACGCCACCCCCACGCCGCGCCAAGACCCGCAAGCCCCGCGACCGCGGGCGCCATCGCCACGGTGTAGTACGGGTGGACCATGCCGCTCATGTAGCTGAACACCAGCGCGGCGACCAGCAGCCAGCCTGCGAACATCGTCAGCGCCGCCTTCTCGCCTCGGCTCAGCCGGCCGCGCACCACGAGATAGATGCCGAAGGCGATGGCCAGAAGCGCCGCCGGACAGCAGCCAGGAGATCTCGTTGGCCATCTCCGCGGTGAACAGCCGGCCAACTCCCGCGCTGCCGCCCATTCTCGACCAGCCGTGCCCGATCGTCGGTGCCGCAAGGTCAGCCGCGTGATTCCGGTTGCGGCCGAGGATGCGGGTCATGCCGTTGTACCCGACGGCGAGTTGCATCACGGTGTTGTCGGTCGACCCGCCGATGTAGGGCCGCGCGGTCGCGGGGACGAGCTGGACCGCCAGCACCCACCAGCCCGCGGCGGCGACCAGCGCACCGGTGGCGCCGAGCAGATGGAGCAGCCGCCTGCGCCAACTCGTCGGCGCCAGCAGAAGGTACGTCACCGCGAATGCGGGCAGCGGCAGGAAGCCTTCGAGCATCTTCGTCAAAAACGCGCCGCCCATGGCGATTCCGACCAATGCGAGCCAGCGCCACGACGCAGCCTCGACAGCACGGATCAGGCAGTAGCCTGCGACGGCCAGTACGAGCACAAGCAGAGCATCGGGGTTGTTGAAGCGGAAGATCAACGCCGCCGCGGGCGTGCAAGCCAGCGCGGCGCCGGCAAGGAGGCCGGCGATCGTTCCTGTACGGACGTCGTCGAATGAGCGGCGCACCGTGGCGTACAGAACCGCGACCGATGCCGCACCCATCAAGGCCTGGGGCGCGAGCACCGACCAGCTGTTCATGCCGAAGATCCGGACCGACAATCCGGTGACCCACAGCGCCGCTGGCGGTTTGTCGACGGTGATGAAATTGTTCGCGTCGAGCGATCCGAAGAACCAAGCCGACCAACTGTGGGCACCCGCTTCCGCCGCCGCTGCGTAGAAGAGGTTGCCGTAACCGGTTGCCGACAGGTTCCACAGGTACAGCGCGGCGGTGACCGCGAGCAGCGCTGCGAGGACGATCCGCGCTCGCCTGTCGACAGTGGCAGTCATGCCGATCACCGTGCCGTGCGTTGCTGGCGCCGGGGCTGGTCCGCCGCTGCGAACCACCTGTGAACACGTGGGTGCGAGACTGTGTGCCATGTGGAACCCCGCCGTGTACCTCACCTTCGCCGACCACCGAGGCAGGCCGTTTTTCGACCTGACGTCGCGGGTCGGTGCCGAGAGTCCGCGCCGCGTGGTGGATCTGGGTTGCGGGCCTGGCAATCTCACCGCGACGTTGGCGAAGCGCTGGCCGGACGCCGTGATCGAGGCGTTGGACAGCTCACCGGAAATGGTCGAGTCCGCAAGGGAGCGCGGGGTCGACGCCAGGGTCGGCGACGTGCAGTCCTGGGAGCCGGAGCCCGACACCGACGTGCTGGTGAGTAACGCAACCCTGCAATGGGTGCCCGAGCACAGGGAACTGCTGGTGCGCTGGGCGGGCCAGTTGGCGGCAGGCTCGTGGATCGCGGTGCAGATGCCAGGCAGCTTCAACACCCCGTCGCACGAGGCGATTCGCACCGTTGCACATCGTGAGCCGTTCGCGAACCGACTGCGCGACATGCCGTTTCCCGAACGCGACAGGGTCAGCCCGGCTGCCGACTACGCGGGCCTTCTCACCGATGCGGGCTGCCGGGTGGACGCATGGGAGACCACCTACATCCAGGATCTGTCCGGCGAGAACCCGGTGCTCGAGTGGATGTCGGGCACCGCGCTGCGGCCGGTGATCGACCGGCTTTCGGCGCAGGCCTGGCAGCAGTTCCGCCAGCAGCTGATCCCGATCCTCGACGAAACCTATCCGCGTCGCCCCGACGGCAGGACGTTCTACCCGTTCCGTCGGATCTTCGTCGTTGCGCAGGTCGGCTGACCCTCACGTCGGCAGGCCCAGCTTCTCAGCCTCGGCGCGGTCGTGCGGGTAGGGGCGGTGCGTCTCGAAGAAGCCGGCCGTCAACAGGAATGGCTGCTGCGGAGCATCTTTGAGCCACCTCGCAGCTCGATCGACTACGTACTCCCAGTAGGAGTCGGACGCGTCGAACTCGTCGAAGCCGAGCCGGGCCGGATACGAAGTTTCATGCTGCATTCCGAAAAGTGCTGTGTGATAACCAGACTCCGACAGAATCTGCGGCAGCGTCCGGACGTCGGCGCGGTACTCCCAGCCGTGATGCGCCAGCCCGACCAATCCGTTGCTGTGTGGATAGCGACCGGTGAACAGCGACCCCCCGCGACGGCGAACACAGCGGCGCGGTGGCATGTTCCCTTGTGGACAGGAAGCCCTCGGTGGCCAGCTGGTCGAGGCGTGGGCTTGACACTTCCTGGTGGCCGTAGACGCCGAGATAACGGCCCAGCTCGTGCCAGTGCACGATCAGCACGTTGTCGTTCGGTCGGTTCGGCGTGGGGTCCTTCGGGCTCGTCGGTACACGGAACCGGTTACGCGATGCGCCCGGCAATGATTTGGATCAGCAAGATCTAGTTATCCACAGTCGTAATTTCATCCACAGGTACGGGTTGACCTGCTGGTTTTCTGGAGCATTTGGCGGCGGCCGTCGGTACGTTCGAAAGCATGTTCGATGAGTTCGTGGCGACTGCGCTGGCTGCCTCGGGTGGGGTGGCGGTGGGTGCGTGGGCGCGGGTGGAGAACGCGGCGTGTGCGCGCAGGCTCTCGGCGATCGCTGACGTGTTGGAGAAGCGGCTGTCCGAGGACGGCTCGGCCGAGCGGGACCAGTGGTGCTTCGACAACTGGAACGCGGTGGCCGCGGAGGTGGCCGCCCATCACGGGGTGTCGCTGGGGGTCGCATCACATCAGTTGATGGTGGCGATGGCGTTGCGCGAGCGGTTGCCCCGGGTGGCCGAGGTGTTCGCCGCGGGACGGATCTCGCTGCGAATGGTCAATACGATTGTCTTCCGCACCGCCCTGATCGCGGACCCGCACGCACGCGCGAAGGTCGACGTCGAGGTGGCGGCCGCGGTTGCCGACTGGGGAACCCTTTCGGAGGCCAAGGTCGAACAGAACATCGACTTCTGGGTGGACCGCTACGACACCTACGCGCTTCGGCGGATGGAGCACCACGCTCGCGGCCGTCATGCGGACAAGAGTTCTGACGGCAGCGGAACTGCCACGATCGAAGCGGTCTTGTTCGAGCATGACGCCGACGCCCTCGACAACCGATTGGATGCGATGGCCCGCGCGGTGTGTGACGGCGACCCGCGGACGATGGACCAGCGTCGCGCTGATGCGCTGGGAGCGATCGGTCACAGCGCCGATCACCTCGCCTGCCAGTGCGGATCAGACCGCTGCCCCGTGGCCGGCGTGCAGCCGAACACGGCGGTGATCAATCTGATCGCCGAGGAGCAGAGCCTCGCCGATGACACCCCTGTGGTGATCGACGGGGAGAACCCGGACAAACCCGCCAAGCACTTGCGGGAGATGACGATCGCCGAGGCGTCGGTGATCCCGCCGCCGACTGGCCCGGCGCACACATCCCCGGCCGTCGTGATGGGCGGTGGCGTCATCCCTGCGCCGTTGTTGGCGGCCAAGATCGCGGCCGGTGCCACGATTCGATGGATTGTTCATCCGGGGGATGCGCCACCCGAATCCGGTTACCGTGCTTCAGCCAGGCTGGAGCGGTTTGTCCGGTGCCGGGATATGACGTGCCGGTTCCCGGGCTGTAAGGCGCCCGCCGATGTCTGCGATCTGGACCACACGATCGCCTACCCGGTCGGGCCGACGTGCGCGTCGAACCTGAAATGTCTGTGCCGAAAACACCACCTGCTCAAGACTTTCTGGGGCGGGCGGCATCGCTGGCGCGATGAACAACTCGCGGACGGCACCGTTATCTGGACCGACCCGCACGGACACACGCATGTGACACGGCCGGGCAGCTACCGGCTATTCCCGCAACTCTGCAAACCCACCGCGCCCGTGACACTGTCCGCTGCACAGAGGGCCGCAGCGGCGCAGACCGAGCCCGCCCGCGGGCTGGCCATGCCGCGCCGCAGACGCACCCGCGCCCAAGACCGCGCCGACCGCATCACCGCCGAACGGCGCCTCAACGAAGAACAGCCTCAAGCTCGACCAATCGTTGCGCAGCACCGACGCCGGTCCGAGCGAAGACCTTCGCCGAGTGGCTGGCCGCGCTGCCACCCGGCGACGACAGCCCACCGCCGTTTTGATTAGCGCCGGGCTCAGCCCCGTGCGGGGACGCCGACCGCGCGAAGGACGTACTCGGGTGGCACCTCGAATGCGAGCGACCGCCGGGGCAGGCGCATCAAGATGTCCTCCCCGATCTCGGTCTTGTAGTTGAGCGAGAGCTGACCGTCGAACTTCGGGTCGACCTCGCCGATGTTGACGTCGATGTGTAGCCCGGTACTGGAGATGTCGACCTTGACCGGTCCGGTCTGCTCCGCATCCCACCGCTGGTCGATTGCGCGGCCTGCCAGCTTGGGCACCGACGACAGCGTGGCGAGTACGCGTTGCGGGGTGATCGCCAGTGAGCCGACATAGCTCGAGATGTTGGTATTGGACCTTTTGCCGGGGACGGAACCGCTGAATCGCCGGGTGACCGGAAGGTATTCGGCCAGGTAGATGATGCCTTCGGCGTCGACTTGGGTCCGCATCTCGTCGGGTAGCCCGCCGACGCGTAGCAGTTTGCGCAGAAACACGGCCATATGTGCACCGTAGCGGCACCGTGGTAGTCGTTAGGGGGTGACACAGCGGAAGAATTGGCTCATCGGCTCGGCCGCGTGCGCCCTGGCGCTGTATGCGCTGCTGTGGATCGGCTTCGCGCAGCAGTGGCCGTGGATCGGCGCCATGGACCGGTTCGCCATTGATCCGCTTCACGAATTCGGAGTCGGCCACCCCGGTTGGGTAACGGCGTGGGACGTCTTCTGCACGGTGCTCGGGCCGACGGCGTTTCGGCTCGTCACTCTCATCGTCATCGTGTTCGCCCTGGCGCGACGCAATCTGCGTGTCGCGCTTTTCCTCGTCATCAGCGTCGAGCTCTGCGGGTTGGTCACCGAAGCGGCCAAGGCCGCCGCGAACCGGCCGCGGCCCGTCGAGGCACTCGTCGATGCGTGGGGATCGTCGTTCCCGTCGGGCCACGCACTCGGCGTGATGGTCAGCGTGCTTGCGCTCTGCACCATCGCCGCGCCCGTTGTGCGCCGCCCGACGTGGCTCGTGGTCATCGGCGTCGTCGTCGTGCTGGCGATCGGTATCGGACGCGTTGTGCTCAACGTGCATCACCCGTCCGACGTGTTGGCCGGTTGGGCGCTGGGCTACGTCTGGTTCGTCATATGTGTACTGGCGGTGCCGCCGACTGCACCTGTCACGGCAGCGGACGAAACACCGGCAGTGCCCGATACTTCACCGTGAACCTGGCCTCATCGCACTCGGTGCCGATCTCGCCGTCATGCGCCAGCTCCGTGCATCCGTCCACGGCGGTGAAGGCGAACTCAGGAACCCGCATCTCGTGGTAGAGCGGGCTGCGGGTAAGTCGCCCGAGGGCCAGCGAGCTGACTATGCGCAGCCTGCTGAACTTGCGACCGGTTTCGAGAATGCGAACGTCCATCAACCCGTCGTCCATCTTTGTCCGCCGTGACGGCGCGAAGCCGGACGGCAGATACGTCGAATTGCCCAGGAAGAACAGCGATGTCTGCAACGTCTTGTTGTCGTACTTGATCGTCACCGGCTCGTCGCGGCGCAAGGTGTGGAACATCGCGTACAGGCCTGCCAGTGGCTTTCCGATCTTGTGCTCCAGCTTCTCTCGTGTTTCCACGAACCGCGGATAGGCGCCGATGCTGGCCGTGTTGACGACGATGTGGTCGTCGTTGAGGCGCACGAGGTCGACGCAGGAAATGTCGCCGCGTCGGATGGCCTCGACCGTCTTGGCGACGGTGTCGCAGCCGATGTCCTTGGCGAAGTGGTTGAAGGTGCCGCCGGGGAAGACCGCCAACGGGACATCGTGCTCGACGGCGATGCCTGCCGCGCACGAGACGGTGCCGTCGCCACCGCCGACGGCGAGGACCTCGGTGCGGTTGGCCGCTTCGCGCAGGGCCTCCTCGATGTCGTCGTCATCGCCGAGCTCGACGATCTCGGCTCTGGGCAGCGCTTCGCGCACCTCGTCGACGACGCGCGCTCCGGTCCCGCTGCCCGACGCCGGGTTGATCACCAGCACGACCCCCGCGCCGTCGGGTCGCGGCAGCGTAGGTACCCGCAGCGGATCGGCGGTGGGGATTTTTGTGGGCGTGATCGGCGGCACGATGCGACCTCCGAGCACAGCGATGCCTGCACCGATACCGAAGCCGGCGAACACGTCGCCGGGATAGTGCGCACCGACTGCCACCCGGGACAGGCCGACCATCCCCGCGAGCAGGGCCAGCCCGAGTCCGACCGGCGGGCTTTCGAGTCCCACCCCGACGGCGAATGCGGCTGCGCTGGCTGAGTGGCCGGACGGGAGCGAGTTCGACGTCGGGAAGCGCCTGCTCTGCCGGGCCAGCGGCACCAACGTCCGGTTGGGCCTTGGGCGCTTCCAGACGCGCTTCGCGAACTGGTTGGTCACCAGGCTGGTGACGCCCAAGGTCGCCACTCCACGCATAGCGCCGCGTGCGGTCGCCTTGTGTCGGGTCGCGATCAGCGCGCCTGCGATGACGAACCACAGTTTGGAGTGGTCAGCGGCCCAGCTCAGCCGGGGCATGGCGGCGTCGAGCAGCGGGCTCGGCGACTCCGCGACGGCCTCGAAGACCTCGCGATCGAGGGTGCCGAGGCCCTGGCCGATCTGGGTCAGGCCACGGAGTCCCTCTGGTTTTCGCCGGAATCGCATGAGGCCAACTTACCCAGCTCGCCAGCGGCTCAATCGGCTCGCTGTGTGCAACCATGGGCCCGTGCGCCGCCGGCTGATCATGCTGATCGCAACGCTGTCCCTTGGGCTGGGAGTGCTGCCTTCGCCGGTGAGCCGCGCCGACTACACGCCATGGTTCGCGCCGAAAGTCGGCAACGCCACACAGGTTATTTCCGTTGTGGGAGATGGTGGTTCGTCGGCGAAGATCGATGTCTTCGGCCGCACCGCGGCGGGCTGGCAGCCGGTGAAGGTCGGTATTCCCGCGTTCGTGGGCTCCAACGGCATGGCCCCGCAGACCCACGACGGCCAGGCGAAGACGCCGATGGGCATCTTCACCCTCGATTTCGCCTTCGGCACCGCGCCCAACCCCGGCGGCGGTCTGCAGTACGTACAGGTCGGGCCGAACCACTGGTGGGACGGCGATATGAAGAGCCCGACCTACAACACCATGCAGGTGTGCGAGAAATCGCGGTGCCCGTTCAACACCGATCCGGCAAGCGGCACCGAGAACCTCGAGATTCCCCAGTACGTGCACGCCGTGGTGATGGGCGTCAACAAGCAACGCGTGCCCGGCAACGGCGGCGCATTCTTTTTGCACGCCACCGACGGTGGGCCGACCGCCGGGTGCGTGGCTCTCGACGACGGCACCCTCGTGGAGATCATGCGCTGGCTGCAGCCCGGCGCATTGATCGCGGTGACCCAGAACGCTTAGATATTCAGCGCCGCGCCAGGTTTCACCTTGAAATTGGTGATCGACTCGGTGGACATGTTCACCTCGTACGTGCGCTGGTATCCGGTGGCGCTGATCCGCCAGCCGTCGGCGGTGCGACGGTAGCGGTCGTGGTAGAACGCGGCGCCGTAGAGCATGAAGTTGTAGTCGGGAACGATGACGCGGTCCTGCAGGTACCAGGTGCCGGTGGCTTCGTCGCCGTCGACGTCGATCTCGGGATGTGTCACGCGATGTTCGGTGAGCACGCCTGCGGGCATCGAGGTGCGCATGAATTCGACCAGCGTGTCACGGTCGGTGAAATGGTGCTCCTCACCGAGCGAGGTCCCGTAGTCGCCGACGATGTCCTCGGTCAGGGTGTCTGCGAACTCGTCCCAGTGCTTGGTGTCCAGCGCCCGCAGATACCGGTACTTCACCCGCATGATGTCGTCGATATCGCCCATGGGCGGGATACTACTGAGCCGCGGTGAGATCCCTTGTCGCAGGACCTTCGAGAAGCTTGCCGTCGGGCGAGAACCTCGAGCCGTGCAACGGGCACTCCCACGATTCGTCGGCGTCGTTCCAGTTCACGATCCCGCCCAGGTGGGGGCAGACCGGGGACACGCGACGCTCGACGCCGTCGACGACGCTGCGCCCCTCGAGATGCCACGGCGGTCCGCTGACGACCCCGCCGTCCTCGCGTCGGGCGTCGATGATCCTGGTCGCCGGAGTGATCCATCCCCTTGCCAGGTAGAGGCCCACCTCCAGGTTGTTCTGCACGGCCTTCGGGATGCCCGACAGCTCATGAGGGCTCCAGCTCGCGAACGCTTCGGCCCAGTCCATCCGGCCGCCAAGGATCCGGCTCGTCAACGCCAGCGCCGCGGCCGTCCCGTTCGTCATGCCCCACTTGTCGAAACCCGTTGCAACGAAGATCTTGTCGTTCCCCGGCAGTATGGGCCCGACATACGGCAACTCGTCGATGGGCGAGTAATCCTGCGCCGACCAGTAGTGCGTCTGCATCGCTCCCGGATAGTTCATCTTCGCCCACGCGTCGAGCTCCTGCACGGACGACGACGGGTGCTTTTCGTGACCGACGGGATGGCCTGCGCCGCCGACGATGAGCCGCTGACCGTCAGCGGTCGGTGCGTAGCGCACGGACCGTGTCGGTGAGTCCGTCGAGATGTACATGCCGCTGGTGATGTCGCCGGGCACCCGGTAGGCCATGCAGTACGACCGCTGCGGCTTGAGCCGAGCGAAGAATCCGCCGCGGTCGAGGATGGGAATGCCGGTAGCCAGCACGCATTGATCGGCCTTGACGATGAACTCGTCGCCCGTGGTGGTGCGCACATGCAGCGCCAGCTTGTCACCCTCACCCGAAACCTTTTGTACGCGAACGCCTTGCGCAAGGCGTCCACCGCGCTCGTCGAGTTCAGCGATCAGTCTGTCCAGTAACGGCATCGGGTCGAACTGAGCCTGGTCGGCTAGACGGACGCCACCGTGAAATGGGAAGGGGATGTCGGCGTCGTCGACCCAGTCCACCGTCAGCCCCGCTGCCTTGCACGCCTCGAGTTCTTCGCGCGCCGAGGACACACCCGTCTCCGACTGCGCGTAGGTGACGGCGTCCTCGCGCTGCACGGGGATGCCGTGCTCCTCGCAATAGTGAAGCAGCCAGTCCTTACCCTCGCGATTGCCCGCGACATACTGCTCGGCCCGTTTTGTGCCGTGCTTGCCGATGATCCTTGACAGCTTGGTGCCCTGCAGCAGGCTGATCTTGGCCGTGGTGTTGCCTGTGGCACCCGCACCCGCGGAGAGCGCCTCGAGCACGATGACGCTTTTGCCCGCCCTGGCCAGCAGCACGGCGGTGACGAGGCCGGTGATTCCGGCGCCGACCACCGCGATATCGGCTTGGCGGTCGGTCTCCAGCAAGGGTTCTGGCGGCGACGGTCGATTTGCCCGGTCGGCCAGCCATAAGGAAGTCATGGGTCTGCCAGTACCCTGCGTGGCGGTGATAAAACTCGAGCACTCAAAAGCATGCTGGCCGAACGCTGTTCAAACGGGGTGTGCACGGAGTGTCTGAGCGATATCAGCCCATCACGGAGCTATGGTTTGGGCCGTTATGAGCGACCCCTTGGGGTTGTCGGTTGGGACAACGAACCTGGTCGCGGCGCGTGTCGGCAACAAACCTGTGACGCGCCGCTCGATGCTGACCCTCGCGCAATCGGGCGGCACGATCAGCGGGTTCGTCGAACGGGTCGGCGATCGCGTCCCGCTGGTGACCCCCGACGGCACGAGCTATCGGGCCGAACACCTTCTGATGCAGGCGCTCGACGCGATGGTCGAGGTCGGCGGTGGACCGTCGCCCGACGTGGCGATAGCGGTCCCTGCGCACTGGAATTCAGCCACGATCTGGGCTTTCCGCGGCGCACTTGCCAACAGCAGGCTGCTGTCGCGCAACCACGAGCAGGTCCGGGTGGTCTCCGACGCCGTCGCCGCGCTGACAGCCCTGCAGGCCAACCCCGGTATCGCCGTGACCGGCAAGGTGGCACTGCTCGACTTCGGCGGAAGCGGCACCAGCATCACCCTCGCCGATGCCGCGACGTCGTTCGAACCCGTCGGGGAGACCGTCCGCTATCCGGACTTCTCCGGCGACCTGATCGATCAGGCGTTGCTGGCCCGCGTCCTGGACAACATCGCCGACAAAGCCGACCCGGCAGGCACCACAGCCGTCGAGTCGCTGACCAAACTCCGGGACGAGTGCCGAAGGGCCAAGGAACGACTCTCCGCCGACACCGCGACCCAACTGGTCCTCGAACTGCCCGGCTACCGGGCTGACATCCGGCTGACGCGCGACGAACTGCAGGAACTGATTCAACGGCCGTTGGACGGTGTCGTTTCCGCCCTTGACGATCTGGCCGAACGCAACGGCACATCGGCGTCTGACCTCGCCGCAGTTGCGATCGTCGGTGGTGGAGCGAGCATTCCTCTTGTCGCACAACGCCTTTCCGAACACACGAAGCTTCCGGTGGTGACCACGCCCGCCCCGGCTCTGAACGCGGCGGTCGGCGCCGCGCTGTTCGCAGCGTTCGGCGCCGACGCCGACGCGCCGACGGGAGCCAACGCGGCCACCGCGCTCGACGCGGAGGCCCCGACCGGCGCGGCTGCTGCCGCCACCGATGTGACAGCGGCAGCACCCGTCTACGACGGCCCAGGGCCCGACGCTCCCGGATCGGCAACGTTCCGCGCACTGGCTTGGTCGCAGGAAGAGGGCGGCGAGGAGCTGGTCCCGTACACCGGTGAGAATCCCTACAGCGGTGATAACCCTTATCTGGTAACGGATTCCGATGTCCGGCCGGCAATCGAGTACGCACCGGCGACGGGCCGGGTGGCCTACGAAGAGCCGCGGCGCCCCTTCCACCGCTTGGCCGTCTTGGGTATCGGGGTGGCGGCGCTCATCGCCATTGTCACGGTCGGTGGTGTCGCGTACGGGCTGACCAGTGCGACCGAGAGCACGAAGGCGACCGAAGCACCCACACCACCCGAGCCCAAGGCGCCCGAGCCGCAGCCACCTGCGCCAGAGCCGCCCAAGGAGCAGAGCCCCGAGCCTCCGCCGCCGGAGCCGCCACCGCCCCCTCCGCCGCCGGAAACCGTGACGATCACGAGCGAGGCGCCGCCTCCGCCTCCGCCGTCGCCGACGTGGACACCGACCACGACGGTGCCGACGACCACCACGACGTCACCGACCACGACCACGACGTCACCGACAACCACCACCACGACAACGACGACCACCACCACGACGACAACGACAAGCACGACGCCGTCGATGACTACGTCGTGGGTCAACGTCCCGTTCGTGCCGGTACCGGTGCCGATCCAGGTGCCCAACCAGGGCCCGTCGTACCCTCCGGCCTACCAGCAACCTGTGTATCCGCAGTCCCCCTGGGGGTAGTGGCACACTGGGTAGATGAGTAGCAATGGGCCGTTCGGGTTCGATCCCGAAGATTTCGATCGGGTGATCCGTGAGGCCGGCGAGGGACTGCGCGACGCAATCGGCAAGGTCTTCGATTCGACCGGCGAGCGGGCAGGGTGGAGCGTCCTCTTCGACGAGTTCTCGCGCCGCCAGCGCCATGAGCCGGAAACGACCGGCGAGACCGGCGACGGGGTGTGGTCGATCTACACCGTCGACGGGGAAGGCAAGGCGCACGTCGAAGAGGTGTACGCGACCGAACTCGACGCGCTTCGGGCGAACAAGAACAACACCGACCCGACGCGCAAGGTGCGCTTCCTTCCATACGGGATCGCGGTGAGCGTCCTGGATCCGTCACCGGACGTCGAGGCGGCAGGCGAGGAAGACTCGGCGGAGTAGTTGCCTAGACGTTCTGCGGGTGATGGCAGGCCGCAGAGTGTTCCGGCCGGTGTTCGATCAACGCAGGCTCATCTGACGTGCACACGTCGGTGCACCACGGGCACCGGGTATGGAAACGGCAGCCGGGGGGCGGGTCGATCGGGCTTGGTACATCACCCTCGAGCACCAGCCGTTCGCGTGCCGAGTTCCGCCTGGGGTCAGGGATCGGCACCGCCGAAAGCAGCGCGTTGGTGTAGGGATGAATCGGCTTGTCGTAGAGCTCATCTGCGCCCGAGTCTTCGACGATCTTGCCCAGGTACATGACCGCGACTCGATCCGAGACGTGGCGGACGACGCCGAGATCGTGGGCGACGAACAGATAGGAGAGCCCGAACTCGTCCTGAACGTCCTCGAGCAGGTTGATGATCTGCGCCTGCACGGAGACGTCCAGTGCGGAGACGGGTTCGTCGGCGACGATCAGCTTGGGCTGCAACGCAAGTGCGCGCGCGATGCCGATGCGCTGACGCTGGCCGCCGGAGAACTCGTGCGGGAACCGGTTGTAGTGCTCGGCGTTCAGGCCGACGCGATCGAGTAGGTCCTGGACGCGACGCTTCAACTCGGCGCCGCGGGCTATGCGGTGCAGTTCGAGAGGGTCGCCGACGATCTGGCCGACTCGCTTGCGCGGATTGAGCGAGGCGAACGGGTCTTGGAAGATCATCTGCATCTGGCGGCGCATCGCGCGCAGGTCGCGGCGCGACCGGCCGACCAGCTCCTCACCGTCGAACCGCACCGACCCCGACGTCGGGGTCGTCAGCTGCAGGATCGCCCGGCACAGGGTCGATTTCCCGCAGCCGGATTCGCCTACAAGGCCGAGCGTTTCGCCCTCCTTGAGGGTGAAGCTGACGCCGTCGACCGCACGCACCCGTGCGACCTCGCGGTCGACGATCATTCCCGACTTGATCGGGAAGTGTTTGACGAGGTCGGTCACCTCGAGCAGCAGATCGCCCTTAGCCATGAGCTGCCTTCACTTCCGGGTCCAGCCAGCACCGGTCGAGATGTGTTCCGCCAGTGCGTGCTTCGAGGGGCGGAGGCTCGGCGCACTCGTCGAACACATGCGAGCAACGCGGCGCGAAGCGGCAGCCCGCTGGAGCCGTTCCGCCGGCGACATCGGCTGAGCTGGAGACAGCAGCGAAGGGGGAGCGCCGGGAATCTGGGTCAGCCGCGCAGTTCGCGGCTGGTCGAGGCGGGCGAGTGAACCGAGCAGCCCCCAGGTGTAGGGATGCTTTGGCTCATAGAAGATCTCGTCCAGCGTCGCATCCTCGACGATTTGCCCCGCGTACATCACCAACACCCGGTCGGCGATCTCGGCGACGACGCCCAGGTCGTGGGTGATGATGATGACGGCAAGGCCGCGTTCGCGGTTGAGTTGGTCGATCAGCTGGAGGATCTGGGCCTGGATCGTGACGTCGAGTGCGGTAGTTGGCTCGTCGGCGATCAGCACATCGGGTTCCAGCGCCAGCGCCATGGCGATCATGACGCGCTGCCGCATCCCACCGGAGAACTCGTGCGGGTAGAGCCGGACCCGTCGCTCGGGGTTGGGGATGCCGACCGAGCGAAGCAGCTCGATGGCCTTGGCTTGAGCTTCCTTCTTGGACACATCGCGATGCGCACGGATCATCTCGGTGATCTGGTCGCCCACCCGGTAGACGGGGTTGAGCGCACACATCGGGTCCTGGAAGACCATCGCGATCTGCTCGCCGCGCACATCGCGCAACTGGTTGTCGTCTTGTCCGTTGATCTCCCGTCCGCGGTAGTTGACCGAGCCCGTGATCTTGGCATTGGATGCCCTCGTCAGGCCGGTAAGCGTCTGCGCGGTAACGCTTTTCCCGCAGCCGGATTCGCCGACGATCGCCAGTACCTCGCCTGCGGCGAGTCCGAATGAGACGCCGTCGACGGCTTTGACGACGCCGTCTTCGGTGGCGAAGCTGACCCGGAGGTCATCGACGGTGAGGATCATGCGGGCGCCGCCTCTCCCAGCCGGATGCGTGGATCGAGCACCGCGTAGAGGATGTCGACGATCGTGTTGAACAGCACGATGAAGAAGGCTCCGAACATCACGACCGCCATCAGCGGTGGCAGATCCAGTGAGCGGATCGCCTCCCCGGCGTAGAGGCCGACGCCGTCGAGGTTGTAGACGGTTTCGGTGAGGATCGCGCCACCGCCGACCACCATGCCGAAGTCGAGTCCGAACAGCGTGATGACGGGAATCATCGAGTTGCGGAGGACGTGGCGGGTGCGGACCTGGCGTTCGGACAACCCCTTGGCGCGCGCGGTGCGCACGTAGTCCTCGTTCATCGCGTCGAGCATGTTGGAGCGCAGCACGCGGCTGTAGATGCCGACGAACAGCACGGCCAGCGTGAACCACGGCAGTATCAGGTGATACGCCCAGTCGACGGGGTCCTCTGTCAGCGGCACATAACTGCCCGTCGGGAACAGTTCGACCTTGAAGCTCAGGAAGTAGAGCAGCATCGCGGCCAGCCAGAAGACGGGCATCGAAATACCGATGAGGGCAAGGATCGTCAGTGCGCGGTCGGTGAACTTGCCCGCGTGCACTGCGCTGAGGTAGCCGAACAGAATCGCCAACGTCATCCAGATCACCGCCGCACCGATGCACAGCGAGAAGGTGGCGGGAAGGCCTTCCCAGATCTGCTCGACGACGTTGCGGTCCTTGGCGTACGACGTCAGCTGGCCGGTGAAGATCTGCTTCATCATCGTCAGGTACTGGACGTACAACGGTTGGTCGAGTCCGAGATCGGCGCTGACCCTGGCGATCAGCGCGGGATCGGCGTTCTTGCCCGCGATGCGTTGGGCCGGGTCGGAGTTGGGGATCACGTTGAAGATCAGGAAGACGATGATCGAGATCGCGAACAGGACCGAGACCATCCCCAGCAGCCGCCTGGCGACAAAGCGTGCCATCGTCAGTGCTCCAGTCGGATCTTGGCGCGCGGATCCATCGCGTCCCGCAGGCCGTCACCGAATACGTTCAGCGACAACACCGTCAGCACGATCATCAGCCCGGGCACGACCGTCAGGTGCGGCGCGGTGAAGATCACCTGGTAGCCATCCGAGATCATGGATCCCCACGATGCGTTCGGCGGCCGGACACCCGCGCCGAGGAATGACAGCGCCGACTCCAGCAGCATGTTGTTGGCGATGTTGAGCGTGAAGAACACCACGACGGTGGACACGATGTTGGGCATCAACTCGGAGAACATGATCCTCAGCGGGCCCTTGCCCTGGGCGACGGCAGCCTCGATGAACTCCTTCTCCCGCAGCGCGAGAATCTCCCCTCGGATCGGTCGGGCCACGTAGGGCACGTAGACAAGGCCGATGATGAGGATGGGTATCCAGAGCGAGTCGCCCGCGATCTCGATCGGCCCGATCTTCAGGCCGCCGATGGCCAATGTGGTGCCCAATGCGATGCCGAGCAGCAGCACCGGGAAAGCCCAGATGATGTCCATCGTGCGGGACAGCACCGCGTCGATCCAGCCTCGGTAGTAGCCGGCCAGCAGGGCGACGACGACGGCGAGGATCGTCGTCACGAGCGCCGCCGCCAGGCCGACGTAGATCGATGTCCGGCCGCCGTACATCAACCGCACCATGACATCTCGGCCGTTCTGGTCTGCGCCGAGCAAGAACTTCCCGTGCAGGCCGGGACCGATGGGGGTGCCGTCAGGTGAGACGACGTCGGTCTCCTGCCCGTCGATCATCACCGTGTCGGTCAGGTGGTTCTCGTTGGGCCCGGTGTGCGCCACGTGTTCGGCCCACAGAGGTGCTGCCAGACAGAACAACACGATCAGTACGAACAGCACGGCGCACGCCAACGCCATCTTGTTGCGACGCAACCGCAGCCACGCGAGATACCAGGGGCTACGCCCCTGGATCCGCGACTTCGGCACCCCTGTCGGAATCGGCGGTTCGCCGGGTGCCTCCAGCGAATCGATGGGCGAGACCATCTCCCGTTACTTGATTGCGAAGGAGGTGTAGTCCTGGTTGAAAAGTGAATGATGATAGGACTTGTCGAAGTCCATCCGTTCCGAGAGGAACGTCGTGAACTCCTCGTTGCCGTAGGGCGCCCAGACCGCCTGCTCCATGTAGGCCTTGTCCAGTGCGGCGTACTGGTCCTCCACCCCGCCGTCGCCGATCAGCTTCGTCAGCAGCTCGTCTGCCTTGGCGTTGTTGGCTCCGATGTTGACCCGGGACAGGTTGTTGCCGTTGGTCGGCAGGATGCTTTCCCCGTGCAGCAGTGGACGGAAGAAATCGTCCGGATGCGGGAAATCCTGGAACCAGTCGGCGAAGCCGGTGTCCATATCGGGCGTCGACTGGTTGCCGACAGTCGTCCAGTACACGTCGCCCGCAATGACTTTCAGCGTGGCGTTGAAGCCAAGCTGGGTCAGCAGGTCGTGGTAGTACTCCCCGATACGCTTACGATCCGGCTCATCGTCTGTCCAGACAGTGATGTCCTTGTCGGCTGGATTCGCCTCGGCGATCAGTTGCTTGGCCTTGTTCATGTCAGGGCCGGGGTAGAGCTTGTACTCCTGGTAGCCGGGCATACCTGGCGGCAGGATCTGCTGTGAGGGGTGCAGTCGGCCGCCGAAGATCCGGTTGAGCGCCTCGGGATCGATCGCGTAGTTGATCGCCTGCCGGACCTTGAGATCGTTGAACGGCGGCTTCTCCATGTTCATGAAGAAGTAGTAGGTGTTGATCGAATCCTCCATCCGGAAGCGATCGGGGTACTTCGCCTTGACCTCGGCCAAACGGTCGGCAACCGGCGGGTCGAGCATGAAGTCGACCTTGTTCTGCTCGACGTCGGTGACCTGGGCGCTGTTGTTCTTGTTCTCGTTGACGATGATCTTGTCGACGTTCGCATCCACCACCTCGGTGGCGCCTGCGTCCTTCACGGTCTGGAAGTTCGGATTGCGCTCCATCGTCAGCGTCCGCGGCGCATCGACCTTGCTGATCATGAACGGACCGCTGGCTGGTGGCGGCTTGTTCGTCGAATCCTTGTCCAGCGGCGTGCTCGGCGGAACCGGGGCGGCGAACATCAGGCCGAGGACATTTTCGAACGTGCCGTTGGGCTCATTGAGCGTGATGGTGATGTCGCCGGTGTTGTCATCGGTCTTGATCCCGGTGATCGTCTCGGCCTTCCCATCGGCGTACTCGGTGGCGCCCACGATGTTGTCGAAGAACACCGATCCACCCGAGTCGGCCTTGAAGAGTCGCTGGATGCCGTACGCGAAGTCGGACGCCTTGATGGGCGTGCCGTCCGAGTACTTCATGTTGGACCGCAGCTTCAGCTTGTACGTCTTCCCATCGGGTGAGATCTCGGGCATGTCCTGCGCGAGCGCGGGCACAACCTGTGTGCCGTCCTTGCCCTTGGCGTGCTTGTAGGTCAGCAGCGGTGTGTAGACGTTCCAGAGCACCTCCCACCCCTCGACGGTGTAGGACAACTGCGGGTCGACATAGTCGGGGAACGAGGTCAAGGCAATGTTGATCTCACCTCCGCCACCTCCGCCACCGCCACCGCCACCTTCGCTTTTCTTGCCGCACGCGGCGGCCCCGAACAGGGCGAGGGCGATGACACAGGCGAAGAGCAGGATCTTGTGCAGTGCTTTCATGGGGCTCCCTTTGGCAGGCAATCTCCGACACTCCCCTAAACACCTACGCCACATCCGCGCGCTTGGTTGGGCCTTCGGGGAATCTCGATATGGCACCTTTCGCTACCTCCGATAGCTCTGCAACTCGAGGGTGGAAGATGGCGCTGCGGGACCAGAATTCGGGTATTGGGCCGTCGGATTTGCCCGGCGGGATTCGCCAGGATTGCGACGCCGGGTGTCGGCAACGCCGCCGAATGCGGGCGGAGGACCGTCTGCGACGCACCGTCCAACAGCCGCTTTGGGATCGGCGTTTGTGGACCGGTCCCCGTCCCGTTCACCCCGTCGATCTGCGGCTCTGCGCAGACGCATCTTCATGATCGTTAATTTTGCTGTGGTACTAGCGCGGATTCGCTCTCTATGGAACCATGGTCGGTAATTCCTGCCGATTACAGTGCAGGTAAGTAGATAAGGAAACGCAATGAGGACACAGAGTCGTTTGCCTCGTCGACTAGCGATGGTTGCCGGGCTGGGAGCGGTCGCGGCTATGGGCATGATCACCGCTGGTTGCGCGAAGGAAGAGGAGAAGGCTCCGGAAACTTCGACGACGACCACAACCACCACGACGACGTCGCCGGCCGCTCCTGTGTCGCCGACCGAGAAGGCTCCGCGGATCGATCCGCAGGCGCCGAACCTGTTCACCCCGTCCGTGAATGCGCCGCCACCCTCGCAGGTTCAGCCGGGCGAGCATGGTCGGCACGTGACGAACGGCTCGTAGGAACCATCACCGATATGCGGCGGCGGCTGCCGGCGCTCATCGCGGCGTCGGCAGTCGTTGCTGCGTCGGGTCTGAGTGCCGGCTGCGCGCCGACGAACTCGGCGGTCATCAAGGGTCCGTTCGCGTCGCTGTTGGCGAGCTCGACCGACCTGGGACCGTCGCGCAGCGGTGATGCGCAATTGACTGTCACCCTGCCGAGCTCGTCTCGCCCTTCCGATTTGATGGGCTGGGCGCGCGCTCGGGAGTTGTCGGTGCGTTGGCGGCCCGGCGACGGGTGGGCGATCGTCGAAGGCGCCGCCCAGGACATGGCGCGGGCCTTCGGCGTCACGGTGAACGATTATCGCGGCCGCAGAGGCCAGGTGTTCTATGCGTCACCGGAACAGCCGGAGGTACCTGCCGCGCTCGATGACGATGTCACCGGGATTGGCCGGATCATCGGTTACACACCGCATCACACAAAGCGTCCGGACAACTTTCCTCTCGATGTGCAGCAGGGCGGTCTGCGGCCAGCCGGATTGCTGGATGCCTACAACGCGACTCCGCTGGTGAAGCAGGACCACACCGGTAAGGGCGCGACAATCGTGTTCTTCGAGTTCGACGGCTTCGACCAGAAGGACCTCGACACCTACGCCGATACCTCTGGTTTGCCTCGGTTCGCACCAGAGGTGGTCGGGGGCATACCGGACGAGGCACACGGTGAGACGACGATGGATCTGCAAGTGGCGCACGCCATTGCACCCGATGCGCGACTTGTCGTCATCAACGCAAGATCCACTCTTGAAGGCGACGGGGCCTACGAGAAGATCGGCCGGATGTTCGAGGATGCCGACCGCCGGTATCCAGGCGCGGTATGGAGCCTGTCGATCGGGTGGGCGTGCGACAAGATGGCGAGCGCGGCCGATCTCGCTCCGGTGGAAGCAGCCTTGGTGAGGGCGCAGGCACACGGCACATCGGCGTTCGATGCGACGGGGGACAACGCCGGCCTCGAATGCAAGGGCGCCGACGAGTGGTCGTCCCCACCGGGGCCGGATGACATTGGGCTGGACGCGATCTCGTCGTTGCCCACGATGACCGCTGTCGGCGCGACGACTTTGTCGACGGGACCGCGCGGGCAGTGGCTCGCTGAATACGCGTGGATCGATTCACCGCTGTCCCAGGGCACCAGTGGCGGCGTATCAGAACTCTTCGCGCGCCCGGCATGGCAACAAAGGCTGTCGATTGATCGAGACGCGGGCCAACGCAGGCTCACGCCCGACGTGTCGGCGATCGGTGATCCGCTCACCGGGGTGAGGTTCATCTTCGGACAGAACGAGTATGTCGGCGCGGGCACGTCTCAGGCGGCGCCGATCTGGGCGGCGCTCACCGTACTGATGAACCAGTACCTCAAGGCCAACGGCGGCAGGGCTTTGGGGGACATCAATCCCCTCCTGTACAGGGTTGCTGCCGGTTCTGATCTCCCGGGCTTTCGAGACATCCATCTGGGCGGCAACGCGGTCGACCTAACGCAACCCGGCTACGACGTCGTGACCGGTCTCGGCAGCCCGAACACCTATAACCTCGTCAAGAACCTGCTCGGGATTCAAACCCGGGCGAAGCCCGAATGACACAACCGCCTATGGCGGAGCGTCCAGGCGGCGGCGCTGGCCGCCTGCGGATGAATTCGTACGTCGCGGCGCCAGACGAGCAGGTGCTGCACCTCTCGGTGGCGAGCTCACTTCTCCCTCAACTTCCGCTGCGCTCCCGCAACGTCTTTCGAGTTGGCCTCGCGTTCCTCTTCCTATTGCTGATCGCGCTTGGCCTGCTGCGGTGGCAGGCGCCCATGATCGCCGTCAGCGCGCTCGGCCTTCCCCTGATTTTCCTGGTGTACCTGTACGAGACGGATATCCATCGCACCTTGACGCTTCGGGTGCTGGCGCCGACTGCACTGCTGGGAATCGGGCTTGGCGTCGGTTGGGCACTCGCGACGGGATCATTCGTCGCCGACCTATACGACGTGTCGTTGGCCAACGCATCGTCGAGAAGGCTGGCGCAGCTGGTTGGAATCGCGGTACCTGTCGGTGGCGCGATACTCATGCTGGCGCCTACCGCGGTGATGCGGCTGGTCCAGCGCACGCGGAAGTCGTTGGACGGCTTGGTCATCGGGTCGCTGAGCGCCATCAGTTTCACTGCGGCGGCCACGCTTGTCCGGATGGCGCCGCAGTTCGCGACCGGGGTCACGGCCGGCGACCGGCCAGTCACCGTCATGCTCGCGCAAGCGGGTGTGCAGGGCATCGCGATCCCGCTGATGACGGCGGCCATGGGCGGATTGGTCGGCGCGGCGCTGTGGTTCGGTCGGTGGAAGTTCGTGGCGTACTGCGTGCTGGCGACCCTGGCCCTGTTCGCCGCGGTGGGCCTCTGGGAAGCCACTCCTGCCGTGGAAGGTGTCGACCTCGGTGCCCATCTCATGTTCGCTGTCGTCGCGCTACTGATGCTGCGAATTGGCCTGCAGTACTTCCTACTCCACGAGGGTTACGAAGTACCGGACTCGGGTCAGCACACCACCCATCGTCGGCTGTTCGCGTCATTGGGCGCCGGTCTCAGTGTCGTTGTCGCCGCGGGAATCACCGCGGCGGTGCTTGCGACGCCACCGACGGTGCGATACACGTGCCCACCCGACTGCGGCCGTCCGCCGATCGGTCAGCCGATTGACACCAATCCACGCTTCGTCGCCAAGGATGGAGAGTTCTCGGTGCAGTACCCGGCGCCCGGATCTTTGTACAAGGCGACCATGTACGACGACTGGGTAGCGCTCGAGTATCTCGGTGGCGACACCGGCGTCCTGGATCTGTGGGGAGAGCCTGCCGAGAAGCGCACGGCGAGGCAGGTCGTCGAGAAGATGATCGCCGAGTATTACCCCGATGCGACGCTCGACTACGAGATACCAAATGCCATGGTCGGTTACGAGCCTGGATACGGCGCGGTCTTCGACGACTACCCTCAGGACACAAGCGGATCCTTCACCCGGCTTCGGATCGTCGCAATGGCCGCAGTCAAGAACGACTATGCGTTGGTGGCGACGGCGGTCGGTCCGTATCACGAATTCACGCCGACCTTCGGCACCGGTCACCCGTCAGGGGTCAACCTCGCGCTTGCCCTCGATATGGGCAAGTACGTCAACAGCTTTCGCTGGCGGGATGGGCTGTCAGACTGAGACCGCTGAGGTCGCAGTGAACTTGACTGGCATCGAATGGATGCCGTTCATCAGGTTGGACCGCACCCGCTCGACGGGCCCGGCGAGTTCGAGATCCTTCATCCGCGCCAGAACCTTGGGAATGATTGCGGTGGCTTCTACGCGGGCGAGGTTCGCGCCGAGACAGAAGTGGGTGCCGCCGCCGCCGAAGGCGAGGTGTGGGTTCGGGGCGCGGCTGATGTCCAGGCGATCGGGATCGTCGAAGTGGTTCTCGTCGCGGTTGGCCGACGGATAGAACATCGCCGCGCGGTCGCCCGCCTTGACGTGAATGCCTCGCAGTTCGGTGTCCTTCGTCGCCGTGCGAACGAAAACGGTGACGGGTGTGGTGTAGCGGAGCAGCTCCTCGATCGCGGTCGGAAGCAGCGACGGGTCAGCGGTGAGTCGCTCGCGTTCGTCGGGGTGATCCATCAGCGCGAGAATGCCCGACGCCACAAGGTTGCGCGTGGTGTCGCCGCCGGCGTTGATGAGCAGAAGGAAGAACATGTTGAATTCGAGATCGGTGAGGCGTTCACCGTCGACCTCGGCATCCAGCAGTGCGGTCGCGATGTCGTCGCCGGGATTCGAGCGCTTCCGCGCGGCGAGCTCGCTGCCGTAGGAGAACATCTGCATCTGTGCGTCGATCACGTGCGTCTGCACCGCGTCGCCGACAGCGCCGGAGTTCATGATCTCGGTCAGCTCGTAGAGCCGTCGGCCGTCCTCGAGCGGGATGCCGAGGAGCTCGGCGATCACGTAGGACGGCAGCGCGCCTGCGACGTCGTTGACGAAGTCGCACTCGCCCCGCTCGGCCACGCCGTCGACGATTTGGCGCGCCATGTCGGCGACGTGCTCGTTGAGCCGTGCGACGCGGCGCGGCGTGAAGCCCTTGCTCACCAGGGAGCGGAGCTTGGTGTGGCGCGGCGGGTCCATCGTCAGCATCATCAGCGCGAGCTGGAACTCATCCTGCGGGCTTGGCACGTCGAAGAAGACGCCTGCGGTCTGCGACGACCATGTCGCGCTGTCCCGCGAGACGGCCAGGATCTCGTCGTAACCCGTGAGCGCCAGGAAGCCGGGGCCGTCCTTGTACGGGTGCCACGCCACCGGAGAACGGCGGCGAAGCTCGCGGAAGGCGTCGAAAGGCATACCCGATAGATAGGTGTCCGGATCGGCGAGGTCGACCCCGCCGACGCTGATGGCGTCTTGAGGCACGTGAGTCAGTGTGACCGACAGAGTCGACCGAGGGACGACATCGAACCGGTCGAGCGAAAACTGCCGGCTCGGTTAGGCACCCGACCGATTCGACGCTGCGAGCGACGCTACGCGCCCGACCTCCCCGGCAGCGGGTCGCCACCCCGCTGAGCTGCGGAAACGTTATCGATTCGTGATATTCGCTGGTCGAGGTGCTGCCAGCGCTTTCTAAGGGTTCATTGAGGGAAGATGAACATTTCCCTCTTTGCTCGTATTGTGCTTCGTGATGGGGAGGCATAGTGTCGCTCGCCGCCGACGGATAACGCCGTCGGCCGTTCCCGCAGCGGCTGTCCTCGCCCCCTATGCACTCTTACTCGCAGCCGGCGGCGACGTCTCCGTCCCCGCGCCCGTCAGCGAGGCTGCCGCGGGCGATCAGATCGTCGAGGACGCGCGCAGCGTCGAGGTAGTCGCCTCCGCACCGGACGCCATCTTGACCGCGCCTGCCAGCATCGAACCTGCCGGCGGTATCGAGCAGGCGCAGTTCGCGACGGCCTCGAGGTACCGGGTCTACAACCGGGAGGCCGAGCGCGTGCTGCCCGTCGGCATAGCGCCCGAGAGGGGCCTACAGGTCAAGACCATCCTGGTCGCGCGCAGCATCAGTGCGTTGTTCCCCGAGATCCAGAACATCGGCGGAGTTCGGCCGGATTCTCTTCGGTGGCATCCCAACGGCCTGGCGCTCGACGTGATGATCCCGAATCCGACATCGGCCGCGGGCATCGCGCTCGGAAACCGGATCGTCGCGTTCGCGTTGAACAACGCGGACAAATTCGACCTGCAGGACTGCATCTGGCGCGGCATGTACTACACGCCCAACGGTGCGAAGGCGGGTGGCTACGGCCACTACGACCACGTTCACATCACGACGCACGGTGGCGGTTATCCCACCGGCGGCGAGGTCTACATTCGCTGAGCCTGCCAGGCACGGGCCGCGATCAGCTCAGGAACCAGCACCTCCGTCAACAGCCGAACCGTGTCGTCGCCATCACCGGGATACCGGAGGTTGTACTGCGTGCCTGGCACGACCCCTCCCACCCCGACCACCGTGCTGCCACGCTCCGTCGTCCATTCCGCCAGCTGCGCTTCCCACTCCGACCCCGCGAACACCAGCAGCCTGTAGTCGATGGTCTTCGTCAGATACACGTCGACATGGCTCCAGTCACCAGTCTCGCAACCAACCGCCTGCACCCGCGGACCTTCCCGCAGCATCAACGCGCCCTGCTGCGCCGAGCACAACCGGTCCGCGGGCGCGGCCAGATAGATGCCCGACGGCCCCAGCAGCGGCTCGGACACCTCGAGACGCCAATCGCTCTCCGTATCAAGCAGATACGCGCTCGCATCCGCCGACAGCGCGACGGAATGCGCGAGCGTATCCGTCCCAACGCTCGTGAGGTGGCACTCCAGCGCCAGCAGCATCGCCAGGGTGTGCTGGTAACTGCGGCACGCGACGCCACCGACTTCGGGCTCGGCCGCCAGGTCCACCACCGCATCGCACCGCTGGGTGATCGCCGATCCCGCCGTGTTCGTCAGCGCCACCGTATGCACCCCGCTCGGCAGACGATTCAGCGCATCCAGCGTCTCCTTTGACCCGCCGCTGGCCGACGTCGCCACGACGAGCGTGCGCTCACCCCAGTTGGGAAGCAGTTGCGACGACGCCAGTTCCGATGATGCAACAAGGCCCCGGGCCCGCATGCGTGCGGCGGCGACTCCACCCGCGTACGCCGACGATCCCATTCCGAGCAGCACCACCCGCTCGATGTCCGGCGGGACGATGCCGTCCCACGGATTGTGTTCGCGCAGCAGTTCCGCGAGCCGCCCCAGCACCTCGGGCTTGCGGTAGAGGTCGGCGGCGAAACCATCAGGCTTCACGATGGATACCCTTCGTCAAGGAGTGCAGGAAGAGCGGCGTCTGGTACGTACATCCACCTCGGCAGATGCCTTGCTGCGTAGATGATCTCGCGCAGCACCTGCTGCATCCGAAAGGGATACAGCGCGGCCGACTCGTACAGCTCACCGTGGCCACGCTCCGCAATCCGGGCTACGTAAGCATCGAGGAACGCCATCCTCAGCAGGCCGTCGATTCCTGCCAGGGTTTCGGGGTCGAGCGCCGTGTACTTCGCCGCCACGACTGCGGCGTGGGCAAGCGACTGCGTCATTCCGGCGACATCCAGCGCAGCGGGAATCGGCCGCATCCGCTCATCGGCTCGAAGCACCGGGTTGCCGTCGAAATCGGTTACCACAAAGCGTCCATCACCGCGCAGTACCTGACCCACGTGAAGATCGCCGTGCCCGTCGATGACGGACGTCCCTGCCAGCGAGCCGAGCCTACCGAGGACCGTCTCGATCTCCCCCTTGCGTTGACGGGCCAACGAGACGCTCACCGAATCCGGCAGACTGCAAACATCTTCCAGTGTCTTGAGCGCTGCACCCCGCCAACGAAGCGCATCCTCGTCCGATGCAACGGTCACCGTCTCAGCCAATGCAGCGTGCAGATCTGCGACGAGCCAGCCGACCGTCCTCACAGCGTTGAATGCCCGATCGGGGTAGTCTCCGCGCGCGGCGTCGGTGATCAGTTCGACGGCCCATGTCCACCCGTCGACCGCACCGGGAACGTATTCGTCGACGCTGGCCGCCAGCGTCTCCTCACCGCCTTCCGGCCGCCAGGTGATCAGACCCCACGGCGCGGGCATGCCGTCGAAGCCGGCTTCGCGGAGCACGGCTATCCGGTGCGGTGCGGGATGCGGTCCCTCCTGCAGATGGACCGCCCATTTCACCACCGCCGTGTCGCCGACGATCACCGATTCGTTGGTCTGGTCAACACCGATGGCCCTCTCGCCCATAGCCGTTCGCTGCGTCCACGACTGAGTCGTGAATCCGCCGTGCGTCACCGTTCCTGATAGCCGCGCGAGCACGCTCAACAATGCTTCCGCCACCCCGTCGCCTGCTCCGGCGCGATGCCACTGCCCCGACGGGTCCTGTGCCTGTGGAACGGCGGCCAGGCCGTCGCCCTCGGCGACAATGGCCAGGCGCTTGCCGTCGGCGAGGTCAAGCACGTCGAGCGGATCAAGCAACTTCAGCCCCGATGCTTCACGCCGACCTGCTCTATCACGTCGGCGCCCACCCGCAGGCCATCACGCCCGCGAATCGCCTCGCCTATCTGGGCGAGTCGGGCGCGAAGTTCAGTGTCGGCCAGCAATTGATCGACCGCACCCGTCAACTCGTCGTCGGCGAACTTGTAGGTATCCAGCCGCACTCCGAATCCGAGTTCGTCTATGCGCTGGGCATTTTCGTATTGATCCCAGAACAGCGGCAGCACGATCAACGGCTTGCCGAAGTGCAGCGTCTCGGTGACCGTGTTGTTGCCGCCGTGCGAGATGACCAGGTCGACCTGCGGAATCACCTTTGTCTGGGGAAGCATCTGTGCGCCGACCATGTTGTCCGCCAATTTGATTCGGTCGGCCTGTGGCCCCTTGCTGACGATGAAGCGGTGCTTCGTCGCACCCAGCACGTCGACCAGGCGCTGCATCAATTCGACGTCGGCGCCGCCGAGTGAGCCCAACGACAGATACACCAGAGCGCTGCCTTCGGGTCGGTCCGCGACCTCGGCGGGGACGACGTACTCGTCATCGGTCTCGCGCACGCTGGAGTCCATCCGGCTCCAGGTGTCGTCGAGAGGCCTGACGTCCGCGTAGTCGGCCTCCGCCGGATAGACGTACAGGTTGGCGGCCGTGGTGTGAGGCATGAACTCCAGATCGCGTAGCGCGTCCGCGCCCTGCGCCTGCACCCAGTTATTGAAGTCCGACCACATCGCGCGGTGGGTGCGGTCGAATTCCTCTCGGTAAGCGTCCCACTCGCTGCGGTCGACACTCGGAAGGCCGGAGAACGGCGGCGGGACGTCGGGTCCCGTCACCTCCAGCGGGCTGCACGACACGATCCGCACGAACGGCGCGCCGCCGGATACCAGCGCGGGGAACAACACGACGTTGTCCTCGACGATGACATCGGGTTGGTGCTTGGCGACGATCTCGCGGAGCCGCGGCTCACAGTATTTCGCGCCGTCGATGAGTGCCTGGTACGTCGGCTGGATGAACGACCCGAGCTGTTCGACGGTCGGCTTGCGGAACTCCGGCGCGGTCTCGGCGATGAAGTCGGTCCAGAACGCGCCCGCATCCTCATCGGACGCACCCTCGGCGGCTTCGGCCAGGTCGACGAGCTCCTCGATGAAACCGAAGGGGGTGAGCTTGCCTGCCCACGAGCTCTCGGCGGCGAAGACGATCGTGTGCCCGCGGTCGCGCAGGATGGCGGCAAGGCCGATGCACTGGTTCGTCGGCCCGTAAGCCGACTCCGGCCAGAACATGATGGTCAACGGCTTCGAAATTGGTGCGCTCATTTCGTCCAAGCTCCCGCTCTGACAGGTGGTGAACCGGACAATCAGACTACGTGCAGCCACTGCCCTCGGAGTGGCTGACAGGAGGCATGAAATGGCGAATATTCGGCCGCAGGGCGATCTGGAGATCACGGACGCTGGAGGCGCGAACGTACTTGTGCTCCCGAATGGCGCCACGGGCGGCGCTGACCTGTGGACGCGAACGGTCGACTTCGGGGCCGCTGCACCCGACTTCACGCTGAAGGGAAGCTTCGGCTCGACCACGACGGTCCCGTCGGGCTCGCTTCCAGTCGGCAGCCTCCTGCAGGCCCGGCTGTTTCGCAAGAATCAGGGACCCGACGGCAAGTTGTTGGGGACGCTCGATTTTCCGGTGCTGGCTCGCGAAGCCCGCGCCAACTACTTGACAGCCTGCGCGGAGGTACCGCAGGTCGACATCACTGTGGGCGGCACGTTCGCGTCGATCTCGTTCGCGACGAACGTCAAAACGATGGCGCGTGTGCAACTGGCGACGAGCCAACCCGAACTCATTGGGATCTTTCCCCTCTTCACACCGACCGACGTCGTCGCATCCGCTTCATCATTGGAGCCGAAGCTTCTTCACCGAGTGTCCCTGCAAGATTTGCTCACCGATAAGCAGACGACTGACCACAGCGCGATGCTGAGCGGAGCGAAGCTGTTCTTCACGATTCTCGTGTGGACCCCCGACGGCAAGTGGGATTACGTATGGTCGCCCGTCGCCGCTGCACCGGGCCAGGCACCGGACACGATCAAGCTCAAGGGGCGCCGGGTCGGTGTGCGGCTGGTGTCGCTCTACTGCACCGACGACAGCGATTCCGCTACCTACGGGGAAGCCGACTTTTCGATGATCGTCAGAGACAGCACCGGAGCCGACGTCAGTGTGCCGTTCAGCTGGAATCCCATGGCCACCGATTCCTTCTCGCCGACGATCCCACCCGGCACGGCCGACATCATCTTGCTGCCGCCCAAGGCCGTGGGGAGGGTGACCGTCCGAGTTTCGGCGGTGGAGGACGACAGCGGTACTCCCTTCGATGACGATGACACTGCGCTCGCAGGCGGGGTCGCCGGCACACTCCTGTCGTTCCCGGCCGGCGAAGGCAAGGAATTGGTCACCGGACAGGTGATCAACCTCGAAAGCGATCCAACTTTTGCCGGCGGCGACGACGACCTGGCCTTCGGGGCTCAGATCGTTTTTTCCGTTCGATATCTGTAGATCTCATGGCCGGAATGTGACGCCGCCGTCGACGCTGATCGTCTGAGCGGTGATGAAGCTGCCGTCGTCGGAGAGCAGCAGTGCACCGAGGGCGGCGATGTCGTCAGGCTTACCGAAGCGGGACTTGATCATCTGCCGGGCCCGCGTCTGCTCGACGATGCCGTCGGGCATCGGGTTCTGGTCGAACTTGTAGTGCCAAATCAGTCCTGGCGCAATGGCATTGCAGCGAATGCCCTTCGGGCCGTACTTCCGTGCGATGTGGCGCATCAGTGCCAGCTCGGCGGCCTTGCTCATCTGGTAGGACACCCGGGTGCTCGCGCCGCTGTACGCGTCGACGGATGCCGTGAAGACGATCGACCCGCCGCCGGCCTCGATCATCGGCGGGATCGCATGCTTGGCGCAGATGACGAACCCACGGGTGTTGACGCGCATCACCTCGTCGAACGCGTCGAGCGGCAGGTCGACGACACCGCCGGGCAGGTAAGCGTCGGCGGCGTTGGTGAAGTTCAGGTGCATACCGTCGAGCCGGCCGAAACTGTCGACGGCGAGCTTGACGACGTCGGCGACCGAGTCCTCGTCCGCGCCGTCGAGTGTCACACCGTGTACGCGTTCGCCGGAAGGGTCGAGGCCCTCGGCGATGCGCGCCGTCAGTTCGGCGTCGAGGTCACCGATGACCATCAGCGCGCCCTCGTTGGCGTAGCGCCGCGCCAGACCGTTGCCGATGCCGCCGAGCCCCGCGAGGATGACGACCTTGTCTTGGAGCTGTCCTGTCACCGGACCGATACTTCCCGATGGTGCGCCGCTGCTGCGTCATCTCTGTGAATTCCTTCAACGTCCGCGAAAATAACAACGCCATGTGCCGCAGAGTGCAATCGTTTCTTTTGCGGACCAATGACACGCAAGTCGGAGGGAATGAACATGGCGCCTAAGAAATCCGACGATCGAATTGAGGTCGTGCCGCATGCCGAATTGGCCCGTTTGAACGCCGACGGCGTCGATATCGCGGGCGTGATCGCGCTGGCGGGTTACGCGGGCGCCGCGCCCAAAGAAGGTGTGGTCAGGCTGCACCCGGGCCTCGAGGACTTGTCGGTGAGCCTCGACATCGCCGCCGCGGATATCGTCGCCACCCGTGATGCCCCGGCGTCGACTATGCCGTTGGGCGGCGTCATCGTCTGGGTGGCCAGGACGGCGGAGGTCACGTTCCGCCGGACGCGCACGGTGGCCGCGAGCGCTCAGCAGGTCAGGGGATTCTTCGGCGCAGCTGCGGTGCTCGAACCGTCCAACAACGACGACGACCGACTGAATATTCAGGTTCGCCCGGTGGCTCGCAAGGGCGTGCCACCGGTGTACCTGCCGCCGGAACAATGTGCGGTCTGCCACTCGCAGAACTGTGCATCGCACTGCCTTCCGCCCTGCACATCCCACGTATGAAGCTGGACGACCTGTGCGCGCAGTTCGGGTCGGATGAGTTCCCGACTGCGGAGGTGCGCGAGCACCCCGAGCGGGAGTCCGTCCGCACGGTGCGAGCGGCGGTCACCGCCGCGGTTTCGGACGACGAATTCTTGGTCGACTGCATTTCGCATGAACTGGGTTCGCTGGAGCGACGAACTCCGCGTCGCGGTCTGACGCCTTTTTACACATTGGCGCCTTTCGGAATTCGGTTCGCCTTCGGCTACTGGCCGCCAGGGAAGAACGCAGGCGCGCACGAACACACCGCATGGACCATCACCGCTGTCTGCCGCAACCATCTCGAGGTGCAGACGTTCGACCGCGATGAGTCGTTTCGTCGGCAGACCTTGGTGCCGAAAAGTCTTTTCGACGCGTCCGCGGGCCGGGTCGGTTTCATCTACGAGCCGTGCATCCACGACCCGCGAAATCCGACCGACCGCTGGTCGTTATCTCTTCATGTCAGCAGCCCGCGCGACGGCGAAAAGGTGGACCAGGACCCCTGTCTACCGGTGCTGGACGAAGCCAGGGTGCTGCGAGACATCGATTACGACCAGCCTGATGCCTGGGTGGAGCTGGAGAGATACCAGCACGTTCTCGTCGACCAGATCGCCCGCGTCGCCGCCGGTATCTCGGTCGCTGCCGCCGACGATGTGCTCGCACGGTGCAGGGATCTCGGCGCCGCGCCCACGCGTCGTTTCATCGATGGCCTGGGTAGGACCGACGGCCAAAGACCCGGCGTCGGAGGAACTCTCACCATTGTCCACGAGCAGCTGATGCTTGGATGTCGCGATGTCGACGGCGGTGTGGCGCTCGGGGTCGAGAGGGTCGACGGGTGGGCCGAGGTCCTGCGGATGACGCGGTTGGGACGCGAAGCGATGGCGTTCTGCGCCAGCAGAGGCACCTTCGCCGTCGACGAGATCCCCGGACGCTTGACGAGCCGGGAACGATGGGCCATCGCCGAGGCACTGGCGGAGTCCGGCACGTTCAGATTGGAAGCCAGCTGATGACAGCGGATATCTCAGCGCGAAACGAACAGGTGTCGACCGTGGCCTTCGAAGCCCTCGCTTTCGACGCGCCATATGTGGTCGAGCGTCTCGTCAACGATCGGGTCGTCGACTCGGTTGCCGAGGGCGAGAGTTTGTTCGGCGAGGCGAAGAAGTACCTCGTTCTGTCCCGGGCGAATCACGATGTGGTCGTCGGCATGTACTCGGTACGGGTGGACGAGGCATGGCACGCGTTCATCCTGTACACGACGCAGTACGCCGAATTCTGCAAGCGCTTCTTCGGCGGGTACATCTCTCACGCACCGAAGAACGCGCCGCATGTGCACGAGCATCAGGATCGCCGCGAATTGACCTTCGGCGAATTCCGCGCGTTGTACGAAGAGACGTTCGCCGAGCCGCTGCCCGATGTTTGGTACGACACCCGCGGCATCACGCCCGCGCAACGGATCTTCAGCGACTGGGCGGGCACGATGACCGTCGCGAGACATGATTCGGTGGCGGAATTGCTCGATGACACCGGCGACATCGTCATCTCGGTGAACGACATCGCTTTCGAGGCCTTGGAGTTCATGTCCACGACCGGTTCGTTCTACGTCAGAGAGCTCCCCGGTGGGCTGTCCGACGGCGAAAAGGTGGCCCTCGTCGAGGCGCTGATGTCTGCTGGCGGGGCTCGGCTGGCTCCGTGATCGCCTGATCGCCATCGGTGCGATGAGTTTCGGTCCCCGCTCGCGTCTATACACAAAAGGACATCGAGAGGAGATTCCGCATGGCCGAGACGGCGAAACCCCCGGTCGTCGATCAGCAGACCTGGCGTAAGGAGCTCGACGAGCTGCGGCGCCGCGAGAAGGCCGCGACGCGCGAGCTCGACGCGATCGCCGCGGCAGCGTCGTCGGCTCCCGATGGTCGAACTGCCTGACTACACCCTCATCGGTGAGGACGGCCCGGTGTCGCTGGCGGACGTCTTCAATGGGCATTCGCAGCTCATCGTCTACAACCACATGTGGGAGGACGGTGCCGAGTGGCAGTGCGGCGGCTGCACCGGATTCACGTCGCAGTACACCAGGCTGGAGTTCCTCGACGGCTACGACGCACGTTTCGTGATCGTCACCAACGGACCGATCGGAGAGGCACTGGCCTACCGCGAGAAGGTCGGCAACAAGATGGACTGGTACTCATCGTCGGAGAGTTCGTTCGGTGCCGATGTGGACGCACCGCCGGGAGCCGGCTTCGGCGTCAACGTGTTCCTGCGTGACGGTGACAAGGTCTACCGCACCTGGCACACCAATGGTCGTGGCACCGAACAACTCAGCCATTCGTTCCCCCTCATCGATCTCCTGCCCTTCGGACGTCAGGAGGAGTGGCAGGATTCGCCCGACGGCTGGCCGCAGTCGCCCACGTATTCACGTTGGCTGGACTCGCCCGACATCGCGAAAGCCTACGGCTCGGCTACCTGAGCTCGGGGTCTACTTCACGCAGATGTCGCCGGGAGTGCAGTTCCCGCCAGGTGCCGGTTCCACCTTCTTGGGTGCGGGTCCGACGGGGTCGGGCACCTGCTGAGGCGCAGGTCCAACAGGGTCGGGCACCTGCTGCACCGGGGGCTCGGCCGGTGGCGCTTGCTTCGCAGGTGGCTCGGCCGGTGGCGCTTGCTTCTGCTGGCGGTTGGACCGGTGGCATCTGCGCCGGGGCCTGTGGGGCGGGCGCCTGTTTTTGCGCGGGTGCCGGTAGCTGGGCGGGCGGGCGCGCGGGATTCCCCGGGAAGGGGAGTTGCGGCAGTTGGAAGGGCAGCTGCCCGAGTGGTGCCTGCGGAATCGGCGCAGGGGCGGGCGCTTGCGCGGGCGGCGGTGCGGCCGCCGGTGCCTGCGCGGGCGGAATCTGTGCAGGCGGTCGCGCCGGGGCGGGAGTGGGGATCTTGGCCGCAGGCGTCGGCAGCGGCGCGGCGGGCCGAGGCGTCTGCACCGGTCTCGGCGCAGGGGTGGCCCTGGGTGCCTGCTGTGTCGGAAGTACCGCGGCGGGCGTCGGCGCGGGGACGGACGCGCTCGGGGTCGGCTGCGGTGCGGGGTTCACGACGCCGCTCGGCGAGAGGCCGACGCTCGGCAGGTACAGCCACGCCAGCGTCCCGCCGAGGACGAGAATCGGAAGACCGATCAACAACGCCATCAGCGGCACGACGCGACGGTTCGACTTCTCGCCTGAGCCGTTGATCTGACCGACGTATGGCGTCAACTCCTGGAAGAAAGCGCGCTCGTCACCCTGTTGTTGCTGCGGTTGTGGCTGTGGCGCTGGGCTTTCCGGCGCGATGTGAGACTGATCGACCTTAGGTGCCATCTGCGTGGCTGTGGAGTTGAACGAGTTCTGGTTTCCCATGCCGTGCGATGCCGACGTCAGCTCGAAATCTCGCATGACGCTGTTCTTCAGCCAAGCCGGGGCCGGGATGAACACCGGCGCACCGAGCAGAGCGGCCGGATTCACCGACCGGCTTCGCAGGTCCTCGCATGCGTCGCACGATTCGATATGGCGCGCAATGCGTTTGCGCATCAAGATGTTGAACTTGCCGTCCCAACCGTGCAAGACCGAGGCCAGCTCAGGGCAGCTGGCCGGGTTGGCCTGGATGCGGCGTGCGACCAGCAGTGCGCCGAGCGACCGCTCGATGGTCTCGCGCAGACGGCCGACCATCGTGTTGGCATTCGTCTGCGTGACGCCGAGGGCCATTGCGAGCTCGGGGCCGTCGAGTCCCTGACGGTAGGCCAGCTCCAGCACGGCCTGGTCGCGATCCGAAAGACCGCCCGCCGCCTCGGAAATGAGGTTGGCCAGTTCCAGCCGTTGAGCCATCGTGTCCGGGCCCGCGTCGTGCGACACCACATCCGGCATCTCGTCCGACGGCCGTTCGCGCTTCAGCTCACGCAGTCGTTTGTGCGCCTCGTTGCGGACGATCGAGTAGAGCCACGGGCGCAGCTTCTCGGGCTCGCGGAGACCGCCGAGGCTAGTGGACACGATGCAGAACGCGTCCTGGACGCAGTCCGCCGCCGAGTCGCGGTCGCGAAGCATCCCAACGCAGAAGTCGTGAAGCTTGTCCGCGTAACGGTCGTAGATTTCGGCGAAGGCGTTGCGGTCGCCGGCAGACGCTGCGACGGCTAATTCCGCGTCGCTGCTGCCTGGGCCTATGCCACTCCAGTTTCTCAGTGCGGCGGTCATCTGGGTAACTCCAAATTAATCGAGTGGCGGTAGCTGACAGCGTAATTGCTGAGCGCCGCCTGGGCGAGATATTCGAATGATGAATAGTGCTCAGCCCAGGCCGACTGACCTGGGCCGAGCGGTGGTGGAGATTAGCCACCCGCCACGCCGCTGACTGCGTCGGTGGCGCTGGGGAGCGGGGCCTCGGCAATACCGGAGATGGCGTCAGCGATCGTGCCTCCGGTCTTCGCGGGGGCCGGAGCGGGAGCAGGAGCCGGAGCCGGAGCAGGAGCCGGCGCAGGGGCCGGGGCCGGGTGCAGGCTGACCCACCGCGACCTTGACGTCGCCGCCGTTGGCACCGGGGACGCCCACCTGGACACCGCCCGCGTTCACCGAGGTGCCGTTCTGGCCCGCGCCGACCTCGACACCGCCCGCCTTGACCGACGTGCCATTCTGGCCGGCGCCGACCTCCGCGAAAGGCGTCTTGATCGAGACACCGTTGGGGCCCTTGGGTGCTGGGGCCGGAGCGGCAGGCGCGGGGGCCGGTGCGGCGGCCGGTGCCGGCGCGGTGATCGGCTTCGACGACGTGATCGGCTTCTGCGAGGCGATGGACCTCGGCACGGTCACCGGGCCGCTCACGCGGATCGGAGCCGGGTTGTTGATGATGACAGGAGCCGGTGCGCTCTGCGCCGGCGCGAGCGCCGGAACGTCAACGGCCGATGGAAGATTGATGACCGGGGCGGCCGGCGCGGCGACCGGAGCGGCGCTCGTGGAGGCGGTCGGCTCAGCGCTGGTCGAGTTCATCAAGTAGACGCCACCGAACGCTGCGGCGCCGATCACGGCGAGTCCCGCAACGAACAGCAGGCCTTTGCTCGAAGACGACGATGACTTCGCGACTGGCGCCTGCACTGGCAGCGGCTGCTGCGGCCCCTGGGCCTGCTCGCCGTAGTAGGCGTTGTAGCCGTAGTCGGACTGCGGGGAGTACCCGTAGTCCGGCCCGGGCACGCACTGCGAGTAGGCCTGCGATGCGCTGGAGCGAACAGTCGGCTCGGAGTAGCGGATGAAGCTGGTGGTGGCGTTGGTGTTCATGGTCTCTCCTTGGTCTGAAGCTTTCGTGTGGCTGCTTTCATGGGTAGGAGCGCCGGGCGGGGTGCAGTCGCACACTTTTTTCGAGATTTCTCGAAAAGAGTTCCTGTAGCGCCATCGGTGCTGTTCAAGGCGGTATTGCTCGGGGCGGACGACGGAATCGCGGGCCTTATGTATCGGCCATGTCTGGTCAAGATCACCTTTGGGAAACGGTGCGGCGTGGCCCCTCGCGCCCGTTGCCACGGCGGACTAAGAATTGACGCCGTCGTCTAAATATCAAACGTGTAAGTCGTGAACAGCAATTGAAGGAGTCGACGTCGATGGCGTTCTTCGAACGGTTCAACATCAGAGCCGTCGCAGCCGGTGCAGGGTTGTTTGCGACGGCCTTTGCGCTCAGTCCAAACGTCGCCGCGGCCCCGCTGACGACCGAATACGAATGCGCTCCTGGGGCGCCTGCCGGAAAAGAGTGCGTTGCACCTGCGGCAGCCTTTGCCAACATGGCCGGGGTTCCGATGGCGCTTCCGGGCCCCGTGCCCGTTCCCGCCGCCCCCGTGCCGGTCATTCCGGCCGCCCCGCCCGTGCCGGTGATTCCGGCTGCCCCGCCTGTGCCGGTGATTCCGGCGGGCGCGCCCGTGGTTCCGGCGGCCGCGCCGCTGGCGGGGGGTGCGCCTGTCGACTTGGCCGGCGGCTTCGCGGGTAAGGGAGACCCCGTCATTCCGGCTCCATCGGGAGCGCCTGTGCCCGGTCAACCGCTCCCTGCCGGCCCTTCGGCCGCGAAGTAAGCGGAGTCATGCAAGCAGTCGTTCGGTGCGTTCTCGCAGTGAGCGTGATAGCGGCGAGTGCGGTTTCGGCTCCCGCCGGCGTCGGGGCGGCGGCAAGTCAGTTCTCCGGGCCGGGCATCGCGTCGGTTCTGCCGACGCAGGGCGAGGTGGTGGGGGTGGCGCATCCCGTCGTGGTGACGTTCACCGCGCCCGTCGTCGACCGCCCCGCGGCCGAACGGGCTTTGAAAGTCAGTTCGCAACCCGCGATGACCGGCAGGTACGAATGGCTCGACAACAAGATCGTCCAGTGGGTACCCGACGCTTACTGGCCGGCGCACAGCACGGTGGCGCTCTCGGTTGGCGGGTTCAAGACGAATCTTCAGACGGGTCCAAAGGTCGTTGGCACCGCGAATATCTCGGATCACACGTTCACGGTGACGATTGACGGCGTCGAGACGGGACCTCCACCTCCGCTGCCGTCGCCGCATCACCGACCCCGGTGGGGCGAACCGGGAGTGATGCCGGCCTCGATGGGCAGACCCGAATACCCGACACCTGTCGGCATCTACACGGTGTTGGCGAAAGAGCGTTCGGTGCTTATGGATTCGAGCAGCGTCGGAATCCCGGTCACCGATCCTGACGGCTATCAGATGGACGTGGACTACGCCGTCCGTATCACCAGCCGCGGCCTCTTCGTGCATTCGGCACCCTGGGCGGAGAACGCACTCGGATACGAGAATGTCAGCCACGGCTGCATCAGCCTGAGCCCGACGGACGCGGAGTGGTATTTCAATGCCGTCAATGTCGGCGACCCAGTGATCGTGCAGGAGAACAATGTTGAGGTTCCCCGCGCCGTGACGGGTGGATGAGCGCGCAATCGATGACCGATAACGGCGAGGCTGTAGATCGATACCGACTAATTACCGAAACGAGACCGTCTACGAAAAGGAATTCCACCGCAGGCAATTAACGTCAGAAGTCAACATCGAAAAACGGACGGGGGACATGACGGCCATCAGTGAAGCAGACGGTTCGCTGGCAGACTCTCACCTGGAGCGGGTGGAGGCGCTCTCGCGCGCGTCGACACGGCTGAGTTTCAACCCGTTCGTCGACATCGACTGGGATGCGCCGGAAAACGCGTTGGACAGGGACGATCCGCGTTGGTTACTCGATCCGGATTCCATTCCGCTCGCGGCCACGGAGTGGTATGCCGAACAGCCGTTGCAGCGACGAATCGACATGGGCCGCTGGATCACTGCGAACACTCTCAAGGTCACCCAGCAATTCGAGTTCATGTTGATCCGCGGAGTCGTGCACAGCGCGGGCAAACTGCCCAACGGTTCCCCGCTGTTTCGGTATCTCCTCCACGAAATGTCCGACGAGTGCAACCACATCCAGATGTTCCAGGAATTCGTGAACCGCACCGGCGAGGATGTTCCCGGAATGCGGCGCGGCGCCAGGATCTTCGGGCCGATCATGGCGTTCATCGGCGGGTACGCCAGCGTCTTCCATATGATCGCCGTGCTGTGCGGGGAGCAACCGTTGCACCACCAGCAGACGATGCAACATCGTGGCGCGCTTGCGGTGCCGCCGCTGCTGAACAAGATCACCTATATCCATTTGGCGGAGGAAGCTCGTCACATCGCGTTCGCCGACGACCATCTGGCTCAGCAGGTGCAACGTGCCGGGAGGCTGAGGAGGGCGTTGTACGCGATCGCGGTGCCACTTTTCCTGCGCTGGCTGATCGGCGAGATGATCGGTCAGCCGCGCACTTTCGCCCGGCAGTTCGGTATTCCGCGCCGGGTCTTCAAGGCCGCCTATTGGCGCAGCGCTCATTCGTGCCGGATCTTGGCGGAGTCGGCCGCCGACGTTCGGCTGTGCGCGGAAGCCCTGGGATTGCGAACGGTGTGGTCGCGGTGGATCTGGCGGCTGTTGGGAATCGAAGGGCGGCTGCCGCGGTACCGCGGCGAGCCGGACAGGAGCCACGAGGTGACCGCTGTGGCCGGGCTGCGAATCGTGACGTGGGGGCGGGTCTCGGCCGCAGCGATCATGGCGAGCATCGCCATGGTGGCGACACCGGTCGGACTGCGCATCATCGCCGCTGCCGCTGCCGGAGCAGGCGTGTGGGCGATGTATCACGCTCTGCGGCAACGCTTCGGTGGCGTGGTGGCCAACCAGCCGTTCGAGTGGTCGAGGCTGCTTGTCTGGGTTGCCTTGTGCGTGATCATGATTCCCGTCGGTGGGCTGATCGGGCTCGCCATGGTGGTGTTCATGATTCTCGCGCTTGCCGAATTCATGCCCACTCTTTGATGCCCACCTACCAGTGAATTTCGAGCCGCCCCATGACGGCTCGGCAACCTCGAAACAACCAAGAAGGGTGGTACTTTCCGCACATGGCTGAGCTCCCGTATTTCGACTTGTTGATCGACGAACGGCAGGACGGTGGTGAGACCGGCCAGCTGTGGGAGAACCAGGTGCACTGGGGATACTGGGAAGACCCCAGTGCCGCCGAGGGCACACGAGCCGACTACACCGCGGCGATGCAAACCATGGATCGCGTGCTGTTGAAGGCAGGCAATGTCGCTGACGGGCAACGTCTTCTGGACGTCGGCTGCGGATTCGGCGGAACCATTCAGTCGATCAATGCCGGGCATTCCGATATGTACCTCACCGGTCTGAACATCGACCCGCGCCAACTCGCCGCCGCCGACGCCCAGACGAGGGCCACCAACGGCAACTACATCGACTGGGTAGAAGGCGACGCATGTCAGTTGCCGTTCGAGGACAACTCATTCGACCGCGTCCTGGCCGTCGAATGCATCTTCCACTTCCCGTCGCGCGAGCGATTCCTCGCCGAAGCCGCGCGGGTGCTCAAGCCCGGCGGCTATCTGGCGGTGTCCGACTTCGTTCCGACGATGTCCTTCTTCTGCAAGACCCCGATCTGGTGGGCGGTGCGCACCCGGATCGCGAAGTCCTACGGGACGCTCGGGAACATCCCCCTGCGGGGTTACAAGGCGATGGGCGCGCGCGCCGGACTCCAACTCGACGCGAAACGCAACATTCGGAAAAATACGCTGCCGACGTACCCGTTCCTGATCAAGTTCTTCCACGAGCAGGGGTCCGAGGATGCGCAGAAGACGATGATCGTGGGCACCCGATGGATGAAATGGCTCGCCAAGACGGGCTTGGTCCAATACAAGGTCTATACGTTCCACAAGCCCGAATAACCCTGGAGCCGATGACGGGAATCGAACCCGCGTATTCAGCTTGGGAAGCTGATGTTCTGCCATTGAACTACATCGGCATGGCCGCTCGGAAAGGCTAGCACCGTCGCGGCTTCGCGATGCTAGGCAACTGTGTTGGATGCCACTCGTTAAAAGCGTTTCCTCTCGCCTCTGACCGGGGTAGCCGCGTCGTGCGGGTCGGCACTTCTCGAGTGCCCGCAAGTTGAGCAAGCAGCGTTATCACCCGCCGCCACGGATGGCCGCGCCTCTCAAAGAGTGCGAGCCGCCGTTTCCCAGACCGGGCCTCTCGCCTATGGCGAGATGGCCAGCAACGCATTGAGGAGGTCGAATGCGACTTCGCCATCGATCAACACACTTCCTGCCCGCCGCCGCTCTCGCGAGCTTCATAGGATGCGCCGGCGCGTCGCTGGCAACAGCGGCGACCGCACAGGCTCAGGTTCCAGACATGCCCTGCCCGGGCAACGTCAGCGAGTCGCTGGTGATTCAAGGATGTCTACCGAGCGTTGATCCGCCCGCGGACGGGCTCGATCTGCGTGGACCTAACCAAGTCCCGAAGGTCGACGGCATCCCATGCACGGGATCCAACACGGGAACCTGCATCGGGCTGAGCAGGTTGCCGTCCGCGGAGGCGCCCGAGCCGGATACCACGGTGCGGCAGAGCCCGTAATCGATCTGCGCCCCGCAGGTAACGGGGATTGAAAGAGGTCAGCACCCGGCGGCTACGCTCGTCGGGTGCTGCTCTCAGATCGCGATATCCGTGGCGAGATCGCTGCCGGACGCCTAGGCATCGACCCCTACGACGAGAGCCTGGTGCAGCCGTCCAGCGTCGACGTCCGGCTCGACAACCTGTTCCGGGTGTTCAACAACACCCGCTACACCCACATCGACCCGTCCACCCGCCAGGACGATCTGACCAGCCTCGTCGAGCCCAAAGAGGGCGAGCCATTCGTCCTACATCCCGGGGAGTTCGTGCTCGGTTCGACGCTGGAACGGTGCTCGCTGCCTGTCGATCTCGCGGGCCGTCTCGAAGGCAAGTCGTCGCTTGGCCGACTCGGCCTGCTGACACATTCGACGGCCGGCTTCATCGACCCGGGTTTCACCGGGCACATCACGCTCGAGCTGTCCAACGTGGCGAACCTGCCGATCACGCTGTGGCCCGGCATGAAGATCGGTCAGCTCTGCCTGCTGCGCCTGACCAGTCCTGCCGAAAACCCATACGGCAGTGCGAAAGCCGGGTCAAAGTATCAGGGGCAGCGCGGACCGACGCCGTCGCGGTCGTATCAGAACTTCATCAAGTCGATCTAGGGGAACCCCAGGGGAACAGATGGACGAAGCGGTTGATCAGCTGCGGGCGGACTACGACGCTTCTCCGTACGAGTCCCACGCTGTTCCGCAATCCGCACCGGGCCACCTGGCCGCCGTGGCCTATCTGTTCGGCCTGGACGTACCCGACGTGTCGACGGCGCGCGTACTCGAGATCGGCTGTTCGGCAGGCGGCAACCTGATCCCGTTCGCCGCCTGGCATCCCGACGCGCGAGCCATCGGCATCGACCTGTCACCGGTGCAGATCAACGAGGGCCGCCAGCGGGTGGAGGCGCTCGGGCTCACCAATGTCGAACTGCTGCAGGCCGATATCGCTCAGTACGACCTTGCCGCGTTGGGCCAGTTCGACTTCGTCATCTGTCACGGCGTGTACAGCTGGGTGCCCGAAAACGTGCAACACGCGATCCTTGCGGCGTTTCGTACGTTGTTGGCGCCCGACGGCGTCGGGTACATCAGCTACAACACCTACCCCGGTTGGAAGGCCAAGGAGATCATCCGCGATGCGATGCTCCTTCGCGGTGGCGCGATGACGACGCCATCGGAGAAGGTGTCCTACGCGCGCGGCATGATCGACTTCCTGGAAGAGGTCGCCCCCGCCGACAGTGTGCTGGCTAGAGCGCTGAGTGACTATAAGGCGCAAGGTGACTCGAAGGACTGCTACCTGCTGCACGAGGAACTGGAGGCCTTCAACTCACCGTGTTACCTGCTGGAGATGGTGTCGCGGTGCCAACCGCACGGTCTGGTCTATCTCGCAGATGCGGCGCCGCACACGATGTTCGCCACCAACTACGGCGACAAGGTCGCCGACCCGTTGTTGAAGGAGTGCGGTCACAGTCAGGTGCTGCTGGAGCAGTACCTCGATTTCGTGGTCAATCGGACGTTTCGGCAGTCGCTGATCGTCCATGGTGGGCGCGCGCCGCAGGTTCGCTATTCGCTGGACCGCTCGCGGTATGAGCAGCTGCACTTCGCTGCCTATGTGCCGCCCGCCGACGACAAGGTCCTGCTTGACGGCTCCACACAGAGGTTCGGCGCGCAGGGACAGACGCTGTCAACCCAGGTTTCCGACGTCAAGGTGGCACTCGACGTGCTCACCAACCGCTGGCCGTGGACGCTGTCTCGGCGCCAACTCGTCGACGCCGTTCGAGCGCGCCTGGCTGCGTCCGGAGTCGAATCCGCCGCCAATCAGGAATCAGCCATCGACGACCTGCTGGAGTATCTGATCGTGCGGGGTCATGCGCGCTTCCGGCTCGATCCCGTCGTGCCCGAGCCGACGTCGACTCCGCCGAAACTTGACGAGCCCGCGAGGAGGCTGGCCGAGCTGGCGCGCGACGACGCCGACCCGTTCATCTACAACGCGTGGCACGAGTCGGTCGCATTGTCGGCGACCGACCGGCACCTGCTCCCGCTGCTGGACGGAACCCGGGATGGGGATGCGCTGGTCGACGTCCTCCTCGCCGCCACCAGAGGCGGATTCGTTCAGTTCGAGCGCGACGGCCAGCCGCTGTCCTCGGAGGCAGACGTTCGCGAGGCGGCGGAGGGTCACGTCGACGGGCTTGCGCAGCGCCTGACAGAGATGAAGCTGTGGCGGGAAGTTGAATCGAGGCATTCGCGTTTCCGTTGACGCGGGTAGGGTGCACTTACCGGCCTCGGTGAGTATCCGTGCCGTCGTGATTCGGCCAGGACTTCACCGCCACCAGCAAATGCGGTTGCCTGTAACGCCCGACCTGGTAGAGGCGATGAAGTATCTAGTTGTCGGCTCGCGGGGTACGACTGCGCGCTGATGACATAGGGAACGCAGCAAATATTATTGGAGGGTCAGTGGACATCGTATTAGGTGTGTCGATGACACCTACGACGGTCCGCATGGTGCTGGTCGAGGGCGAAAAGGCCGACGGCGTAACCGTCGACCATGACGTTTTCGACGTCAACACAGCCGACGGCTCAGCAACGTCGGATGCGGCCGACCAGGTCGCCGCAGCAGTGCTCGGAACCCAGGAGAGCGCCGCCGCGAGCGGACACCATCTCAAGTCGATCGGCGTCACGTGGACGCACCACTCCGATGCGGCTGCCCTGCGCGACACCCTCGTGGCGCGCGGCGTCGAGGACGTCATGCTCGTCTCGGCGGGGCACGCGGCTGCGTCGCTCGCCCAGGCGGTCGGCCGCGCTATCGGTTACGACACCACCGCGGTGCTGTTCATCGAGAAGGACATCGCCACCATGTCCGTCGTCAAGACCGACGACGGGGCGGTGGTCAAGGTGTTCACGCGCGATCTTCACGACTCCGACGCGATGGCCGTCTTCACCGAGATGGCCCAGTCCGTCGAGTCCGCGGAGTCGGCCCCACAGGGGCTGTTCATCGTCGGTTCCGGTGTCGACGCCGCAGCCGTCAAGGCTCACCTGGAGAACCTGGTTTCGCTGCCCGTCAGCGCTCCGGACGAACCCGAACTGGCGCTCGCCAGGGGCGCCGCGCTCGCATCGGCACACGCACCCGAGATGGAGGCGTCCACCGCAGGCCTGGCCTATTCGCAGGATCGCGACGGAACCACCGCCGCCAGCGCGTACCCCGAGCTGGCAGGCGCAGCCACCCAGATGGCAGGCGCAGCCACCCAGATGGCAGGTATCGCCACGCAGATGGCGCCGGTGGGCGCCTCGGAGGCGTACTCGGATTCGCTGGCGTACTCCGACGAGCTGGCCGAGGCCGACCCCGAGCCGTTCTACGAAGACGAGACCCGCAAGCCGTTCCTGCTTGTCGGTAGCGCGCTGACCTCGATCTTCGTCGTCGGCGTCGTTGCGCTCGTCATTTCGCTGGCCGTCAGCATCCGGCCGACGGTCGACCAACGGCCAAGCCCAGGGGAGTCACCGGTCATCCCCAGCCAGGCCGCGCCTGCACCACCTGTGCAGCAGTTGGCGCCTGTCGCGCCCAAGCCTGCTCCCGCGCCGGCTGCGCCGCCGCCGGAGACCATCAAGGCACCCGTTCCGGTCGTTCAGCAGGCCCCCGCACAAGCGCCGAGGACGGTGTTCGTGCAGCAGCCCGCGCCCGCACCTGCGGCGCCTGCCCCTGCGCCGCCGCCCGCAGCGCCGCCGCCTGCGCCCGTGCCCGCCGCGCCGGTCCCGGCGCCCGTCGCGCCAATCGTTCCTCCTGTGCTGGCGCCGCCGATCTACAACCCGCCGGCGTACTACCCGCCTCGGGCGCCCGTATGGGTGCCGCCGTGGCGCAACCAGCCGCAGAGGCCACCGTGGCAGCCGCCGCAGCAGATCCCCGATCCGCCACAGCAGCCGCAGTACCCGCAATACCCCGGTTCGGGGTCGGGTTCCGGCTCGGGTTCGGGTGGCTACCCCGGTCTCCGGCTCCGGCTCCGGCGGTTACCCGGGTTCGGGATCGGGCGACTACGACGGCGGCGGATCGCACTCTCGCGGTGGTTCGGGCGGCGGCGGTGGCTGCTTCCTCATCTTCTGCAGCAGGTAGACCCCTCGCCCCCAGCCGGTTACCTACCGTTGGCCTCCCGCTTGGTGTCGCTTAGCAGTTAGCTCATCGCGGCCGCCTATATAGGCAGTATGCGATGCACCGTATTCGGTACCGGCTATCTCGGGGCGACACATGCCGCCGGGATGGCCGAACTTGGCCACGACGTTCTCGGGGTCGACATCGACCCGGGCAAGGTCGCGAAACTCGCGGGCGGTGAGATCCCGTTCTACGAGCCCGGCCTGCGAAAGATGTTGAGCGACAATCTCGCCGCGGGTCGACTGAACTTCACGACGGACTATGACGCTGCCGCAGAATTCGCCGACGTGCACTTTCTCGGTGTCGGCACACCGCAGAAGAAGGGCGAGTACGGGGCCGATCTGCGCCATGTCAATGCGGTCATCGACACGCTGGTGCCGCGACTGCGACGCTCGGCGGTGATCGTCGGCAAGTCGACCGTTCCCGTCGGCACCGCCACCGAACTCGGCGCACGGGCACGCGGTCTTGCCGCCGACGGCATCGACGTCGAAATCGCTTGGAATCCTGAGTTTCTCCGCGAGGGCTTCGCCGTTCACGACACGTTGCATCCCGATCGGATCGTGCTGGGCGTGCAGCCCGACTCGGTTCACGCCGAAGCCGCGATGCGCGAACTGTACGCACCCCTGCTCGACGAGGGGGTGCCCTTCCTGCTCACCGACCTGCAGACGGCCGAACTGGTGAAGGTGTCCGCCAACGCCTTTCTCGCGACGAAGATTTCGTTCATCAACGCGATCTCGGAAGTGTGCGAGGCCGTCGACGCCGACGTCACGCTGCTCGCCGATGCCCTTGGCTACGATCCGCGCATCGGTCGCCGGTTCCTCAACGCGGGCCTCGGCTTCGGCGGCGGCTGCCTGCCCAAGGACATCCGCGCGTTCATGGCGCGCGCAGGTGAGCTTGGCGCCAACCACGCGCTGACATTCCTGCGCGAGGTCGACAGCATCAACATGCGCCGCCGCGCCAAGATGGTCGAACTGGCGACCAAGGCGTGCGGATCGCTGCTCGGCGCCAACGTGGCTGTGCTGGGAGCGGCGTTCAAACCCGAATCCGACGACGTGAGAGATTCTCCCGCGCTGAATGTGGCCGGCCTGCTGCAACTCAACGGCGCGACTGTCAACGTCTACGACCCCAAGGCGATGGAGAACAGTCAGCGGCTCTTCCCGACCCTGAACTACTCGACGTCGGTGGTGGAGGCGTGTGAACGGGCCGACGCCGTGCTGGTGCTCACCGAGTGGCGTGAGTTCGTCGACCTCGATCCCGACGAGCTGGTCGACACCGTTCGCGCCAAAGTCATTGTGGACGGCCGCAATTGCCTGGACGCGGCGAAATGGCGAGACGCGGGTTGGCAGGTGTACGCCCTCGGCAAGAGCGCCACTGTTTGACGCTTGTACAACAACGTCGGCGGTCGTAAGCTCGGGTTATGAGGCAACGAATCCGCTGGTTCGCGCTGCACGGCGTCGTCCGCAGCCTCTCGAAGTTCGGTCTTCGCAGCGGTGACCCGCAGGCGCGGCTCATCGCCGATCCCGAAGTGCGGGAGAACCCGGGCGCCTTCGCCGACGAACACCGCGACCGGGGTCCGGTGATCCGGTGTCGCGCCGTGCTGATGACCTTCGACCACTCCGTCGCGCACGAGTTGCTGCGTTCCGACGATTTCCGGGTCACCGAACTGGGCGGCAATCTGCCCAAACCACTGCGCTGGATCTCCAAGAAGACCGACCCGGGCCTTCTGCACCCGCTGCGGCCGCCGTCGCTGCTCTCGGTGGAGCCGCCCGACCACACGAAGTACCGCAAGCTGGTGTCGTCGGTCTTCACCCCGCGAGCAGTTGCGACGCTGCGCGAGCGGGTGGAACAGACCGCCACCGCACTGCTCGACGAACTCGAAGGCGACACCGCCGTCGTCGATATCGTCGACCGCTACTGCTCACAGCTTCCGGTGACCGTGATCGGCGACATCCTCGGTGTGCCCGACGAAGACCGGCCGCGCATTCTGCATTTCGGTGAAATGGGTGCGCCGAGCCTCGACATCGGGCTGTCATGGCAGCAGTTCCAGCAGGTGCACGAGGGCATCGTCGGATTCAACGGCTGGCTCTCCGAGCACTTGGAGCAGTTGCGCCGCAATCCCGGTGACGACCTGATGAGCCAGATCATCAAAGCCTCCGACGAGGGGCCGCGACTGAATTCCGACGAACTGGAGGCACTGGCCGGTCTGGTGCTGGCCGCAGGCTTCGAAACCACAGTCAACCTGCTGGGCAACGGGATTCGGATGTTGCTCGACGCGCCCGAGCATCTGGAAACGCTGGCCGCCCGTCCCGAGTTGTGGCCAGGCGCCGTCGAGGAGATCCTGCGGCTGGAGTCCCCGGTGCAGATGAGCGCGCGCATCGCGTGCAAGGACATCGAGGTCGCAGGCACCAGGGTGGGTAAGGACGAGCTGGTGGTACTGCACCTGGCAGGCGCCAACCGTGATCCCAAGGTCTTCATCGATCCGCATCGCTTCGACATCGAGCGCGACAACGCGGGCAAGCATCTGTCGTTCTCCGGTGGCAGGCACTTCTGCCTCGGCGCAGCGCTGGCCCGCGCCGAAGGCGAAGTGGGCCTGCGCACGTTCTTCGAGCGCTTCCCCGACGCGCGACTGGCAGGCAGCGCCGTTCGTCGCGACACCAGAGTGTTGCGCGGCTGGTCATCACTGCCCGTGCGCCTCGGGACGGCCCGCGCGATGACTTCACCGACCTGAGCCGGTCTCAACTCATATGGGAATCGAACATGTGTTGGCCGTTGTCCCGGTATCCGATATCGACAGAAGCGGGCAGTGGTACGCCGCGCTGTTCGGGCGGCCCGCTGACAACAACCCGATGCCCTCGCTGGTCGAATGGCAGGTCCTGCCCGGCGCCTGGGTGCAGGTTTTCAGCGACGCGGATCGCGCAGGCAATGGTCTGCTGAACTTCGCCGTCGACGACCTCGAGCGCCACCTCGCCGAGATCGGCGGCCGGGGCATCCAACCCGAGGAGATCGTCGACGCCAGCAAGGGCGTACAAACGTGTGCTGTGAACGACCCTGACGGAAACACGATCAATTTCATCGGCGGCTTCCGCGTCGACTATTGAGTTAGGAACATGCACGTGGACGTACGGGCTGCGCTGGTCTCCGAGACCGCGGCATTCGGTGAGCTGATTCGCGGCGCCGACCCGGCGACTCCGGTTCCTACCTGTCCGGGGTGGACGCTGCAGCAGTTGTTAAAACACGTCGGACGCGGAAACCGCTGGGCCGCACAGATTGTCGCCGATCGGCGAGACACCGCGCTCGACCCTCGGGAAGTGCGCGACGGTAGGCCCCCCGATGACATGGACGCCGCGGTCGACTGGCTGAACGCGGGCGCCCAGCTCATCCTCGACTCCGTCGACGACATCGGCGCCGACACCGAGGTCTGGACGTTCCTCGGACCAAGGCCCGCGCGATGGTGGATCCGCCGAAGGCTGCACGAAGCGACGGTGCACAGGGCCGATGCGGCGCTCGCGCTCGGCACGGACTTCCAGCTCGCGCCGCAGGTGGCGGCCGACGGGATCGACGAATGGCTCGAGCGCGTCGCCGTCGAGGCCAACGCCGAATCCTCGCCGTTGGACGCGGGCCAGACGCTGCATCTGCATGCCACCGACGCCGGGCTGGGAGCCGCGGGGGAGTGGACGATCACGGGTAACGACGCGGGCATCGCGTGGTCGCACGAGCACGGCAAGGGCGACGCGGCCCTGCGCGGAGGCGCGCAGGACCTGCTGCTGGCTCTTGTCCGCCGCCAGAACGCCGCGCACGAAGGGCTAGAGGTTTTCGGCGACACCGCCGTATGGGACGGGTGGCTGGACCGCACTCCCTTCTGAGTGGCGTACGTTTTGCACCATGACGACTTCGGAGATCGCAACCGTCCTCGCCTGGCATGACGCGTTGAACGCAGGAGATTTCGACACGCTTCTGCAGGTGTCAAGCGACGACATCGAGTTCGGGGATGCCAACGGGGCGGGCCAGGGCCACGAAGCCCTGCGCGAATGGGCGGCCTCGTTGGGTGTCACGGCCGCCGACCCTGGACGCATGTACGTGCGTGACGGCGTCGTCGTCGCCGAAGAGCAGGACGGCGACGCGGTGGCCTTCCGGGTGGTTCGCGATCACGTCACCTCGGTGTTCCGGCACGCCGACCTGGCTTCGGCGTTGGCGGCCACCGAGCTGACCGAAGACGACCTCACGAGCTGACCCGCACGGTCGCCGCTCCGCCGGGCGTGGCGAGGACGGCTGCGATCGCCGTGGTCAGCGGCACCGAGAGTGCGAGCGCGATACCGCCGACGGCCGACCGGGCGATCTCGATGGCGACGGTCTCACTGGTCAGCACGTCTGGAAGCGACCGGTCGGCGACGCTGAACAACAGCAGAAGCGGCAGCGCACTACCCGCGTACGCGAGCACCAGCGTGTAGACGGTGCTGGCAATGTGGTCACGGCCGACCCGCATCGCGCCGAGGAAGATGCCCCGCCGCGAGCTGCCGTCGCCGACCTGAGCCAGCTCGAACACCGTCGACGCCTGCGTGATCGTGACGTCGTTCAGCACGCCGAGCGAGCCGACGATGAAGCCCGCAAGCAGCAGCCCGGTGATCGAGACGCTGCCGAGATAGGTCGCTACCGCGTTGGTCTCTTCCTCGGACAGCCCGGTGATGTGAGCCAATTCGATTGCAGCCCAGGATAACCCGGCGGCCAGTAGAAGCGATGTCAACGTGCCCAGTAACGCCGCGCTGGTGCGCAGGCTGACCCCGTGCGCCAGGTAGATGACGACGTAGAGGATCGCCGCCGACGCAACGAGTGCGACCGGGATCGCTGCCCCGCCGTCGCGCAGCGCAGGCAACATGAACACGACCAGCACCGCGAACGCGACGACGATGCCGATCAGCGCGCGGAATCCTCGCCACCCGGCGACCGCGGTGATCACCACCGCGAAGATGACGGCCATCGCTATCAACGGCCAGGTTCGCTCGTAGTCGTAGAAGGAGTAGGTGGTTGTGCCGGTCGGGTCGACCTGGCGAGTGATGCGGATGTGCTCACCGACCGCGAGCCGTGGCTGGCCCGCCCCGGTACTGAACTCGAGCAGCGTGTTCGCTCCGCTGTTCGGGCCGGAGTCGATCGCGATGAGCGCTTGCACGCATGGAGTGTCCTCGCCCCTGCCAGGCGTCGGCGTGGTCGTCAAAACCGTTCCCACCGACTGATCTCCGCAGTCCGCAGCGCTGGTGGACAACACATGGCCGGCCTCGGTGGTGACGGCACCGCCAGCGGCGTTCTGGTACGGCAGCGGGATCTCGACCTTCTGCTGGCTGGGCCAGAGCCAGGCGGCGCCGGCCAGGACCACGACGCCGATGGCGACGAGCAATCCGACGACGATCTTGGCAGCCATCGGTCCGAAGGGAGACGGGCCGTCCAGGGAGTGTGAGTGGGCGTGCGAGTGCGTCACCCGGACGAGGGTAGAGGCAGGACCTGAACGGGTCGGTCAGTACATCCGCAGAAGGCGTACGACGCTCATTGCCGGTAGCTGGTGAGGAAGTTGCCGAGCCGTTCGATGGCGTTGGTGAGATCGCGGGCCCATGGCAGGGTGACGATGCGGAGATGGTCGGGGGTGGGCCAGTTGAAGCCGGTGCCCTGGGTGACGAGGATCTTCTCCTGCAGCAGCAGGTCGAGAACGAGTTGCTCGTCGTCGTTGATGTCGTAGACCTCGGGGTCCAGGCGAGGGAAGACATACAGCGCGCCTTTGGGTTCCACGCACGACACGCCAGGGATTTCGTTGAGTGCGGTGACGGCCGCATCGCGCTGTTCGAGCAGCCGTCCGCCTGGCAACACCAGATCCTCGATGCTCTGATGGCCGCCGAGCGCGACCTGAATGGCGTACTGGGCGGGCACGTTTGGGCACAGCCGCATGTTGGCCAGCAGGCTGATGCCCTCGAGAAAGCTGACGGCGTGGTCTTTGGGGCCGGTGATGACCAGCCAGCCCGACCGGTAGCCGGCGACCCGGTAGGCCTTCGACAGCCCGTTGAATGTCAGGCACAACAGATCCGGGGCCAGGGTGGCCAGGCTGATATGGGTGGCGTCGTCGTAGAGGATCTTGTCGTAGATCTCGTCGGCCAGCAGCAGAAGCTGGTGCTTACGGGCGATCTCGACCATCCGCTCCAACACTTCGCGCGAGTAGACGGCGCCGGTCGGGTTGTTGGGGTTGATCACCACCAGCGCCTTGGTGCGGTCGGTGATCTTGGATTCCAGATCGGCGATATCCGGCGCCCAGCCTTGGGTCTCATCACACAGGTAGTGCACCGGGGTGCCGCCTGCCAATGATGTCGACGCCGTCCACAGCGGATAGTCCGGGGCCGGGATCAACACCTGATCGCCGTTGTCCAACAACGCCTGCAGCGTCATCGTGATCAACTCCGACACCCCGTTGCCGAGGTAGACGTCGTCGACGTCGAACCGGGGGAAGCCCTCGACGAGTTCGTAGCGGGTGAACACCGCCCGCCGGGCGGCCTGAATGCCCTTGGAATCCGAATAGCCCTGCGCATACGGCAACGCCTGGATCATGTCGCGCATGATCACATCGGGGGCCTCGAAGCCGAACGGCGCCGGATTGCCGATGTTGAGCTTCAGGATCCGGTGACCCTCAGCCTCCAACCGCGCAGCATGCTCGTGCACCGGGCCACGGATCTCGTACAGGACGTCCTGCAGCTTCGTGGACTGCGCAAACGTGCGCTGCTTCGGGTGGTTCCCTGTTGCATGAAACGGCACGTGGTGGGTGGTCACGTCGTCCATGGTCTCACCGATGGCAAATTGAATTTGCCGATCGATACCCGGCTGTGACCTTCGATCAAATCAGCGCTTACCCGGCGGACGTGCACCCTTGGCGATACCAAGGCCTTTCACCGGCGGCGCGCTCTGCTGCCCATTGCCTTCGCCGGAAGGCTCAGGTGCAGGCGCGGATTCACCGTTGTCCTCCGGTTCAGGCTGTGGCTCAGCGGGTTTGGCGGCGGGAGCGGCCGGTGCCTTTTTCGCCCCTGGCCTGCGTGCGCCTGCTGCGATGCCGAGACCCTTGACTTCCGGCTCTGGCTTGGCGGCGCTTCCGAGGCCGGATCGGCCTCGGCCTTGCCGCCCGTTCCGGCCTTGTCGCAGTCGACTTCGGCCGTGCGTGCTGGCCTTGGCCTCGTGCGGGGGCGGCCGCCGGTCTTCTTGGCGCCGGGTCGACGTGCGCCCGCAGCGATGCCGAGGCCCTTGACCTCGGGCTCGGGCTTGCGGTGCTTGCGCCTTGGTCTGCCGGCGCGGCCGCCGCCTTCTTGGCACCGGGTCGCTTGGCGCCCGCAGCCAAACCGAGTCCCTTGGCGGGTGCTGCTGCTTCTGCAGGCTTGGCTTCCGCCTCTGCCGGCGCGGCGGCTGCCTTCTTCGCGCCGGGGCGCTTGGCTCCGCCCGCGATGCCGAGCCCGGTCACCGGCTTGGTCTCCGTATCCGTCTCGGTAGTCGTATCCGTAGCGGCTTCGGCCTTCGGTTCAGGCGCGGCCTCCGGTTCGGCTTCGACCGTCTCGGCTTCCACCTCCGCAGGCGCTTCGGCGGCCTTCTTCGCGGCCCGCTCCTCGGCTTGCGTTGCGGCGGTGCCCTTCTCGGGCAGTGTGACCGAGCTGAGGTCGAGCGAGCCCAGCAGCAGCTGCGCCACGTCGAGAACCTCGGCCTTTTCGATGTCCCGTGCGGCGGAGACTTCGTCGACACCGTCGGTCATCATCACGCGGCAGAACGGGCAGCCGGTGGCGATCTTCGACGCCCCGGTGTCGAGCGCCTCTTCGGTGCGTTCGGTGTTCACCCGCTTGCCGATGTGCTCTTCCATCCACATGCGGGCTCCGCCTGCGCCGCAGCACAATCCGCGGTCGGCATGGCGTGGCATCTCGGTGAGCTTGGCGCCCGACGCCCCGATGAGCTCACGCGGCGCGTCGTAAACCTTGTTGTGCCTGCCGAGATAGCAGGGATCGTGATAGGTGATGTCGGTGCCCTCGCCGTTGACCGATTGCACCGGCACCAGCTTCTTGTCCCGGATCAACCGGTTCAACAACTGGGTGTGGTGCAGCACCGTGTAGTTGCCGCCGACTTGCGGGTATTCGCGGCCAAGCGTGTTGAAGCAGTGCGGGCAGGTGACGACGACCTTGCGGTCCACCCGCTCGACGCCTTCGAACAGATCGTTGAGGGTCTCGACGTTCTGCGCGGCCAACTGCTGGAACAGGAACTCGTTGCCGGAGCGGCGGGCCGAGTCACCGTTGCAGGTCTCGCCCTCGCCGAGGACGAGGTATTTCACGCCCGCGACAGCAAGAAGTTCTGCGACGGCCTTAGTGGTTTTCTTGGCGCGGTCCTCGTAGGCGCCCGCGCAGCCGACCCAGAACAGGTACTCATAGCCCTCGAAGGAGTCGACGTCCTTGCCGAACACCGGCACGTCGAACTCGACCTCGTCGATCCAGTTGGTGCGGTCCTTGGCGTTCTGCCCCCACGGATTGCCCTTGGTCTCAAGGTTTTTGAACAGCACGCCGAGCTCGCCGGGGAACTCCGACTCCATCATCACCTGGTAGCGGCGCATGTCGACGATGTGGTCGATGTGTTCGATGTCCACCGGGCACTGCTCGACGCAGGCGCCGCAGGTGGTGCACGACCACAGCACGTCGGGGTCGATCACGCCGCCCTGTTCGAGGGTGCCGACCAGTGGGCGGGTGGCCTGCTCAGGACCGGAGCCCATCACCCGCTCGAAACCCGACTCGGGCACGTGGTGCTCCTCCGAGTGCTTCTCGCCGCGGAGCTCTTCGCCCAGACCACCTTCAGGGGTGTTCTCGAGTGGGCTTTCCTTGTCCCCGAGGATGTAGGGAGCCTTGGCGAACAGATGGTCGCGAAGGTTCATGATGACGAGCTTCGGAGACAGCGGCTTGCCGGTGTTCCATGCCGGGCACTGCGACTGGCAACGGCCACATTCGGTGCACGTGGTGAAGTCGAGGTAACCCTTCCAGGTGAAGTCCTCGATCTTGCCCCTGCCGAGCACGGCGTCCTCGGCGGGATCCTCGAAGTCGATCCGCTCGCCGTTGTACTCGACGGGCAGCAACGGGCCGAGCCCGTCGGGCAGCCGCTTGAACGTGACGTTGACCGGTGCAAGGCCGATGTGCAGGTGCTTGGAATGCAGCACGATCAACAGGAAGATCAGCATGACGGCGATGTGTCCGAGCAACGCCAGCGTCTCGATCCACTCATTGGCGGATTCACCGAGCGGATTCAGGACCGCAGCCCATGAGGTGTGAGAAGAAGGCGCCGTTGCCGTAGGGCAGCGCACCGGTGTTGGCGCCTGCGCCGCGAACCAGGGCGTAGGTCCAGATGACGTTGAAGATCATGAAGAGGATCAGCCAGGCGCCGCCGGTGTGCGAACCGTAGAACCGGGAGTCGCGGCCGTGCTTCTTGGGCTCGCGCACGATACGGATGATGGCGAACGTGATGATGCCGAGCAGTACCGCGACGGCGAAGAAGTCCTGAAGGAAGCCGAGCGCGTCCCACCGGCCGACGATCGGGATGTGGAAGTCGTGGTCGACGACCTGACCGAACGCCTCGACGTAGACCGAGCCGAGGATGAAGAAGCCCCACATGGTGAAGAAGTGGGCCATGCCAGGGATCGACCACTTCAGCAGCCGGGTTTGCCCGAAGACCTCTTCGAACTGCGTGGTGATCCGCTTGCCGAGGTCGTCCTTGCGGTTGTTCTCGACGCTGGTCTTGGCGCCCGACCGGATCAGATTGGTCAGGAACAGGACTCGTTTCAGTGCGAATACCCCGACGACGACGAGCATCAGGGCCACGACGATGATCCTGATCAGCATCTGGCTCTCCACCACGTGCCTCCCGTTCCTAAGTTACTCAAGGGTAACTTATAATAAGTTACCCGCCGGTAACTTATGCGTGATGCCTGCTCATAGTTGCATCTCGCCGGGAAAGCCCGCTACACAGGCTGACCTAACCTACGGCTGGGGCGTCAGGATGGGCTCCAGGATCGGCGCGATGAGTCCGGGCTTTGCCGGAGCCTGTTGTTCTCCACCGGTGCCCGTACCCGTCTGGGTGCCGGTCCCTGTTCCAGTTCCGGTACCGGTGCCGCCCGTGCCCGTGCCACCGCCGCCGGTGCCGGGGTCGATGGGAGGCGTGCCCGTGCCTGGGTCGGTCGGCGGAGCCGGATTCTCGGGTGCCGGAGCAGGTGGTGCCGGCTCAGGTGCAGGGGCGGGCGGCGCGGGCGCGGGAGCTTCAGGCGCAGGCGCGGGGTGCTCCGGTGCCTGCTGCACAACCGGGGCCTGCTGTTGCGGGCGCGGTGCGTACTGCGGCTGGGGCCGTGCCACGACGGTCGTCACCACTGGCGCCTGGGCAGGGGCGGGAGCTTCCGCGGCTGGCGCCTTCGGCTCCGCAACGGGTGCTGCGGGGGCGATGCTCGACGAGGTGCCCGCGGGGACGGTCGAGGTGTCCCGGGTGATCGCGGTGAGGCCGAAGACCACTGCCGCCACCACGACGGCTGCCCCGGCCAGGCCGAACAGCAGCGCCGGACTGCGTCGACGCGACTGCGGCCGATCCTCTGCCTCGTTGTGCTGGAAATGAACCTCGGGCCTGCCTTCGGCAGGCGTCGACAGGTACTGGTCCTCGAGATACGGCTCGGTGTGCAGGTCATAGACATCGTCGGCGACTTCCGACCATGCCAGCGCGCCGCCGACCGCTGCCGATGCGCCACCGCCGAACGCGGCCGCGGCGACCGTCGCGGTGGCAGGAGCGGAAGGAGCCATCGCCGTCGCCGTTTCGACGACCTGGCTCCGGTGGGCGATCAGCGCGACACCTTCGGCGGCCGTCAGCTGCGGTTGCGGCGTGGTGACCACAGAAGTGCGGAGGTGCTCGGAGAGCCGCTGGGTGATCAGAGGGATGCGCGCACCGCCGCCGACCGTCGCGACGGCCGAGATGCTTGCCAACGGAATACGGTTGCGCTCGAGCGTGTCCGCCAGCGTCGCGAGGAAATCGTCGAGCGGCTCGTCGATCAGGTCGTCGAGCTCCATCCTTGTCATCCGAACGGTGGTCTCCAGCCCAGGGACGTCGACGACGATTGCGGTGGCGGTCTCGTCCGACAGCCGTTCCTTCGCGTGCCTGCACTCCTCACGCAGCACGCCAAGCGAGCCGACCATCGAGGTCCCCGCGGGGTCCGCGCCCGACGCGTCGAAGATGCCCGCGACGACCTTGGTCAGGATGGCCTGATCGATCTGGTCACCCGAGAGGTCGGGCACACGAACCGTCTCGCCGATCGGAGCATCGTCGGCCGCCGCGTCGACGAGCGTGATGCTGGCACCGCTGCCGCCGAAGTCGGCCAGCACGATCACACCCGCGGTCGGAAGGCCCGGGCTCGAGCGCAGTGCCGTCACAGCGGCCGCGGCGTCGGACACCAGCGGCGAGCGGGCCAATCCCGGCTTGCTACGCAATGCGCCGCGCAGCGCTTCGACCACGGACGGGCGCCAATGCGCAGGAACGGCCACCGCCACCTCCGACACCGGCGCCTTTGCCGCGGTGCGGGCCACGCCGTCGAGCGCCTCGACAAGCAGCATTTCCGGGCGGTGCCTGGAGCCGTCCTGGGCGACAATCGCGACCGGATCGCCGACGCGGTCGACGAACCCGGTGAGCGTGAGGCCACCATCCAGGGTTACCGCCGAGGGGCGGATGACAGGTCGCTGACCGTCGCCGGTACCGGCCAGGTTGGTGGCTCCAACGGTAAGGCCAAGCGAATTGCCCTTGCCGCCTTGAGGGTTCGACATGTCACACCTCTGCGTCAGTTCGATAGCGAAACGATTGAATCGACACTAAGCCGCAGGTCGGCGAAGCGGATCGGTGCTCACCCCGGCGCCAGAACGAGACCGTTAGGGGAATCCGATTAGGGGAATTGGGTGCGCTAGGGGATGTGCTGGGCCGGTCAGCTCGGCGCGGCCAGCATCGCCCGCAGCATGGAGAGCATCTCCGACCGCGACTCCGCCCCCAACCTGCGGCGAATGCGGGCGACGTGGTGCTCGACGGTCTTGGCTGAGATGAAGAGCTGGCTCCCGATATCGCGATACGGCATGCCAAGCAACAGCAGCTCGGCGACCTCGCGTTCGCGGTCCGACAGCCGCGATGACTGCTGGCGCTGCGAACCTGTCTGCGCGGTTGCCGCAGGGGCCGTTTCGAGGCCGTCGTCGACGGCGCTGGTCAGTTTGAGGTCGCGCGCCAGCTGCAGCATCGCGCCGGAAATCCGTCCGTCCGGCGTCTGCAGTGCGGCCTGGCCTGCCAGCCGGGTGGCATCCGAGGTGAGCCCGAACTGGGACAGCGACCTGGCGGCGGCGGTGACCTCGCCGGAGTCGACATGGTTGGCCAGCACGCGAAGCCAGGTCCGGCCCGCACCCGAGAGTGCCTTCGCGAACGCGCTGCTGGCCGCCGCCGAGGTCAACGCATGGCCGTGCGGGGCGACCGCCTCAGGGGAGTTGGCCAGGATTCCGGCGTGAACGCCCGCCCAGTGCAGAGGCACCGACCACAACACGGGGCTGCCAAGCGACTCGAGGAGGGCGAACGCCTCGTCCAGCGCGTGCTGAAGCCGGTCGACCTGGCGCATCCGTGCGGCGGCGACCCACAACTCACCGAGCGGGAGCAACGAAAACAGGTCGACCGAGTACTCGGCGAGCACCTCCATGGCGGCGTACCAGTGCTTCTGAACCGCGCCGCCGTCCCCGCTGCGCCGCGCGATGGCGGTGTTCAGCGCGGCCGCCCACAACGCGTCGCGGCGGTGCAGGGCAGCCTCCCCTGCGGCCGCGACGTCGGCGCTCGCCGAAGCCAGCTGACCGTCCTGCATGCGCACCCAGCCGAGGAGGAGGCGGTGCCGGTGCGCAGAGAACGCGTCATCCTCGTCACGGGCCCGCACCGCGCGGCCGATGACGCTGCCCGCGCGCACCGGGTCGCCACCGTGCAGAGCGGCGAGCGTGACAAGCGCGGCGGGGCTGTCCGGTGCGACGCCGGGCTGATGCTGTTCGGTGGTGATGGCCTGGCCGAGACGTGCGATCGCGACGGGAAAGGGCTGATCGAGCGAGAGCAACAAACCCTCGGCAAGATTGTGGGCCGCGCGTGCGGTTGACGTTGGCGGGCCGGTACTTTCGGTGCTCAGAGCAGACCGGGCCGCCGCAGCGTCGCCCGCCGCGATCGACACGACGGCGCTCGCGGCGCTGATGTAGGCGTCGGGGTAAGGGCCGAGCCAGCCGAACAGTTCTGCCGCCTGGGCCATCCCACCGTCGTGCGCGGCGATACTCGCGGCGATCCTCACCGCGGCGGCCCGCTCGGCCGCGTCGTCGGAAGCCAGCAGTTCGTCGGTCAGCCTGCCCGCGGTGGCGCAGTCGCCCGTCATCGCCAACGCGTCGGCGAGGCGCGCGCTCACGGCGGTCGCGCCGGCTTCAGCCGCCGCGCGGTACAGCTGTGCGGCCTTGGCCGGTTGGTCGCGGTGACGGCTGGCGAGATCGGCCAGTGCGGTGGCGAGTCGGTCGTCCCGCAGCCCGTGGTCGGCCATCCGCAGCGCGAGATCCGGTGTCAGCGTGGTCAACTCGGTCTGCGAGCGCAGCAGCGCGATCTCGACCTCGTGATGGCGGGCGGCACCGATGATCGCGGCGACGCCGAGGTGCACCGAACGCAGGAACGCCTGGCTGTGGGAGGGCTCGATGAGGCCGCTGGCACGTGCGCGGTCGACCAGTCGTGCCGCCTCGTCGGAGCCGACGCCCAGTGCCGCCGCGACGTCGTCGGCGCCGAGTTCCGGGCTCAGCGATGACACGAGCAGTGCGGCGAGCACCGGCTCCTCGACGCGGCGCAGGCGCTCGATCAAGGCGAACCTGGCCGCTTCCATGACGGCATTTGTTGCGCTTCCGCCGTTGTGCGAAGCGGTGGCGGCAATGGCGGGGCGAAGTAGGAAGGGTAGGCCCGCAGTCGAAACCATCAGCGCGCGAACAATTTCCGATGAGGGATGGCCGCCGTTCGCCACCGCGGCAGCCTCGGCGACGTCGGACGCGGTCAACGAGCCGAGCGATATCACAGGGTTCTCGCGTTCGAGGGCGGTGGCCAGCGCCCGCAGCCCACGGCGTTGGGTGAGCGGTTGGGCCGCGACGACCACGGTGGCGCCGGGATCGGACACCCGTTCGGCGAGCTGCAGAAGTTCGGAGTCGGTGAGCAGATCCGCATCGTCGATCACGATGGCGGCAGCCGGGTCGTCATCCGGTCGCGGCGCCCGGGTGATCACCGCGATATCGGCCGACCGCAATGCATTTCGCGCCATCGCGAGCACCGCACTCTTGCCTGTGCCGATGCCGCCGGACACCAGAATTCTGACCTTGTCTCCTGGCGCCGCGATCAACGCCAGGACGGCCTCGCGGGCGGCGGGCGGTATGTCGGTCAGTGCTTGCGGCGCGGGTCCGGCCATCGTCGATGCTCCGCGTCATCAGCCGTTCGCGGGAGCCGGCTCCGGTTCTGGCTCCGGCTCTGGTTCGGGTTTGGGTTCCGGCTTCGGCGCAGGCGGCGAGGTCGTCGTGGTGGTCGTGGTCGTGCTCGTCGTCGTCGTGGTGGTGGTTGTCGTCGTCGTGGTGGTGGTCGTGGACGACGTGGTCGTCGGAGACGTCGTGGTGGTGGTGCTCGACGACGGCGGAGGCGGTGGCGGGGTGACGATCGTGGTCGTCGGCTGGCCGTCGGAGCCCGTCACGGTGACCGTGGTCGGCTCGGCGGATGTGGGCGGTGGCTCCGATGACGGGCCGATCGAGAAGGTCGTACTCGTCTCGGTGACAGGGCCGAGCACACCGCTGCCACTCGTCAGCGTGACCGCCAGGCCTCCGATGGCGAGCAGGGCGGCGACCGCAGCCGCACCGAAGAGCACCGGCGGCCGCTTGTACCAGGGCAGCGGTGCGGGTTCTGGCTCGTACTGCGGTTCCTCGCTCGGCGCGAAATCCATTGGCGGCCGGGCATCGGTCGGCCCGGAGTAGGCGGCGGCGTAGTCCGAGCCGGTGTAGGGCACGGGTTCACCACCTGGCGTGTCGTCCTGCGACCACGCCAACGCGCGATGCGTCGCGGACGGGGCTCCGTCGGCCGCCGACTCGCTTGCGGCGAGCCCGGCTGCGCCGGCGGCCCACGCGGTCGGGGCGATACCCGTTGCGGCATCGGCTGCGGCCGACAGCCCGGTCGGTGCGTCGGCCGCCAGATCCTGGTCGGCGAGAAGTGCCGCGCCCGCCGCCACGTTCAGCTGCGACTGGGGCGTGGTGATGACGGGGACACGGAACTGTTCGGACAGTCGCTGGGTGACCAGCGGTATGCCCGCGCCGCCACCGACGGTCGCCACCGCAGCCAACGTCGCCGGTGCGATGTTGTTGCGCTGCAGAGCTTCTCCGATGGCGGCGAGCAGCCCCGCGAGCGGTCCCGCGATGAGGTTGTCGAGCTCGGTGCGGGTCAGGCGGACATCGGAGGCGAAGCCGGGGAGATCGACGGGAATCGCGGTGGAGGTCTCCGCCGACAGACGCTCCTTGGCCTGTCTGCTCTCGTCGCGCAGGCGGGCCAGCGAGCCGACCGCAGCGGTTCCCGCCGGGTCGGCGTTGTTGGCATCTGCCACGCCGGCGATGACGTGGTTGAGGATCGTCTGGTCGATCTGATCGCCGGAAAAGTCTGCGTACCTGACGGTTTCGCCGATGGGCGTGAGGTCGGCACCCGCGTTGGCGAGCGTGATGGAAGTTCCGCTGCCGCCGAGGTCGACGAGGGCGATGACGCCCGCGGGGAGTCCAGGAGCGGCCTGCAGCGCGGTGAGCGCGGCGACGGAGTCCGGTATCAGCGCGGCCGGGACACCGCCTGGTGCCAGATTCGGCTTCTCGCGCAATGCCCCACGCAATGCTCCGATCACCGCGGGTCCCCAGTGTGCGGGCACCGCGATGGCGACGGGCTGACCGCCGCCAACGGTGTTCGCCATGGCGTCGAGCGCCTCGACGAGCACGCGTTCGGCGCGGTGCGAGCTGCCGTCCTCCGCGACGAGGGGGACAGGGTCGCCGACCCGTTCGACGAAGCCGGACAGCATCACACCCGGCTGGTTGAGTGCGGGATTCTCGCCGGCGACACCGACCTCGGGTGCGCGGTCACCGAACAGCGTCAGCACCGCACGCCGCATCACCGGCGGACGCCCGATGCGGGCGGCGACGAGATTGGTCGCCCCGATGGACAACCCGAGCGGATCGGTCATTGAGATCACGATAGCGGCCGAACGCCCGCCGAACAGCCGATCCCCCTAATGCGGCAGAACCCCTAACGGCGAGTCCCCTAACGCCCCAATCGCAGGGGAGGGTTCGCCACCGATCTCTGGGTCGCCTGTACCTGGATAGCATCGTGGCTAACAGAAGGGCTCTCGCCCGATGCAATCGCAACCGGAACGCAATAGGAAAGTAGGTGAGTCATGGCAAACCCGCTTCTCGACTTTGTCATGTCGTTGGTGCGGGATCCTGACGCTGCCGCCCAGTATGCCGCCGATCCGTCGGGGGCCATCCACGCAGCCAATCTGGCCGATGTGACCAGTGCAGACGTCAACGCCTTGATTCCGGTCGTTTCGGAGTCGCTGTCGACGGCGATGCCGAGTACCGGAGCGGAATCGCTCATCGGCGATCCGGCCGGCAACGTGTGGAGCAGCGGCGCGGCGACGGCGGCGTTCGATGCGTTCGACGACCATCTGTCGGTCCCGACGATCGATGACGGGCACAGCATCGCGTCGAACGTCATCGAGCAGCCCGGCGATTCGCTGCATGCGGGCGTCGAAACGCTCGACGATGCGTCAATCCCCGCCGTCGCCGACTTCGACGATCCGTCGACGCAGCTCACAGGCGGAATCATCGACGACGCACCGCTGGTCGGAGAGGCTACCGACACCGACTGGCAGTCCATGGTCGACGACGCAGCGCACCACTTGGACACCGGCGACACCGGATTCGACATCTTTGACTGACTCAATGAGCAGCTCGACGACGGCGCGACCACCGACGGTCGCGCCGTTTTCGTGTTTTCAGGCCTGGTTAAACCTCGCTGAGCTGCACAAAAGCCGCGATCCCCAGGAACCCCCTAATCCCCTAATGGGGTACCCCCCACAATCCCGGCATGGAGCCCCGTAGGGACGGGAGTCGACCCCGTTTCCGCGGGTTTGCCGGATCCATAACGTAGTTCCCAGATCGCCGGACAAGCCCGGTGACGACCACAACGAAACACCCACCCGAAAGGCACTGAAGATGTCTAACCCAATCTCCTTCCTCTTCGACTGGCTCCTCGGTCTCACCCGCCCCGGCGCCGACCCGTCCGATGTCCGCGCCTTCATCGCCAACCCCACGCAGGCCGCTTCGCAGGCGATGGGCACCGCGGTGACCCAGGCTCAGCTGACGCAGGCTGCGTCCGCAGTTGTCGCCCCCGCGGCGGTCTACGGCGGAGGCAACGCGGTCCAGGCTCTGCAGCACACGGTGGCCGACAACAACGGCCTCACCTTCGCGCCGCAGCGGACGTTCGCTCCCGAGACGGACTTCGCCAGCCACAACGACACCGCGCTCGCCAGCGGCAACGACATCGGCAGCCCGCGGGCCGGTGAGGACGTTCAGCAGGGCGTCGGCAACTTCGACCTGAGCTTCGGCGACTTCACCTTCGGCGACAAGAACACCGCGTCCGACGGCAGCGTGATCAACACCGGCGACGGCGATGTCGACAACACCAACGTCAAGGGCGACGGCAACATCGTCGGCGACGACAACGACGGGAACAACACCGGCGATGTCATTGCCGGACAGGGCTCCAACGTCAACGCAGGCGGCATCGACAACGACATCGACGACAGCGGCAACGACGTCAACACCCAGGCGGGCGGCGACGTCGCCACCAACACCGGCAGCGGCCAGAACACCCAGGTCGGTGACATCGACACCAGCGGCGGCGGTGCTGCCGGCGGCGACGGTGGCCACGGCGGCGGCGGTCTGATCGGCATCGGAAACGATGGCGGCGACGGTGGCGGAGCGGCAGGCGGTTCCGGCGGCGGGGTCATCATCGCCCCGACCCAGACCACCACCACCAACACCAACAGCAACAACCAGTCGGCCGGTGACGACATCAACAACGTCGACGCAGGCGGATCGCACGCTCCGGTGGTTGTCGGCAACGAGGACGACCACACGGTCTCCACGGGCGGCGGCGACGTGACCCAGGCGGATCACGTCGGCGGCAACGTGGATGCCAGCCATGACGACAACTCGACGCACCACCAGTCGGGTATCGACGTCGACCTGTTCTGAGCGAAACGCACAACACCCATAGCCCAGCTGGCGGGGATCGTTCTTCGATCCCCGCCAGTTGCGCGTCTACCGTAGGGGCACCATGACCCAATCCAATGACCCGCGAAATCTGAAGGTCATCTTCGAGCTGATCGACCACACGAAGAAGATCGCGGAGCAAAACGAGCGCGGGGATCTCTCCGAGCGGCTCGAGCGGGCCAGGGTGCGCATCTCCGATCCGAAGATCCGCGTGGTGATCGCCGGCCAGCTCAAGCAGGGCAAGAGCCAGCTGCTCAACTCCCTGCTCAACGTTCCGGTGGCCCGCGTCGGCGACGACGAGACGACGGTGCTCGCGACGGTGGTGTCGTATTCCAAGCAGGTGTCGGCGCAGCTGATCGTCGCATCCCCCGACGGCGCCGAACCGTCGGTGATTCCCATCCCGCCCGCCAACCTGAAAAACGACTTGCGTCGCGCGCCGGAAGCCGGTGGCCGCGAGGTGCTTCGGGTCGAGGTCACCGCCAGCAGCCCGCTGCTCGAGAAGGGCCTTGCGTTCATCGACACCCCTGGAGTCGGCGGCCACGGGCAGCCACACCTGTCAGCCACACTCGGCCTGCTGCCGGACGCCGACGCGATGCTGATGATCAGCGACACCAGCCAGGAGTTCACCGAACCGGAGATGCGGTTCATCCGGCAGGCGCACGAAATCTGCCCGGTGGCAGCGATAGTCGCGACGAAGACCGACCTCTACCCGTACTGGCGGGAGATCGTGGCTGCCAACCAGGCTCACCTGTCGCGTGCGGGTCTGTCACTTCCGGTGATCCCCGCCTCGGCACTGCTGCGCAGTCACGCGCTGCAGCACAACGACAAGGAACTCAACGAGGAATCCAATTTTCCTGCCATCGTGAAGTTCCTCAGCGAGCGGGTGCTGTCCCGCGAGGACGACCGCATACGTGACCAGGTGCTCGCCGAAATTCGTTCCGCCGCCGAGCATCTGACGCTCAAGGCGGAAAGTGAGCTGTCGGCGCTCAACGATCCCGACATGAGGGATCGGCTGAAGGAGGATCTGGAGCGGCGCAAGGAGGACGCACAGGACGCTCTGCAGCAGACGGCGCTGTGGCAGCAGGTGCTCAACGACGGCATCGCGGACCTGACGTCGGACATCGATCACGATCTGCGTGGCCGCTTCCGCGCGATCACCCAGTACACCGAGAAGGTGGTCGACGAATGCGACCCGACCAATCACTGGGCGGAGATCGGCACCGAACTCGAGGATGCCATCGCCACCGCCGTCGGCGACAACTTCGTTTGGGCCTACCAGCGTGCCGAGGCGCTCGCCGAGGAGGTGGGCCGCACCTTCGTGGAGGCCGGGCTGGATGCGGTGAAGATGCCGCAGATCGACGCAAGGGAGATGGGCGCCGGGTTCGGAGAGCTGAAATCGCTTGCGCGGCTTGAGGCCAAACCGATCAAGGCCGGGCACAAGGTGGTCACCGGCATGCGGGGCTCCTACGGCGGCGTGCTGATGTTCGGCATGCTGACCTCGTTTGCCGGACTGGGCATGTTCAACCCGCTTTCGCTGGGAGCGGGACTCCTCCTCGGCCGCAAGGCCTACAAGGAGGACATGGAGAACCGGATGCTGCGCGTGCGCAACGAGGCGAAGATGAACATGCGCCGATTCGTCGACGACGTCGCATTCGTCGTCAGCAAGGAATCGCGCGACAGGCTCAAGGGGATCCAGCGCCAGATTCGCGATCACTACCGCGGGATCGCCAACCAGGCCACCCGCTCGCTCAACGAGTCACTTCAGGCGACGCTCACGGCCGCCAAGCTCGAGGAGAACGAGCACAGCGCCAGGGTCGCCGAACTCGAGCGCCAGCTCAACATCCTCGGTCAGGTGACCGACCACGCGAGCAGGATCGCAGCGTCTACCCCGGCCTCAGCCCCTCAACCCGTCGGTCGCAGCTGACCCCGGCCAACCCCATCGGCGGTGCTCAGGCCGGGTGAATAAGCTGGTTGACCAACAATGAGCACGAGCGATCAGGTGCGCGCGATCCTGGGCGGCACCATCCAGGCCTACAGGGCTGATCCGGCGTACCGTCAGCGCCCCGACGTGCACAACGAGCTGGACCGGATCGGCCGCAGGCTCAACCAACCCATCCGCATCGCACTGGCGGGCACGCTCAAGGCCGGTAAATCGACGCTGGTGAATGCGCTTGTCGGCGAAGACATCGCGCCGACCGACGCCACCGAGGCGACCCGCATCGTGACGTGGTTCCGCAACGGGCCGACGCCCAAGGTCACCGCCAATCATCGCGGCGGCAGACGATCCAATGTGCCCATCGCCCGCAACGGCGGCCTGACATTCGACTTCGCCAGCCTTGACCCGGAGGACGTCGTCGACCTCGACGTCGAGTGGCCCGCGGCCGAGTTGATCGACACCACGATCATCGACACCCCCGGAACCTCGTCCCTGTCGCGGGACGTCTCGCAGCGCACCCTGCGACTGCTGGTGCCCGAGGACGGTTTCCCGCGCGTCGACGCGGTCGTTTTCCTGCTGCGGACCCTCAACGCCGCCGATATCGCACTGCTCAAGCAGATCGGCGAACTGGTCGGCGGATCGGCGGGGGCGCTCGGCGTCATCGGGGTGGCCTCCCGTGCCGACGAAATCGGCGCGGGACGCATCGACGCGATGCTTTCGGCGAGGGATGTGGCCAGGCGGTTCACCTCGGAGATGGACAAGACCGGCATCTGCCAGGCCGTCGTCCCGGTGTCGGGGCTGCTGGCGCTGACCGCGCGCACGCTGCGTCAAAGCGAGTACGTGGCGCTGGAGAAACTCGCGGGCGTGGACGCCGCAGAACTAGCCAAGGCGATGCTCTCGGTTGACCGCTTCGTCCGTGAGGACAGCGAGTTGCCCGTCGACGCCGCAACCCGCGCTGCTCTACTTCACCGGTTCGGCATGTTCGGTCTTCGCATATCGATCGCCGTACTGCGCGCCGGTGTGACCGACTCGGTGGGACTGGCCGACGAGCTGCTGGAGCGTAGCGGCCTCGTGGCGCTTCGCGACGTCATCGACCAGCAGTTCGCGCAGCGATCGGATCTGCTGAAGGCGCATACGGCGCTGCTGTCCCTGCGTCAGTTCGTGCAAAGCAATCCGATCTACGCGACGCCCCACATCCTCGCCGACATCGATCCGTTGCTCGCCGACACGCACGCCTTCGAGGAGTTACGCCTGCTGAGCCAATTGCGCTCGCGCCAAACGACATTGAACGACGACGAGATGGCGTCGCTGCGGCGCATCATCGGCGGCTCCGGGACCGACGTGGCCAGCAGGCTCGGCCTGGCGCCCGAAGATCCGTACGACGGGCCGCGTGCCGCTTTCGCAGCCGCGCAGCGGTGGCGGCGACGTGCGGACCATCCGCTCAACGACCCGTTCACCACCCGTGCATGCCGGGCTGCCGTGCGCAGCGCCGAGGCGATGGTCGCCGATTACTCCGCCCGCGGCCGCTGAGCGGCCCAGACAGCTGCGGCCGCTAGCCCCCGGCCCCGGGGATCGGGATCTGCGGGATCTGCGGAATCTGGGGTACCTGCGGGTTGCTCGGCGGCGGTGAGACCGTGACTGTGCTCGTGCTGGTGCTGATAGACGTGCTGACGCTGGGTTCGGTCGTCGTTGTCGTGGTTTCGGTCGACGGCGTCGTCGTCTCCGTGCTCGTCGACGGGGGAGTCGTCTCGGTGACGGTCTCGGTCGGCGCGACCTCCGGTGCGGACGACGTCGAAGTCGTCGCCGTCGTACTGGTTGTCGTCTCGGTGCTTCCCGACGAGTCGTCCGACATCAGGCTCACGGCCAACCACACGATCAGCGCGATCAGGATCGCGATCAGGGCGCCGAAGCCGATCAGCGCGGGAGGTTTGCGGTACCAGGGCGTCGGCTCCTCGGGCGGCTCACCCGGCTGCTGATAACCGCCGTAGTTGGCCGCGTAGGCGGTGGGCTCACTATCCGAGTAGTAATTCGGGTCTTCGGGTCCATTTCCAGCCACGGGCACCGATAGTAGGCGCTCAGCCGAGTGGCCCTGGACCCAGTGTGCGGGTGATGTTGAAGCGCGGCCGCCGAGACGTCGGGCCGCCGGGGTTGTCGTCGTCCTCACGCTGGCGCGGCCGCGTATAGGCCGGGCTGCTGCTCTCACTGCTGCCGCTGCTGGTCGTTTCCGACGAGCCCGAGGTTGTCGGCGGTCCCGGCGGTCCGTTGATCTCGGTGGTGGAGACCTTCGGGGTGCTGGTGATGGTCGGGGTCGTGGTCGTCGCGGAGGTGGCCGATTCGGCGGTCTCGGTGAACGACGGGTCGACGAAGTCCACCGGCGTGCCTGAGGGCTCGTCACCACCGCTGACGAACATGACCGCTGCGACGAGGACGCCGATGACGGCGATGCCTGCGGCGCTTGCGCCGATGACTGCGCGCGGGGAGTTGTGCCAGGGTTCCGCCGGCTCCTCACCACCGAACTCGTCGACGAATTCGTCCTCGCCGAATTCGCCGTCAACGTCGGGACCCGTCACGGCCACCGATATTAGTACCCCGACCTGCGGTAACGCCGGGTCAGCCCAGTTGGGGTATGACCTCGGCGGCGAACAGTTCGAGGTGATCGAGGTCGGCCATATCCAGAAGCTGCAGGTAGACCCGCTGCACGCCGATCTCGACAAACGGGGCGAGCTTGTCGACGATCTCGTTCGGAGTGCCGACCAGCGGCGAATTGCCGCGCAGTTCGTCGACCTCGCGCCCGATCGCCGCCGCCCGCGCGGCCACCTGGGTGTCGTCGCGTCCCGCGCACACCACGAATGCCGCCGAATACGTCAGCGCGTCCGCAGGGCGGCCGGCATCGGCGACGGCGGCGCGCACGCGGTCATAGGTGGTCGCCATGGCGTCCACCGGCATGAAGGGGGCGTTGAACTCGGCGGCGAACTTCGCCGCGAGCGCGGGTGTCCGCTTGGGACCCGCGCCGCCGATGATGATGGGCGGATGCGGCCGCTGCACCGGCTTTGGCAGCGCGGGCGAGTCCGCGACGGACTGGTGCTTGCCCGCGTAGTCGAAGGTCTCACCGACCGGCGTCGTCCAGAGTCCGGTGATGATGTCAAGCTGCTCGCGCAGCCGCTCGAACCGTTCGCCCAGCGGCGGGAACGGGATCGCGTACGCCTTGTGCTCCGCCTCGAACCAGCCTGCGCCAAGGCCCAATTCGACGCGACCGCCGCTCATCTCGTCGACCTGGGCCACCGAGATCGCGAGCGGGCCCGGGTAGCGGAACGTGGCGGAGGTGACCATGGTGCCGAGCCGGATCGAGGTCGTCTCGCGGGCGATTCCGGCCAGCGTCACCCACGAATCGGTCGGCCCTGGCAACCCGTCGCCGCTCATCGCCACGTAGTGGTCGGATCGGAAGAACGCCGAATAGCCGAGTGCCTCTGCGGCTTTGGCGACAGCAAGCTGGTCGGCGTAGGTAGCGCCCTGCTGGGGTTCGACGAATGCACGGAAATCCACGCCTCCAGCCTAGGCGCGCTAGAGGCCGACGTCGTAGACGTGGTCAGGGGAGATCGGCGTCCAGATTCTGGTCGTGCTGGTCACGCTGGTCCGCCGAGCGGGTGTCGATCGTGACTTCCTGCCAGTAGGTCGGACTGTAGAGATGAATGTCGTGGCCGCGGAATTGTCTCCACATCTTCATGGTGTGGTCAGTCCTCTTCGGTGTCCTCGATGATGTGCATCGCCGCTTCTTCAGCGGATGCCGCACCTCCGCTGATGCCGACATCCTCGGCGATCAGTTCCGCCTCGGTGTCTTCGCCGAATCCCATGTCGGGTGCGATCAGGCGGCCTGCCCGCATGCGACCGACCTCGCGGTGCTCGGGGAACTCGGTTTGGCGCTCGGCCTCGTTCGCGCTCTGTTGCTCGTCGCGATCGGCGGTGTAGATAGCCGACGCGGGATCTCGTTCTTGTTCTGCCAGAAGTTGATCCATGCTTTCCCCGGGCCCATACGCACTGCGCCCGTACGGCTGTTCGGGCGGTGAATAGCCTTCATCGAGAAGGTCGTCGATGCCACGGTCGACCAAGGTGTCTTCTGGCTGCAGCTGGCTCATGAGGCGATACTCGGCCCAGGCGAGCAGGGCGAGGTAGGGCCGTTCGGCCCACGAGCCGGCGACCTTAGTAGGTTTCGACCTTGTCGATGCTGACGAACATGCCGTGTTTGGTCCGCTGATTGGTGAACCGGGTGCCGTCGCTGGTCGCGTCGATCGTCCAGCCGACGGCGCTGTAGGTGCGGTAGTCGATGGTCTGGACGGGGATGTCACCGAGGTTGCCGACGATCCACCGCAGGCTTCCGTCGGCGGAGAGGTTGACGCCGTTGGCGCGCACGCCGTCCTGCATCGGCGAGTTGGTGAACTGTGCCTCACAGCCGACCGACTGCTCGTCGAGCTGGCAGCGGGTCTGGCCCGATTTCGTCTCGATGAACACGTATCCCGAGTCGTCGGGAGGCAGCACCTGCGCGGCGGGCGGGGACACCGGCGGGGACGTGGCGGTGGTCGCCGGCGGCGCCGCGGTCGGCCTGCTCGTGCTCGGCCGCGACGTCGGGAAGCTCGGCTCGGTCGGCCCGCCGCTACTCGTCACCGGCGTGCCCTCGATATCGGACCCGCACCCGGCGACCAGTGCCGTCGCGGCCAGCGCGGTCGCGAAGATCAGCCGCGCCTTCATCGGTTCTTTCGGATCTTGCGTCCGACGGATCCGACGGCGTCCGCCGCCGCCTGGCCGACCCCCTCGACGATTCCGGACAACCCGTCGCGTAGGCCCCGGATGAGCGGATCCTGCGATTGGTCGAACCCGTCCTTATAGTGCTTGGCCGCGGCGCCGAGGTCGTCGTTGAAGCGGGTGTTGCCGTCGTCGTCGCGCTTCGGGTAGTCGCCCGCCAGTACCGCGCCGTAACCGCCCGAATCCACCCATTGCGTCAGTGCCGCTGCCCGCAACACGGAGAACGGATGGGTTTCCAGTTCGAGGTTCAGCAGCTTGAGCACCCCGTCGCGCATGTCGCCGGCGCGCTCGTAGTCGCGAGCCTGGGCGAGGAACGCTTCGGAGTCGAGCTTGTCGATGCGGTGGCCGCCCGCGAGTTTCATCTCGACGCGGATGGCGGTGTCGAAATCCTGTGCGCACAGTAGGCCTGCGCGGTCGCCCGAAAGTTCTGATTTGCGTTGCCATTCCAGCAGTGCGGCGACGATCGCCCGCAGTGCCCACCCGCCGATCGGGATGAAGCCGAAGGTGTCCGCCAGCCGAAGCAGATGCATCAGCATCGTGCGGTAAACGGCATGCCCGGACACCGCGTGCCCGAGTTCGTGCCCGATCACGAAGCGCATTTCATCGTGGGTCATCAGGTCGTACAGACCGGAGGTGACGACGATGAACGGGGTTTCCATGCCTATGCAGTAGGCGTTCACCGCCGGGGACTGCAGGACGAACATCTCCGGCTTGTCCTGCGCGTCCAGCACGTCAACGCACTCGTCGAGCAGCGCGTCGAGGTCGCCGAACTGACGGGGGCCCACCCGCGCGGCGCTGGCCAGGTAGAGCAGCCGGTGCTGGCGCTCGCGGAGCATGGCCGCGAGCACCTTGAGGACCTGGTCGAATCCCTTCAGGCGGCGAAGCGCGGTGAGCGCGACGCGGTCAGCCGGGTGCTCCCAGGCACGCGAGCTGATGTCAGGAAAGGTCGTCCGCCCGGTCACGGTTGCGAGCGTAATACCGCCACGGGGAGGACCAGGGGAACAAACTGCGCAGGCCCGCCGTTGACCATTTCGACAAGTTGAGTCGATTAGACTCAAGTCTGGCTTGACATCGAGGTGTCTTAGGAGCAGGCTTGAGCGCGGTCCACTCAGACCCTAACCAAGCTATTTCAGGAGGATCAACATGGCTCGTGCGGTCGGAATCGACCTCGGGACCACCAACTCCGTCGTCGCGGTTCTGGAAGGCGGCGACCCTGTCGTCGTCGCCAACTCCGAGGGCTCCCGCACCACCCCGTCGGTCGTCGCGTTCGCGCGCAACGGCGAGGTGCTCGTCGGCCAGCCCGCCAAGAACCAGGCGGTGACCAACGTCGACCGGACCATCCGTTCGGTGAAGCGCGAAATCGGCACCGACTGGTCCGTCGAGATCGACGACAAGAACTACACACCGCAGGAGATCAGTGCGCGCATCCTGCAGAAGTTGAAGAGGGACGCCGAGGGCTACCTCGGCGAGGACATCACCGACGCGGTGATCACGGTCCCCGCCTACTTCAACGACGCCCAGCGCCAAGCCACCAAGGAGGCCGGCCAGATCGCCGGGCTCAACGTGCTGCGCATCGTCAACGAACCGACCGCGGCCGCGCTTGCCTACGGCCTGGACAAGGGCCAGAAGGAACAGACCATCCTGGTCTTCGACCTCGGCGGCGGCACCTTCGATGTCTCGCTGCTGGAAATCGGCGAGGGCGTCGTGGAGGTCCGTGCCACCTCGGGTGACAACCACCTCGGTGGCGACGACTGGGATGACCGGATCGTCGAGTGGCTCGTCGACAAGTTCAAGGCGAGTGCAGGCATCGACCTGACCAAGGACAAGATGGCGATGCAGCGGCTGCGTGAAGCCGCCGAGAAGGCCAAGATCGAGCTGTCCAGCTCGCAGAGCACCTCGATCAATCTGCCCTACATCACGGTGGACGCCGACAAGAACCCGTTGTTCCTCGACGAGCAGTTGACCCGCGCCGAGTTCCAGCGGATCACTCAGGATCTGTTGGACCGCACCCGTGCGCCGTTCAAGTCGGTGGTCGCCGACGCGGGCATCTCGGTGGCCGACATCGACCACGTGGTGCTGGTGGGTGGTTCCACCCGCATGCCTGCGGTGGTCGAACTGGTCAAGGAACTGACCGGCGGCAAGGAGCCCAACAAGGGCGTCAACCCCGACGAGGTCGTCGCGGTCGGCGCTGCGTTGCAGGCCGGCGTTCTCAAGGGCGAGGTGAAAGACGTTCTGCTGCTTGACGTCACACCGCTCAGCCTTGGCATCGAGACCAAGGGCGGCGTGATGACCAAGCTGATCGAGCGCAACACCACGATCCCGACCAAGCGGTCGGAGACCTTCACAACGGCCGACGACAACCAGCCGTCGGTGCAGATCCAGGTGTATCAGGGTGAGCGTGAAATCGCTTCGCACAACAAGCTGCTCGGCAGCTTCGAACTGACCGGCATCCCGCCGGCCCCGCGCGGTGTGCCGCAGATCGAGGTCACCTTCGACATCGACGCCAACGGCATCGTGCACGTCACCGCCAAGGACAAGGGCACCGGCAAGGAGAACACGATCAAGATCCAGGAGGGCTCCGGCCTCTCCAAGGAGGAGATCGACCGGATGATCAAGGACGCCGAGGCGCACGCCGAGGAGGACCGTACGCGCCGCGAAGAAGCCGACGTCCGCAACCAGGCCGAGTCGCTGGTCTACCAGACGGAGAAGTTCGTCGCCGAACAACGGAGCGCAGCGTCCGAAAGTGGCGGTTCGAAGGTTCCCGAGGACACGTTGACGAAGGTCGACGACGCCATCGCGGAAGCGAAGACGGCGCTGGCCGGAACCGACATCTCGGCGATCAAGTCCGCGATGGAGAAGCTGGGGCAGGAGTCCCAGGGTCTCGGCCAGGCGATCTACGAGGCCACGCAGGCCGAACAGGCCGCAGGCGGCGGTGCTGATGCACCGGGCGGTAGTGGTCCGTCGGACGATGACGTCGTCGATGCCGAGGTGGTGGAGGACGACAGCCCGAACGGTGGAGAGAACAAGTGAGTTCCAACGATCCGCACGAGCCGGTGACCGTCACCGACAAACGGCGAGTCGATCCCGAGACCGGCGAGGTACGTGAGCAGGCAACCGGCCCGGCCCCCAGTGGGCCGGCGCCGGAGCCGTTCGCTGGAGAGACACCGGAAGAGGCGGGTAAGGCGGCTGAACTGCTTGCTGACCTGCAACGGGTGCAGGCCGATTTCGCCAACTACCGCAAGCGGGCGCTGCGCGACCAGCAGCTCATCGCCGATCGCGCCAAGGCAGGCGTCATCGCCCAGTTGCTGGGCGTGCTCGACGACCTCGATCGCGCCCGCAGCCACGGTGATCTGGAGTCAGGTCCGCTGAAGTCGGTTGCCGACAAACTGGTGACCGCGCTTGAGGGGCTGGGTCTTTCAGGGTTCGGGGCCGAGGGCGACGAGTTCGATCCGGCGCTGCACGAGGCTGTGCAGCATGAGGGTGACGGCACCCACCCCGTCGTCGGCACCGTGATGCGACGCGGCTACAAGGTCGGCGAACAGGTGGTACGCCACGCCATGGTCGGTGTGGTGGACACCGTTCCCGCTGCCGGCGGAGCCGATGCAGCGGAGAACACCGGCGCTACGTCCGACGAAGCCGCAGAATAGACACGAGTACGTCTACTTTCGTGAGAGGTTTCGTGAGAGGCAAGGAGGTGACGCGGTATGGCCCAACGTGAATGGGTCGAGAAGGACTTCTACAAGATCCTCGGCGTCTCCTCTGACGCCGACGAGAAGGAAATCAAGCGCGCCGCGCGAAAGATACTCGCCGACAACCACCCGGACCGCAATCCCGGTGATGCGGCGGCGGAGGAGCGCTACAAAGCCGCCTCGGAGGCCAAAGAGGTTCTGGGCGACTCGGCCAAGCGCAAGGAATACGACGAAACCCGAAGGCTTTTCGCCAACGGTGGTTTCGGCCGTGGCCGGTACAGCGGCGGTGGCAACTTCGGTGGGTTCGGCGGCGAGGGCGGCGAGTTCAACCTGAACGACCTGTTCGATGCGGCGGGCCAGACCGGCGGCGCCAATATCGGCGATCTGTTCGGCGGGCTGTTCGGCCGCGGCGCACAGCAGCCGCGACCCACGCGGCCGCGGCGCGGCAACGATCTCGAGACCGAGACCCAGCTGTCCTTCATGGAGGCCACCAAGGGTGTGGCGATGCCACTGCGGCTGACCAGTCCTGCGCCATGCACGAATTGCCATGGCAGCGGGGCACGGCCGGGTACCAGCCCGAAGGTGTGCCCGAACTGCAACGGCGCGGGCGTTGTCAACCGCAATCAGGGCGCGTTCGGATTCTCCGAACCGTGCACCGAGTGCCGGGGCAGCGGCTCGATCATCGAGCAGCCGTGCGACGAGTGCAAAGGCACCGGCGTGACGACCAGGACCCGCACCATCAATGTGCGGATCCCACCGGGCGTCGAGGACGGGCAGCGGATCCGGCTCGCCGGACAGGGCGAGGCCGGCTTGCGCGGTGCGCCATCGGGCGACCTGTACGTGACGGTACATGTGAAGCCGGACAAGGTATTCGGCCGTGACGGCAACGATCTCACGGTGACGGTCCCTGTCAGCTTCAGCGAGCTCGCCCTCGGTTCCACGCTTTCGGTTCCGACGCTGGAGGGCAAGGTCGGCGTGCGGGTACCGAAGGGGACGTCGGACGGACGCATCCTTCGGGTGCGCGGCCGCGGCGTGCCCATCCGCTCTGGCGGCCATGGTGACCTGTTGGTCACCGTCAAGGTCGCGGTGCCGCCCAAGCTCGAGGGCGAGGCGGCCGAAGCGCTGGAGACATACGCAAAAGCCGAGCGGGCAAGTGGATTCGATCCACGGGCCGGTTGGGCCGGTGCGTGATGTGGGGCCACGCCCGAAGGGCAGGGGACGCTTGTGCGAGGAACCGCGGGCACTGATGGCGGGCAAACGGTCTGAGGACAGGGAGTCGGCGCGGACATTCCTGATCTCGGTCGCCGCTGAGCTGGCGGGTATGCACGCGCAGACGCTTCGCACCTATGACCGACTCGGTCTGGTGAGCCCGCGCCGCAGCTCGGGCGGTGGACGGCGGTATTCGCAGCGTGACGTCGATCTGCTCCGCGAGGTGCAGCGGCTGTCGCAGGACGAGGGCGTGAATCTCGCTGGTATCAAACGGATCATCGAGCTGACCAATCAGGTCGAGGCGCTGCAGTTGCGGCTCTCGGAGATGGCCGGTGAGATCGAACAACTGCGAGGTAAGCCGGGCCGCGATATCGCCGTGGTGCCCAAGAGCACAGCCGTGGTGGTCTGGAAGCCGCGCACCAAGCGTTAGCCGCTCAGTTGTTTGTTGGCGGTGGTTGGGGTTCGAAGGGTTGGTACCACCACCAGTGGGCGCGTTCGCCGCTGGGTCCGCGGTAGGGCGGCACGGCGGGTGGGGGTGTGGTGGGTGGGCGGGCCAGTGAGGCGTCGGTGAGGATGTCCCCGGCGCTGTCGGTGACGACGAGCTGGTGGGCGGGTCCGGTGATGGTGATGACGCCTTTGTGGTGCAGCCGGTGGTGATACGGGCAGACCAGGACGAGGTTGTGCAGTTCGGTTTGGCCGCCGTCTTCCCAGTGCCGGATGTGGTGGGCGTGCAAACCGCGGGTGGCCCCGCAGCCGGGCACCGCACAGGTGGGGTGGCGGTGCTCGAGGGCGCGACGCAGCCGCCGGTTGATCAGCCGGGTGGAACGGCCGGCGCCGATGGGCTGGCCGTCGCGGTGAAACCACACCTCGCAGGTGGCGTCGCAGAGCAGGTAGCGGCGCTCGGCATCCGACAGCAGCGGACCCAGATGCAGGGCGGCGACGCGGTCGTTGACATCGACGTGCAGCACCGCGGTGGTGCGCTGTGCGTGCGGGCGGGAGGCGACGTCGGCGTCCCAGCCGGCCTCGACCAGGCGCATGAACGCATCGAGGGTGTTCGGTAGTGGCGGTCGAGCATCTGATTCGCGGCCAGGGGTGGTGTCGGTGTCGGGTTCGTCGGTGTGGTGGTCGCGTTTCCAGTCGGCGATCAGGGCGTCGCGGTGCGACTGCAGGGCGGCGTCGAATGTCGCGGCGTCGAGGTGGCCGAGTCGGATCCGCCAGCAGTGCAGTGCTCGTCGCTGGTCTTGGTGATCGACGGCTCGGGTTCGGGGCGGGTCGGGGTGGGTCGGGGTTCGAGTTTGACCGCGGTGCGCAGCTGGCTGACCGAGGCGTGCCGCGCCAACTGCGCATAGTGCTCATCAGAACCGTCGGATGCCCGCGCGGCGATGACGCCGACCTGATCGAGTGACAGCCGGCCCTCCCGCAAACCGGCAACGCAGCGGGGAAACTCGCCGATCCGGTTCGCGACAGCAGCGATGGTGTGCGCGTTGGTCGACGACGAACCCAACTTCCAGGCGATCAGCGCCGCCAGCGAGCGGCACCCGGTGTTCCCCCACAGCCCGTCGTCGATCTCGGCGGCGATCTCCACGATGCGCCCGTCGATCGCGTTGCGCTGACCGGCCAACTCCGAGAGCTCCTCGAACAACACCTTGAGGCGCTCATCGACAACGTTTCCCCCGCAGCTGGGATACGTCGTCGATGTCACAAACCCATCAAAGCACTTGGGTACGACAAGTTTTGGTTCAGAAGATCCTGATCGAGAAGCGCTGCGTTTGCGGTTGACCCTCGACGGCCGAGCGATAGTTTCCGCGGGTGAGCGCATCCGTCGGTGCCGCCATCGGCTCGATGGCGACGAGATCCTCGCCCGGAGGGGCGAACAACTGCGCTGCCGGATAACCCTTTTCGAACGTCACCTCGATACGGCGCTCGCCGCCCGCCAGTGCGAAGGCGGCGCCATCGCCTACTTCGTCGAAGCCGTCGTCGTAGGTGACGTCGCCGAGCGGTCCGCTCGTCGCGTTCCATTTCTCGGTCTGGCCGGTCGGGATACCCCGGTCGTCCACGGGGAGGCGCCGCATGCTCGGGGTCGTGAGCTTCCATTCCTCGCGCGGCACATCCGGAATCGTGAAATAGGGGTGGTAGCCGAAGCACAGCGGCACCGACGCCGCGGTCGTGGGCGTCACCGTCGTCTCGACGGTCAGCGTCCGATCCGCCAACGTGATCTTCTGGGTCAGAAGATGGGGGAACGGGAACGACGCCAGCAGACGCGGGTCGGCACCGTAGTCCAGGTCGGCGCTCAAGGCGTTCTCTGATCTGGCGGTCACCACCCAGCCAGGGTAGGCCGCGAGCACGCCGTGGATGGGCAGGCCGTTCGGGTCGGCACGGATGCCATCGGAGCCGATGGTCAGCGAGACAACTGTGCCGTCGACGTCATATGTGTTGGCACTCAACCGATTCGCCCACGGATAGAGCAGCGGCACGCCCATGGTCTTGCCGTCGGTCACATAGGCGTCCAGCCCCCGCCGCTGGCCGAGTAGCTCGACGCCGTCGTCGGCGAGCGAGGTACCGATCATCCCTGCGTCCGGTACGTAGGTCGCGGTGAGTGACGACGACGGGTCGCGAAGCGTTACGGACTCGAACTCACCCATGGTCGCGATCCTGCCATGCAGAGCACTCAGGTGGCCAGGGGATCGTGCTGGATGTGTTCGGGCGGAGCGCCTTTGGCGATCAATGCTTCCATGGTGGCGGCCGTCATGGCAGGGCCGCCGCAAATCAGGATCTGGCGGTCGCCCCAGTTGCCGTACTTGGTCACCACCTCGGGTAGCTTGCCGGTCTGGCGCACGTGAAGGCCGCGGGGCGGCTGCACGTCGGGATAGTCTGCGGCCCACGGCGGATCCTTCGCGAATTCGGAGACCGGGGACACCGACAGCCACGGGTTGTGCGCCGCGACCTGCCACAGCGTCTGCAGGTCGTAGAGCTCGCACGGGTACCGCGCGCCGAAGAACAGATGCACCCTCGGGTTCTCGCCCCACCGGGTGAGATCCATGATGAGCGCCCGCAGGGGCGCAAGCCCGGTACTGCCCGCGACCATCAACACGTCGGCGCCGTCGCGGTCGATCTGCATTCCTCCGTGCGGATTCGACAGCCGCCACCGGTCACCGGGCCGGGTTTCGGAGACGACGGTGGGACTGACCATGCCTCCCGTGACCGAGCGGACGTGAAATTCGATGGCGCCACTGGGATCCGGTGGCATAGCGGGGCTGAGATAGCGCCAGCGGCGAGGCCACTGCGGTACCTGCACGGTCACATACTGGCCGGGGAAGTACGACAGCGGCTGGTCCAGCTGAAGCCGAACCACCGAGATGTCGCGGGACACCCGGTTGAGCTCCACGACGGTGCCGTCGCAGAACGGCGGTCCCTGTTCGGCATCGGCCGCGCCGTGCATGACGCCGATGAACAGGTCGAGCGCGGCGCGGGCCGTGTCGTCGAGCTTGTCGTCCCAGTTGTCGCTGAGCTGACTGCGCAGCGTCGTGTAGAGCGCTTCGTGCATGCTGAAGTACTGGCTCTGCTGCACTCCGTACTTGCGGTGGTCGCGGCCGAGCTGCGCCAAGAAGGAGACCGGCTCTTCGGCCCGCTGGTCGACGAGCTCCCCGAACAGCCACGCCAGCGCCTCGCTGAACACCCTGAACTGGGTCCCGAGATCGGGTGGGAACAGGTCTCGCACCGCCATGTCGACGGCGAACCACTTGGTATAGAACTCGCGGATCGTGTCAACGCCCCCGAGGCGTGGGTCGACCGCGTCGCGCAGCATCCGCAGCCCGTCGCGGTCATCGAGTCCCACGCCGTTCGAGTGTAGGTATCAGCCGGGAACTCGGACACTCTTGCCGTTGCGAACCGCGGCAATCACGATCAGCGTGGCTCCGGCCACTGCCCAGCACGTCAGCACGGCGAGCGCCATTCCCGCGCCCGCACCGTCGAAGAAGGCGGTCGACCGCAACAGCGTGGCGGTGGCACCCTGCGGCAACCACTGTCCGAACGCACCCCATCCGCTGGGCAGAAGCTCGGGCGCACTGGTCAGCCCAGACAGCGGATTGCCCAGCAACAGCGCGATCAGCGAGCCCGCGGCCAGCCCGGCCCGACCGAACAGCGAGCCGAGGCCGAGCATCGACAGCCCTGAGGCGAGTACGCCGAGCGTCAGGCCGCCGGCAACGCCCGCGAAGTTCGCGTCGATCGAACCGAGCACGAAGCGCAGCAGGGCGGCGATGGTGATGCCCGCCAGCCCGGCGAACACCACCGCCGCGGCGAACCGCGTCCACACCTCGCGACGCAGAACCAGCACCATTGCGATGGCGGGCAGCAGGCCGGCCAGGGTGATGGGCAGCGCGGACGCCGCGAGCCCGGCGCCGCGCGGATCGTCGGTCGTTGGCGGGGCGACATCCTCGGTCTTCAGCTGGACGCCGGCGTGCTGCGCGATGCTGTTGCCCACCTGGCTCAGCAGTTGGGCGACGGCCGGGCTTGCGCCGGTGGCGATGAGCAGCGTGCGGCCTTCGGGCCCGAAGGAGATGCCGCCATAGACGTGGCGGTTGCGGATCGCGTCGCGCAAAGCGGCCTCGCCGGGGTAGTAGGTGATTTCGAACGCGCTTGGCGCGTTCTGCTCGAGCATGTCGGCAACTTGACCGCTGGCCGCCTGCGGGCCGGCCGCGCCGATCGGCACCTCATGCGGCTTGGAGCGCGCGGCGGGCAGGGCGAAGGCGATCGCGACGATCGCGATCACGACCGCCAACACCGCGACGATGCCCGTCGCGCGCAGCGCGGCAGGGGGTTGATGGGCCTTTGCGGCGTGATGGGTGCGTCTGGGTAGCGACTCCGTTGTCATTGCTCTCTCACTTTTCATCCGACGTTGAATTATTTGTCTGGGTGGAGCGTAACTCGGGCGTGAGCAGTTTTCAACAGTGATTGAAATGATACTGTCGACGTATGGCGCCACCAGCGAAGACGCCGAGTCGACGGCGAGGCAGACGGCAGGGCGAGCCGGTGTCGCGCGACGCGGTGCTGCGCGCTGCAAAACAGAGGTTCGCGGTGGAGGGCTACGAGAAGACGACGCTGCGCGCGATCGCCGACGACGCACTCGTCGACCCGTCGATGGTGCTCTACCTCTTCGGGTCGAAGGCCGAGCTTTTCAGGGAGTCGCTGCAGCTGATCATCGACCCCGGGGTGCTGGTCGCGGCGCTGGCCGAAGGCGACGGCGACATCGGCGACAGGATGGTCCGCTCCTACCTGGGGATCTGGGAGCACCCGGACACCGCCGCGAGCATGGTCGCGATGCTGCAGTCGGCCACGTCGAACCCCGATGCCCACGAAGCGTTTCGCGCGTTCATGCAGAACTACGTGCTCACCGCCGTGTCCGGCGCGCTCGGCGGCGGCGAGCAGGCGCGGCTGCGGGCGCTGTTGGCCGCGACCAATCTGGTCGGGACCGCGATCCTGCGCTACGTCATGCGGGTGGCGCCGCTGGCCGAGCTTCCCGCCGAGGATGTCGTCAGCCTGATCGGCCCCGCGGTGACCCGCTACCTCACCGCATCCGCCGAGGAGCTGGGTCTGCCTGGCCTATAGCCCGTGAATTCCCTTGTACAGCACCATAAGCCCGATGACGGCCAGGATCGCGGCGATCATGACGGCGTGCTTGCGTTCCATCCAGTCCTTCAGCCGGGCCAGCCGCTCGTCGAGGCGACTGCCTGCCACCGCATACGCGAGGATCGGGATCGCGACCGTCGATCCGGCGATCAGCACGAACCACACGACTGCGCTCCACGTACCCGGTGCGCGTAGCCCCGCACTGCCGATCGCCAAACCCGCTGCGGCACAGATGAAGAGCACCTTGGGATTGATCACGGTCAACGCTGCCGCGGTCAGGATCGCCCTTGTCGGTGTGAACTTCTTCATGCTGTTCATCCAGCCCGGCGTGTGGGCCGACCGGTTTCTGGTGAACCATCGGTAGAGGCCTAACACGATCAACGCCGCGCCGACCACGATGCGCAGCCACGACGCCCAGACCGGCGGCTTCTCCCGCAGCCCGCCCGCCAGGCTGGAAAGCTCGAGGAAGATCGTCGTCAACGCGGCTAGGCCGAACAGCCAGCCGATCAGGAATGCCAGTCCCGTCGGTCGCGGTTTCGGAGTGTCCAACACCAATACCGCGGGAATGATCGAGAACGGCGAAAGGGCGATGACCAGTGCCAGCGGCACGAGATCGGTCAACACCGATCCCCAACTGCCCGACATCAACCGCCCTTTCGTCGCACTATCTTCGGTGAGAACGTAGCAAGCCGGGAGGCCGCCATGGCGGCGATCATATGCGTTTATCATTTGCCGCTGTCCTGGTTCAACATGATGGGTGACTCAGTGGCTGATTTGCCGTCGTCCATGTTGCCCGGCTGACATACTCGCGATTCATGACGCGATCTGCATTGGTCAAGTGCGCGGCGACGGTTGCGCTCGCCGCGGTGCCTGCAGTCGTTCTCACCGTCACGCCTCAAGCCACCGCCGGCGCAGACAGCTGCTCGGATGCGATGTCGAACGTTGTGCTGGCGTTGGATACCGGGCCATGCGCCGACGTGCTCGCACAGGAGAGACGCTGGCTGACAGCGATCACCGATGGCGACCGTGCAACCGTGGAATCGATTCTGGCACCGAGCTTCAAGCACATCAACTCCGACGGAGAGCTGCTCGACCGCGCACAGGAGATTGCGGCGATCGACAAGGTCTCCTTCACAATGAACCCGTCCGATCAGCTCGTCGACATCTCCGGCGACACCGCCGTCATCCACGGCGTGAACACCTTGATCGACGACGGGAAGGTGATCGCCCGCGAGCGCTTCACGGATGTCTTCGCGCTTCAGAGCGGTCAGTGGCTCGCGCTCTCGGCTCAGGAGACAACGCTCGGCTAACCCGTTCGGTGCAATTTGCCGCGGAGATAAGCCCTGCTCGGTAGTGTTTTTGCTGCATTCCCACCCACACCATGAATGGGGAGCGCTATGCGGCGTCTTCGCACCCAGTCGGTCCTCGTCATTGCGCTGACGGTCGTCATATCGATGATCGCGATGATGACGGCATGCAGCAGAGAGAAGTCCGCGCCCGCCCCGCAGGCCGGTGTCAACGCCGGGCAGGACGGAAAGCCCGCGCCGTTCAAGGAGCCGGTCCGGCTGTCGAGTAAGGACGGCGTGCTCGAGGTGCGTCTCTCGGCACACCAGTCAACCGTCAACCTCGACACCGTGAAAGAACCCGTTACGAACTTCATGACCTACGGGTTCGACTTGATCAAGGGAACCAGCTCCGACGGCGCGAGCAAGGGCGACCACCTGTATCCCGGCCCCACGCTTCGCGTCGAACCCGGTGAGAAACTGATCGTGCACTACGACAACGACCTTGCGGGCCTGGACATCCAGGACTTCTTCGACCCTGCCATGACGCCCAAGGGCGGCGACGTGCCCATCTACCCGCCCACCCTCGAAGAGGCGCCGCTGAACCTTCACACCCACGGTCTGCACGTCAGCCCGTCGGGCAATGCGGACAATGTGCTGTTGTCGGTCCCGGCCGGGATGGGCAACACGTATTCCTACGACGTGCCGGAGACGATGCCCAACGGGTTGTACTGGTACCACAGCCACCGCCACACGATGACGGCCCAGCAGACCTACTATGGCCTTGCCGGTCTTCTCGAGATCGGCCGACCCGACGGCAATCTCCCGCTGGTGACCGAGAACGACATTCCGGTGCGCGACATGGCGATTCAGTACAACTTCGTGTTCGACCGCAACGGCAAGGGCCATCAGCTGAACAACTACAGCTGGCCTCAGTTCGTTTCCACGTTCACTCCACCCAAGGGCTCACAGCTGGCCGACGGGACCTATCAGCCGAGCCTTGCCCCGGTGAACATCGCCGATACCACGATGGGTGCCGAGTACGTCACGCCGTGGTGGGCCGGGCCGCTGTCGCCGAAGAACAATCGGGGCCAGACCCAGTTCATGCCGTCGAACTTGATCGCGTTCGACAGCCCTACCAAGAAGATCGCCGAGAAGCCGGAGCTGCCGGAGAACCAGCGCGATGTGCAGTTCACCATCAACGGCCAGTTCCAACCCGAACTGAAAATAAAGCCGGGGCAGACGGAGATCTGGGCGATCGCCAACATCAGCGACATCGCCTACATGACACTGCGATTGACCGAGACGGCGACGGGAAACCATCCCAAGTTCGCCATCGTCGGGCAGGACGGCAACCCGTATACGCAGGTCGGTCGGCCCGTCTACGGTGACGGCACGACACTCGACATCCCTCCCGGCTCCCGGTACGCGATCGCCGTCACCATGCCCAAGGAAGGCGATCTGGTGCTCGAGTTCCCGCCGGATCCTAAAGCGACGGAGATCTCGGATCCCGGTGTGGTGTATACCAACAACGGCACCAAGAACCCGCCTGCGGTGCTCGGCGACCTGACCGTCGATCCGAAATACATCAGCTATGCCGACGGCTTCTTCGTGTTCCCGACCCAGACTCTGATCCGCGCCACACCCGACACCGGCGGCGAGGGCCGCACCACAGCGTTCGAGCGGGGCCAGAACCTCGACGCGTTCACATCATTTGTCGACACGGCGGTGATGAGCCCCGCAGTCAAGCGCGCGATGAAGATCACCGACACCATCGGCGGCGACAAGGCCAGCAATAACGACCCCAAGGCCGTCATTTACATGTTCGACCCCGCCGGGTTCCCGAACGTGCCCCTGATCCAGCCCCGGCTGAACTCGGTCGAGGAGTGGACGATCACCAACTTCAACAACGATGCACACCCGATGCACATCCACGTCAACGACTTTCAGGTGATGGCGATCGACGATCCACACCGGGGCAAGACCGGGGTGCAACCGTGGGGGCTCGACAACGTCAACGTGCCTGCTCCGATTTTCGACGACAGGCATGTCGTGAGCACTCCGGCGTCGTTGACCCTGCGTCAGGAATTCCTCGAGTTCGTCGGCACCTATGTGATCCACTGTCACCGGCTCAACCACGAGGACAACGGGCTGATGGCGACGATCAACGTGATTCCCGAGGTGTCGACGTACGCGGTGGCGGTGCCCGGCGGCAGCGGTAAACCGGCAACCGTGCAGGTTCGAGACAACAACGGCGACAAGGTGCTTGCGACCGTCGTACCGTTCCCCGACTTCGAAGGCACCCCGAGCGTCGCGATGGCCGACGTGAACGGCGACATGATTCTCGATCTGATCGTCGGCTCCGGTAGAGGGGTGGCGCCAGAGGTCGTCGCCTACGACGGCAACGACACCACCGACGGACTCTTCAGGACCGAGATCACCCGCTTCGCCCCCTTCGACTCAGGCTTCACCGGCGGAGTGAACGTCGCCGGTACGGACATCGACGGGAACGCCATGGCCGACAACATCATCGTCGGCACGGGCCCGGGCACGGAGTCGCAGATCAAGGTCTTCTCGTCGAAACTGCCCGACGAAACAGGCAAGGCGCCCGACGTGTTCTCCACCTTCACCCCGTATCCAGGATCCCAATCGGGGGTGACGCTGGCCACCGGCATGGTGGAGTTGGGCTCGGGCCGGGAAAGCATCGTGACGGCGCCGGGCCCCGGCGATGCGCCCGTAATCAAGACGTTCCGGTGGGACCTGTTCACGCCAACGGCGCGGGCACAGGCCAATGGCACCGCGACACAGGGGCATACGGGCAAGCCGACCGACCCGAGGATGACATCGCAGTTCCTGGCCTATGACGAGAACTACCACGATGGTGTTGCGCTGTCGGCCGGGTGGGTCGCGGGTCCTGAAGGCGGGGCGAAGAGCATCGTCACCGGTCAACTCGGCGGCGACGGCAGGGTGAAGGTGTGGTCGAACGGCTCACTCTTGGACGGCCAACCTGCGATCTACCTGGACAACCCCAACCATCACGAGCAGGACATCAAGTATTCCGAGATCGCCTCGTTTGTCCCGTTCCCCGGGGCGAAGCCTGGCGTGACCGTCGCGACGAGCAGCACCGAATACGGCGCCGATCTGTTGGTGGCCGGCATGACGCCGGGTGGTCAGGAGGTCCGCAAGTACACCATGGAGCGGCCGGAGCCGGACGCGAAAAGCGTTGCGCCCAAGCAGATCGCCAACCTCCCCGTGATACCGGCCGCCGCCGCCGCACCGCTTGCCGGTCGCTAGGGGAAGTGCCAGAACACCCTGGTCGCGAGATAGAAGACCACGGCCCAGAACAGCAGGGCCGCGACGGAGATTCCGATGCCTCGCCAATTGTTCTTCACCGCAGGCACATTCGGAGGCGGTCGTAGCCAGCGCTTCAAGAGCGGGTTGACGTAGTACGGCATCGTCAGAAACGTCATGGCAAGGCTTGAGCACAGGTTTCCGACGAGCAGGTTCAGCCACAGCGGCATCTTCAACGGCCACAACATGAGGGAGAGGAGCACGACCGTCGGGTAGAGGCCGACCCACACCGCGATGGAGGTCTTGATGTCTGAAGGAGGTGGCGTGTCATTCCCGTGCTCGTCGAACGCGAACCAGCTGCCGAACGAGTTGTCGATGGTGCGGGAATGGAAGTCGGCGAACTTCTCGCCCTCCGCCAAGAGGGTTTTGCGTTCGTCGGAGACCAACCACCGGTCCAGCTCGGCAGCGCTGTCGTAGCGGTAAAGGGCGGTCCACTCCTCCTGCACACCTTCGACGGGTCGGAACAACTCGGTTCCGCGGAACCCGGGAAATCTGCTTTCGGCGACGCGGAGGCGGTCCTGCCAGTCGAGGAACTCCTCGACGTCCTCCTGGCTGACACGATGGCTGACTGCCACCGTCACCAGAGGATCCGCCTGCCGTGTACCGCCGCCGAGAACCTGCTGGGTGCCGGGGCCGTCGAAGAACTGCTGGCCAACCGCCAGTCGCTCCTGACGGGTAGCGCTGTTGAGCCACGCCATGACATGCGGAATCGAGTCGAAGCGGTACACCACCACCCACTCCTGCTGCACCGCCGTCGGTGGGTTGATCTCTGCGCCAAGGAAACCCGGGTACTTCGACGCCTCCCTGTTCAGGTCCTTCTGCCATTCCTGATACGGCTGTTCCGAACCCGCGCGGACGTTCTGCCCGATGATGATGGTGGCCGCCGTGTCGGTGGCGTTATCGGTGCCCATCAGTTGGCGGGAATCAGTCGGTTCTCGACGAGCCTGCGATATATCCGCTCGGGGGTCAGCGGCAGTTCGCGGTACCGGACGCCGGTCGCGTCCTGCAGGGCGTTGGCCAAGGCAGGCGCCACCGGGTTGACGTTCGACTCCGCAATACCCTTGGCGCCCATCGGGCCAACCGAATCGGAGGTCTCGACGACGAGCACCTCGGTGCGCGGGATGTCGGCGTAGGTCGGGATGCGGTAGTTGCGCAGGTTGGGGTTGACCATCGCACCGTTCCCGTCGATGTGGAAGTTCTCGGTGAGGGCGAAGCCGATCGCCTGGGCGACGCCGCCCTCGATCTGACCGCGCACCTGCGCCGGGTTGATCACCACGCCCGCGTCGGTGGCATGCACGCTGTGCAGAATGCGGATCTCGCCGGTGACCCCGTGCACGGCGATGCGGAAGCCGTGCGCATTCGATGTCACGCTGCGCGGTGACCCGTACGCCTTGCGGGACACCGAGAACCGGACGCCACGTTGGCGTGCCGCCGCCAGTAGGTCGGTCAGTGACAGGGTGGCCGAACCGCACTTCACGGTGTCGTGCTGCAGCGAGCACTCCGAGACGTCCACTCCGGCGTGACCGGCGGCGAAGCGCAGAATGCTGTCGCGAAGAGCGGTCGAAGCCTTCTGTACCGCGTTGCCGGAGACGAACAGGCCGGCGCTGGCGAACGCGCCGGTGTCGAAGCCGGTCCTGTCGGTATCGGACTGCACCAGATGCACCCGCGACGGTGTCGTACCCAGCACACTGGCCGCGATCTGCACGTGGGCCGTCGAGGTGCCCTCCCCGAATTCGACCGTACCGACCGCGATCTCGTAGGTGCCGTCGTCACGAAGGGTGGCCCACGCATCGGAGATGTGCTCGGTCGGGGGTGCCGTCTCATGGATGGAGCTTGCGGTTCCCGTGCCGATCAGCCAGTCGTCGCCGAGGCCGGGACCGTTCGCGCTGCGCTTCATGGCCGCGTCGACCAGGTCGATGCACGCGGTCAGGCCGTCCTCGGTGAACGTGACGTCGTCGGGATGCTCGCCGATGGCCACCAGCGCGTCGCCGGGCCGGATCACGTTGCGCCGTCGTAGCTCCAACGGGTCGATGTCAAGCGCCAGCGCGAGTTCGGTCATCGCCGACTCGACGGCGAACGACGGCTGGGTCATCCCGTAGCCGCGAAGTGCGCCGCTCGGCACGGTGTTGGTGTACACCGAGTAGCCGTCGAATTTCTTGTTGGGACAACGGTATTGCATGATGGCGGCGCCGCCTGCGAACAGCGTCTCGCCGCCGTGGTTACCGTACGCGCCGGTGTTCGACACGTTGCGGAAGTGCACGGCGGTCAGCGTGCCGTCGGCCTTGGCGCCGAGCTTGACGGTGACCTTCATCGGATGCCTTGGCGATGCGGTGGTGAACTCCTCCTCTCGGGTGTACTCCCAGCAGACCGGGCGCCCGATGTCGATCGTGGCCATCGCGACCAGATCCTCGGAGATCACCTCCTGCTTGCCGCCGAACCCGCCGCCGACGCGCTTACAGAACACCCTGAGCTGATCCGGTCGAAGGTCGAAAAGGTGCGACAGCTTGAGCTTGCAGATCGACGGCGACTGCGAACTCGTGCGCACGTGCAGCCTGCCGTCCTCCATCCAGGCGATCGATCCGTGGGTCTCGAGGTGGGCGTGCTGGACGCGGGGCGAGACGTAGGTGCCCTCGTGAATGACATCGGCGTCGGCGAAACCCGCTGCCGCATCGCCCACCTCGCCGTGCAGTTCGAGAAGGATGTTGTGCTCGGGGTCCTGGATGAAAGGGTCGTGCGTGCCGTGCAACTGGGGCGCACCGTCGGCCATCGCCTCTTCTGGGTCGAAGACAGCAGGCAGTACCTGGTAGGTGACCTCGACCTTGCGGCAGCCCTCCTCGGCGGCGCCTATCGAATCGGCGACCACCGCCACCACCCGCTGGCCCACGAAACGCATGACGTTGTCGAGGACCAGGGTGTCGTCGGGATCGACAAGGTGATCGGTGTGGATCGCCGTGTTGAACCGCTTGCGGGGAGCGTCTTCCCACGTGTACACGCGATGTACACCGGGCACCGCAAGCGCGGCGGTCTTGTCGATCGACACGATGCGCGCGTGTGCGTGCGGTGAGTGCAGCACCTTGAGGTGCAGCATGCCCTCCATCTCGGTGTCCATCGTGTACTCGGCACGGCCGGTGACCACGTCCGTTCCCGCCGGAGCGGCCACGCTTGTGCCCACCGCCTCGCCAGGGGCCGCCTCTTCGATCTCGACCACCCCGTTGATCGCGTCCTCGATTGCCCGATATCCGGTGCAGCGGCACAGGTTTCCCTTCAGGGCGCGCGGCAGGTCTCGCTTCTGCTCGTCGGTGAACGTCGCCGACGTCATGATCATGCCCGCGGTGCAGAAACCGCACTGGAAGCCGGGGGCGTCGCGGAACTGCCGTTGTACGGGGTGCAGGTTGTCCGGTGTGCCCAGACCTTCGATGGTGGTCACTTCGCGACCGTCGGCGCGGAACGCAGGCGTGATGCAACTGTGCACCGGATCCCCGTCCAGCCAAACCGTGCATGCGCCGCAGTCGCCCGCATCGCAACCCTTCTTGACACCGTGCCAGCCCAGTGAGCGCACGAAGGTGCGAAGGCATTGTCCTGGGCGCGGCTCTTCGTCGAAGGCCTTGCCGTTGACGGTGTAGCTCATGCCAGCTCCTCCCTGATCTCTTCTGCGAAGTGTGCAGCCAGGTGTCGCCGGTGGTCAGGTGTGCCGTTCGGGTCGTCGAACCACACGTCGTCGGGTATCGCATCGATGCGGTGCCGCAGCGCGTCGGCGTCGGGAACGGAGTCGAAGGCGAGCCGCACCGGATGCGTCGTGCCCGCCGTGATGGTCAGCAGGAGATCGCCCGCGCCCTGGGTGGCGATCATGAAGACGGTCGAACGGCCCAGATGTGTCAGCGTGAATCTCCTGTGCGCGTGCCGTTTTCGTAGCGCGCGGACTCCGATGTCGATCTTCCTGAGGAGCTCGCCAGGGGCGAGGATGTTCTCGTGGTTGCCGGTGACGAAGTCGGCCGCGTCAACTGTGCGTTCGGATCCGTCCGTCGACTGCAGCGTGTAGGTCGCCTCGAGGGCGACGGTCATCGTGATCATCGGTCCCGCAGGCAGCGACATGCAGATGTTGCCGCCGACCGTCGCGGCGTTCCACACCTTGAACGACGCGAGGAAGGCCTCGCAGCTGGTGCGGAACAGCGGCGCGGCCTGCCAGTCGGACGGCGCCGAGAACCCGTAGAGGTCGGCAACCGTGCACATCGCGCCGATCTCGAGGCCCTCGTCGGTAGCAACAAGGCCATCCCAGCCGAGTGGAACCAGATCGATGAGGCGGCGCAGGTCAGGTTGCTGATCGGAGAACAACCAGGTGCCGCCCGCTAACCAGGCATCCCCGTCGCGCCAGTCGCTGCCTGGCCGCTCGGAAGGGCGCCTGACGACCTCGGTGATCGTGTTTATGTCCACGTCAATGACCCTTCGGGGGATGGGAGGCTGAACACACGGGCTGTCTGCGCCGACGTAGCTGACTTTAGACGGGGCAACCCCCACAGCGGAGGTAATCGAGGGGCCATTCAGCCATTTGCCAGTGGTCCAACGGCCCTAGCCAGCGGGAGAGAAAAAAAGTTAAAGTTGAGCGGAACAGACTCAACCTTGACGACGTTGAATATTGCGACCAGCATTTTCTACAGACTTCGAGGACGAAACGGAGGTGTCGTGGACTCGTTCAATCCGACGACCAAGACCCAGGCTGCGCTGACAGCGGCGTTGCAGGCGGCTACCACCGCAGGTAATCCGCAGATCATGCCTGCCCATTTGTTGATGGCACTGCTGACTCAGAACGATGGCATTGCCGCCCCCCTATTGGAGGCCGTCGGCGTCGAACCCGCGACTATTCGCACCGAGACGCAACGGCTTCTTGACCGGCTGCCGAGCGCCAGTGGCGCCAACTCGCAGCCGCAGCTGTCCCGTGAATCGATCGCAGCGATCACCACGGCACAGAACCTGGCCACCGAGATGGACGACGAGTACGTCTCGACCGAACATCTGATGGTCGGTCTGGCCACCGGAGACTCCGATGTCGCCAAACTGCTCGCAGGAAACGGCGCGTCGCCGCAGGCGCTGCGGGAGGCGTTCGTCAAGGTGCGCGGTAGCGCGCGCGTCACCAGCCCGGATCCGGAGGGCAGCTACCAGGCGCTGGAGAAGTACTCCACCGACCTGACCGCGCGCGCCCGCGAAGGCGAGCTCGACCCGGTCATCGGACGCGACAACGAGATTCGTCGCGTCGTACAGGTGCTGAGCCGTCGCACCAAGAACAACCCGGTGCTGATCGGTGAGCCCGGCGTCGGCAAGACCGCGATCGTCGAGGGCTTGGCCCAGCGCATCATCGAGGGCGACGTGCCCGAGAGCCTGCGCGACAAGACCGTTGTCTCGCTGGACCTCGGCTCGATGGTCGCGGGCGCGAAGTACCGCGGCGAGTTCGAGGAGCGGCTCAAGGCCGTCCTCGACGACATCAAGAACTCCGCGGGCCAGATCATCACGTTCATCGACGAGTTGCACACCATCGTCGGCGCGGGCGCCACGGGTGAATCGGCGATGGACGCAGGCAACATGATCAAGCCGATGCTCGCCCGCGGCGAGCTGCGCCTTGTCGGCGCCACCACGCTCGACGAGTACCGCAAGTACATCGAGAAGGATGCCGCGCTGGAGCGGCGCTTCCAGCAGGTGTTCGTCGGCGAGCCGTCGGTTGAAGACACCGTCGGAATCCTGCGCGGCCTGAAGGACCGCTACGAGGTGCACCACGGTGTGCGCATCACCGACTCCGCGCTCGTTGCAGCGGCCACATTGTCCGACCGCTACATCACGTCGCGGTTCCTGCCCGACAAGGCGATCGATCTCGTCGACGAGGCCGCATCCCGGCTCCGTATGGAGATCGACTCGCGGCCCGTCGAGATCGACGAGGTCGAGCGGCTCGTGCGTCGGCTCGAGATCGAGGAAATGGCGCTCGCCAAGGAAACAGACGCAGCATCCGTCGATAGGCTGGCGAAGCTGCGCTCGGAGTTAGCCGATAAGAAAGAGCAGCTGGCCGAGCTGACGACGCGATGGCAGAACGAGAAGAGCGCCATCGACATCGTGCGCGACTTCACCGAGCAGCTGGACAGGCTGCGCGGCGAGGCCGACCGCGCCGAGCGCGACGGCGACCTGGCGAAGGCCGCCGAACTTCGGTATGGGCGCATCCCCGAGCTCGAGAAGAAGCTCGACGCGGCGCTGCCGGTCGCCGAGGCCCGCGAGAACGTCATGCTCAAGGAAGAGGTCGGCCCCGACGACATCGCCGACGTGGTTTCGGCGTGGACCGGAATTCCTGCGGGCCGGATGCTGGAGGGCGAGACCGCCAAGCTGCTGCGGATGGAGGACGAGCTCGGCAAGCGGGTCGTCGGCCAGGAGAAGGCCGTGCAGGCCGTGTCCGACGCGGTGCGCCGCAGCAGGGCCGGGGTCGCCGACCCGAATCGGCCGACGGGCTCGTTCATGTTCCTCGGCCCGACCGGCGTCGGCAAGACCGAGCTGGCTAAAGCGTTGGCGGAGTTCCTCTTCGACGACGAGCACGCGATGGTCCGCATCGACATGAGCGAGTACGGCGAAAAGCACTCCGTGGCCCGCCTGGTCGGTGCGCCACCCGGATACATCGGCTACGACCAGGGCGGTCAGCTGACAGAAGCGGTTCGCAGGCGGCCGTACACGGTGATCCTGTTCGACGAGATCGAGAAGGCCCACCCGGACGTATTCGACGTGTTGCTCGCTGTGCTCGACGAGGGTCGGTTGACCGACGGCCAGGGCCGGACGGTGGACTTCCGCAACACGATCCTGATCCTGACGTCCAATCTTGGCGCCGGTGGAACCGAGGAACAGGTGATGGCCGCGGTGCGCTCGGCGTTCAAGCCGGAGTTCATCAACCGCCTCGACGACGTCATCGTCTTCGATCCCCTCAAGCCAGAAGAGTTGGTGGAGATCGTCGACATCCAGCTGCGGCAGCTCGACAAGCGGTTGGCTCAACGGCGGCTCATCCTCGAGGTGTCGCTGCCCGCCAAGAAGTGGCTGGCCGATCGCGGCTTCGATCCGCTCTACGGGGCGCGACCGCTGCGCAGGCTGATCCAGCAGGCCATCGGCGACCAGCTCGCCAAGTTGCTGCTGGCCGGCGAAGTGCACGACGGCGACGTCGTGCCGGTCAACGTCACGCCGGACGGTGACGGACTCGTCCTGGGCTGATCAGCCCGGCCGGATCTCGCCCAGCTCGAATTCGCGGGTCTGCGCGCCGGCGTCGATGATCGCCTGTAGCCGTTGACGGGCAACGGGTTGCGCCAGCGCATCCCGGAACAGTTGATCCTCGACGCGCAGGCCGTTGGTGACATCGCCGAGGGCGGCGTCGACTGCTCGCTTGGCCCGCGAGATCGCCTCGAGCGGAGATGATGCGATGCGGCCTGCGAGGGTGTCCACGAAGCGGTGCAGTTCGTTCTCGGGCAGGGCCCGGTCGACGTAGCCCCACGCCTCCGCGGTCGCCGCGTCGACGTCCATACAGCCGAGGATCACCTCGAGCGCGCGCCCTCGGCCGACGAGCCGGGGCAGCCGCTGCGTGCCGCCGCCGCCGGGAATGATGCCGACCGCGACCTCGGGCTGCCCCAGCCGCGCCTTCCCGAGCGCGGCGTAGCGCATGTCGAAGGTCATCGCGAACTCGCTTCCGCCGCCACGGCACACGCCCTCGATGACGGCGATGGTGGCGACGGGCAGGGTGCGGAACCGCTCCATCAGGGCGTGGAACACCGACAGCTCGTCGTGCAGCGACGTGTCGTCGGTCGGCAGTCCCATAATCAGCTCGACGTCGGCGTGCGCAATGAAGAACTCGGGATCTGCAGAGTCGACGATCAGTACACGCAGCCGGCTATCGGCCGCGACTTCGTTTGTCAGGCGGTCGATCTCACCCATGAGCGCGACATCGAGCAGGTTGATGGGCGGGTGGTCGATCGTCGCGCGGCAAATTCCGCCGTCAACTGTGACGTGCATGAGTCGATAGTCGTCGTAGGCCATGGACACAGACGGTATGCGACCCAACTCACAAATTGACGTTTCCGTAGCACCGCGGCTGGGCATCCATGCCATTGACGAAAGGGTCAATGAAAATGTCTGAGATGGTGTGGGTTGTCATCGCGATACTGGTCGTGCTCGTTGCGCTGGTAGTCGGCTTGTCGCTGAGCAGGCGCAAGCGGTCGGCGCGACTCAAGGAGCACTTCGGCCCAGAGTACGAGCGCACCGTGGGAGAACGCGGTGAGCAACGCGCTGCCGAGGCGGAGCTGCTCGAGCGCGAGAAGAAGCGCAAGAAGCTCGACATCGTCGAACTGTCGCCGGAGGCACGGGCCGAGCATGCGGCGACATGGCAGCAGGTGCAGGCCGAGTTCGTCGACGCCCCGTCGGACGCCGTCGGGCGGGCGGAGCGACTGGTAACCCGGGTGATGCGGGAACGCGGGTACCCGATCGACGACTTCGATCACCGGGCTGCCGACATCTCCGTCGATCACCCCGACATCGTCGAGAACTACCGCAATGCCCACTCGATCTACCAGAGCCAGCACGACGGGCAGATCGAAACCGAAGCGGCCAGGCAGGCATTCGTGCACTACCGCGCACTTTTCGACCGGCTCCTCGGGTCCGAGCCCGAGGCCGGGAACGTCAACGACGAACAATGGAGGCAGGAACATGACCACGCATGACATGCAGCCCGAGATGGTTGATCCCGCAGTGCGCGCCGATCGGTCAACCGAGCCACCCGTAGAGGTGCAGTCAACCGAACCCCCGGTTCAGTCGACCGAGCCGCCGATGGAAACCGTCGACGCCACACCGGATTTCGAGGCTCCGGTCGAACCCTCCGCGGCGCCCGAACCCTCCGCGGCACCCGCCCACTCTGCGGCACCCACCGACGCCGCCCCGACGGCGGCCCATGACACCGAGCAGGTACTGTTCGCCGACGGCGAGTTGACGGACATGCGGTCGCGCTGGACCGAGGTGCAGTCGGCGTTCGTCGACGATCCGCGGGACTGTGTGCAGAAGGCCGACGGCCTGGTGGCCGACGTGGTCGACAGGCTCACCGCGGGCTTCTCGCAGGCGCGCTCGGGGCTCGAGGAGCAGTGGAGCAGGGGCGAAGAAGTCTCGACAGAAGATCTGCGGATTGCGCTCAAGCGCTACCGTGAATTCTTCGAACGCCTGCTCGCGGTCTAGTACTGGGCCGATGGGGCCGGTGAAGCCATGCGTAACGGGGTTGTGACCTGCTCGAGTTCTGGCATATGGGCCACCTCCAAGTAGGCTATGGGTAATGGTTCCGCTTTGGTTCACGCTGTCTGCACTCTGTTTCGTGGGTGCGGCCGTGCTGCTGTACGTCGACATCGACCGTCGACGCGGTTTGGGACGCCGTCGCAAGTCATGGGCCAAATCGCACGGGTTCGACTACGAGCACGACTCCAACGACCTGATCGCGCGCTGGAAGCGCGGGGTCATGTCGACCGTCGGCGACGTCAGCGCCAAGAACGTGGTGCTCGGCCAGATCCGCGGCGAAGCCGTGTTCATCTTCGACCTCGAGGACGTCGCCACCGTGATCGCGCTGCACCGCAAGGTCGGCACAAACGTGGTGGTCGACCTGCGGCTCAAGGGCATCAAGGAGCCTCGCGAGAACGACATCTGGCTGCTCGGGGCCATCGGCCCGCGGATGGTCTACTCCACCAACCTCGACGCCGCGCGACGCGCCTGCGACCGGCGGATGGTGACGTTCGCGCACACCGCGCCGGACTGCGCCGAGATCATGTGGAACGAGGAGAACTGGACGCTGGTCAGCATGCCGGTCACCAGTACACGTGCCCAGTGGGACGAGGGCCTGCGCACCGTGCGGCAGTTCAACGACCTGCTGCGGGTGCTGCCGCCGGTCCCGCAGAGCGGCGCAGGCGCCGCCGCGGGTCAGCCCGCGCGCCGGGCCGCCGCGCCCGGTCGGCCGGTCAAGCCCGCCCCCGCGGAGGCCCGCTACCCCCAACCCCGGCCCGACGCGAATCGCTCGGACCCTGCGATCCGCCGCCCACCACCGCGAAACGGCCGCCAGTCACCGCACTATCAGCGCTGATTTTGTCGGCTCGCCGACGCGGCAAGTAACGTCATCACGCATGGCACGCCCTGTCGCACTGATCACCGGACCGACATCCGGACTGGGTGCCGGTTTCGCGCGTCGGTACGCGATTGACGGCTACGACCTCGTGCTCGTGGCCCGTGATGTCGGCAGGCTGGAGGTGCTCGCCGCCGAACTGCACGACGAGGCGGGGGCGACGGTTGAGGTGCTCGCCGCCGATCTCGCAGACGCCACCGACCGCGGCAAAGTCGCCGACCGGCTGTCGGCCGGGGTGCGGGTGCTGGTCAACAACGCCGGGTTCGGCACCTCCGGCGAGTTCTGGACTGCCAGCCTTGCGACGCTTCAGAGCCAACTCGACGTCAACGTGACGGCGGTGATGCAGCTGACCCACGCTGCCCTGCCGCCGATGCTCGAGGCGGGCGAGGGCACCGTCATCAACGTGGCAAGCGTCGCGGGGCTGCTGCCCGGTCGCGGCTCGACCTACTCCGCGTCGAAGGCATGGGTGGTGTCCTTCACCGAGGGCCTTGCCAACGGGCTCGGCGGAACCGGCGTCGGCGTGCACGCGTTGTGCCCCGGCTTCGTGCACACCGAGTTCCACGAGCGCGCGGGCATCGAGATGGACGGCACGCCGTCGTTCATGTGGCTCGAGGTCGAAGACGTCGTGCGGGACTGTCTCGCCGACGCCGCGAAGGGCAACGTCGTCATCGTTCCCGGCCTCCAGTACAAGGCACTGACAACGGCGGGGCGGTTGGTACCGCGAAACCTGGTGCGGCGCATCAACAAGACGGTGGCCAAGGGCCGTGGCCGCACCTGAGTCCCGGTGCGCACGCTAGTTGCCCTGCTGTCGGCGGTCGCACTGTTGCTGACGTCGGCATGCTCAGGTGATGACGACGGCAGCGCGCATCCGTACGGGGTGCAGGCCGCTGCGATCGGCGAGTCGCTCGCCGTGCTCGGCTGGAACATCTCGCTGACCAACCTCCGGTTCGACGGCGACTATGTGCTTTTCGACATCGACGCATCACCGACCGAGGCCAACGCCCAGCACGCCAAGCCCACCGACATCCGGTTCGGCCTCTACGGCGCGCTCGCGCATCCGTTGGAGGCCAACGCGATCGGTGGTTGCCGTGATGTGACCAACCTGGCGGTCCAGCCTGCCGCCGCGCCGACACCCAACGAACTCTCCGGCACGGTGTGCATCGGCCCGATGCGCGATCAGTCCCAGGTGCGCGGCGTGTATGCGTACTCGCCGAAGGACCGGATGGCAGGAACCACCGTCTCCTATGGCGCGGCGTATCCGATCGGCGTGCCGCAGACCAACGAGAACGACGCGGGCCTGTCGATCAGCTCGACGAGCATCGATGCGTTCCGGGCCGACGGCGCGCAACTCGACCCGAGCGCACTCGGCGACCCGGACGCATTCACGGGCAAGGGCTACATGCTGCTCGGGCTCGAGATCAGCGGAGTGGCAGCGCGATACCGCGACGAATCGGCGGCGCGCGGCGGCCCGCTGATGGTGCTTGCCGCACCGACACTGCCCGCGCCGGGACTGTCGCACGCCTGCGACATCTACGGCGCGTCGCTGCTGGTGCTACCCGACGCGTCGCTCGACGCTGTTCAAATGCGGGCATCGCTGTGCACACAGGGCGATATGAACGCCGCACTGCTCTACGCCTCGGTATCGCTTGTCGGCACGCATGCCGCGCTGTGGACCAAGAGTGACTGAGCCACCCGGTCCCACAGAATGGGGCGAGACCACAGGCGTCGGCCCGTGGGGCGGCGAGCCACCGCAGGACCCCCGCTACGACGCGACACTGCTGCGCGACGGTGACACCCGCAACGTCGTCGACGCGTACCGGTACTGGACGCGCGAAGCGATCGTCGCGGACATCGACCGGCGTCGCCACCGGTTGCACATCGCGATCGAGAACTTCGGCAACGACGCCAACATCGGCGCGGTGGTGCGGACCGCCAATGCGTTCGCCGTCGACACCGTGCACATCGTCGGGCGGCGGCGCTGGAACCGCCGCGGAGCCATGGTGACCGACCGCTATCAGCGGCTACGGCACCACGACACCACGGCCGACCTGCTTGCCTTCGCAGGCGACGAGAGGCTGACGGTGGTGGCGGTGGACAACGTGCCCGGCGCGAAGCGCATCGAGGAGACCACCCTGCCCCTTGCCTGTCTGCTCGTCTTCGGGCAGGAGGGCCCCGGCATCACCGACGACACAAAAACCGGCGCCGAACTAACAGTGTCGATCGCCCAGTTCGGATCCACACGCAGCGTCAACGCCGGTGTCGCCGCAGGCATCGCGATGCACACCTGGATCGTGCAGCACGCCGACCTCGGTCTCGCGTGGTAGCCGGGCGCGCAACAGGATCCAGACCGCCACCGCGGAGATCAGCATCAGTGCGGAGCCAACCCCGGACGCGATGGCAAGCCCGCTTGTGAACGCGTCCTTGGCTGCGGTCAGCAGGGCTTCGCTCTGGTCGGCTGGCAACGTCTCGGCCGCGTGAACCGCCGCCGACAGCGAGTCGCGGGCGTGCGATGCGACGGCAGGGGGAATGCCCTGCGGCATCACGAAGCCGCGGTAGACGCCGGTGACGATCGAGCCAAGGGTTGCGATGCCCAGCGCCATGCCGAGCTCATAGGCGGTCTCGGAGACGGCGGCGGCCGCGCCTGCGCGCTCCTTCGGCACGCTGGCCAGGATGACGTCGCTTGCCACCGTGAACGCAAGGCCGAGGCCGACGCCGACGAGGAACAGCGCGATGCCCAGTGGCAGGTACGGCGTCGACGGCGTGATGAACGCCAGCGACGCCATCGAGACGCCGACGAGCGCCAGGCCCGTGGTGAGCACCGCCCGCGACGACCAGTAGCGCACCGCGACGCCCGCGAGCACACCGAACACCGTCGCGGTGACGGCGGCGGGCAGTTCGGCGAGTCCCGCCTTCAGCGGCCCGTATCCGTGCACCAGCTGGAAGAACTGCGACAGGAAGAACACCAGGCCCGACAGCCCGAGCACCGAAAGCAGGTTCGCCGCGACGACACCGGAGAAGGCGCGGTTGCCGAACAGGCGGACATCGATCAACGGCTCCGGCAGCCGGAGCTGGCGGCGGACGAACAGGACGAGCGCGGCGGCGCCGACCATGGCCGAGGCGAGCACGTCGGTCCGAATGCCCAGCGCTGCACCTTCTTTGATGGCGTAGACGACGCCGAGCATGCCGATCATCGACAGCGCGACGCTGGCCAGGTCCCACGGTCCCGGCTTCGGGTTGCGGTGTTCGGGCAGCAGGATGACGCCGCCGACCAGGAGCACCACCATCACAGGGACGTTGATCAGGAACACCGAGCCCCACCAGAAGTGTTCGAGCAGGATCCCGCCGACCACGGGGCCCAGGGCGGCGCCCGCCGAGAAGGCGGAGGCCCAGATACCAACGGCGACACTGCGTTCCCGTGCGTCGGGGAAGATTCCGCGGATCAGCGCCAGCGTTGCCGGCGCCAGTGTCGCGCCGGCCACGCCGAGCAGCGCGCGCGACGCGATCAGCATCTCGGCACTGGTCGAGTACGCGGCGAGCACCGAGATCAGCGCGAAAGCCGTTGCACCACAGAGCAGTAGCTTCTTGTGGCCGATTCGGTCACCGAGGCTGCCCATGCTGATCAACAGGGCGGCGAGCACGAACGAGTAGATGTCGCCGATCCACAGGATCTGGGTGAAGCTGGCGCCAAGGTCCTGCCCGATGAACGGGGTGGCAAGGGCCAGCACTGTGCCGTCGACTCCGATCAGGAGGACGGCGAGGGTAAGGACGCCGAGGGCGAACCAGCGGCGGGTCATGAGGTGCTCACTCCATGCAGTAGTAGTTCGGTGATGATGCGTTCGAAGTCCAGGCCCGCGACGCGGCCGACCTGGATGGACCAGCCCGCGCCCGCGACGAGGCTGTAGAGCGCCTCGGTGAGCCAGGTCGCGGTGAGATCGGGCCGGAACTCGCCCGCACGCTGCCCGCGGGTGAACAGCTCGGTGATCTCGGCGTCGATGGCCGCCCAGCCGTGCATCGACTGGTCGATGTCGATTTCCTGGCTCTGGCTGTAGAGAAGCGCGAGGTAAGGCGACACCCGCTGGAAGGCCGTGACCAGGCGGCGCAGCGCCTCGACGGCTGAATCCTGGTCAAGACGGGCGGTTTTGAGCGCGTTGCGCATCTCGGCGATGGCGAGTTCGTCAAGCGCCTCCATCAAGGCGGGTTTACCCGAGAAGTGGCGGTGCAGGGTGGCACGGCTCACCCCGACCGCGGCCGCGATCTCGTCTTGGGTCGCATTGGGTCTGCGGCCCAGGAAGTCAGCGGCAGCACGTAGCAAGCCGTCCCGATCCAGAGACATGAGACAACTATAGCTCGAATGAGACAAAAATGTCTCATCGGGTTTGCCCGGGCATGCTCCACGAGCGGGGCGGATTAGGGCAGGATCAAGGCATGGACCAGGTTTGGGCGAACCGGGCGGCGAGCGCTGAGGCGGCGGTCACGAAACGCCATCTGAAACGGCTCTGGGCGTTGCCCGGTACCCAGCTCGGGGTGGTCGGCTGGCCTCCGACGCGCAAGGACCTCACGTTCGGCACCTGGCACTACTGGTGGCAGGCGCACCTGCTGGACAACCTGGTCGATGCTCAGGTCCGTGACCCGCAGCCCGAGCGGCTGACGCGGATCAAACGACAGATTCGGTCACATCGCCTGCGCAACAACATGTCCTGGGTCAACAGCTACTACGACGACATGGCGTGGCTGGCGCTGGCGCTGGAACGCGCAGGCAGGCTCGCCGGCGTCGAGAAGCCAGGCGCGCTGAAAAAGCTGTGCAACCAGTTCGTCAACGCGTGGGTGCCCGAGGACGGCGGCGGCATCCCGTGGCGCAAGCAGGACCAGTTCTTCAACGCCCCGGCCAACGGACCCGCGGGCATCTTCCTTGCCCGCTACGACGATCGGCTGCGGCGCGCCCAGCAGATGGCCGACTGGATCGACGAGACGCTGATCGATCCGGAGACCCACCTGGTGTTCGACGGCATCAAGGGCGGTTCGATGGTGCGCGCGCAGTACACCTACTGCCAGGGCGTCGTGCTCGGCCTCGAGACCGAGCTCGCCGCGCGCACCGAGGACATCGACCATGCACAGCGGGTGCACCGGCTGGTCGCCGCGATCGACAAGGAGATGGCCCCGGAAGGGGTGATCAACGGAGCGGGCGGAGGCGACGGCGGACTGTTCAACGGGATCACCGCCCGCTATCTGGCGTTGGTCGTCACGACGCTGCCCAACAATTCACCGGAAGACACAGCGGCGATCGCCAGCGCGCAAAATATCGTGTTGAAATCAGCGCAGGCGGCGTGGGACTACCGGCAGAACGTGGACGGGCTTCCGCTGTTCGGCCCGTTCTGGGACCGCAACGCGGGCATGCCTGTCGCGGGTGGGCAGGAGGCGGAGTTCGTCGAGGGAGCGGTCAACGCATCCTCCTACCCCGAACGGGACCTGTCGGTGCAGCTGTCGGGCTGGATGCTGATGGAAGCGGCGCACGCTATTTCTGCGGACACCGCGAGCGATTCAGACACAGAGGAGGACAGGTCGGCATGACCGAACCCGGGGGTTGGACACCGGATGACGAGACCGTCGAGCGCGCCAATCTGACCCGCTTCATGGCATGGCTGGCCGAAACCGGCCGAGGCGATTTCGGCGGCGACTACCAGAGGCTGCGCGCGAAGTCGGTAGAGGACATCGCGTGGTTCTGGGACGCGGTCTGGCACTTCTTCGACATCCGTGCGACAACGCCCCCCGAGACCGTGCTGGCCAGCCGCGAAATGCCAGGGGCGCAGTGGTTTCCCGGGGCGACGCTGAACTACGCGGTCGAGGCGTTCCGGCACGAGACCGACGAATACCCGGCCCTGGTGGTGGCAGGCGAGGACGGCTCGACGGACTGGTCGTGGGCGCGGTTGCGGCAGGAGACGGCGGCGTTCGCGAACTACCTGCGCAGGCTCGGCGTGAAGCCGGGGGACCGTGTCGTCGGTTACCTGCCGAACATCGGAGAGGCCGTCGCCGCGTTTCTCGGTGCGGCAAGCGTCGGGGCGACGTGGGCGGTGTGCAACCAGGACCTTGCCGTCGACGGCGTCGTCGCGCGGCTCGGCCAGCTGGAGCCCACGGTGCTGGTGGCCAGCGACGGCTCGGTCTATGCGGGCAAGCGTCACGACCGGAGCTCCGAACTCGCCGAAATCCGTTCCAAGCTACCGACTTTGAAGGCCACCGTGGTGGTGCCGCGACTGGGCAGCGAACCTGCCTACGACGTCACGCCGTGGTCGAAGGTGCTCGACCTGGACGCACCCCTCGAGATCACCGCGGTGCCGTTCGCCCATCCGCTGTGGGTGCTGTTCTCCTCCGGCACCACCGGAACACCCAAGGGCATCGTGCACGGCCACGGCGGTGTTGTGCTCGAGCACGTCAAGTACCTCAGCCTGCATGCCGACCTCAAACCGGGGGAGCGCTTCTGCTGGTACTCCACGACCAGCTGGATGATGTGGAATCTGCTTGTTGGAGGACTGCTGGTCGGCGCGACGGTGGTGCTCTACGACGGCAGCCCGACCTATCCGCAGACCGACGGCATGTGGAAGATCGTCGCAGACCACGACGTCGCCCTTTTCGGTGCGGGCGCAGGCTATTTCCTCGGCTGCGCCAAGGAAGAGCTGCACCCGGGTGAGAAGTACCGCCTCGACTCGCTGCGTGGAATCGGGTCGACGGGTTCACCGCTTCCCGCAGCGGGGTTCCGCTGGATTCAGGAGGGCATCGGGCGGCCCGTGCCCGTCATGTCGATGAGCGGCGGCACCGACGTGGTGACCGCCTTCATCGGCGGCTGCCCGCTGGTCCCGATCCGTGCCGGCGAGCTCAACGTGATCTGCCTCGGCGCCGACGTGCAGGCGTGGACCGATGCGAACACCCCGGTGGTCGGTGAGGCGGGGGAACTCGTCATCACCCAGCCGATGCCGTCGATGCCGGTGTTCTTCTGGAACGACGCCGACGGCAGCCGCTACCAAAAGGCGTATTTCGACAAGTATCCGGGGATCTGGTGTCACGGCGACTGGATCACCATCACCGACCGGGATTCGGTTGTCGTGCACGGCCGTTCGGATGCCACCCTGAACCGGATGGGGGTTCGGATGGGCAGCGCCGAGATCTACAACGCTGTCGAGTCTCTTGCCGAGGTGGCCGACTGCCTGGTGGTCGGCGTCGAGAAGGACGACGGCGGGTACTGGATGCCGCTGTTCGTCCACCTCGCCGGTGACGCCGAACTGGACGACGAACTTCGGGACAAGATCACCGTCGCCATCCGTAAGGGCGCATCGCCGCGCCACGTCCCCGACGACATCGTGGGCGTGCCGGGAATTCCCCGTACGATGACCGGCAAGCGGCTGGAGATCCCGATCAAGCGAATCCTGTTGGGCGCCAACCCCACCGAAGTGGTATCGGCGAGTGCCGTCGACAAGCCCGACCTGCTCGCTGTGTTCACGGAGCACGCCCGGGCGTGAGCGTCGACGCGGGAGAGGAGAACGCAGGCGGCTTCCCGCGCATCGCCGCGATGCTGCCCACCCGGTTCAACCGAGATCCAAAGGCGAAGCGCAGCAACGAGAACAGTGCCGCGGGCCTGCTGTTGCTGGCGACGGTCGTCGCGATCCTGTGGGCCAATTCACCGTGGTCGGACAGCTACTGGACGCTGCTGGACACGCACGTCGGGTTCAGCTTCGGCGACACGCACTTCGAGCTGACCGTCAAGCACCTCATCAACGACGGCCTGATGACGTTCTTCTTCTTCGTGGTGGGCCTCGAAGTGATGGCCGAGTTCACGATCGGTGAGCTGACCGACAGGGCACGGGCGGCGGTGCCCGTGCTCGCGGCCGTCGCGGGTCTCGCGGTGCCCGCGATGATCTTCCTGCTGATCAACTCCTCCGGCGAGAACGCGAGCGCGTGGGGTGTGGTGATATCGACCGACACCGCGTTCCTGATCGGTGCGCTGGCCATCATCAACCCGAAATTCCCCGCGCGACTGCGGCTTTTCCTGCTCACGCTCGCAGTGGTCGACGACGTCGGCGCGCTGGCCGTGATCGCGCTGTTCTACTCCGACACCATCCGGATCGGCCCGCTGCTGGTCGCCGCCGTGCTGATCGCGGGGATCGCCTTCGTGCGCTACCTGCCCGCGGGTCGCGGTCCCGCCTACGCGGTGATCGGGTTCGCGCTGTGGGTGGCGTTGTACATGGGCGGCGTCCACCCGACGTTGGCCGGCGTGGCGATCGCACTGCTGATCCCGGTGTTCACACCGGAGCGCAGGCAGGTCGAGGAGACCGTCGACCTGATTCGCGCGTTCCGGCAGTCGCCGAACTCCGACTACGCCCGCGCGGCGAGCCGCGGCCTGCGGGACTCGATCTCGATCAACGAGCGGCTGCAGACCCAGTTCGGCCCCTACGTGTCGTTCCTGGTGTTGCCGTTGTTCGCGTTGGTGAACGCAGGCGTCAGGCTGACGGCGGAGACCATGTCGGCGGCGATGCGCTCGCCGTTGACATGGGGGATCGTCGCCGGCCTCGTGCTCGGCAAGTTCATCGGTATCACCACCGCGACGTGGCTGGTTGCCCGGGTCCGCTGGGGTCAGCTCGCACCAGGCCTGACGTTGCGCCGCGTGGCGGGCGGGGCGGCGCTGTCCGGAATCGGTTTCACCATCTCGCTTTTCATCATCGACATCGCGATCGACGATCCGCTGCGGCAGGACGAGGCGCGGGTCGGTGTGCTGCTGGCGTCGCTGCTGGCATTCCTGCTCGGCTGGGCCATCTTCAAGCTCACCGACCGGTTCAGCCCGCCTGAGGCGGTCGGGATGAAGCTGGTCCGGCCCGTCGATCCCGAACGGGACCATGTCCGCGGTAACCCCGACGCGCCGCTGACCCTTGTCGAGTACGGCGATTTCGAGTGCCCGTTCTGCAGCCGCGCCACGGGCTCGATCGACCAGGTGCGGGATCATTTCGGCGACCAACTGCGCTACGTGTGGCGACATCTGCCGCTGGAACGTGTCCACCCGCGCGCGTTCGATGCGGCCAGAGCCAGTGAGGCCGCAGCACTCCAGGGTAAGTTCTGGGAACTCGCGCGCGAGATGTTCGCTCACCCCGATGATCTCGAGTGGTCCGACATCTACCGATACGCCGTCGCGGCGGGCATTGACATCGAGCGGTTCGACAAGGATGTCCGCGTACACGCGTCGAAGGTGCTGCACCGTGTTCAGGACGACGCGCAGGACGCTGAGGTGATGGACCTCAACTCGACGCCGACGTTCTTCGTCAACGGCAAGCGGCACAAGGGGCCGTGGGATGCCGCCAGCCTCATCCGAGCCCTCGAAGAGGACCGACGTGCGTGACGTGCTTGCCGATCTGCTCGCCGTTTGGGAGGCGGGCGGCACCGCGGGCGTCGGCACCGTCGTGCGCACCTTCTCCTCGGCTCCCCGCCCGCCAGGCGCCTCGATGATGGTGGCGCAGGACGGCTCGGTGAGCGGCTCCGTGTCGGGCGGCTGCGTCGAGGGAGCCGTGTACGAACTGGCCAATGACGTTGTGCGCGAAGGCACGCCGCGACTACAGCGCTACGGGATCTCCGACGACGACGCCTTCGCCGTCGGGCTCACCTGCGGCGGGATCATCGACGTGTTCGTTGAGCCGGTTTCGATGAGCACCTTTCCCGAGCTGAGGGCGGTCGCCGACGATATCGAAGCCCACCGACCGGTCGCGGTCGCCACCGTCGTCGCCCACCCGGATCCGGATCGGGTGGGCCGCAGGCTGATCGTCGGATCCGGTTCGACACAAGGGACTTTGGGATCACCGCGCGCCGACGCGGCCGTCGCCGACGATGCGCTTGGCCTGCTGGCCGCGGGCAGCAGCGAGGTGCTCACCTACGGACCCGAAGGTCAGCGCCGGGGCGCGGGCATGGAGGTGTTCGTCGCGGGATACGCACCGCGGCCGAGGATGCTGATCTTCGGCGCCATCGACTTCGCCGCGGCGCTCGCGCGGCAAGGCTCGCTGCTCGGCTATCGCGTCACCGTGTGCGATGCGCGGCCGGTCTTCGCGACCCGGGCGCGGTTCCCGACCGCCGACGAGGTCGTCGTGGAATGGCCCAACCGCTATCTGGCGGCCCAGCACGAAGCGGGCGAGATCGACGGCCGCACCGTCGTCTGCCTGCTCACCCACGACCCGAAGTTCGATGTCCCGCTGCTCGAGGTCGCCCTGCGGCTGCCCGATCTCGGCTACATCGGCGCGATGGGCTCACGGCGCACGCATGACGACCGGATGAGAAGGCTGGCCGACGCCGGTCTGACGGAGGTCGAGCGCAACAGGCTGGCCAGCCCGATCGGGCTGGATCTCGGCGCGAGGACTCCGGAGGAGACCGCGGTGTCGATCGCCGCGGAGATCATCGCAACGCGGTGGGGAGGCGGTGGCCGTCCGCTGGCCGAGGTGGACGGGCGCATCCACCACGAGGGCGGGCGATGGCCGGATCAACCACGCTGAACACCGTCACGATCCGGCGGCGATCATGGCAACCCCGGTGATTGCGGAGAGCACGCCGGCATTCTGAACGCCGGACATTCGTTCGTGGTCGAAGATCCGCGCAAGTAACACAGTGGCCGCCGGATAGAGCGAACCCAGAACTGCGACCACGGGTAGCGCGCCGGATACTGTCGCCAGTGCGAACAACAGATTGGCGCCGACGTCAAAGATGCCGATGACGACGATCAGTGCGACGACACCCATTGAGAAGCTCTGCGCAAGCTCGTGGCGTCCGTTCCGCGCGCGCAGGGTGAGAGCGGTGACGATGGCGAGCACCGGGACAGACGTACATCGCATGACGACCATCGTCATCACCGTCGAATATTCGGCTCCCCCCGAGATCGCGTATTGCAGTAGCCCGAAGCCGATGGCCGCTCCGACCGCCAGCAGGACCGAGCGCACGTGCCGGTCACTACGGGCGCCGGAATCGGCGGGTCGCGCGGCCACGACCACTCCGCCGATCGCGAGCACGATGCCTGCGATGCACAACGTCGACGGCATCACGCCCCTGACGATGCCGATGGCGACCGGTATGACGACGCCCAGTGCCGCCACGGGGGCAACAACGCCCATCGTTCCCACCGCCAACGCCTGATAGAACAGCACCACAGCGCAGCAGCCCGTCAGCCCCGCGGCGATGGCCCACGGCACATAATCGGGCGATGTGGTGATCGAGCCCGTCACGAGGGCGACAATGAGGACTGCCACCAAGCCGGCCAGCTGCGAGAACAACACCACCGACACGGTCAGTCGGCCGCGCGACGTCTTACCACCCAGGAAATCGGCCACACCCCACAGCAGCGATGAAGCCAACGACAGCAATATCGTCACAGCTCACCACATTCCGGAAAGTAATATGAGTCATGCATATCGAGGAGCCTAGGCGCGACCGCAATGTCATCGCAGCCTGGGCGGTCGCAATGACAGACGCAGTTCGGGCGGCAGTGGAGCGATCCACGGGGATGGCCGGCAGCGGACCAGCAGCTCTGGTCGCGATTGTCGCCGACCCCGGGCTGCGCATCGACGATCTCCGGCGCGTACTCGGTCTGACCCATCCCGGGACCGTGCGGCTGGTGGACCGGCTAGTCGAAAACGGGTGGATTCAGCGTCAACACGGCGCCGGCCGCACAGTGCTTCTGGTACCGACAAAGGCAGGCCGTCGGGCCGAACGAGAATTGGCCGAGGCACGGGAGGACGCTGTCGCGGATCTGCTGACCACTATGTCCGAGCAGGACGTGCACACGGTGGCGGACCTCATTGCGCCTGTGCTGGCCGCCACGGCGGATGATGTCGATGCAATGCGTCGCCTGTGCCGACTCTGCAACCGTGACGTCTGCGACGAGTGCCCCGCGGAGGCGCCGGGCGGCGCCCGCTAGTCCTCGACGGGCGTGACTTCGCGGGCCGCTTTTCGCCGCTTGTACCACTCGAACAACATCGGGGCGACTGACAGCAGCACGATCAGCACGAGGATCGGCTCGAGCAGTTTCTGCACCATCTCGAACTGCCCGAGCCAGTACCCGAGCAGAACGAGGCCGACGCCCCAGACGACTGCGCCGAGAACGTTGAAGAAGGTGAACACCGCGTAGCCCATGCGCGCGGCTCCCGCGGTGATCGGCGCAAGGGTTCGCACGATCGGCACGAACCGCGCCACAACGATCGCGAACGGGCCGCGCTGTTCGAAGAACTCGTGCGCTTCGTCGAGGTAGCGCTGTTTGAGGAACCGGGCGTTCGGCTTGAACATCGACGTGCCGATGCCGCGGCCGATCCAGTAGCCGACCTGGCCACCCGCCACGGCCGCGATGGGGATGAAGACCAACAGCTGCCACAGCTCGAAGTTGGCGTTCACGGCCTCACCGCCCGCGGCGGTTCCCGCGGCGAGCATCCCCGCGACGAAGAGCAGCGAGTCGCCGGGCAGAACCGGGAACAGCACCCCGGACTCGACGAACACGACCACGAGCAGCCCGACAAGGGCCCAGACGCCGAAGTAGGAGAGCAGTTTGATCGGGTCCATGAAGTCCGGCATCAACATCACCGTGTTGGTCATGGCTAACCAAGATACCGGCGATCGACCGACGGCCTGCTCAGCGCGCCCCGGCTTGACATACTGCGGGTGGACACCGCGCACGCGAGGAGCAAAAAGCTACCTGCCCAGGAGAGGACTTGCCATGCCCATCGCCACACCCGAGGTCTACGCCGAGATGCTGGCCCGCGCCAAGGAGAACTCGTACGCGTTCCCCGCGATCAACTGCACGTCCTCGGAGACGATCAACGCCGCGCTGAAGGGTTTCGCGGACGCGGGCAGCGACGGCATCATCCAGTTCTCGACGGGCGGCGCTGAGTTCGGCTCGGGGCTCGGGATCAAGGACATGGTGACCGGCGCGGTGGCGCTGGCGGAGTTCGCGCACATCGTCGCCGAGAAGTATCCGGTCACGGTCGCGCTGCACACCGACCACTGTCCGAAGGACAAACTCGACAGCTACGTCAGGCCCCTGCTCGCGATATCCCAGAAGCGCGTCGCCGACGGCGGCAACCCGCTGATCCAGTCGCATATGTGGGACGGCTCCGCGGTGCCGATCGACGAGAACCTGACGATCGCCAAGGAGCTGTTGGCGGCTGCGACCGCGGCCAACATCGTGCTCGAAATCGAGATCGGCGTCGTCGGCGGCGAAGAGGACGGTGTCGAGGCCGAGATCAACGAGAAGCTCTACACCACGCCGGAGGATTTCGAGAAGACCATCGAAGCCCTGGGTGCGGGCGAGCACGGCAAGTACCTGTTGGCCGCGACGTTCGGCAACGTGCACGGCGTCTACAAGCCGGGCAACGTCAAGCTGCGCCCCGACATTCTGCAGCAGGGTCAGAAAGTGGCCGCCGCAAAGCTCGGATTATCTGATGACGCAATGCCTTTCGACTTCGTGTTCCACGGCGGCTCCGGTTCGCTGAAATCGGAGATCGAGGAGTCGCTGCGCTACGGTGTGGTCAAGATGAACGTCGACACCGACACCCAGTACGCGTTCAGCCGGCCCATCGCAGGGCATATGTTCGCCAACTACGACGGCGTGCTCAAGATCGACGGCGAGGTCGGCAACAAGAAGGTCTACGACCCGCGCAGCTACATGAAGAAGGCCGAGGCTGCCATGTCGGAGCGCATCGTCGAGGCGTGCAACGACCTGCACAGCGCGGGCAAGTCGGTGTCGGCAGGCTAGCTGGAAGGCGCCTGGCAGATCTTCCACTGGTCGTCACGGAACTGCAGGTCGAAGCTGCGAGTGGACCTGGTCTGCGGCGCGTACGCCATGAACGTCGTCACGTTGGCCTCGGCGTGGTCGTCGTTGACGACGATCTGGTCGATGCTGGCCACCACCGGGTACTGCTTGGCCGCGGCGACCCTTGCGTGGGTGTCGGCCCAGGTCCGGTCGTCGTAGTTCACGTAGCTGTCGCGGGTGGTGCCGCAGGTGATGCTGCGCAGCGTCGCCAGATCACCGTTCTGCACCGCGACGTCGAAGTTCTCGATCGTCGAGCGGACCTTGTCCTCCTGCGACTCCTTGGACTCGGAGCCGCGGGTCAACAACAGCGTGCCGAGTATGGCGACCGCCGCTAGCGCGGCGATCACCAACACCAGTGCCACCACCCAGCCCCAGCTGCGCCGGCGACCAGGAGGCGGCGGAGGCGGGGGCGCGTCTCCGCGCGGCGGAATCATCTGCGGCGCCGCCTGCGCGTTGGGCGACATCGGATGCGTCGGCGTCGAGATGATCTCGGTGGCCGGGTCGGGCGTCCTTTCGATGAAACTCGTCGCCGACGAGTCCATGCCCGAGGGGGCGGTGAACCGCCGCTCCTCCTCCGGCTCCTCGTGCGGGGCGTTGGGGTCCTGCGTGCCGGTGTCCTCCACCGCCATCACTTCGGTGGGGTGCTCCTCGACGATCGGAGCCGCTGTGGTGGGGGCGTCGTCGTCGTCCACGGGCGGCCGCGTCTCCCCGGCAGGCTGCTCTGCGCCGTCGTCGGAAGCCGGTGCATCGTTCGGTCCGTCCACTGATTCCGCGGCCGGTTCATCTCCCTGGTCGGGCCCTGATGGGTTCGACATCCCTGAAGCAGTCCTCCCGTGCCGACGAACTTCGACGGTCTGATGTGTCGAGCTTAATTGCCCCACGGCACAATAGGCGTATGACGCGGATGGGTGATCTTCTGGGACCGGATCCGGTGCGGCTTCCCGGCGACAGTGCGGCCGAGGCGGAACTGGCAGCAGGAGAGAATCCGGCGATCGTCGCCGCCGCGCACCCGACGGCCTCCGTGGCGTGGGCGGCGCTCGCCGAGGATGCGTTGGCCGACGAGAAGGTCATCACCGCGTACGCCTACGCGCGCACCGGCTACCACCGCGGCCTTGACCAGTTGCGGCGCAACGGCTGGAAGGGTTTCGGGCCGGTTCCGTATTCGCACGAACCCAACCGCGGCTTCTTGCGGTGCGTTGCGGTGCTCGCGAAGGCCGCGGACGCGATCGGCGAATCCGACGAGTATGCGCGCTGCCTCGATCTGCTCGACGACTGCGATCCCGCTGCGCGCGCCGAACTGGGTCTGGCCTAGATCTGACTGCCGGCTCGGCCGACGGCTACCAGCTGGCCTCGCACTTGCAGTCGCCCGCGGCGTCGGGCGTCTCGATCTGGACGGTCGCGTGTTCCAGGCCGCGTGCGGTCAGCACGGCCTTGGCCCCGTCCAGCACCTTCGCCGAATCCGACGTCGATGTCAGGTGCGCGGTGACCATGTCCTTGCCTGGCACCAGCGTCCACACGTGCAGGTCGTGCACCCCGGTGACGCCATCGAGAGCGCACAGCGCCTTTCGCAACTCCTCGACGTCGATGTGGGATGGCGAGGATTCGGACAGTATGCGCAGCGCCGCCCGCGCGAGCGAGATCGCGCGCGGCAGCACCCACAGCGCCACCAGGACGGCGACCACCACATCGGCGTAGGGCCAGCGGGTCGTGACCGTGACGATGCCCGCGATCAGCACGCCGATGCTGCCGACGGTGTCGGCGACGACCTCCATGTAGGCGCCCTTGACCGCGAGGCTGCTCTCGGAATGCGAGCGCAACAGCATCACCACGAGCGCGTTGGCAATCAGACCGGCGAGCGCGACGACGATCATCGGCACGCCGGGGACGTCTGGCGCGTCCCCGAGTCGCTCGACCGCCTCATAGAGGATGAAGCCAGCCACGAACAGCAGAAGCACGGCGTTGGCGACCGCGGTGAACACCTCGGCGCGGTGCCAGCCGTAGGTCCGCTTGGCCGAGGCGTTGCCGTGCCGGGCAAGCAGCACCGCGGTCAGCCCCATGAACATGGCCACCAGGTCGGTGAGCATGTGGCCTGCGTCGGCCAGCAGTGCGATCGAGTTGATCAGCAGCGCCGTGGTCAGCTCGACGACGAAGAAGATCGAGAGGATGCCCGCCGCGATGAGCATCCGGCTGACACGGGTGTCGGCACCCCCGTGATCATGGCCCGCACCCATGGAACCCAATCTATGCGCAAAGACGCATATGTCGCAAGGCGCCGCCCTAGAGCCAGGCCGACCAGAACTGGGTGAGCCGTAGGCCGTTGCCGATGAGGAATCGTTCGACGCCGAAGAGGTCGACGAACCAGGTGACCACCGCGAAGAAGTAGTTGCCGAGCGGCGATGCGATGAACAGCACGAAGAGAATGAGAAGGCCCCATCCTTTAGCGGGAGCAAGGGCGCGCTGCGTGTCGGCGCTCAGGTGCGGTTCCAGCGCGCCGTAGCCGTCGAGTCCTGGCACCGGCAGCAGGTTGAGCAAGGCCGCAGTCACCTGCAGGAAGCCGGAAAAGGCCAGTCCAGCCCAGAACACCATGTGGTCGGGGTCGTAGAACAGCGCCGTCACCGCGAGCACGATCACGGCGAACGCAACGTTGGTGATCGGCCCCGCGAGGCTGACGATTGTCTTCTGCCTCTTGGTCATGAAGTCGGTCCGCACGTACACCGCGCCGCCGGGCACGCCGATGCCGCCGAGAGCGATGAACACGATGGGAATCACCAGCGAGAGCACCGGATGCGTGTACTTCAGCGGGTTCAGCGTCAGGTAGCCGCGCATCGCGACACCGTGGTCGCCGAACCGGAATGCGGTGTAGGCGTGTGCGAACTCGTGCAGACACAGCGACACCACCCAGCCGGCGATGACAAGCGTGAACACCCCGACGTAGGCGAGCGGCTCGATGTTGTCGGCGGCCATCCAGGCGACCACGCCGCCCACCGCCGTGATGGCAACGACGGCCACGAAGACTGGGCTCGGCCGAACCGAACCAGCCACTATCGGAACGTTCACCTCACGAAACTAGCGCGGCCAGTCGCATTCGGTGAGTTCGGCCGACAGCTTCCACAGCCGCTGGGCGGTCTCGGCGTCGCACGCCTTCTTCAGCCGCTTGGTCACCCGGGGCTTGCCGAACTGCTTGAACACCGGGCACAGGTACGTCCCGGCGGGGACGTCGTCGGTGACTCCCATGACGGTCGACCGCGACGCGGTCTTCGCGCTCTGCGGGAAATTCTTCAGCCAGCTCAGCTGCGACGACCAGCCGAGGAAACCCGTGCTGTACCGGACAATGCTGGTGTCGGCTCCGCCCGGGTCGACGACGATCGCGCGCACTCCCTTTCTCGCGAGTTCGTCGGTGAACAGCATCACCGCCAGCTTCGACTGGCCGTAGGCGGCCCACTTCGAATACGGCCGGGTGTGCCAGTTGAGGTCGTCGAGGTGCAACCTGGCGAACGCGTGATTCATGCTCGTGACCGAGACGACCCGGTCGGTGATCCGGTCGCCGAGTAGACAGGTCAACGCGAAGTGACCGAGGTAGTTCGTGCCCATATGCGTTTCGAAGCCGTCGGCGGTACGGGCGAGCGGCAGACCGAGCACACCGGCGTTGTTCACCAGCACGTCGACCGCATCCACCGAATCGGCGAACTTGCGCACGCTGGTGAGATCGGCCAAATCGAGATGGGCGACCTCGACCTCGCCTGTCATTTCCGCGGCGGCCCGCTCGGCCTTCGGGATGTCGCGAGCCGCGATCAGCACGCTGTGGCCCGCGGCTGCCAACGCCGTCGCCGTCTCCCTGCCGACGCCGCTGTTGCCGCCGGTGACGATGATTCGCACGCGCCTATCTCACCAGCAGCCAGCCCTGCGTGTGGCGATAAAACGTAGATCGGCGAACGATTTTCTGTGCCTCGGTGCCGTCGCGCACGACAACCGCGCCAGGGGTGCCGAGCTGGGCGGCGCGCCCGCCCACCCACCGGCTTCTGCCAGGGCGAATAACGCACGCCCGCAGCCCGGGCATCGCCAGCGTCGGCTCGATACGAATGCCGGTGACCTCGCCGTCGAATAGCTGGGCGTCGTCGACGACGGCCTCGCCGTGCAACGGTTCGCCCTTCTGTCCGTGCCACTCGGCGGCGCCGACGATGACGTGGCCCGTGTCGTCACGGATCAGCGGCACCCGTCGCGCGGTGCCGTCGCGCGCCCGCCGCGCCGTCCGCCACCCGGTCGCGTGGCCCACCTCGACGTCGAGCCGCTCGGTCCGCAGCAGCCGGGTCAGCACGGAGGCCAGATCGGCGTCTGTGCCGACCACGATCAGCCGCCTGAATACCCCCGACGCTTGGTCGATATCGTCCAGGCAGTCGACGATCCGCGCGGAGATACCCGTCAGCGGGCTCGGCGCGCGTCGGCCGTCGAACAGCAACACCGCGCAACGTCGGCTGACATCCTCAGCGATCAACGCGGCTCCTTGGGGGCCCACAGGGGCCGGGTCGGATACAGTGGCTCACCGGCTGAATCACATTAACCGGGAGAAATGCCATGCCGGCAGTAGTGCTCATCGGCGCCCAGTGGGGCGACGAGGGCAAGGGTAAAGCGACCGATCTGCTCGGCGGCCGCGTCCAGTGGGTCGTGCGGTACCAGGGCGGCAACAACGCCGGCCATACCGTCGTACTCCCGACTGGCGAGAACTTCGCACTGCACCTGATCCCGTCGGGCATCCTCACGCCCGGCGTCACCAACGTGATCGGCAACGGTGTGGTCGTCGATCCCGGCGTGCTGCTCGACGAACTCAAGGGCCTTGAGGACCGTGGCGTCGACACCGAACGTCTCCTGATCTCCGCCGACGCGCATCTGCTGATGCCGTACCACGTCGCCATGGACAAGGTCGTCGAGCGGTACGCGGGCAGCAAGAAGATCGGCACCACCGGCCGCGGCATCGGTCCGTGCTACCAGGACAAGATCGCCCGCATCGGGATCCGGGTCGCCGACGTGCTCGATGAGACACAGTTAGCCCAAAAGATCGAGGCCGCACTGGAATTCAAGAACCAGGTGCTGGTCAAGATCTACAACCGCAAGGCGCTGGTTCCCGAGGAGGTGCTGGAGAGCCTGCTCACGGAGGCTGAAGGTTTCAAGCATCGCATCGCCGACGCCAGGCGGCTGCTCAATGTCGCACTGGACCACGGTGAAATCGTGCTGCTCGAGGGTTCACAGGGCACGCTGCTCGACGTCGACCACGGCACGTATCCCTTTGTCACGTCGTCGAACCCGACCGCGGGCGGTGCGGCCGTCGGCTCGGGTATCGGGCCGACGCGCATCACCACGGTGCTGGGGATCCTGAAGGCGTACACCACACGGGTCGGCTCGGGTCCGTTCCCGACCGAGCTGTTCGACGAGATGGGCGAGTACCTGTCCAAGACCGGCGGCGAGGTCGGGGTGACGACGGGGCGGCGCCGCCGCTGCGGTTGGTTCGACGCGGTGATCGCCCGCTACGCCACCAGGGTCAACGGGATCACCGACTACTTCCTGACGAAGCTCGACGTGCTGTCCAGCCTGGAGACGGTGCCGATCTGCGTCGGGTACACCGTGAACGGCAAGCGCACCGACGATATGCCGATGACGCAGAGCGACATCGGAATCGCCGAGCCGATCTACGAGGAAATGCCGGGCTGGTGGGAAGACATCTCAGGCGCCCGTGAATTCGACGACCTGCCCGCGAAGGCCCGCGACTACGTACTGCGGTTGGAAGAGCTTGCAGGCGCCCATATCTCGTGCATCGGCGTCGGACCGGGGCGCGAGCAGACGATCGTGCGCCGCGACGTTCTGGCACCCAGGCATGACTGACGATCCGCGGCTTGTCGATCCCGACTACGACAGGCACGGCGGTTTCCCGAACTTCCAAGCGGCGCAACCCGGTCCGGGTTTCGCGCGGTTCCTCACGGCGATGCGACGCGCCCAGGACCTCGCGGTTTCCGCCGATCCGGACAGCGATACCTGGGACGAGGCCGCAGACCACGCTGAGGCAGTGGTGAAGCTGCTCGACCCGTTCGAGGCGGCTGAGGGCGTCGGCCCGGCCAACCGGGTGCCCGACCTGCCGGGTTCGGGCAGCCTACTGATGCCGCCGTACCGGGTGACGAGGTTCGACGCCTACGCCGTCGAGTTGACCGTGCAGTTCAGCCGCTTTCACGTAGGTGGCAATTACGCGGTTCACGGTGGGGTTTTGCCGCTAATGTTCGACTCGATGTTCGGCATGGTGATCCACGCATCCGGACGGCCGATCAGCCGGACGGGCTTCCTGCATGTGGACTACCGGAAGGTGACGCCCATCGATACTCCGCTGACGATGCGAGGCTGGGTCGCCGACACCGAGGGCCGAAAGGCGTTCGTCAACGCCGAGTTGCGTGACCCCGACGGCAATCTGCTCGCCGAGGCCAACGGCCTGATGATCCGACTGCTCGCGGGCCAGCCGTGACGACGCCGACGCCGCATCCGCTGACCACCCCCCGCGCCGCGGCACTGGCCGGTGTCTTGTTCGGGCTGTTGTTCGGAACCGCGCTGATTCTCATCCGCACCGCGCTGCCCGCCGGCGCCGAGGAAGGCGCGCAGTGGCTGGACGCCGGCAGTCACCGAATGAAGATCGCGGCGATCCTGATGCCGTTCGCGGGGATCGCGTTTCTGTGGTTCATCGGAGTGGTGCGAGACGGTTTCGGCAGGCTCGAAGACAGGTTCTTCTCGTCGGTGTTCATCGGCGCGGGGCTGCTGTTTCTGGCGATGGTGTTCGTATCGTCGGCCATCGGTGCCGGGTTGGCTGCGAGCAGCGACGACGCTGTGGACCTGTCCGCGCATACAGAGGTGGCCACGTTCGGGCAGATGGTGCTGATCGCGCTCACCAAGACGTACGCGCTGCGGATGGCCGCCGTGTTCATGATCTCGCTGGCCACCATCTGGCTCAAGACGGGGCTGATGCCACGCTGGTTGGTCATCGTGACTTATGTACTGGCACTGGGGCTTCTGCTCTCCAGCGACATCAGTATGTGGATCACATTGGCGTTTCCGGTATGGGTGCTCGTCGTCAGCGCGTTGCTGTTGGTGAAAGCCGGCGTGATCGATCTGGATCGCGAGGATTAGTCGGCGATCGTCAGTGCCTGTGAGGGGCAGAGCTTGACGGCCTCGCGCGCCTTGTCTTCCTCGCCGTCGGGAACCTCGTCAACGAGCACCACCACGATGCCGTCGTCGTCCTGGTCGAACAGGTGCTCGGCGACCATCACGCAGTTACCCGCCTGAATGCAGACATCGCGATCGGCTGTGATTTTCAAGAGACCATCACCAGCTCACCTCCAGTGACTTCAACCCGTAGATGAAGTTCCAGCTGCGGAACTGCACATCGGCAAAGTCTTCGGCCAGAACCAGATTCGGGAACCGGCGCAGCAGCGCGGGGAACGCGATGCGCATCTCCATTCGCGCCAGCGGCGCACCGAGACAGTGGTGCACGCCGTGCCCGAACGCCAGGTGGCCGGGCGCGCCACGAGCGATATCGAGCGCTTCCGGCGACTCGATGAAGTCGCCGTCACGGTTCCCCGACGGCATCGACGGGAAGACCAGCTTCCCCGCGGGGATCGTGACGCCCGCAATCTCGACATCGGTGGTGGTGATGCGGGGGATCGCGGTCTGCACGATCGACAGCCAGCGCAGCAGCTCCTCGATCGCGGGTCCGACTGCGTCGGGGTCGTCGCGCACGACGGCGAGCTGCTCGGGATGGCGCAGCAGTGCCAGGGTTCCGAGCCCCAGCATGTTCGATGTGGTTTCGTGGCCTGCGAGCAGTAGGAGTCCCGCTATGCCGACGAGCTCGTCGTCGGTGAGCTCGTCACCGTGCTCGCGCACCAGCATGCCGAGGATGTCGTCGCCGGGCTGCCTGCGCGCACGCGCAACCAGCGTCGTCATGTACGCGCGGCCCTGCCGCTGCAGGTCAAGCCTATCGTTTATCGGAATCGACAGGTCCAGCTGCTTGGCGCTGCGGCGTTGGAAGTCCTCGCGGTCGTCATACGGCACGCCGAGCAGTTCGCAGATCACCAGCGACGGGATGGGCAGCGCGAAGTGCTCGACCAAATCCGCTGGCGGACCGGCACTTTCCATCTCGTCGAGCTGGGCGCCGACGAGCTCGACGATGCGGGGCTCGAGACGCTTCATCCGCCGGTGGGTGAACTCCGGTGTCAGCATGCGGCGCAGCCGCGAATGGTCCGGCGGGTCGAGGCCCAGCAGGTTGCCCGCCCGTGCGGTGGCCTCTTCCTCCTCGGTGGGCTGCGGGATGCCCTGCACCGCGAAGCCGGGCGGACGCGCGTTGGAGAACCGCTCGTGGTCGGACAGCACGGCCTTGATGTCGTCGTGCCGGGTGATCAGGTAGACCTGCATGCCGAACGCACTGGTGAACTCCCGCACGCCTTCGGATTCACGGATATGGCGAAGCTCCGCGGTCGGGCTGAACGAGTCGCGGCGCATGTGCAGCGGCGGAAGTTCGGCGGTACTCATGATTCGACGCTACTCGCGGAAGTCGAACTCATCGATCAGCTTGTTCACCTGCGACGGGTTCTCCAGACCGGCCAGATGTGCGACGCCGTCGAGCACCGCGACCGCGCAATCGCATCCTCGGCCCCCGCGACGACCAGAACAGGTGTCGCGATTTTCGCGAAGAGCGAACGCTGGTCGGGTCGGGCAGGCACCACGCTGCGCACCGACCGGGTCAGCGGCGGCCGCACGCCGCCCAGCGAACGTGCCGCCGTCGACCCTGATGTCCTCCGTCGGGGGTGACGCTAGCGCTCTGCACGCAGGGCGGGCCACCAGATCGGCGGGCCGACGAGCGTGAAGAGGGCGGGGATGATCACCGTGCGCACCAGGAAGGTGTCCAGCAGGATGCCGAGGCCGACGATGATGCCGACCTGGGTGAGCACGATCAACGGCAGCACGCCGAGGACGCAGAACACCGCCGCCAGCACGATGCCGGCACTGGTGATGACCGCGCCGGTCGCCGAGACCGCACGGATGATGCCCTGCCTCGTGCCGTGTTGCGGGGTCTCCTCGCGGGCCCGGGTGACCAGGAAGATCGTGTAGTCCACCCCCAGCGCCACCAGGAACAGGAACGCGAACAGGGGGGCGGTGTTGTCGAGCGCGGGAAACCCGAACAGGTGCAGGCTCGCCCATCCGCCGAGCCCGAGCGCGGCCATGGCGCTGAGAACGGTCACGGCGACCAGGACTATCGGCGCGAGCAGCGAGCGGAGCAGCACGAAGAGGACGACGAGTACGACGGCGAGGATCGCAGGAACGATGACGGTTCTGTCCCGTTCCGCTGCGGCACTCGCATCGCGGGCCTGCGCGTCGGATCCCCCGACTAGCGCGCCGGGGTCGACCGCGTGAACCGAATCACGTAGTGCATCAACGGTTCTGAATGCCTCGTCCGATGCGGGCGCTGCGTTCAGCACCACCGACCACTGGCTCAGCCCGTTCGCGGGGGCTCCTGCAGGGTTCACCGAGACCACTCCGGGTGTCGAGCTGATCGCCTGCTCGATTTCAGCCGTCTTCGCGGTCGGCGCGATCACGCGGGCCGGATCGGTGAGGCCGCTGGGGAAATGCGCGGCCAGTGTCTCGTAGCCGCTGATCGACTCTGCCTGCACGCGGAATTGCTCTGTCTGCGACAGGCCCGCGGGTGTCACAAGCAGTGCCGTGGACAGCAACGCCAGTAGGAGGATTGCCGCGGTCGCAATCGAGGTGGGTCTGCGGGCCACCGCGGCGGCGACTCGGTGCCAGATACCGCTGTCGGTAAGGGCTTTCGCGCCGAGCTGCGGGACGAACGGCCAGAACAGCCGTCTTCCGAACAGCGCGAGCAGCGGAGGCAGCACCAGCAGCACGAACACCGCCGCGACGACCAGTCCTGCGGCTGCCTGCACACCGAGGCTGCGCGTGCTCGGCGACGAGGCGAGCAGCAGTGTCAGCAGTGCGAGCACCACGGTCGCGTTGCTGGCCAGGATTGCGGGCCCGGCCTGGCGAACGGCAACCTTGAGGGCGCTGCGGTGATTAACGTTTCGGCCCAGTTCCTCTCGGTAGCGCGAGATCAGCAGAAGCGCGTAATTGGTGCCCGCGCCGAACACCAGGACGCTGGTGATGCCGGAGGTCGACCCGTCGGGCGTCACCCCGACCCATTGCGCGACGGCGCTTCCGACGACGGACGCGACGCGATCGGCGAAGCCGATCACCGCGAGGGGCACCAGCCACAACACCGGCGAACGGTAGGTGGCGATCAGGAGCAGGGCCACGACCAGTGCGGTCACCGCGAGCAGCGTGATGTTGGCCCCGGAGAACGAGTTCGCGATGTCGGCGCCGAATGCGGGCCCGCCGGTGACCTCGACCTTCAGGTCGCCGGGCAGACCGTCAGCAGCGGCTTGGCGCAGATCTTTCACCGCGTCGTTGAGTGCGAAGCCGGAGAGCTTCGCGTCCAGCGGCACGGTGGCCACGGCCGCCTTTCCGTCTTCGGCCACCATGACGGGTTGCTGCTTGATCGCACCGAGGTCGGCGGGGGTGAGCGCGGCACCGTCCTTGCGGCTGAAGACCAGGATGGCGGGTACCTGGTCGCCGCCCGGCAGTTGCGCACGCACCTCGTTCGCACGCGTCGACTCGGCGTTGCTCGGCACGGGAACGGGGGACTGCTCGCTGGAATCGTCGCTACCGATCAACCCCAGCAGCGCGCCGGAGACGATCAGCACCGCGAGTGCCAGCAGCCATGAGAAACGACCGGTCATCAGGCCAATATTTCAGATACTTAAATATTAATCAAGTGAACCTTTCCCGCTATGCTGGACGGGTGGCGGAAACCGACCGTGTCGCACTCGAGGCGCAGATCGCCGCCGATGTGCGGGCGTTGACCGCCGAGTCGGATCAGATCGGCACGCATTTCGCGGGCAGGCATGACGTCACCGCCAACGACTTTCGCGCCCTGCTTCACGTCATGGTCGCCGAGACGTCCGGATCGCCGCTGACCGCGGGTGAGCTGAGGACCCGGATGGGCATGTCGGGAGCGGCAATCACCTACCTCGTCGAGCGGATGATCGCGTCGGGCCATTTTCTGCGCGAGTCGGATCCTGCCGATCGCCGCAAGGTCATCCTTCGGGTCGCCGACGACGGAGCGACCGTCGCGCGGAACTTCTTCACCCCGTTGGCCGAGCACAACCAGCGCGCGATGGCGGGGTTGCCCGACGAGGACCTCGCCGCCACGCACCGAACGTTCACCGCGGTCATCGACGCGATGCGTGCCTTTCGGAGCCAGCTCGACGAGATGTGATCTCGTCGACCAGCCGCCTGGCGGCCACCGTTGCGCCGTCGGTGCGGATCGTGGCCGCCATTGCGGCCGCCCGCGCGCGGGTTCCGGGTGTCAACGCAGCCGCACACGCCTCCGACAGCGATTCGTGCGTCGGCGTCGGACCGTTGTGCGCGGCGCCGATGCCGAGGTCGGCCACCCGTGCAGCCCAGTACGGCTGATCGGCGATCTGCGGGATCACGACCTGAGGCGCACCTGCTGCCGCGGCCGTCGTCGTCGTGCCCGCCCCGCCGTGATGGATCACCGCCGCGAGGCGCGTGAACAGCGACTGGTGATTGACCTCGCCGACGGCGAAGCAGTCGTCGTTGTCATCGATCAGCGCCAGATCGGCCCAGCCTCGGGAGACGAGAACGCGACGCCCGTGCGCCCGGATCGCCTCGATGGCGATCCGGGCGACGTCCTTCGGGGCGCGCACACTGCCCATGCCGATGTAGACCGGGGGTGTGCCCGCATCGAGGAACTTCGCCAGATCGCCGGGTAGGGGGCGCTCGTCGGGCAGGATCCATGCTCCGGTCAGCACGGGGTCGAAGTCCGGCGAACCGGGCCACGGCGCGAGTAACGGGTCGGCGGCCAGCCACGGGCGGTCGGTGAAGACGTGGTCGCGCACGTTGTGCACCGGCGGCAACCCCAGCGCAGCCCGATGCTTGTTCAGCGGAGCGCCGTAGAGCGCCTGCACCCGTTCGGCGTCGACCTCCCACAGCGCTCTGTTGTCCGCACCCGGTGGGAACGGCTTGCCCGGCCGCGACAGCGGGGAGTGGTGTGGTGACGGGATCGGGCACGGGTGCAGCGCCGCGAGCACGTACGGCACGCCGTGCAGCTGCGCAATCGTCCGAAGTCCGGCGGGCATCATCCCCGACGCCACCACCGCGTCACACCCTTCTGCGGCCTCGGCCACCGTGCCGAACTGCATGTCCACAAGGGCGGCCGCCATTCGCGGCGCATCCGCGGGTGTCAACGGGTTGTCCCCGTGCAGCAGTTCGCGCAGCGATTCGCCGAGAGCGATGAGCTCGACCCCTGCCCTGTCGGCGAGTTCGGCGAAGTCCGGCGGTGCGCACACCCGCGTCTGCGCGCCGAGCTCTTGCAGTCGCATCGCGAAAGCCATGATGGGCTCGACGTCTCCGCGTGAACCCCAGGTAGACAACAGAATACGAGTCATGGCCAGCGATTCTGGAGTATGGAGGGGGTCTTGCCGCAAGGCCCCCTATGCGATATATGTTGAAGTGGGAAGAGATTACGGCTCCCGCTCAGGCCTTATTGCTCTCCCCCTACCCTTCGGGTGGGAGGTGCCCCCACGCGTGCGCTAAGTTCGGTTGAGCGTCGCTTCCTCGAGATCCAGCCCGTGCAGCACCGATCGCAGCACCTCGTCGTCGATGTGCCCGCTGTCGCGTTCGGCAATGAATGCCTCGCGCTCGGCGGCCAGCATCTCCAGTCGCAGCCGCCGGAACGCAGCCGTGGGACTCTCGCCGATTTCCTCCTTGGTTCGGCCGAGCCGCTCCCACGCCGAGTTGCGGCGCCGAGTGTTCCACGCCCGCAACACTTCTGCGGCGCGCTCCGCTTCTGTCGTATCGGATTCCGCCAATAGTTCATCGAGTCGGTCGGCCGCCGCGGTGGCGGCCCTCTCCTGCGCTGCGGCCGCGGCGATCGCGTCGGTGCGGGCCTCGTCGCCCTGCACCCCGAGTCGCCTGATCAGCCACGGCAACGTCAGGCCGTGCAACAGCAGCGTGCCGATAACCACGACGAACGTCAGGAACACGATGTGGTTGCGACCGGGGAACTCCTCACCCGTCAGCGTCGTCAGCGGCACCGCGAACGCCGCCGCCAGCGAGACCACGCCCCGCATCCCCGCCCACGCGACGATGAAGACCTGCGATGCCGTCGGCGCGGTCTCGCGCGCCCTGATGCGCGGCGACAGCATCCTCGGCAGATATGCGAACGCGTACATCCACACGATCCTGACCACGATGACCGTCGCAAGCACAGCAGCCGAATACGACGCCATCGTGGTGAACGGCATGCCCTTGATCTCGTCGATGACACTGGGCAGCTGAAGGCCGATCATCAGAAACGCGAAGGACTCGAGGACGAGCTGGAGGGCCTTCCACACCGCCTGGTCCTGCAGGCGGGTCTCGTAGCCGGCGTGGAATGACTTCTGACCGAGGATGAGCGCCGCGACGACCACGGCGAGCACACCGGAGCCGTGGAGTTCCTCGGCGGCGAGATAGATGACGAACGGCGCGATGAGACCGACGGCGCTCTCCACCAGCGGGTCGTTGAGCCGCCACCGGATGAAGGCGATGACGAAGCCCAACGCGAGGCCGATCACGATTCCGCCGCCGGCGGCCAGTGCAAAGGTCGCGAGCCCGCTGCCCCAGGACGCCGCCGTGCCGATGGCGGCGGCCAGCGCGACCTTGTAGGCCGTCAGCGCCGTCGCATCGTTGAGCAGGCTCTCGCCGCCGAGCAGCGTCATGATCTGGCGCGGCAATCCGAGCCTGCGCCCGACCGCCGTTGCGGACACCGCATCCGGCGGGGCGACGATGGCTCCGAGGGTGAGACCGGCAGCAAGGGTCAGGTCCGGGACAGTGTTGTGGGCGACGACGCCGACGGCGAACGTCGTCGCCAACGGCAGACCGACGGCCAGCAGCCCGATCGGGCGCAGGTTGTTCTTCAGCCCGACGTAGCTGCTCTCCAGGCCCGCCGACCAGAGCAGCGGCGGCAGCAGGACGTACAGGACGAGCTCGGGTTCGAGTTCGATGTCGGTGAACCCGGGGATGGTGCTTGCCACCAGCCCGGCGACCACAAGCGCCAGCGGCGAAGAGACGTCGAAGCGGCGCGCGAGCGCGGCAAGCAGGACGGACACCACCAGCACCGCGAGCAGGGAGCCTTGCACGTCGCACCCACCTCCTATCCTTGGTCAGCATGCGCAAGAGTTCACGCGGACGCGATTCGAAGGCGCCCGCGGCGACCACCACGTGTCCGCATCTGTCGGCTGCAACCTCAGAACCTGAGCCTCTTACTCCCGGAGAATGCCAGGATTGTGCCGATCTGGGCGAGAACACGTGGGCGCATCTGCGGATGTGCATGACGTGCGGCCACGTCGGCTGCTGCGACTCGAGCCCCCATCTGCACGCCAGCGAACACTTCCGGCTGACCGGCCACCCCGTCATGCGATCGGTGGAGCCGGGCGAGGACTGGCGATGGTGCTATATCGACCTTCGGGTCGGCTGAACATCTGGCAGTCTTGACGGGCGATGACTGAATCCACTGAGTCCCCCGAGCCCGAGGACACACCGGACGAAGAGCCGACCGACAGCGAACCGACCCCGCAGCGCGACGAGCCAAAAGCGGTGATGCTTCTCGGCTCCGGTGAACTGAGCCGAGAGTTGACCCTGGCGTTTCAGCGGCTGGGCCGCGAGGTGGTGGCCGTCGACCGCTATGCGAACGCGCCCGCACACGGTGTCGCCGATCGTGCGGCGGTGGTCAAGATGAACGACGCCGACGCGCTCACCGCGATCATCGAACGGGCCAACCCGCTGTATGTGGTCGCCGAGTCCGGCGTCATCGCCGTCGACGCTCTGGTCGCCGCGGCAGAACGCGGCCTCGAAGTGTTCCCGACCCCCCGCAGCGTGCGGATGACCCAGGATCGCGAGGGCATGCGCAGGCTGGCCGCCGACGAACTGGGCCTGCCGACGGCACCCTTCTGGTTCGCGGGCTCGGTCGACGAGCTGAGCGCGGTGGCCGAACACGCGGGTTTTCCGCTGGTGGTCAAGCCGGTCGCGGGTGTGCCAGGCGAGGGCCAGTCGGTGCTGCTGCGAGTCGACGATGTCGACGCGGCCTGGCAGCGCGCTGTCTCGGCGGGCCGGGTCCCGCACAACCGGGTGCTCGCCGAGACGGTCGTCGAGGTGGACTTCGAGATCACCCTGATCACGGTGCGGACCACCGGACCAACCGGGCCAGCGCTGCACTTCTGCGAGCCGATCGGACACCGCGAGGGCGACGGTGACCTGCTCGAGGCCTGGCAGCCGCAGCAGCTGTCGGCTCCCGCGCTGGACGCCGCGAGGTCGATCGCAGCACGCATCGTCAACGCGCTAGGAGGCCGCGGCGTATTCGGCGTCGAGCTTCTGGTGCGCGGCGACGAGGTGTACTTCTCCGACGTTCGCATGCGACCGCACGACAGTGGCTTGGTAACGCTTCGCTCGCAACGCCTTTCGGAGTTCGAACTCCATGCCCGGGCGATCCTGGGTCTGCAGGTGGACACCATCATGATCTCGCCGGCCGCAGCGGAGGTGACATACGCCGGTGGCGAGTCGGCGCCGGTGGACATCGCACCCGAGAACGTCAACGCCGTACTCGGCGACGCGTTGGCCGTCGCGGAAAGCGACGCCAGGCTCTTCAACAGGCCAGACGAGACCGAACCCCGGCGTCGACTCGGCCTCGCACTGGCCACCGCGCCGGATGTGACCACCGCCAGGGACAGGGTGCGCCGGGTGACCGGCGTGCTGCGCAAACTCTGGTAGCCGTGGCGGAAGAAACCTCACCCGACCGGCCGACGATGGCCCCTTTCCTCGGGGCGCTGGCAATCATTGTGGTCGTCGTGATCGCAATCTGGTTGTTCAGCGTCTTGGGGGGCGACCGAACACCGGAGGACCAGAGAATCGGCACGGCCGCCGTCGGCCAGAACGATGCGCTGCAGCGTGAGAACTTTGCCGATTTCGGCAGCTACACATGTGAAAAGGAGCGCGGCAAGGAAGCCGATGTTCTTGCACGTCAACGTGATTCAGCCGCGAAACGGGGTGCTCGGTTCGTCGACGACGTCACAGATGTGACGATCGACGGCGACCGGGCGACAGCGACCGTCACGTATCACTTCGACAAGGCGCCGGACGACAAAAGGCCTGTTCCGATGACCTTCGTACGCGAGGCCGGGGCGTGGAAGGTCTGTTCGACCGGTCCCAGTTAGGTATGGGACACTCGCGATCGTGAGCTACGCGGGAGACATCACCCCTGAAGAGGCCTGGAAAATTCTCAACGATGACCCCCAGGCCGTGCTCGTGGACTGCCGGACCGACGCGGAATGGCGTTTCGTCGGCGTGGCCGATCTGAGCGCTCTCGGCCGCGATGTCGTGTACGTCGAGTGGAACCGGACCGACGGCAGCCGCAATGACACCTTCGTCGACGATCTGGTCGCGGCGGGCGTGGCGCCGGGCGTGGGCCCACACGGTAGTAGGGGACGGCCCGTGGTCTTTCTGTGTCGCTCCGGCAACCGTTCGATCGGGGCCGCGAAGGCAGCGACGGAAGCCGGGATCGCGCCGTCCTACAACGTTTTGGACGGATTCGAGGGCGACCTCGACGAGGACCGCCACCGCGGCCGCACCGGGTGGAAGGCTGTCGGCCTGCCATGGAAGCAGTCATGAGCACTCCGGACAAAGCCGAAGACGAGGTGCCCTCGGTACGCATCCCCGCCCAACTGCCCGACGGTGTCAGCCAGGCCACCATCGGTGTGCGCGGCGGCCTGCTCCGGACCGGCTTCGACGAGACTTCCGAGGCGATCTTTCCGACGTCGGGCTATGTGTACGGGAGCGCGTCCGACGCGGAGAAAGCGTTCACCGGCGAGATCGACCGGTACGTCTACTCGCGGTACGGCAACCCGACGATCTCGATGTTCGAGGAGCGGCTGCGACTGATCGAGGGCGCGCCGGCGGCCTTCGCGACGGCGACAGGGATGGCTGCGGTGTTCACTTCGCTCGGCGCGCTGCTCGCCGCGGGCGACCGGCTCGTCGCCGCACGCAGCCTGTTCGGCTCGTGCTTCGTGGTGTGCAACGAGATCCTGCCGCGGTGGGGCGTTGAGACGGTGTTCGTCGACGGCGAGGACCTGTCGCAGTGGGAAGAGGCGCTGTCGAAGCCGACGCAGGCGGTATTCTTCGAAACTCCTTCCAACCCGATGCAGTCCCTGGTGGACATCGCCGCGGTGTCCGAGATTGCGCACGGTGCAGGCGCAAAAGTGGTGTTGGACAACGTGTTCGCCACACCTGTCCTGCAGCAGGGCTTCCCGCTCGGCGTCGACGTGGTGGTGTATTCGGGCACCAAACACATCGACGGGCAGGGCCGCGTGCTCGGCGGCGCGATTCTCGGCGACAAGACCTATATCGACGAGCCGGTGCAGAAGCTGATGCGGCACACCGGCCCCGCGCTAAGCCCGTTCAACGCATGGGTGTTGTTGAAGGGTCTCGAGACACTGGCGGTGCGGGTGCAGTACAGCAACGATTCCGCGCAGCGCATCGCCCAGTTCCTCGAGAGCCATCCCGCCATCAGCTGGGTGCGCTACCCGTTCCTGGAGAGCCATCCGCAGTACGACCTCGCCAAGCGTCAGATGACCGGCGGCGGAACGGTTGTCACGTTCGAGCTGAAGGGCGGCACCAAGGAGCGCGCGTTCGAGATGCTCGACAAGCTCAACATCATCGACATCTCCAACAACCTCGGCGACGCCAAGTCACTGATCACCCATCCGGCCACCACCACGCACCGGGCGATGGGACCGGAGGGGCGCGCCGCCATCGGCCTCGGCGACGGCGTGGTCCGGGTCTCGGTGGGACTCGAGGGAACCGAGGATCTGATCAACGATCTGGACCGGGCGCTGGGCTAGGTGTCGAAGGCGGAATCGAAGAAGGCGCGTCGCAGCAAGCGGCGGGCAAAGCGAGACGTGAACTGGATTCCCGATACGGTGCTGGACGGGGTCGTCGACGGCGTCGAACTCGTCGAGGGCTTGGAGAGCTTCGATGCCCGAATCACCGAGCGCGGCTGGGCTTTCGACGATGACCAGTCCGACGAGGAGTTCGTCATCTGGTTCTACCCGCCGTCAGGCGCAGAGGTCGGCGATGGCTTCGAACCGGTGACCACGATCTGGATGCATGTGGCCGAAGACGCCGAGTTGGTTCACGTGATCCGGGTCGGTACGGCGGCCGACGAGCCGATGACACCCGATGAGTTCTTCGAGCGCATCGACGCGATCGAGGCCTACCGGTCGGGGGATTCGACCACACCCTGAGCGGCTCGCGCACGCTGTTCGTAGCTCTCGCGCTTGGTGCGGTCGAAGTTCAGGAACACCGAATCAAGGCCCAGTTTCTTGTTGAGCCAGCGGCGCCCGCGCGGACCGAGCATCTGCGCGGCCTGGGCGGTGAACCTCAGCGGAGTCGGCACGGAGACATGGGTTTTCGGCTTCTCCAAGGTCTTGATGACCGCGGCGGCGATGTCCTCGGGCTCGACCGGCTTGATGGCGCCGCTGGACTGGGTGCCCGAGATGAGCTCGGTGTTGGTGAACGGCGGCATGATGACGGAGACGTCGACCCCGTGCGGGGCGACCTCGTCGGCGAGCGCTGCGGTCAGGCCGACGACACCGAACTTCGCGCCGACGTAGACCACCTGGCCGGGGACGGGGATGAGGCCGGACAGCGAGGCGATGTTGATGATGTGGCCGCGGCGGCGCGCGATCATGTCGGGCAGTGCCAACTGACATCCGGCGATGACGCCGTACAGGTTCACCTCGATGGACGACCGGATCGCCTGCTCGGACTGTTCGAGGAACGGCCCGATCGGCATCACGCCCGCGTTGTTGATCAGCACGTCGATGTGGCCGCCGCCGTCGGTGCGGGCCTTGTCCAGGAAGGTGGCGAACGACTCGCGATCGGTGACGTCGAGTGGATAGCCCGACACCGGCCCGAACTTGGTCAGGTTGGCGACGGCAGACTCTCCGAACGCCACATCGCGGTCGCCGATGACCACCCGCGCGCCGCGGGCCAGCAGGGCCTTGGCGGTGGCGAACCCGATGCCGCGGGCGGCACCGGTGATCGCGATGGTCCTACCGGTGATGTTGTCCATGCGACCAAACTTTACAGGTGTCAAGTTTCGGGTGGAAGGGGTGTCGCGAATAGACCGAGCGGGTATCCCGTTGGTTTCGAGGGGGTCGTCAGACAGGACGATTGGAGCCTCGCAGCCTGGGCGCCATGGCCGCCGGTTCCCAATCCGCCGGGGCCGGGGTTGCTTCCGCCGCCGGGGCACCTGCAGCAGCTTCCGTGGGTGCCACCCCCTGGACACTGGCCCGTGAATCCGGGCTGGGTGAACCAGTGGTGAGCTGCCACCGTCGAATGGCCGCCTCCAGTTATCCACAGTGGCCGGTTTATCCACAGGCGGGCCTTGACGTGGTGGTTGTTTGTATTGGTGCGTCGCTTGGGCCGGGTATTTTCGAATGCATGTTCGATGGTTCGTTGCCCGCGATCGGCGGTCTGGCGTCGTTGACCGACGCCGATCTTGTTGATGCTGCCGGCGGGTGGGCGCGCGCGGAGAACGCCGCAGGGGCGCACAAGTTGGCGGTGATGGCGGAGATCTTCTCCCGCCGCACCGGCCTCGCCGAGGAGGAGCGGGAGCTGTGGTGGATCGATCCCGACGCCGCGGTGGCCACCGAACTGGCCGCTGCGCTCAACGTCAGCACCGGCATGGCTTTGCACCAAACCCACCGCGGGGTCGCGCTGCGCGACCGTCTACCGAAAGTGGCGGCGCTGTTTGAGGCGGGGTTGATCAGTGATCTGCTAGTGCGCACGATCGTCTCGCGCACCTACCTGATCGACGATGCCGAAGCCATGGCGAAGGTCGATGCCGAGCTGGCCGAACGCGTCACGCGGTGGGGCGCGTTGTCGGTGAAGAAGACCGAGGCCGCGATCGACGCGCTGGTCGACAAGCATGACCCCGGCGCGCTGCGCCGCGTCACCGCGGCGGCGACGGGCGAGACGGTGCAGTTCGGCTCGCCGGCCGATGTGGCCGGCACCACGACGGTGTGGGCGCGGCTGAACTCTGCGGATGCGGCGCTGATGGAGGCGCGGGTGGAGGAGATGGCGGTCAGCGTCTGCGACGCCGACCGCCGCGGCATCGACCAGCGCCGTGCGAACGCCTTAACCGCCGCGGTCCTGCACACCGGATTCGGTTGCACCTGTGGGGAACCCGACTGCCCCGGCGCCCCCTCTACCGACGCCCCGGCCAAGAACGCGGTCGTCTACGCCGTGGCCGACGAGAACACCGTCCAGGCCGCAACAGCCGCCACCGCCCCACCCGAATCCGCCGACCCACCTGCCGCCCCTGCCGAGTCTGCCGATACCGCCGACGTGGTCGAGCATGAGTCGGCGAAGCCCTGCGCCGATCGACCGAAGCCGGCGTATGTGTTCGGCGCCGGGATCATGCCGACCGCTCTGCTGGGCGGCATCTTGGAGCGGGCGCGGATCCGGGAGGTCCGCCACCCCGGGCCGAGCTCGGCACCGGAGCCGCGCTATATCCCGTCGAGGGCTTTGTGTGAGTTCGTGCGGTGTCGGGATCTGACGTGTCGTTTCCCGGGCTGCGACAAGCCGGCCCAGGTCTGCGACCTCGACCACACCGTGGCCTACCCGGTCGGGCCGACGCATCCGTCGAACCTGAAGTGTCTGTGCCGTTTTCACCATCTTCTGAAAACTTTTTGGAACGGTGTGGGCGGCTGGCTGGACCGACAACTACCCGACGGGACTGTCGTGTGGACATCGCCGACCGGGCACACCTACACGACGTATCCGGGCAGCCGCCACCTGTTCCCGACACTGTGCGCACCGACTGCGACGCTGTGGACGCGTGAACCACCCACTGTTGAGCACACCGGTGAACGCCGAACGCAGAAAATGCCCAAACGCCGACACACCCGCGCCCACAACACCGCCAAGACGAGAGCCGCTGAACGCCGACTCAACAACGACCTCGTCGCCGAACGCAACAAACCCCCACCGTTCTAAGACGACGACCCGGGAATTGACGATGTCGCGACCCAACTGCGCGTTCGTCAGGCCCCAAGTGTCTGTGGCGCTTTCAGCATCAGATAGATCTCTACTGTGCGTCGTAACGGGTCGTATATCTCTTTCCGTACCTTGCTAGGAGAGATTCGCATGTTCGATTGCGAAGACGTCGATCTTCGCAGCACTTGCACAGGATTACAGTTTCGACGCCGAAACCGCGCCTCGCGTTCAAACTTGCCAGACCTCTACTGCCGCGTTTCTTGACGTTCGCGCTCACCCGGGCGGGTCACAACCTCGAAAGCGGCCGCTGGTAGCAACGTGCTTTCCGCCCCGATTTGGGATCGGTAGCCCGCCGGACACTGTTCACTAGCTGCATGAAACGAGTGTCGCGATTTGGTGCAGCAGTTGCCGCTGCGCTTGTGTGGGCTGGTTTAGCTGGCACGAGTTTGGGCGTAGGAGTTGGTATCGCCAGCGCCGACGACGGCGGTTGGGGCCCGCCACAGCATTGGTGCCCTGGCGAGGAACCTGTGCCCGCAACCGGCAACCACGTCACCGATCCACTGAATTGGGACTGGAACGTCTGCCACACCTACTACTTCCTTTGGCCCGGAATGGGCAACGTCTCCAACCTGATCTGGGACGGAGAGAATCCTCCGCCGAGGCCGCCACCGCCGATGGGTGTCTACTGCGACCCTGTCGGGTTCTTCCAGAACTGTCGGATCGACAATCACCCGTGACCGCCACTTCGGCTGCTACCCGACCGACCTGCGGGAATTTCCGATCACCCTGACCCGAATCGGGGTTAAGGAATGCGGGTTTGCGAACTGCGTTAGACAGTTAAGTGATGTCCGCGCATATCGTCAACGAACTCCGCTTCACAGCGGTCGACCAGGATGACCCGCTGGCCGAACCGCTGCTGGCGGAACTGGCGCTGGAATACGCCAGTCGCTACCGCGCGCCGGTGGAAGGCGTGGCCAAGTGGCTGCGCAATTACCCCGCCGAGGAGTTCGCATCGCCCGACGGCGCGCTGCTGATCGGCCTGCGCGACGGCCAACCCGTCACCGGAGGTGCGTTCCGGCGATTCGACGACGAAACCGCCGAGCTGAAGCGCATCTGGACCGACAGCAGACACCGCAGGCAGGGATACGCGAAGGCCCTTCTGTCCGAACTCGAATCCGAGATCGCTGCCCGCGGGTACCGCCGCATCTACCTGACCACCGGCGACAAGCAGCCAGAGGCCGAAGAGCTGTACCTGACCAACGGCTATGTGCGCCTCGACGAGCCGCTGCCCGCCGAGGGCGAGGTCTATCCGCTCGCATTCCTGAAGACGTTGCCATGAGCGAACATCTGCATCTGGCGGTCGCACTCGACGGCTACGGCTGGCATCCCGAGGCGTGGCGGCAGTCGACCGGCTCTTCGCCCGTCACCAGCGGCCGCTACTGGTCCGGCCTCGCGGTCACCGCCGAACGCGGGCTGCTGGACTTCGTGACGTTCGACGATGCGCTCACCCCGCAGCGTCGACGCCGCCCCGAAATCGACCCGCGGTGGCTGGCGGGCAGGCCGGACGCGGTGCTCGTCGCATCGCGGGTCGCACCCGTCACCAGTCACATCGGGCTCATCCCGGTCGCGACCGTCACCCACACCGAGCCCTTCCACGTCTCCAAAGCCATTGCCACGCTTGACTTCGTCTCCCACGGCCGGGCCGGCTGGCAGGTGCGGATCAGCAGTTCCGAGCACGAGGCCGCGCTGTTCGGCCGTCGGGACGTCGCAGGCGTCGATCTGTTCGACGAGGCCGCCGACGCCGTCGAGGTGGCCCGCCGGTTGTGGGACAGCTGGGAGGACGACGCGGTGATCCGCGACCGCGCCACCGGCCGGTTCGTCGACAGGGACAAGCTGCACTACATCGATTTCGAGCGGAAAGTACTTCTCGGTGAAGGGGCCGTCGATCACGCCGCGGCCGCCACAGGGACAGCCTGTCGTCACCGCGTTGGCACACCAACTGCCGGTCTACGAGTTCGCCGCGCGCAGTACAGATCTCGTCTTCATCACGCCGCACGACGATGAATCTGTTCTCGCCATAATCGGCCAGGTCAGGCAGGCGGGCGGCACCGACCTCAAGATCTACGCCGACGTCTATGTCACGTTCTCCGGAGTCGTCGACGCGCGTTCCGATGCGCTCGTCTTCGACGGCACCCCCGCCGAGCTCGTCGAGTTCCTGACCCGGTGGCAGCGGCTCGGCCTCGACGGCTTCCGGCTGCGGCCCGCGGTCAATGCCACCGACCTGCCCGCCGTCGTCGACGAGGTGGTGCCGCTACTGCAGGGCGCCGGCCTCTTTCGCACCGCGTACCGCGACGGTGAACAACTGCGCGAGCGGCTCGGTCTGCCCGTCGCCGACAACCGCTACGCCAGGGTGGAGCCCACATGACCGTGCCGTTGTCGATACTCGACCTTTCGCCGATCAGCGAGGGCAGCGACGCCGCGACCGCGCTGCGCAACACCGTCGATCTCGCGCAGCACGCAGAACGGTGGGGGTTCAAGCGGTATTGGATCGCCGAGCACCACTTCGTCGCGGTCGCCAGCTCGTCGCCGGCGGTACTGGTCGGCCAGATCGCGGCGGCCACCGAACACATCCACGTCGGCGCAGGCGCAGTGCAATTGGGTCATACGACGGCTACGTCTGCCGTCGAGAGCTTCGCGATGCTCGACTCGTTCTACCCCGGCCGCATCGATCTCGGGGTCGGCCGATCCGGGCAGCGGCGCCGCGAGGCCGCCACGAAGCCGTCGGCCAAACCCAGGCCCAGGCGTGAACTGCCGACCGAGTGGCGCGACGTCGACGGTGTCGTGGTGCCGCCGCCGTTCGACATCCGGACGATCATCACCGACCGGCTGCGCGCGCAGATGTCTGTCCTGCAGCAGCCCGAGGCGGTTACGCCGGACTTCGGCGACCAGATCGACGACATCCTCGCCATGCTCAACGGCTGCTACCGGGTCGGCGAGTACGACCTGCACGCCGTGCCCGGTGAGCGAACCAGTCTGACGCCGTGGGTATTCGGCAGCAGCAAGGGCCAGAGCGCGCAGGTGGCCGGCGCCAACGGGCTGCCGTTCGTGGCCAGTTATCACATCACGCCTGCAACGGCACTGGACGCCGTCGACGCCTACCGCGCGGCCTTCACGCCGTCGGCGACGCTGTCCAAGCCGTACGTGGTGGTCTCCGCCGACGTGGTGGTGGCTGACGACACCGAAACCGCCGAGCACATCGCCTCCACCTACGGTCACTGGGTGTACTCGATCCGCAAGGGCGGCGGTGCCGCTCCCTATCCCGACCCGGACGCCAGCGACCCGCTGACCGA